>CAYODT010000005.1:28418-74969 GCA_964402875.1 uncultured bacterium | reverse complement strand
CCGACCTGCACATGGCCGACGACCTCAAGAACACCGGCAAAGGCAACCTGTTCGTCATCTTCGGCGAACCGGATATTACAGTGACCAGTGAAGAGTGGTTAGTGGATAGTTCAGGAGAGAGAGTAGCGCCGTATGAAATCTTTAAGCTCGTATCGGGAATTGATAGTCTGGAAAAAGTCAATGGACTTGACAGTAAGGATCTACGAGATTACGCGCGGCTATCCTGTCGAAGAGAAGTTTGGAATTACATTGCAGATGCGGCGGGCGGCAGCCTCGATTCCGGCGAACATTGCGGAAGGTCAGGCAAGGAAGACGACCGGGGAGTTTCTTCAGTCGCTTGGCATTGCGCGGGGCTCCCTGTCGGAGCTGGAAACCCTCCTGACCTTGTCGGAAAGGCTGGATTATATGAGCAAAGAGAGTTCCGCGAACTTGTTGAACTCCTGCGCCGAGATCAACAAAATGCTGCACGCGCTCATGAGATCGCTATCCACTCCCCACTAACCACTATTCACTACGCGCAGGTGCGCGTGAATGGCGTCGACGTCTTCCACCCCAACACCGGCGAAGTCCGCAGTGATGGCCCCGAAGGTATCGCCTGCTGGTTCATCGACACCGATTACAACGAAGAGAGCTTCTTCGTCCGCCACGCTTACTTTCTGGGTGCGAATGATCCCTACAAGGCGCTCAAAACTACCCTCAAAGCCGAGATCAACGCTGATGCCTGGGCTACCCTCAACAGCGACACCTCCCGCCCCTTCGAAAAGCCAGAATCCGGCCGAATTGCTGTCAAGGTCATTAACCACTTGGGCGATGAAGTGATGAAGGTGTTTCGGGTATAATGTCTACTAGAGTCATGAGCGAGCATGTCTTGAAACTTGCAAAGGCCCCAATTGTCGAAGCGGTGCTGGATATTGACTGCGACATGCAGCCCGATTTCAACCTTGAATCGGTCGAAGAATCGGCGCGTGATGCTTATGCGACCAACTATCCAGAGCTGCAAGTTCGCCGGTTCCTGGAACAACAATTTGAAAAGGTAGATAATGCTGACCCAAAGCTTTCTACTAGAAGTGGACTACAAGCCTTCCTATTTTTTTCCGGTGATCGAAAACAGATTGTTCAAGTGCGTAGTCAAGGCTTTTCATTTAATCGACTTGCCCCCTACTCAAGTCTCGACGAGTATCTTCCGGAGATGAAGCGTACGTGGTCTATTTTTACGTCTATCATTCGACCGATCCGGGTTCGTATGGTGAAGTTGCGGTACATCAATCGTATTCTTTTGCCGCTTGTGAAAAATAAGCTTGACTTAGATAAATATCTTAAGCTTGGGCCAAGGCTTCCAGAGGAGGACAAGCTAACCTTGTCGAGTTTCATGAATCGTAACGTGGCTGTAGATGTTGAGACTGGGCACCAAGTAACAATTATACTGGCATCTCAAGCCATCCAAGAAAATCAGCTTCCCGTAATTTTTGATATTGAGGTAGTTAATAACGAGTCGGTTGACCTTTCCAATTGGGATTTAATTCTGCAGCAGATTCAGTCTTTGCGAAACCTGAAGAATCGCGTATTCGAACATAGCTTACAAAGTAAATACTTGGAGCTTTCTAATGATGAATCTAGCTCTTGATTATAGGGTACCATACGGTTCGCTATCGATAAATACCGCTATGTCTGAAGAGGCCATGTACTTAAAAAGGGTTGAGCACGATGCAGTGAACAGCGCAGAGCGGTCTCAAGCGTTGTTTGGAGACAAAGCCGAAGCAATTCAACAGCTGGCGGAGCTTTACTTAGAGTGCTCTACAGCTGATTGGGATGGGTATGATGCCTCCCCTATTCCGCTAGCTGCGCGGGACTGCGCAGTTGCTATTATTCGGACGTTGCCTAACCAGATCCCGATTCCTGAGTTCTCAGCTGAGCCAGACGGTTTTATCTCGTTGGATTGGATTGTCTCTAGGAATAATGTCTTTTCATTGAGCGTTGGAAGCACCGATCGGTTGTCCTATGCGTGGCTTGATGGTGCCGAGCAAGGTTACGCGGTAGCAGTTTTTGACGGTGAAGAGATTCCACAGAGAATCCTTGAGGGAATCAAGGGGATTGTGCGTCGTGAGTGAACTGGAGTCAGGGTTACCTGAAGATGTAGCAGGCGATGAAATGCTTGCTAGATTTGTCATGTCTTCAAGCCACTACAACGCCCGGGGCGTAAAGTCTGCGGCGTTCTTGCCTGATCCTAAACATGGTGAGACCTCCGTGTTTCGATATACAGAGAAAGCAGGTGAAGTTGTGCGAACGGAAGGCAAGAGCATCGCTACCTCTCGGGGGCTACGACTTCATGGCATATCCTTGGTTAGTGCTCAAGCGGTGTTTGATGTACGGTTGATGGTTGCAGCTCAAGAACCGCCGCCGCGTCACGCAAATATTGTGGGCTGGCCACAGGTGTCTAGCGATCTCGCACTGCAGAAAGCGGCCCAAAAAAAGTGTGCGATGTTGTTGGCGCGGGCGGCATATTTTGAGCATTTTTGATTATCTCTAACTCCCTTTTGCAGTGTTTGACAACCAACTTCTGTATCGCCGGCACCTTTACCGACAGCCTTGCCAAGCTCACCGGCGAGGAGCGGGAACTCGCCAAGACTACGGCCTTCGGCCCGCCAGTTGAACCCGGTCAATCCCAGCCTGAGTTTTTGTAAGCTGTACTAGGTACGAGACAAGCATTTATGGTTGGTGCGAGTGAATGTGGGTGTTCGGCTGATTGTTCACAAACCAGTGTTTGTACCATGAAATTCAGATACTTAATGACGTATTTTCATGGTAATATGTGGGCATGATCAAGAGATTGGGCTGGCTGCAGGCGATCCGCGACGCGTTTTTGCGCAGCCGGGTCGTGGTGGTGATCGGCCCACGGCAATGCGGCAAGACGACGCTGGCGCGCGAGTTCTTGCCGGAGTCCTCGGTCAATTACTTTGATTTGGAGGACCCGCTGAGCCTGGCCCGGCTCGACGAGCCGATGACGGCGCTCGGCTCGCTGTCGGGGCTGATCGTGATCGATGAGGTACAGCTCCGGCCCGATTTGTTCCCGGTGCTCCGCGTGCTGGCCGACCGCAAGAATTACGAAGGCCGGTTTCTGATTCTCGGTAGTGCTTCGGGTAATTTGCTCCGGCAGTCCTCCGAATCCCTCGCCGGGCGCATGGAGACGCTGATCTTGCGAGGGTTCAGCCTCGGCGAACTCGGGGCTGAGGCATTACGGCAACATTGGCTGCGGGGTGGGTTCCCGCGCTCGTATCTGGCGATAACCGAGCCCGACAGTCTCAAGTGGCGCAAGGCGTTCATTCAGACCCTGCTGGAGCGGGACTTCCCGCAATGGGGCGTGCACGTGCCGGCCTCGGCCCTGTGGCGTTTTTGGACCATGCTCGCGCATTATCACGGGCAGGTATGGAATGCAGCGGAGCTGGCACGGGCTCTGGGGGTAGGCGAATCGACTACACGCCGCTATCTTGACTTGCTGAGCGATGCGTTCATGGTGCGGCAGTTGCGGCCTTGGCATGCGAATCTACGCAAGCGTCAGGTCAAATTACCCAAGGTCTATATTCGCGATTCCGGACTGTTACATCAGTTGTTGGGCATCGGCAACGAACGCGATCTGCTGACCCACCCGAAGCTGGGCGCGTCCTGGGAGGGCTATGTGGTCGAGGAAGTACTCGATACCGTGCGTCCCGACGAGGCGTATTTCTGGGCCACGCATCAGGGTGCCGAGATTGATCTGATACTGCGCAAGAATGGGCGGATGTTCGGCGTGGAGTGCAAGCGCTGCGATGCCCCGCGTATGACGCCTTCGATTCGCATTGTGCTTGAAGACCTGAAGCTGGAGCGCATTGCCGTGATCTATCCCGGGCAGAAGCGATTCGCGCTGGCGCCGAAGGTCGAGGCCGTTCCGCTGGATGCGTTGCCGGACAGCGCTCTGTTTGACGGAGTGGACTGATGGACTTCCTCATCGCAGACACCTTTACCGGCAGCCTCGCCAAGCTCACTGGTGGCGAGCAGAAAGCGGTAAAGGCCAACCGCGTTCGATCTGCAGTTGAACCCGGCCGGCCCCGGCATGAGTTTTCACAAGTTGAACCAGGCGCGGGGCAGTCGTTTCTAGTGTACGGGTGAATGCGGATATTCGGCTGATCGCTTACGGCCCGAGTCCAACTGCAGGGGAGAAATGGGCCACTTTTTCTCTATCCGGTGCAGCGATTGGCTAGCTGTTTCGTACTCTGATCCTTTCACCTCACGGGGACGATCTTAATGGTCCACTTTCCGATTGCGTTCACTTGGAGATAGTATTTGCCGGCTTTTGGCTGATACGAAGATCCCTTTCCTGAACCCTGTTGACTAGCAGGGGAGCCCACCATATCTCCGGATGCTGTGTATAGATAGAGCTGGAATACATCGCCTTGCGCATTCCATTGTACTTCCCAGGGACTGGTAGTAACAAACGGCTGAGTGTTTCTCCCACCTGATCCGGAGAACGTCTTAATAACAGTGCCTTGAGCAAGGGCGTTTCCTGCAAAGAAAGCAATAAGACCAATTATGATGCTAATCTTTCTAATGTTCATAATTTGACCCCCCTTAGCTGCTATATTAGGCTAAATTAACAATTATGCGTCCGAAGTGGTGGATTGCGCTGTGACCGGGTGTCATGTGTCATGTGGTTTTGGGATACTGTCGGTTAGGCCAGAAAGGTGCTAGGCATATAAACCTGGTGTTCTTGTCCGTGCGGATATAAGGGGGCATCGCCAACTCCTTGACTGGCTGCAGTCCCAGGTTCTGGTGGCCGGTGTCTGACTCCCTACATAACCCAGCCCGTCGCCGTCACCGGATGCTTGCACAGCGCTGCGAGATTTTTTCATGAGTCCGTATTGCTCGACGCTCGGCACGGTCAACAGCTCCCGCTCCATGATCACCCCGGCCAACCGGCTTTAGATGTGATACACTACCCCATCTGAAGAACACCCGGCCGGCTCTCGGTGCCAGTTCGACAGGATGGTCTGGTGATCCGCTACGGCGGAGATGGTTTCATGATAGTTGGTACCGAGAGCGGCTTGGCGGATTGGGTTGGCCCGAGTCTTCGATGAGCTCGTACATACGCGTTCGGGGAAGATCGTTGTGAAGGGGTGAAGTGGGCTGTCAGTCCTGCCGAGCCTATGAGGTTCTGGGTTCTGTTCAACCGGGCTGATGCAGCTATGTACAGCATGAGGCAACGGCGAACATGAGAAGTCCCCAGACGGAGGTAAAGTTAAGGAAGGTTTGTTCAGGGTGTTCAAACCCGGCGTATGAGGGTGGAGTGAGCGATGCGGATCGACAGCTTTGAGATCATGCGGGCCACTATCGTAAGCACGGCGGGAGTCATATTGAATGCGGTCGGTCAGGCTGTGTATGCCATAAAATATACGGATAAAGGCAAGGTGCAGCTGGGTCTGCGCGCCCTGCCTGGTGGAGAGAGAAGTTACTCCTACCGCGGTGTGCCCCGCCCGTGCCGGGGCGGCTATGAGGCTGAGCCGGTCGGGAGTTTCGTGTCTTTATGGACCGTTGCTAGTTCATCTTTACATGTTGGGACCTGGAGATGGGCCTTTGGTCAGCCGAAAGATGGTACAAAGGAGCCAACGCTATGACGGTTGTGGAAATGTTGAAAGCCATGGTGAGCCGGCGCGCCTCCGACATTCACCTCGAGGCGGGAGCACCACCTATGATGCGGATAGATGGCTGCTTGAAACCCTTCACTACAAAGCTCCTGGGCCCGGAGGAGACCGAGGCCATCGCGCGGAGTCTGCTCCAACCCGATCAGTGGGAGTCCTTCGAGTACCGGCATGAGATGGATTTTGCTTACACTATTCCCGGGCTGGCTCGTTTTCGCTGCAACGCACTCAGGCAAAGGGGCTCGGTAGGGGTGGTGATGCGCGTAATTGCCGAGACCATTCCCAGCTACGAGGCGCTGGGACTGCCGTTGGATGTCATGAGCGCCATCACCGGCCAGGAGCGCGGTCTGGTGCTGGTTACCGGCCCTACCGGCAGCGGGAAGTCTACTACTATGGTAGCACTGATCGACGACCTCAATATTCATGTTGCCAAACACATCATTACTATTGAGGATCCCATTGAGCACCTGCATCGCAATAAGAAGAGTCTGGTGGTGCAGCGGGAGGTGGGCATAGATACCGACTCATTCAACTCCGGCCTGAAGTATGCCATGCGCCAAGACCCCGACGTCATCCTCATCGGTGAGATGCGTGACCGGGAAACGGTCGAAGCGGCGCTGACCGCTGCGCAGACCGGGCATTTGGTCTTCAGTACGCTCCATACCTTGGACGCGGTGCGGACCATTAACCGTATCTTCGATTTCTTCCCCTTGCATGAGCACCGGCAGGTGCGGATCCTGCTGGCCGAGTCGCTGCTGAGCATTCTCTCCCAGCGGCTTCTGCCTCGGGCCGACGGCCCAGGGCGGGCGCTGGCACTTGAGGTTCTGGTAGCTACTCCCTTGATCCGCGAATATATCAAGGATGAGGAAAAGACGCCACAGATCAAGGACCTTATGCAGGGCGACAATGTGCGCGGCATGCGCACCTTCGACCAGCATTTGGTGGAGCTGTATTCCCAAGGGCTGATAGCGCTTGAGGATGCTCAGATCGCGGCCACCAGCCCGCACGAGTTTAAGCTGCTTTTGACCAAGACCACCGGCCAGGCCTACTGAGCCTGCGAGTTTGCAAGCACCGACTGGTAAAGGTGCTCGTACTGGATGGTGATCAGTTCCGGGTCGAAGCGCCGCCGGGCGTCTTCCATAGCCGCCTGCCTGATTTGGGGTAGGCGTGGATCGTTGAGTAGCTTGAGCACCGCCTCCCCCTGCGCGACCACGTCCCCCAGCTCTACTAAGAAGCCGGTTTGGCCGTCCTTTACGACCTCACAGAGTCCGCCCACCTTGGCGGCTACCACCGGCACTCCCGAGGCCAGCGCTTCGGCGGCGGCCAGGCCGAAGGATTCTTCCTGTGAGTGAAGTAGAAACAGGTCGGCTGCAGAGATGAGCTGTTCGGGGTGGCGGGTGGCCGGCAGAAAGCGCACCCGATCGGCGACGCCCAGCGAGGCGGCCTCACGCTCAGCGGCCGGTTTCTCCGGGCCGTCGCCGAGCAATAGTAGTCGTGCGGGTATGTTCTTCACGATATTACTGAAGGCACGGATGATGTCCGGCACGCGTTTGATGGGGCGGAAGTTGGAGGCGTGTACTAAAAGAGTCTCCCCCGGCTCCACATAGCGTGCGCGCAGTTCGGGCCGAGGGAAGAAGCGATCGATGTCCACGGCATTGTAGATCACCTGAGAATGGATGCCGTAAACTGTTTTGGCTGCGCCGGCCAAGAAACGGCTAACCACGGTGGTAGCCGCAGCCTGTAGTAGGGCCCGTGCGGTGATACTGCGGAAAGCCGGATCCAGCCCCAGCAGGTTGACATCGGTTCCATGCATGGTGTGCACCAGCGGAACGCCGCTGGCGGCCAATTGTGCGCTGACTGCATGCGGCACGGCATAGTGCGTGTGAATGAGCTCGAGCTCCTCTTCCCGTACCACTTGCTTGATGGCCCCGGCCAGGGACAGGGTGTACAAAGGGCCCGGAAAGACTGGGTAGTTTGGCAGGTCGACGCCAAAAAACCGTACTCCGCTTGTTTCGGAAAATCGGAAGGGTTTTTGGGTAGCGATCAAGATAACTTGGTGGCCGCGCCGCACCAGACGGGCGGCCAGTTCAGTGGCCACAATGCCGCTGCCGCCGAGGCCGGAGTAGCACACCATGCCGATACGCATCTTAGACAGTCTAGAGGGCGGCAGGGAGCTCCAAAGGTGAGCGGGCCGACACACTGGGCGGATTGCCATAATGCAGTGCGGCTCGGGACGGATTTGAGGTACGCTGTTCTGGGGTGAGAACGTGGAATTGAAGCCAGGTGTGTTTGTGCTCTCAGTCGCTATACAGATTGGCGGTCAGGGTGGGCTGATTCACCCCACAGTGCTCAAGGACGAAGATGGCTTGACCCTGGTGGACACCGGTTTTCCGCGGCAGCTTCAGGCGCTCGAGCAGGCCCTGGAAGAAGATAAACTACGGCTTTCTGAGGTGCGGCGGGTGCTTTTGACACATCAGGATATAGACCATATCGGCGGCCTAGCTGAGGTAGTACAGCGTACCGGTGCTGAGGTGTTGGCCTACGTGGACGAAGCGCCCTACATCGAGGGGAAAAAGCCGCTCATCAAGTTCAGCCGGGCTTTCTGGGAGCCTAGGCTGGCCTCTATGCCGGCCGAGTCGCGCGCAGACCTCGAGGCTTTGCTGGATAACCCTCCCAAGACCGAAGTAACACGGTTGCTGGTCGATGACGAGAGGCTCGAGCTGGCCGGGGGCGTCCGAGTAGTCCACACTCCCGGCCACACGCCGGGCCATATAGGCCTGTTCCTGGAAACGGCCAAGGTTTTGCTGGCCGGCGACGCCCTGCGGGTGGATGAGGGTGTCTTGGTGGGACCCGGTGAGACGGTCACGCCCGATATGCCGCGCGCTCTGGCCTCGCTGAAGCGCTTTTCGGACCTGCCCGCCGAGTATGTAGTCTGTTACCATGGCGGTATCTTCGGGCCAAATGCCGCAGCCCGGCTGGCCGAACTGGCTCGCAGTTAGGGCCCTGTTCCACCGGCTGCTTTGGCTGCGTGGCGGCCCATGTGCAGGACTCGCCCAGTGCGCATACGGTATATATACTCGATCAGCAGAGAGCCGGCGAAGAACCCCGCCAAAATCCATAACTGTCCCCGGGTGGCGGGGTTTTGGCCCAGCTGCCATACGAGCGCGAACAGCGCGGCCAAGGTAGCGATGAAGCCGGTCAGGGAAATCCAAGCGTGCGACCCGGCCCGCCGGGCCAGCTTCACACCCGCCAAGTTGACCAGCGCGAAGATCACTAAGAAGCCTGCGCTGCTCACAGCGGAGATGATTGAGAGATTCAGTGTGTTGGCGGCCAATAAAGCCAGCACAGCGGAGACCACCATCCCTTCCACCGGCTGTTGGCGGACCTGGTGCTCGAGCTCCACCGGCAGTTCGCCGTAGCGGGCGATTGCATAGGCGATACGGCCCGAGCCATAGAGGGTGGCGTTGATCGCTGAACTGGTGGAGAGTAGTGCCGCTATCACGATAGCCACAAAGCCCGGCTGTCCGGCGAAGGTCAGCGCCGCCGCGGCCAAGGCGTAATCGCTTGAATTCGCAAGTCCGGCGGCACCCTGATGACCGAGTGCGACGATGCCGATCAGTACGTAGAGTATCAGCACGAAGCCTACGCTACCGAAGTAAGCCAGGGCCAGGTTACGACGTGGACGGTCCACACGACCCGAGACGTTGGCGATCAGCTCGAAGCCCTCGTAGTTCAAAAAGATCAGCATTCCTCCAGCCATAATGTCGAAAGCACCCGGGTAGGTCGAGGGGGCCAGATTACCCCATTTCATGGGGGTCAAGAGTCCCATGACTACGAAGACCAGTAAAATTGAGACTTTGATCAGGTTCAACAGATTTTCTGAGCGCACTACGTAGGCGGCGCTCAGATAGTTGAGCAAAGCCAAGCCTAAAAGCGAGGCTGAAATAAGCAGGTGCAGAAGGAAAGGCCCCTGCATGGAGGACGGGAAGAGGCGTACGCCGTATGCGCCGAAGGCGTAGGCGTACAGCGAAAGCAGCACCACGTAGCTCAGGCTGAGCATGATACTCAGGCCGCCGGTCAGTAGTCCGCTGCCGAAGGCCCGGTTAAGGAACTCCACTGTGCCGCCCTGGCTGGGAAAGATCAGTGATAGCTTCCAGTAGGTATAGGCGGTTAACAGGGCCACCACTCCGGCTAGTGCCAAGGCCAGCGGTACAGCGCCCCCGGTAAGCCGGGCGGCCAGACCCAGTACCGCGTAGATACCGCCGCCGATCATACCGCCCACCCCGATCGAGAAGGCACTGAAGGCCCCCATGCGTGCCGAAGGGGTTTTTGGACTCATACCCATGCTTCAAGCCTATCATGCGGTTTATGGTTGTCCTAGGTGATGATTGCGTAAATTATAACGGTGTGCGTACGTTCTCCGCGGTTCGGCCGTGCCCTGAGATTGAGTAGCATGATGAGCCATATGGAAACCTTGGAGGGTAAGCGTGCGGTGGTGACCGGGGCCAGTAGCGGGATTGGGCGGGCTGTAGCGCTCGAGCTGGCAAAGATAGGTGCCTTCATCTCCCTGGTGGCGCGCAATAGTGCCCGCCTGGAAGAAGTGGCCAGGGAGGCCAGGGGGCTTGGGGCGCGAGTTTCGGTCTTCACCACCGACTTAGCTGATGACGAGCGGCTCTTTGGGCTGGTGCGCAGCCTGCGCGCAGGCGGTGAGGGGCTTGATATTTTGGTGCACAGTGCGGGCGTGGTGACACTTTCACCTATGGAGGGTGCACATATTGAGGATTTGGACCGGCAATATCGGCTGAATTTGCGTGCGCCCTATGTTCTGACCCAAGCCCTTCTGGGTACCTTAACGGAGCGCCGCGGGCAGGTGGTCTTTATTAATTCCGGGGCGGGACTTGTGGCCAGAGCCGGCTGGGGGCAGTATGCCGCCAGCAAGCATGCCCTGAAAGCCGTGGCGGATAGCTTGAGGGCGGAGCAGGCCGGGCGACTGCGCGTCATGAGTATCTATCCGGGGCGCACCGCCAGTCCCATGCAGATGAAGGTCCATCACATGGAGGGTCGCAGCTACCAGCCGGAGGCTTTCGTACAGCCTGAGGATATCGCGAAGCAGCTGGCAGCGGCGCTTTTGCTGCCTGATAGGGCCTCGGTAACCGACCTTTCGATCCGCCCTGGGGCCTAGGGTGGTGCGACCTTGGGCCGGATTCGGGTATTCGGTTTGAGATCCTGACTGATGCTGGTGGCCGGTTCCAGGTTCTCCGGGTACCACCGGGGTTCGAAGCGCGGCAATGTCACGAATAGGGGAGGCTCGAGCGGGTTCCTGCTGATGCCCGCCGCTTCCCAAACCTTAAGAGCCCACGAAGAACAGGAAGATCCCACGCCTAATTTTTCGCTTGAATTGGGCCGTTATATATTCCGCCCGGCCGAGCTTGTGATGGCCGCCACAATCACCATGACACAGCGTATGGCCGGTACCCGGCGGATATGCGTGGGATACTCTATGCTTTTCTTGTGGTAAACCCGGTCGGGGGCGTTTGAATCACTTGGGATAGGCCTACAATTCTCCTCGCAAGCAAAACGTCGCCTTGGAGAGGAGTGGAGCAGTGATACCCTCTTCCAGTTCACCCCTCAAGCAGGAGCCGGACGTCCACGTGCGTCCAGCACCTCGTCCGGCACGGCCTTTATAGCCGCTTCCAGCGCCTCTAGGCCAGCCTGTCGGGATGTGGTAGTCCGCGAGAGCTCCTGTCGCCAGCGCCTGCCTCCGGGCTGGCCCTTAAACAGGTTCAGTAGGTGCCGGGTAATAGTGTAGAGACGCCCGCCGGTGCTCAGGTGATTCTCTACGTAGGGAAGCAGATGTATGAGCACCTCACGCCGGGTGGGCCGCCTAGGATCAGCGAAAATTCGGGCGTCGGCCTCGGCGAGCATCCAGGGGTTGCCATAGGCGGCGCGGCCGATCATAACCCCGCGTACCCGGACCAGATGCTCTTCAGCTCCCTTAAGGTCGTGCACCCCACCATTCAGCACGATCAACAGCTCGGGGTGCGTGGTCTGCAAGCGGTACACATCGGCATGACGCAGTGGAGGTTTTTCGCGGTTTTCCTTGGGTGAGAGTTCCGAAGACCAGGCTTTGCGCGCGTGTACCTGGAAGATCCGCACGCCGCTGCCGGCTACGGTCTCTACGAAGCGCTCGAGCTCGTTGTAGGTATCATGGTCATCCACGCCGATACGGTGTTTAACGGTCAGTGGAATGTCAACAGCCGCGCGCACCGCGCGGGCGATCTCGGCTACCCGGGGCGGCTCGAGCATCAAGCGGGCCCCAAAACCACCCTCCTGCACCCGGCCTGAGGGACAGCCTACGTTCAGGTTGATCTCGTCGTAGCCGGCGGCCTCGCCAATTCGCGCGGCCTCAGCCAGTAGCCCGGGTTCCCGCCCAGCCAATTGCAAGGCTACCGGGTGCTCTTCAACGTCAAAACCCAACAGCTGTTCCCGGTTGCCATGTAAAACAGCGCGGTCGGTAAGCATTTCGGTGTAGAGCCGTATATGGCGGCTGATCTGCCGGGCGATGAAGCGGAAGTGCCGATCGGTGTGGTCCATCATCGGGGCTAGGGACAAGCGGTGTTCAAGGTCGGCTGTATTCATGGACGGCGGTAGGGGAGAGTGCGGGTAGGTTTACGGAAGCTGATCGATTCCCACTCGCCTACCTCCACCAGCTGTAGCCCCGGATTCTGGTGGCGGAAGTAGGCCACTATGTCCTGTACCAGGTCCTCCGGGGTGGAGGCTGCCGAGGTGACACCCACCGAGCGGACCCCGGCGAGCCAAGCTGGATCTAGCTCGCTCACCGTATTTATCCGCTCCGCACGCTTCACGCGGCTCTTGGCCAACTCTAATAGGCGCATGCCGTTGGAAGAATGCGGGCTGGTCAGCACCAGGAAGAAATCCACCGATCCGGCGATCCGGCGTACCGCGTCCTGACGGTTCTTGGTGGCATAACATAGATCATCGCGGCCCGGGGTTACCAACTTGGGGAAGCGGCGCCTGAGAATCTGAATAGTGGTCTCGGTATCGTCCACGCTGAGGGTGGTCTGGGTGAGTACTACCACATGGTCCGGGTCGGGCACCTGGACGGTGTGGGGGTCGGCCAAGCGGGGATCGTGGCCCACGTGGGTTTGCACCGCTACCAGGGTGGTGGCCTCCGGAACTTCGCCGAGTGTACCGCGTACCTCCTGATGGTCGGCCGAGTCGCCGATCAAGAGAATGTGATAGCCCTCGCGGGCGTAGCGAACGGCCTCGGTGTGCACCTTGGTGACTAGTGGGCAGGTGGCGTCGATCTGTAATAAGCCTAAGCGAGTGGCTTGGTCGCGCACCTGGGGGGGTACACCGTGCGCGGAGTACACTACTGCTCCAGCAAGTTCATCATTCTTTCGAAGTTCATTAACCTGCGCCAGGTCCTCCACAAAGCGCACACCATGAGTTTGGGCTAGGCGATGCACCACCACGTCGTTGTGAACGATGGCATGGTGAACTACCAACCGGCCCTGGTCCTTTAGACCTTCGGCGGCTTCTTCCACTGCGCGGATGGCTCGCACCACCCCGGCGCAGAAACCACGTGGCTTGGCCAGGTAGAGCCTCTCGACCATAGCTCCACATTTTACCGGCCTTATGATGCCCGTGGCTGTGTGTAAGATTTCTATCGCAGGATCTACCGGGCGGCCAGGAAGCGGCCGCCCGGTAGGCGTTGTACCAAACCCTTGAGCTCGAGCAAAGCCAGGATGGTAAACACCTCCGAAGGGGTGCTTTTGGTGCTTTCGGCCAGCTCGTCGGGCAACGCCTCGCCCTGCTCGAGCAGGGCTTGGTACAGCCGTGCCTCGCGTTCTTGCAGCTTGGGTGGCGGTTGGCTGGGGACCTGCAAGCCTAGGGCGTCAAGCACCTCGGAAATGTCCAGCACCAAGCCTGCACCGTCCTTGATCAGCCGGTTGGGTCCTTCCGATCCCGGGTCTGTGGGGCGGCCCGGTACGGCCAGTACCTCCCGGCCCAGCTCGAGCGCCAGGCTTGCGGTGATCATGGCCCCGGACTGCATCCGTCCTTCCACCACCAGTGTAGCCGTTGAGAGCGCCGCGATGATACGGTTACGCCGGGGGAAAAACTCCGGCCGGGGCGCAGTGCCGAAGGGGTGTTCACTGACCAACTGGCAGCGTTCCGCTAGTGCTTCGTGCCCGCGCGGGTAGATATGGTCCAGACCGCTGCCCAGCACGGCGACGGTTGTGCCTTCACCCTCCAACGCGCCCTGGTGCGCAGCAGCGTCGATGCCGTGGGCCAGCCCGCTGACCACTGTCAGGCCGGCTTCAGCCAGGGTGCCGGCCACTCGGCGGGTCCAGCTGAGCGCCCAGGGGCTGGCGCGGCGCGTACCTACTACCGCTATACTTTCACCTAGTGGTGCCAAAGATCCTCGTACCAGCAGAAAGAGCGGTGGCTGGGCCAGGTGTAAGAGTGGCTCTGGGTAATCTGCCCCGCCCATGAGTAATACTTGGGCGTTTTTCCGCTCGGCCCGTTCGAGCATCTCTTCGGCCTCTCCACCGGCCTGGGTCTTGGAAAAGGCCAGCCCCAGTTCAGGGGATAGCAGGGTTTCCACCGCCGCACGGCTGGGAGCCGGCGCGTTTCCCCGCACGCGCGAGAAGCGGGCCGGCCCGATGCCCGGCGTGAGTGCCAACGCCAACCAGTCAACCATCATTACGACTTAGTCTAACCGGCTCTAGTGGTCGCGGTATCTTGAAAGAATCGAAGGGTAAGGAGGTACGCATGATCAACCAAGAACCCCAACCAAAGATGCTCTGGCAGCCGTCCGAAACATGGATCCAGCAGACCCGTCTACACGACTACATGCAGTGGTTAAGAAACCATCTCGGTCTTGAATTCACCTCGTACCCGGCGCTGTGGCGCTGGTCCACCGAGCAGCTCGAGCTGTTCTGGGAGAGCTTGTGGCGCTACTTTGAGGTGCATGCACATGCCCCTTACTCTCGTGTCCTGGCCGAGCGCGCCATGCCTGGGGCACGTTGGTTTGAGGGGGCCACGTTGAACTATGCTGAGCAGGTCTTCAGCGCGGAGCAGAAGGACCATCCTGCGCTGATCTGGGCTTCCGAGACCCGTGGTGAGGGGCAGATGAGCTGGGCTACACTGCGCCGCCAGGTGGCGGTGGTGGCTACCGCCCTGCGGCGGATGGGTGTAGAGCAGGGCGACCGGGTGGTGGGCTACTTGCCCAATGCGCCCGAGGCGGTGGTGGCTTTTCTGGCTGCAGCTTCGTTGGGGGCGGTATGGTCTAGCGCACCGCCGGAGTTTGGCGAGAAAGCGGTGCTGGATCGCTTCAAGCAGATCGAGCCCAAGGTACTCTTTGCTGTGGACGGCTACCGCTACGGCGGCAAGGACTTCGAACGGCTTCCGGTGGTACGTGCCCTTATGAATGAAATACCGAGTCTTCAGCACACGGTGTTGATTCCCTACTTGAACACAGATGCCAGCCTGGATGGAGCAACGCGCTTTGGGGAACTGCCGCGGGAAGCGGCGGAGCTTAGGTTTACGCCGGTGCCGTTTGACCATCCGCTGTGGATCCTCTACTCCTCTGGTACCACCGGATTGCCCAAGGCCATTGTGCAGGGGCACGGTGGCATTATGCTCGAGCATCTCAAGATGAATGCTTTTCACCTCGATCTGCACTCCGGCGACCGCTTCTTTTGGTTCACTACCACCGGCTGGATGATGTGGAACCTGCTGGTGGGCGGGCTCTTGGTGGGAAGCAGCGTGGTACTCTACGACGGTAGCCCTAACTACCCTGATCTGAACGTACTCTGGGCGTTGGCCGAGCGCACCGGCGTGAATGTCTTCGGCGCCAGTGCGGGTTTTATCACCGCCTGCGTGAAGGCTGGTCTCGAGCTCGGTAAAACTCGCGACCTCTCGCGCCTGCGTGCAATAGGATCGACCGGCAGTCCCTTGTCGCCTGAGGGTTTTCGTTGGGTCTACGAGGCGGTGGGCTCCGATGTGTGGCTAAGTTCCACCAGCGGCGGCACTGACCTGTGTACCGCCTTCGTGGGTGGCTGCCCGCTACTTCCGGTCTATGAGGGCGAACTGCAAGCGCGGATGCTGGGTGCGGACGTGCGGGCGTTGGATGCAGACGGGCACAGTCTCATAGGCGAGGCCGGTGAACTAGTAATTGCGGCTCCCATGCCCTCGATGCCGCTGTTCTTTTGGAACGACGCCGGTAACGTCCGCTATCTGGCCAGCTACTTTGACACCTACCCGGGTTTGTGGCGGCACGGAGACTGGATTTCTTTCAATAAGCACGGTGGAGCAGTTATCTATGGACGCTCTGACGCCACCCTAAATCGCCAAGGTGTGCGTATAGGTACCGCCGAGCTGTACGCCGCGGTGGGAGAACTGCCCGAGGTGGTGGACTCTCTGGCCGTGGGGCTCGAGCGCCCAAACGGGGGCTATTTCCTACCGCTGTTCGTGGTACTCCGTGAAGGGCAGACTTTGAACGAGATTCTGAAGCAAAAGATCCGCCGCTGCATCATCGAGCGGCTCAGCCCCAGGCACCAACCGGACGAGATCTACCAGGTGCCCGAGGTGCCGCGCACACTCTCCGGTAAAAAGCTGGAAGTGCCCGTTAAGAAGCTGCTTATGGGTATAAGTTCGCGCCTGGAGATGGGCCCGGGCACCCTGGCCAACCCCGGCGCCCTGCAGGCTTTTGAGGCATTCGCTAAGGCGATGGAAGCCAAAAACCCCTAGAATGAATAAGATGAGTGAAGAAACTACATATGTGGGCCTGGTGGCTATAGTAGGCAAACCTAACGTGGGCAAGTCCACCTTGCTCAATCAGATGCTGGGCGTGAAGGTCGCCCCGATCACGTCTAAGCCACAGACTACCCGTAAGTCGGTTCGTGGTGTTTACACCGAGGAGAACCGACAGATTGTCTTTATGGATACGCCGGGCCTTCACCGCCCGCAGGATGCACTGGGCGAGTACATCAACGGGCAGGTACGCGCCGCCTTGGTCGATGTGGATGTTGTGGTCTGGTTGGTCGATCTGCGCCGGCCTCCGAACGAAGAGGACCGCAGCCTGTCACTATTACTGGAATCGCTGGTTTCACGAATACCGGTGTTGTTGGTGGGTAACAAGCTCGACGTTGCCCGCTATCCGGACCGAGCCCTCAGTGAATACCGCGCGCTGTTGCCGGGCGCGGTGGAGGTCGAGGCTGTCTCGGCGATGGACGCTAGAGCGATGGGGGAGCTACGCGACAGGCTGCTTCGGCAACTACCCGAGGGTCCTTTTCTGTTCCCCCCCGAGTTTGCCAGGAGTGACCAGACCCCCGAGGACTGGTCCGCGGAGATCGTACGCGAGGAGGCTATCAAACGTCTACGGGAAGAGGTGCCCTACGCTCTCGCGGTGAAGGTGGTTGAGTTTGCCGAACGGCCGAACGGCCTAATATACATCCAAGCTACTTTGTACGTGGAACGTGAGGCCCACAAACCTATCGTGATCGGCAGGGGAGGGCGCATGCTCAAGGAGATCGGCCAAGCTGCCCGCAAGCAGCTGCGGGTGCTGATGAACTGCCCCGTCTACCTGGATCTGGAAGTACGCGTCTATCCGAACTGGCGCAGGGACCGGGAAGCCTTGCGCGAGCTAGGCTACGGATAGGTAATCCCTGCCGGATCAAGGTATCCGGAGAACGGGGCTCGAGCGGTCCTTTAGGAACGCGAGGCTTTATCATTGCGGGATCAGGTGCCGCGGGCCTTCCCGCACCCGGAGTGCTGGCGGATCCGGGTGCGGGATATCCCCCCGTCTGTCAGGCCATAGCGGGACTGCCCAGCTTCCCTTGGCATGCTTTGTATCCCAGCGCGAAACTCGATGGATAGATCCAAGATTAGGATATGGTGCTGTCTAGGCCTTAGTGCTTGAGATGACGCCCCTTGCACTTGGGCACACTAATGAACGGAGAGGCAAGGAATTTGGTGCGAATTACTGCTCGGGAAAGGCGCTCCCCACCCCGTACTTTGGGAAGTGGGGCTGGTTTGGGAGCCGGAAGAGCTTCATAGCTAACTCTTCAGAATTCGGGAATATTACCTGCCTATTTGGAGCCGGCGGCCAGATTCGAACTGGCGACCTACCGCTTACGAGGCGGTTGCTCTACCACTGAGCTACGCCGGCGGTTAGCCGGTTTAGTATATGCAGGCCCGCTGCTTTTTGTCCACAGCTGGCGTCAATATATGCGCCGGCGGTATGTAAGCTTTTGGGTGAACCCGCGGGCCGCTGATTTGGGACGTATGACCTTAGCCTGACACTGAGGGCATAGCCTCGTTGCATTAGAGCGGGGGCGTAGTATACTTAACCCCGTTCTAATACGCGTTGTGATCGTAAGGGCAAAAAGGATTTTTAGATGTGGAGGAGCTCATGAAGAAATTATGGTTGTTAGTGGTGTTAGCTCTGGCAGGGTTAGCCTTTGCCCAAGGGGCGGTCAAGATCAACTTTTGGTACGCCATGGGTGGCGGCAACGGCAAGTTCCTGCAAGGCATGGTCGATAATTTCAACGCTACACACCCTGGTATTCAGGTGATAGGTTCCTATAAAGGCAACTACCGCGATACGCTGAACGCCACCATATTGGCTGCGCGTCAGCGCACCGCACCGAATATCGTGCAGATCTTTGACGTGGGCACGCAGATTGCTTTGGATTCGAAGATCTTCACGCCGTTCTATAAGAATGTATCCGCGAGCCAGCAGGCCAAGTTGCTTAATTTCATTGCGGCGGTGGCTGGCTATTACCAGACCGATGGGAACCTGGGTTCTGTGCCTTTCAATTCTTCTAACCCGGTTTTGTACTACAACAAAACCATCTTCAAGAAGGCCGGCCTGGACCCCAACAGCCCTCCTACCACCTTCGGCGCGGTATTGAAGGACTGCCAGCAGATTGAGGCGACCAAGGCCGCAGCTGACTGTATGACTTGGCCGTTGCACTCTTGGTTTATCGAGCAGTGGGTGGCGGACCAGGGCGCCTTACTGGTCAATCACGACAACGGCCGCTCCGGCCGGGCCACCAAGGTGCTGCTTGATAGTGCCGCTATGCAAAAGATCATGAACTGGTGGAAGGAGATGTACGTCAAGGGCTATTACGTATACTCGGGCAAGCCCGAGGACTGGAGCGGTGCAAACTCTGCCTTCTTCTCACAGCAAGTAGCTATGGAGATTACTTCCACTTCGGATATCACTATTCACAACATCGATGCCAAAAAGGCTGGATACGAACTCGGCATAGGCTTCCTGCCTATTCCTGACGGCGTCACTCGTCATGGCACGGTAATCGGCGGAGCCTCACTGTGGATGACCAAGGGGCATAGCCAGGTGCAGAACCGGGCCTCGGTCACCTTTTTGCTGTGGCTGACCAATGCTGACAACCAGATTGCCTGGAGCGGACACACCGGCTACTTCCCGGTGGTGCTCAGCGCCGTGCGCAAGCTCACCGACGAAGGCTGGTACAACACCCACCCCAACTTTGCAGTAGCTGTCCAGCAGCTCCTCAAGACCCAGGTGGGCCCGGCTACGCAGGGCGCGCGTATGGGTCCCTTCCCCCAGGTGCGTACCATCGTGGAGAATGCGGTGCAGAAGATATTCTCCGGCACTCCCGTGAACCAAGCGCTGAAAGCTGCGACGCATCAGGCCAACCAGGCCCTGACTTCATACAACAGCTCGGTGAAGTAGACGAGGCTGTAGTAGGTAGTACTTTTCGGCTGAGGGCGCTGGTAGGCCAGGCCCTCAGCCGACCTTTATGGAGGAGGAATGCAAGACCCGCGCGCGGTTTATAGGCTTCCGTTGTTGGCTGTATTGTTTTTGCTGCCCACGTTAGCTATTCTGGTTTTTTTCTTGTATTATCCCACCATTCAGACCTTCGCGCTTTCCGTCTACCAAATTGGGTTCTTAGGACTGACTCAGCGCTTTGTGGGACTCAAGAACTATCTGACGATCTTCACTGATCCCGGGACCCAGCGTGTTCTGCAGAACACGCTGATTTTCTCTGCCGGGAGTGTGTTGGGAAGCATGAGTCTAGGCTTGGGCTTAGCGCTTTTGGCCGGGCGGAGAATCCGCGGCTGGCGCATCTACCGGCTACTCTTGATTTGGCCTTACGCTATGTCACCAGCGGTCGCGGGAGCCATCTTCCTTTTCTTGTTTAACTCGCAGTCTGGCTTGATCAACTACTTTCTGAGTATTACCCTGCATATCAAACCTAGTTGGCTGGCCAACCCGGTGCTGGCTATGTTAGTGATTATCATGGCGGCGGTTTGGCAGAACCTAGGATATAATGTAGTTTTCTATCTAGCCGCACTGCAAGGCCTCCCGGGTGACGTATTGGAAGCTGCGATAATCGACGGAGCCACTGCGTGGCAGCGGTTTTGGAAGATTACCTTCCCGTTGCTTTCCCCTATGACCTTCTTTCTGCTGATTACTAATTCCATCATAGCCTTCTTCGGGGCTTTTGCCTTGGTGGATATGCTGACCAAGGGCGGACCGGCAGGAGCGACAAACATACTCATTTACAGCATTTACCAAAACGGATTCGAGTTCTTCAAGACCGGTTATGCGGCGGCACTCTCGGTACTCTTATTCTTCATCGTTGTTATTCTGACTATTATCCAATTCCGTTTCACTGGCCGCCGGGTGCACTATGGAGGATAGCGAATGAAGGGCTGGAAGACCGCACTCGTGCACCTCACGCTGATCGTGTCGGTGGTAGTGATTGCCGCTCCCTTGATCCTGGCCTTTATCTTTTCCACCCAAAGCGCCACCCAGGTGTTCAGTTATCCGCCCAAATTTACGCTTGGCAGCGCGCTGTTCCAGAACTACCTGACCGCGTGGAGCGTGTATCATCTGGGGCGCTTCATGATGAACTCGCTGTATATCTCCGTTGCTGTAACCATCGGTAAAACGGCCATCGCCTTTTTGGCTGCTTTAGTGCTGGTCTACTTTCGCATCCCCTTTAAGAGCGCAATATTTGCCTTTATTCTACTTACGCTGATGATGCCTACCGAAATCATCATCGTGGCGCTCTTCAATCTGGTGGCCGGCATAGGTTGGTCCAACAGTTATGCCGCACTGATCGTCCCCTTCCTGGCCTCGGCGACAGGGACTTTTCTGTTCCGTCAGCAGTTCATGCAGATTCCGGTTTCCCTGTTGGATGCATCGCGCATCGACGGTGCCGGCCCTCTGCGCTTTGCCTGGAGTATTTTATTGCCCATGTCGCTCAACGTCATCGCAGCTATGGGTGTGATCGAGTTCGTGTACATGTGGAACCAGTACTTGTGGCCCTTAATCATCGTGCGTGACAGTGCCCACCAGCTGGTACAGGTGGGCCTGAGGATGATGTTTTCCGCTCAGAGCGCTACCAACTGGGGGGTGGTCATGGCCGGAGCTATTCTGGCGCTGGTTCCCGCGCTGGTGGTTTTTTTGGCGCTGTCGGAGCAGCTCAGCCGTGGCTTCGCCCTGAGCCAGGAGAAGTAGTTCCCACTACCTCATTTACATGAAGAAGGCCCCGGACGGTTAGTCCCGGGGCCTTCTCTTGGTCTCTAGGTCTGTTGGGGTATAAAGCGCAGGCCGTCTCCATCCGTATCAACCAGGAGCTCGGTACCCGCAGCAATATCGCCGGCTAGAATCTTGCTGGCCAGCGAGTTCTCGAGCTCCTTTTGGATAGCCCGCTTTAGGGGGCGGGCACCGAAGACAGGATCGTAGCCACGCTTGGCCAGCCAAGCTGCGGCCTTGGGGCTGACCTGTAGCTTGATCTGCTGCTCTTCCAGGCGGCTTCGCAGGCCGGTGAGTTGAATGTCTACGATCTGCTCGAGCTGCTCCTGGCTCAGGGCCCGGAAAACGATGGTATCATCCAGACGATTTAGGAACTCCGGGCGGAACTGCTGCCGCAGAAGCCCGAGCACGCTGTCACGGATGGACTCGTAGGGCTCGAGCGCCTGCATGCCTTCCAGGATGATCTGCGAGCCTAGATTGGAGGTCATGATGACTATGGTGTTGCGGAAGTCCACGGTACGGCCGTGAGCGCTGGTCAGCCGACCGTCGTCGAGGAGCTGAAGCAACACATTGAAGATGTCGGGGTGTGCTTTTTCGATCTCGTCGAACAGGATTACCGCATACGGCCGCCTACGGATGGCCTCGGTGAGCTGGCCGCCTTCCTCATATCCTACGTAGCCGGGGGGCGCTCCGATCAGTCGGGCTACGGCGTGTTTCTCCATATACTCAGACATATCGATGCGCACCATGGCTTCTTCGCTGTCGAACAGGGTGTCGGCCAGGGACCGCGCCAGCTCGGTTTTGCCTACGCCGGTGGGCCCCAGGAAGATGAAGCTGCCTATGGGGCGCCGGGGGTCTTTGAGGCCAGCCCTGGCGCGGCGGATAGCGTCGGCCACCGCTATGATGGCCTCGTCCTGGCCCACCACCCGTTTGTGTAGCTCCAACTCCAAGCGCAGCAGTTTTTCGCGCTCTCCCTCCAGCAACCTGGAAAGGGGGATACCGGTCCAGCGCGAGACGATCTCAGCGATGTCCTCCTCGCCCACCTCACGGCGTACAAACTGCGTATGCCGCAGCTGTTGGGCGAACTCGGCCACCTCAGCTTCCAACCTGGGCAGTGTGCCGTAGCGCAGCTCGGCGGCACGGTTTAGGTCGTACCCGCGCTCGGCCTGTTCAATCTCGGTGCGCGCTGCATCGAGCGCCTTCTGTGCCTCACGCATCTTGGCGAGGAGATTCCGCTCCTCTTCCCACTTGGCCCTCATGGCGTCGGCCTTTTCGTTCAACTCTGCGAGTTCGGCCTCAAGCGCCGCCAGCCGGGCCACTGAAGCAGGGTCGGGTTCCTTTTTAAGAGCCTCGCGTTCGATCTCCAGCTGGAGCTTCTTGCGTGAAAGCGTATCGATCTCCTCGGGGCTGGATTCGAGCTGCATCCGCAGTCGTGCGGAGGCCTCGTCGATCAAGTCGATAGCCTTGTCGGGAAGCTGGCGGTCGGTGATGTACCGGTGTGACAGGGAGGCCGCGGATACCAGTGCCGGGTCGGTGATGGTGACGCCGTGGTGCACCTCGTACTTCTCCTTGATGCCCCTGAGGATGGAGATGGTTTCCTGCAGACTGGGTTCGTCTACGAAGACCGGCTGGAAGCGGCGTTCCAAGGCAGCGTCTTTCTCGATGTTGCGGTATTCGTCCAATGTAGTGGCGCCGATCAGGTGAAGCTCGCCGCGGGCCAACGCGGGTTTAAGCATGTTGCCGGCGTCCACCGATCCTTCAGCCTTGCCTGCGCCCACGATGGTGTGCAACTCGTCGACGAATAGGATCACCCGTCCCTCGGCGGCCGCCACCTCCTGCACTATCGCCTTGAGGCGCTCTTCGAATTCGCCCCGGTACTTTGCGCCGGCCAAGAGTGCACCCATCGAGAGGGAGATGATGCGCTTATCCTTGAGCCCCTCGGGGACGTCACCGGCTACGATGCGTTGGGCCAGACCCTCGGCTATAGCGGTTTTGCCCACGCCCGGCTCGCCGATCAGCACCGGGTTATTCTTGGTGCGTCTGAGCAGGATTTGTATGGTCCGGCGAACCTCCTCATCCCGGCCGATGACCGGGTCCAGCTTGCCTGCCTCGGCCATCTGAATGAGATCAATGCCATACTGCTCGAGCGCTTGGAAGGTACCCTCGCTGTGCTCACTTTCCACCTTGCGGCCTGCGCGTACCTCCTCAATACTGCGCCGTAAGGCCTCAGATTTAGGTAAGCCTGCCAGACCGTCTTCAGCCAAGGCCAATAGCAGCATGTCCTGAGCCACGAAACGGTCTCCCCGTTTTTCGGCTAGGGATTCGGCCTGGTCCAGCGCTCGGTTAAGCCGTACCGAGAGATGTTGGCCGCCCCCCTGTCCACTGACCTTAGGCAGCCGCCCCATCTCTGCCTCGACGATCTGTATAGCCTCCTTGGAGCTGTCCTGAGCGTGTTTTATTAATCTGCTCGCTAACCCCTCCTTATCGTGTAGCAGCGCCGCGGCCAGATGGAGCGAGTCGATCTCCGTATGGTGCATTTCCCGCGCGAGTAGCTGCGCTTGCGCCAAGGCCTGTCTCGCAGATTCGGTCCAACGCTCTAAATTCATTTTAATTACCTCCTTGAATGCCACGTTCAATCTATCAGAAGCATAACATCTGATATCAGTCATGTCAAGATTTATTAGAATGACTGAACGATTATTAATTTGGGTACTATTTGCGGGGCTAATCAAGCCTATAGATGGATGTTGTGGAGTAAAGGCCGGAGCCAGCCACATATAGGCGAAAGAGGACCAGATGTGGCAACCGTCGGGGGTACCACCGCGCGTTGGTGGACGGGAGTGAACTTAGAGCTATAGCCTCTGGATGGCAGGTGGGTCTGGCGGGTTCCCTAGAGGCCTTGACCGCCAGCGGGCCGCTCTTATTGTTGCGACCGATAGTCAGGCCTCGCCATGGCGTTACGTGCTGGGCAGCCGCTTATCGCCTGAGCGGATCTCGGCCTATAGTAGGGGATTACTCGTAACTTAGTCGTGTATGAAGGCGCTTTGTGGCGCAATACGGACCCGGTCCTTTGGCGATATCCACTCAGTTTCAACCTCCTGCTGGATGAAAGAAGTTTTGGGGCCGCTGTTTGGTCACGGGGGAACGTGTTAGTCGATGACAACGCGACCCAGGCTTATGGCGCAAGCCTGATCGCTGACCTACGCGGTTTCGCAGGTACTGAATGTAGTGCCGGATGTCTCATATACCCTCGGGTTTTAGGCCAAGTTGGCTGGGGTGGCGCGCCAGCCTACGCAGTATGCGACCTGGACAGCAATCAGGACTTGGTGATATCTACGGCTTACTCCCTGGATAGTATCTGGAGATGGATCGAGACCGGCTCTACTGTATCTGTAGGTACCTGCCGGGTGGCAGTGCAACCGCTGCGGGTTTCGGGGCCGGCCGATGTGTACCTATTAGGGGACACGGGCGGTTTATGGGGGCGTGAAGGAGGCTGTTCCATGCGGACTGCCCAAGATACTCTGCTTGATGGGTAATCCTAGCTGGCCAAGGTGGTTACGCTTTCGGCTTTGGAGCTGCCGGAGCACACAAGATCTATACCGCCAGTGAATCTATGGCCCATACCCCCCGAGTGGATAACCTTAGGTTGTACACCTCCACTGTGGACGGCATGCACTTGGCCTTAGGCGGAACGGGTGTACTTCTCCGGGCCAGGGTAGGCTGGTGAGCGCGATGCCGACTATGGGAATCGCGGTGCTCGAGCAACTCTATATTCCCTATACTGACAGCGAGTTGCGGATATTGGATAAGCTGCCCTAAGGGTAAATCCAGTCCGGTGGAGCCCAGGAGAGCTACGGGCAGAGCTGCCCAGCGGGGCTGGTAGGCCCCCTCTGAGGAGGTCTGTACAATGGTGTCGTGAGTAATACATCGGACCACGCCAGCAGTGCTAGAACCCTGGAGATGGTCTTTCCTGAGCATACCAACCCATTGGGCGCTGCTTTTGGCGGCTACGTGCTGGGCCTTATGGATAAGGTAGGTTCGTATGCCGCTGCCCGACATGCCAGGAACGTGGTGGTTACAGTGGCGGTAAGCCAAGTTGAGTTTAAGGTGCCCATCAGAAGCGGCGATCTCCTAGAAATCATTGCCTCGTTGCGCGAGGTTGGCCGTACTTCAATTACCGTGGCCGTTGAGGTCTACAAGGAGCGCTTCGGCGGCGGCGAGAAAACCCGCACCTTGGCTACCTCGGGTAGTTTGGTCTATGTGGCCATCGATGATCAAGGGCGGGCTACCCCGGTACCTCCCTTGTCATGACAAGGGAGGTACCGGGGCGCGTGAGGAGGATGTTCAGCCGCGTATCACGATATTCAACAGTTTTCCGGGCACGTAGATCTCTTTGATGACCTGCTTGCCCTCGATGTAGCGGGCTACGTTGGGCAGGGTGCGTGCGGTGGACTTGGCGGTGTCAGCGTCAGCGTCAGCCGGTAATTGCACGCGGCCCCGTACCTTGCCGCCAACCTGTATTACCAGCTCGAAAGTGTCTCGAACGAATGCGTCGGAGTCCACCTGGGGCCAGGGGGCCTGGAAAACCGAGCCTGTATGGAACCAGTGCCATAGCTCCTCGGCTACATGTGGCGCGAAGGGGGCCAGCATCTGTATATAACTGAAGAGTGCGGCGCGGTACACAGGGCGCACAGGGTTTTCTCGGCGATATTCATAGAGTGCGTTTAAGAGTCCCATGAGTGCAGCTATAGCGGTGTTGAAACGTAGATACTCCAGATCCCCACCCACCTTGGCTAAAGCCTGATGCAGTTTCCGATAGAGGATTTGTTCTGCGCCTTCCAGCACAGTCGCGTCGGAGGTATCCGGGGTAGCTAAAAGCTGGGCGCGGTCCTCGCTGAAGCGGCGCCACACCCGGTTTAAAAAGCGCCAGCTCCCCTGGACGCCCTCTTCCGTCCAGATCATCTCATTTTCGGGCGGCGCGGCAAAGAGGATAGTAAGGCGGGCGATATCTGCACCGTGTTTCCGCACAAACGGCCCGACCATTACCCCGTTGCCGAGTGATTTACTCATGACCGCAGGTTTCCAGAAATGCAGGCTGCCGTCAGGATGTGTCCTGAGTTCGGCACCGCCCTTCTGCGCCTCGGCAACGGTGAGCTTTGCGCGGAGCTCGAGCTTCGCGCGGAGCGTGTCGTCTGCAAACTGAATAACCTGGTTCTCCTCGCTTACTTCGATACGCCCCAGGTCGGTCCAGCCCATCACCATGCCTTGGGTAAACAAGCCGTTGAAGGGCTCTTGGGTTTTGAGCATGCCCAGGTCGTGCAGGAATTTAGTGAAGAAGCGGCTGTACAACAGATGTAGCACCGCATGCTCGATGCCACCGATATACTGGTCGACCGGCAGCCAGTAGTCGGCCGCGGCGGGATCGAAGGGGGCCTCTTGGTTCTTCGCGTCGGTGTAGCGGATGTAGTACCAGGACGAGTCGAAGAAGGTGTCCATGGTGTCGGTATCGCGCCGGGCCTGACCGCCGCAACGTGGGCAAGTAGTCTGGTAGAACTCGGGCCGTGCAGCCAACGGACTCTTGCCCCTAGGCCTTATGTCTTCGACGTTGCGAATCTCGGGCAGTAGGACCGGCAATTGCTGGTAGGGCGTGGGCACCACGCCGCAGCTGGGACAATGGATCATGGGGATCGGCGTACCCCAGTAGCGTTGTCGGCTGATCAGCCAGTCATGCAGCCGGTAGTTGACCCTGGCTTGGCCGATACCTTGCTGCTCCATCCAGGCAATGATTTTGGCCTGGGCCTCCTTGACCGACAGGCCGTTGAGAAAGCCGGAGTTGATGGCTGGCCCATCACCGCTGTAAATCTTGCCCGTAAAGTCATCCGGAGGCTTGACGGTGCGCACGATCTCCAACCCGAACTTCTCGGCGAAGGTCCAGTCACGCTCGTCCTGGCCGGGTACGGCCATAATGGCCCCGGTACCATAGCCAAAAAGGACGTAGTCGGCGATCCAAACGGGAATGAGCTTCCCGTTTGCGGGATTGATGACGTGGGCACCGGTCCAGATGCCGGTTTTCTCGCGATCCTCGATCTGTCGCTCCACCTCGTTCTTCAAACGGGCCTGGTCCTGGTAGGCCTTTACCTGGGGTTGCTGTGCTGTAGTGGTGATTGTCGTAACTAGTGGATGTTCGGGGGCCAGCACCAAGAAAGTGGTGCCGAAGATGGTATCGGGCCGGGTCGAGAAGACGCGGATCTGGTGTTTGCTGCCTACCACCGCGAAGCCGAACTCTGCGCCCACGCTCTTGCCGATCCAAGCCCGCTGCATGGCGCGGACCTTTTCCGGCCAGTGGGGAAGAGTGTCCAGATCGGCCAGCAGCCGCTCGGCGTAGTCGGTAATCTTCAGGTACCATTGCTCGAGCTCCCGCTTTTCTACAAGGGCCCCACTGCGCCAGCCGCGACCGTCGATAACCTGCTCGTTGGCCAGTACCGTTTGTTCCACCGGGTCCCAGTTAACCAGAGCTTTGCCCCGGTAGACCAAGCCCTGTTCGTACATCTTGAGAAAGATCCACTGATTCCACTTGTAATAATTGGGTTCGCAGGTGGTAGCCTCTCGATCCCAATCGTACTGGATGCCCATCAGGGACAGCGAATCCTTGGACTGGCGGATATTGCTGTTGGTCCACTCGGCGGGCGGGATATTGAACTTGAGCGCGGCGTTCTCCGCCGGTAGGCCGAAAGCATCCCAGCCGAAAGGGTGCAGTACCGAAAAACCCTGTTGAGTACGAAAACGGGCTAGAGCATCGCCCATAGTGTAGTTCTTTAGGTGCCCCATATGGAGGTCGCCGGAAGGATAGGGGAACATCTCCAGCAAGTAGTGCTTACGCCCGCCCTCCTTAGCCTTAAAGATGCCTTCTTCTTCCCAATAACGTTGCCAACGCGGTTCAAGCGTGCGCGGGTCGTATTTATTCATGCAAGCCTCCTACAAAAAGGTGCTCTTCCCAGATATTTTTCGTGGGAAGAGCCTGACCGAACCGCGATCCCACCAGCTCTAAAGTCGCGCTAGTTCGGCACGAATCATGAGTGCATAATAGCACGTCTTGTTGTGGGGAAGGGAGGAACCCGTTTCAAACTTTTTGAACTACCAGCGTTTCCAATGGGCCTTCTTGCCGTCGTCACCAATAGTGGTAAGTGTTCTGCGGTGACTGGTGAAGCGGCGCCAGCCATACATTACCGCGCCGGCCATGAAGGCTGCCAAGGCCAACACCAACACTGAGGCGAGAAGCCACAGGGAGATGTATACGCCTAGGGTCAACGCCAGTGCCAAGCCCAGGTAGGCTAAAAGCCCCCGGAAGTGAAACCTGCGCCCGATACCGTTTGCCATATCTACAGTCTACCACGTGAACGTACAGGGGAAAGTGAGACTATACCCAAGGGCACTACATCCCCTCGGCACATAGAAATCACACCGCACAACGCATTTCGCCCGAGAGCAAAGGCACCGGATACTCAGACGATTTTACCCGGATTCAGCGTACCGTCTGGATCGAAGAGCCCCTTGAGCTTGCGCATCCAGTTCACTGCCGAACCGTGTTCTTTTTCCATGTATCTCATCTTATGAAGCCCCACGCCGTGCTCACCGCTGGCGGTCCCTCCCATGGACAAGGCCCGCTCCACCAACTCCATGCTGACAGCTTCGGCACGGTCATAGTCCTGCTGGCTGACCGCGATCAGGCTGTGAAAATTGCCGTCGCCTACGTGGCCCAAGATGCTGCCAGATAAAGCGTGTTTTTTCAATAACGCTTGTGCGTGGCCCACCAGTTGGGGCATTTTAGATAGCGGTACTGCGGTATCGGTGATCACGTACTTTCGCCCGGGATATAGACTGACTAACGCCCAATAGGCCTGATGGCGCGCCTCCCACTGGACGGTGCGTTCCTCGGGGGTACGTGCCGAGTCCACTCGGCCGGCGCCTGCTTCGCGGAGCAGCTCGAGCGCAAAGTGTTGCTCTTCCTGCGCCGAGGCCTCGGTGGAGGCGTGGAACTCCAGAAAGAGCGCAGGTTGCTCGGGAAAATCACGTCCTAGATACCGGTTTACGGCCTTCAAGCCCAGCGAGTCGACCAGCTCGAGCCTAGCCACCGGAAGTGCCGCGCTCATAATGCTGTAGGCGCCTTTCGCGGCCTGCTCAAGGCTGGGGAAGAAGACCCGCAAGGCGTGTACATGTCCGGGCAAAGGGCTGAGTTTGAGCGATAGACGGGTGATGACTCCCAGCGTGCCTTCAGAGCCGATGAACAGATCTTTCAGATCGTAGGCTGAGCTAGTCTTCATAACTTCCCGCCCTAGATGAAGGACCTCGCCGCTGGCCAGCACCACCTCGAGCGCCAGCACGTTGTGGCGCATACCGCCGTAGCGCACCGTAGTAGTGCCGGAGGCGTTGGTCGCCGCCATACCCCCCAGGCTGGCGTCGGCACCCGGGTCTACCGGGAAGAACAGGCCATAGCGCCTGAGTTTTTCATTGAGGGCTTTGCGGTGCAGACCCGGTTGCACTACGGCCACGAAGTCCTCAGGACGAACCTCAATGACCGTGTGCATCCGGCTCAGGTCCAGGCTGATGGTGGGCCCGATGGGCAGCAGGTGTCCTTCCAAACTGGTGCCGGTGCCATAGGGAATTACCGAGAGGCCGTACTTACGGGCAAAGGCTAAGGTGGTCTGAATATCCTCCAACTCATTGGCAAAGACCACCGCTTCGGGCCGAGCGGTCTTCGGGTATCCTTCATCCTTGCCGTGGATATCACGGACGCTGGGGCTTGTACTAACTTTGTCTTCTCCCAAACGCCTCTTTAGGAGCTCGAGCATGCCCCAACTATACCTCATGGTTGTGTCATCCAGAGTGCCTTCGCAGCCTTCCAGCGCAGCTTTGTCGGGCTGAAACTGTGGTTTTGCAGAGGCGGCCTTGCGCACGATCTGAAGGGTCATATCGGTACAGTGGCCCGAAACGAGCAGTCCAGAGTGTCCGAATCCCCGGCCAAGAGCCCGCCTATCGCCGCGCCCAAGGGGCGCGGCGATAGGTATAGGCGTTTAAGCTTCCGGATTCAAGATCCGCTCGATCTTCTCGGTGGCTTCCTGGGATAGGTCGATCTCTGCGGCTTTCAGACTCTCCTGCAGTTGCTCGGGGCGGGTGGCCCCAGTGATCGCGCTGCTGACCCCTTTATTTCGTAGTATCCAGGCTAGTGCCAGCTGCGCGCGGGTTGCCCCAAGCTCGTCGGCTACCGATTTGAGAGCCTTCACCTTGGAGCGGTTTGCCTCGGTCAGAAAACGGTTGGCGAACTCCCCGTGGCGTTCGAAGCGGCTTCCGTGGGGAATGCCTTCGTCGTAACGGCCGGTCAGGGTGCCCATAGCCAAAGGACTCCAGACCACCAAACCCATCCCAGCGGACTCGGCCTCAGGAAGGATCTCGTTCTCTACCCGCTCGCGGTAGAGCATGCTGTACTGCGATTGTTCTACTGCGGGTGGATGAAGGCCGCTTTGCTTAGCCATGGTCACCGCCTCGGCAATCCGCGCGCTGGGCCACTCACTGGTTCCCCAGTAGAGCACTTGGCCTTCGTCGACCAGGCTACTCATGGTGGTCACAATCTCCTCCATGGATACCTCAGGGTCATAACGGTGGGCGAAGTACAGGTCCAGGTAGTCGGTTTGTAGGCGTTTCAGGCTGTCCCCAATCGACTCGCGGATATGTTTCCGCGACAGCCCTTGGTCGTTTACACCCTCAGACATCGGCCAGAATACCTTGGAAGACAGCACCAAGCTGTGTCGCGGGTACTCTGCCAACACCGTACCCATAATCTCTTCGGCTAGGCCTCGAGCATAAACATCGGCATTGTCGAAAAAGTTGACACCCCCTTCGTAGGCCACCTTCACGATCTGGCCAACCTTCTGGACATCATTGACCACGTCTCCGTAGGTCACCCAAGCCCCCAGCGATAGTTCCGACACCTTCAGGCCCCATTTTCCCAGTTTTCGGTAATGCATCAGTCTTGCCCCTCCCTCAAACGAACAGCTGATATCACTCGTACGCTACCGCACATCCGAACCATCCGAATGTAACTGGCTTTCCAGTCATAGATAACCCACAACAAAATACACACCAGCGGCAGTAATACCAAAACGGAGCCGCCACAAACCGTATAAGACCTAGCCGACTCTCAGGCTCTAGGGCCAGCTCCCAATACTTCTTTCGCGACGCCCTTGGCATGCTTCTTAAAGTTGCTACGAAACATATCGGCTAGCTTCAGGGCGGTTTTGTCGTAGGCGGTGGGGTCAGCCCAGGTATTCTTGGGCATTAGGACCTCGCTGGGCACACCGGGTACTTCGCTGGGTACTTGTAGTGAGAAAACCTCGTCTTCCTTAAAGGTCACCTTGTCGAGTTCACCGTTGAGTGCGGCGGACAACATAGCCCGCGTATACTTTAGAGCGATTCGTTCGCCGACCCCGTGGGGCCCGGCGGTCCAGCCGGTATTGATCATCCAGACGGTGGGGCGAAGCGCCTTGATTTTCTCGCCAAGCATGGCTGCGTACTGTGCGGGTGCCAGCGGTAGGAACGGGCTGCCAAAACAAGCCGAAAAGGTGGCGGTGGGCTCGTTTACACCCCGCTCAGTGCCGGCTACTTTTGCGGTGTAACCACTAATGAAGTAGTACATGGCCTGTTCAGGGGTGAGCCGCGCAATAGGTGGTAGGACCCCAAAGGCGTCGGCCGAGAGAAAGAATATGTTGGAAGGATGGGGACCTATGCCTGAGGAGAGCGCACCCTTGAGGTGGGTAAGGGGATAGGAGCTGCGGGTATTTTCGGTTTTAGAGTCGTCGTCGAACTCGATTCTGCGGCTATCAATGTTTATGACTGCGTTTTCCAGGATGGTCTCGAAGCTATTGGTAGCTTCCCAGATCAAGGGCTCATTATCTTTAGAGAGCCGGATGATCTTGGCGTAGCAGCCGCCTTCGAAATTGAAGACTCCGTGTTTGCCCCACCCGTGCTCGTCGTCGCCGATCAAGGGTCGGTCGGGATCGGTGGAGAGAGTGGTCTTACCTGTACCGGAGAGGCCGAAAAAGATCGCCGAGCGCCCATCGTGGCCGATGTTGGCCGAGCAGTGCATGGGCAGCACATCCTGCTTGGGCATAAGGAAGTTCATGACCGTGAAGATCGACTTCTTGATCTCTCCTAGGTAAGCCGTACCACCGATGAGAATAATCTTTTTGCTGAAGCTCAGAATTACGAAGACCTCGCTACGGGTACCATCGCGCTCGGGGTTTGCGCGGAACAAAGGGGCGTGTATAACGGCGAAGCCGGGCATGAAGGGCTCTATCTCGTCGGTCTCCCGCTTCAGGTGCCGGGGAAGGATGAACATGTTGCGGGCAAACAGCGAAGCCCACGGCACCTCGGTCACCACACGCACCGGAAGAGTATGCCCGTGCTCTGCACCTGCATAGAGGTCTTGAACATAGAGTTGCGGTTGTTCGGAAAGATGCGCAGTCACTCGTTTGTACAGCGCGTCAAAAGCGCCCGGGTCAAAGGGCTGGTTGACCTCACCCCACCAGACCCCCTGGCTCTCATCTTCCTGCACCACAAACTTGTCTTTAGGGCTTCGGCCCGTGTAGGGTGTAGTATCCACGACCAGCGGTCCTTGGTGAGACAGTACGGCAGTGCCTTGTAGAATGCTGTGTTCATACAATAGGGCGATCGGCGCGTCCCAATAGATCTTGCCCTTGGCTTCGATTCCATGTACGCCCAGGTTCTGCATGATTCTTCACAGCTCCTTTCTCTAAAACAATTATACCTCAATCAGCTGCGCACTCAGATTAGTTCTCGGTGGGCGGGACATTGTTCCCTTGTATGCAGGTGCGGTGTTGGTTGGTGTTCCAGGAGGCCACCTGCAGGGTGGTTGCGCCGCTGAGCTCGGAAGTATACTCAGTCAGGTCCGCGGTGGGAGACATGGCTTGGTGTTGGCTGCGTGAGACTCCAAGGATGTCCGAAAGCCCTGCCCATGAAGAGCAACGCGCGGTTGCAGGCCACCCAACTGTGGGTAGGAAGGACCGTGGCTAGCGGCTGTGGCGGCGATGGAGACGGTGTCTTAACCGGTGGATGCTTGCAGGTTTTAGCATGTGCTCCTCTGATGCCTTGGTGCAGTTTTTGTGTTGTACTTATGAGATTATAGATTGTAATATATACATATATGACGTGGTAATTTCTAGTGCGCTTGTTTATGGGTCTATCCTATATTTGCGTGGGCCTTTGGCTGCGACCTGGTGCTGGTGCGTGTACCGGGGCTGAATTGCTCTGCCGTCCAAAGCATGGTTGACCAGCGTGCCGCGCACCATAAGCTGATAAATTGGGTTCAAGGTCGATGTGAGGCCGGAGTGGATCGGGCTGGATATTTCATATCCAGAATCGGTGAGGTCCTACAGAGCCGGTATCCTTGTGGAACCATTTATGCTATTACGGAAAGATATGTATTCCTTCGGCAATCGCCGGTTGGCACCGCGATTCTCTACGAAGCGTGTCCCCTGCAGTGTCTCTTAGCTATCTTACGATATCGACACAGGTGTTGAGCAGTTTCTTAGAATATTATGGTTAAAATCATATTGTTATGAAATGGTTAGGGAGAAGGAGCGTCATCTTGTTGTCCGCCGGTCTGGCTATGCTCGGCTTCGCCTCGGCTCAGCAGGCTTCTGGGCACGATATCATCACCTCTAATTACCGGGCACAATTCACCGTGAAGGCCGATGGTGCCTATACGGAGATCGTGCACGAGGTGGACCAGTTGCCTACCCAGAGTGGAGTGCAACGCGGCGCGCAGATGTCTATGGGGTATTCGGGCAGGCTGCAGACGCTGGGAGTAGTGAGCGCCTACACGCTGAAGAAAGACGGCACTAAGGTACCAGTGCCCAAGGGCAGTATTTATGTTCAGTCACCCCCCGAGACCCAGCAGGCCCCCACCTTTTCAGACAACAAGGTAGTGAAGGTAGTGTTTTCCCAGGTTGCTGTGGGGGATTCGGTAAGCATTACCTGGAAACTTACCCAATTAAAGCCATTCTTTCCCGGACAGTTCTACACCACCGATCTGGAACCTATCAGCCGTATGGTGAAACGGGCCACTGTTGCGGTTACCTACCCGTCGTCTATGGATTTGCGCTGGGCTGAGCGGGGCGACTACTCGGTGAGCGAATCGGTCAAGGGTGGCATGAAGCAACTGACGGCTACCTTTGCCCAACTCGAGCCCACCTATCCCGAACCTGGCATGGTGAGCATGGCACAGGTGAGCCCAGCCTTCGTAGTGACCAGCTTCCCGAGTTGGTCGGCGATCGGCGCTGCGTACTGGCGACGCGCTCAGGACAAGGCTGTTGTTACGCCGGCGGTGCAGAAATTGGCTGACCAAGTAGCGGGCTCGACCGGTGGCCTTGCTGCAGCCCGCAAGCTCTACGACTGGGAGGCACAGAATATACGCTATGTAGCGCTCGAGCTGGGTGTGGGCGGCTACGTGCCCCAGTCCGCCGCGCAGGTATTGTCGCAAAGCTACGGCGACTGTAAGGGTTACGTCACCCTGCTGGAAGCGCTCTTTAAGGCCAAGGGTATCGACTCGGTACCGGTACTGATCAGGGCTGGAGATGACTATACTCTGTTACCCGCACCAACCCCGGGGCAGTTTAACCATGCCATCCTCTACCTGCCCAAGTATGCCTTGTTTCTCGACCCCACCAGTCAGTATGCTCCCTTTGGTGTACTGCCATTGGCCGACCTATCCAAACCGGTGGTATTGGGCGGGGCGGTTTCTGGGTTGGCAAATACGCCCAGCGGCAACCTCAAGACCGATATTTATACCCAGACCAGCTCGCTTACGCTCGACGCGGCTGGCAAAATCAGCGGCCGGACTACCATCCATAGCGGTGGATACGTAGGCTTCACCTGGCGCAGAATTCTCTCGCGGATATCGCAAGCTGAATACCCACGGCTGGTTCAGGCCCTGTTGAGCCATTACGGTGAGGGGGGAGCCGGCAGTATAAGTACTGGTAGATTAGGTGACCTGGAAACGCCTTTGACGATCAAGGCCAGTTGGACCAGCCCCGCGGTGACGCAACCGGGTAATACCATGTCCCTGAGCCATATGCCCACCGGGTTCACGCTACTACCACTGGCGCAGCTCAAAACCTACGCCTCGCCTGTCAGCCGAAAGTATCCGGTCTCGGTAGGCGCCTTCGCTGCACACTACGTCACCACACTTACCCTGCCGGAGGGTTACTCGGTAGCTCTCAACCTTAGGAATGACAACTTCAAGAATGCTGCGGGGAGCTACCGGGCCAGCTATCAATTGAGCGGAAGAATACTGACCGCCGATATCAGCTTCGTAGTGAATGACGATGTTTACTCCCCAAAACAATATGCGGGGCTCAAGGCACTTATTGAGGATGCGGTCGGCAATGTTCAGCAGCCCCTGGTATTGGAGAAAAAACCCTAGCGGGCTGTTTGGGCCGTGCGGATTCCCAGCGGCGCCGATTCGTCACTGAATATGAGGGACGGGCATGCCCGCCAAGGGGCCGGTTCTTATGTGGAGAGAACGGGTCCGGTGCTTAAGGTAAGCGTATAAAAGGGGGAGGTATCGCCATGAGCGGGTTCATCTATGGTGCGGCTACATCCAGCTATCAGATTGAAGGAGCAGCGGAGGCCGAGGGACGCAGCCCTTCGATCTGGGACATCTTTGACCACATCCCCGGCAAGGTGCAGAACGGTGATACCGGTGTAGTGGCTTGCGATCACTACCACCGCTACGAAGGTGATGTAAGGCTGATGAAGGAACTGGGGCTCGGGGCGTATCGGTTTTCGGTGGCTTGGCCGCGAGTCTTCCCGCTTGGCCGCGGGGCTCTGAACCGAGCCGGCCTGGACTTCTACCAGCGACTGGTGGACCTCCTGTTGGAGAACGGTATCCAGCCCTTTATAGCCCTTTATCACTGGGACCTGCCACAGGCTTTGGAAGACCGGGGTGGCTGGCGTAACCGCGATACTGCGCTGGCTTTTGCGGACTACGCTCGGGCCGTAGGTGAGGCGCTGGGAGACCGGGTTGAGTATTGGAGCACCTTGAACGAGCCTTGGTGTAGTGCCTTTCTGGGCCATTTCACGGGCGAGCACGCCCCGGGTCTTCACGATTTAGGTGCGGCCTTGAGTGTGGCCCACCACCTGCTTCTTGCGCACGCGCTGGGGGCTTTGGCCTTGCGCGAGATGGGTGTGCGCAAGGTAGGTACGGTGCTCAACTTCACTCCTGTCTATCCTTATAAGAACAGCCTCCAGGACCGGGCCGCTACGGAGCGCGCGCAGGCTTTTTATAACGACTGGTTCCTCATGCCGCTGGTGCAGGGGCGCTATCCTGCGTATCCTTTTACTGAACAGGCTGTAATCCCGGTCCAAGAAGGCGACCTGGAGATGATTAAGGGGTCGCTCGACTTCCTGGGCGTCAACTACTACTCGCGTGCTTTGGTAGGCGCGGGTACCGATTTCCTTTCGGCTACTCACCATATGGGCCCGGGTCCGGTGACTGAGATGGGCTGGGAGATCTACCCGCAGGGTTTGTACGACCTCCTCATGTGGCTGAAACAGGACGCGGGCGGCCTACCACTGTATGTAACCGAGAATGGAGCCGCCTTTGCCGACCAACTGCAAAACGGGCAGGTGGATGATCCCAGGCGCATCACCTACCTTGAGCAGCACCTAGAGGCGGTGCACAAGGCGCGCAAAGCAGGCGCTCCGGTACAGGGCTATTTTGCCTGGAGCCTTATGGACAATTTCGAATGGGCCTACGGCTACAGTAAACGCTTCGGCTTGGTTTATGTTGATTACACCACCCAGCGGCGCATACCTAAGGCCAGCGCTTACTGGTATGCGGACTACATTAAGCAGGCAGCTGCCGGGTAGCATGACTACCGGGGGGTATATGAGTGCGGGGGAAGAGGTGGTTACCGCAGCCGGTTTGTGGGGCGGCATAGCCGAGTCGTAGGTGTAATCCCTGTACCAGGCGTAGCTCGAGCCGCCCGCTCACCACCAACACACCCGAGGTGCAGCCTGGGGTGAGGAGCCGCCCGCTTAACAAAGCTTGCCCGCCTCTGAACTCCAATACGAAAGGTTGGGTGCTGGATACCGCCCAGCGCGCGGAGATGGTCTGGGCTGAAAGTGTGTAGCCGCCACGATAAATTGACAGGCTGCATCCTATACAGAAGAATGCCGAACCGGGAAGCGGCCGTAAAACCGGGTATAACCGGGACGGTATGGACGCGGAGCCCTGGTAGACTAATGGGTGTACCTGTGAGGAGCCCTGGTAGTAACCGTAGGCGCTGCGGATGGTACCGTAGCCCAAGAAGGACGCCAGCACCAATAGGCTTACCCGCGCGGTGCGGCTTTGGGTTCCAAAGATGGCCCTCCAGGACGCGTATAAAAGCCACAGCAGAACGAATGCGTAGGGTATGTAAACTAGACTCATACCTCCACCTCTCCCCAGATACGGCCAGCCAGATACAAGAGCAGGATGGTGAGCACCAGCATCAGCCAGAAGAATTCCTGTGGTAGTCCAGGTAGTCCGGTGGCTGTTACTACATCCACACCGTTCATGCGGATCGGTGGGATCCGCCAAGGAGATAGGCGGAAAAGCAGTGGCTCGAGGTAGGCCGTTAGGGTGCTCCATAAAGATAACAGCCCGGCGGAACCCAAGACCACCGCCAGCAGCCCGCCTCCGGACGGTTGGTAAGCTGTCCATAAGGTACCTAGGAAAACTGCTAGAGCCAGCGCCGGAGCGCCCCCTAGCGCGTAGCCGTAGAGCTCGAGCCCAATTGAGGGGCTCATAGCCACGCCGGCTCGCAGGACCTCAGCGTAGGCTATACCCAAAAGGCCTGAGGCGAAAAGCAATAGCACCAGAAAGGCAAAAGTAAAACGTGCCAGTACATGGAGCATACCTGGTGCAGGGCTGCTTAGTAGAAGCTCTAGCTGCCCACGCCGCGACTCTGACAACATTCCGGTAGCGAGGAGTAGGGGCATTAGCCAGGCGAACTGCGCGGACATTATCAATACCGTGAGGTTGATGAGCAAGGCTACGGGTAGATCCGTACCGCTGGTCTGGTTGAACTGGGTGTGGTTCACCCGGTAGACGATCCACGCAATCAGCAGAAGCAGCGCCAGCAGGCCTAACGCCCAGGCCCACAACTTGCGTAGCTCGAGCCACAAGAGAGTGAGGAAGACTTTCATGCCAGCACCTCTTTGAAGGTGTCCACTACGCTTTTGTCTTTGCTGTGGAGGTCCTTGCTGGAGGCATCCAGCACTAAATGTCCCTCCTTTATAAAGATAGCGCGATCGAATAGCCCTTCAGCCTCGTGCACTTCGTGCGTCGAGAGCACCACTGTGGCCTCGGCGCGCCATTCGTGTACCAAAGCGCTTAGGATGCGCTCGCGTGAGATCAAGTCTATGCCGGAAAGAGGCTCATCCAGCAGGTATAAGCGGGCCTCGCGGGCCAGGATCATAGCCAACCGTAGGCGGCCGCGCTGCCCACGGGAGATGTGTCGCGCGGCCCTATTCGGCACCTCCAGGAAGGCCAGAAGCTCTGTAAACCGCTTCGGCCGAAAGTCGGGAAACAGCCCCTGCATAAACCGCCTGGCACCGCTGGGAGTCATCCAAGGATAGAGGATGTCGTTTTCGGAAAGGTAGGCTAACTGGCCACGAGCCTGGCGGGGAAGGCGGCCAAGGATTCTTACCTGGCCCGAAGTGGGGATCAGAAGGCCGGCTAGTAGCCTGAGCGTAGTAGATTTACCCGCCCCGTTAAGGCCCAACAGGCCTACTACCTGCCCCTCGGGCAACTCAAAAGAGAGCGACTCCACCCCCCCCTTGCGCCCGTAGCGCTTGCTTACCTCATGCATTAAAGCCAGCATTTAAAACCTCCTTCAGGGCCTGGATAGTTTTACTGGCCCGCAGCATCCAATTTGCGTAAAGATAGTATTTGGCAGCTTCGTGGATCAGCGCCTGGTGAAGCCCCTTCACCGGTGCCTGCATCTGTACGACATCATTCAAACCGGGCCCGGTTTGAATGATGTCTTGCTTCTCTAGCTCACTATAGGCGTGTGCGTAATCTCCTCGACGGCCTGTAAGTAAATGGGCCCCGCGCCCAGATCGATCTTTCACAAAACCCTTATCCCTCTCTTGCTGAATATACTGATTTTAGGTACTTAGCACGTTAAATCGTATCGCCGTATTGGCCTTCGGCAAGTAATTTAGTAACCGCCCTACCTGCAGGTAGGGCGGAATCAGTGGTCGGCCGAGTCGTTATTTCGGTCTTAGAGTCAGGCGGGTGGCCACCGGATAACCCTGGTTCTGAAAGAGCACGTATTGGCCATCTTGCCACTTAGATAATAGGTTTGCGTACCAAGATGAAAGCGGGCTCTCCGACTGGCCGCCGGGGTAGGCGAACAATGACTGATTCAGGTCACTGAGATTGAGGATCTCCCGATAACTCGGCCCTTTGGCCATGACGAAGGTCTTTGGATTCAGGTGGCCCACGTTGATCGTGTAGGGGGTTCCGCCGTGGGGTAAGCGGTGGTCGTAGAAGCCGGCCAAGGGGCTTTGACTCAGGACGGAGTTGTCGATATGGAGCTGGTGTACCTTGCCCCAGGCACGTACCCCACCGAACTGGCTGGAAAGGCGTTTAATTGCTTGATCTAACGCCTTTCCAGCTGCGCTTAGACAGGACGCCGAGGTACCGCCGCAACTCGGATCGCCGTTTGCCAGGGCCTGGAGAACAAAGCGCGGCTTACGCCAGTAGGTCTGCCCGGTTGCCTTGGCACCGAACCGGTATAGCTCGAGCTGCCAGGCTTCAAACACTGTGGCTGCCCGGGTGTTCCTGTCAGCTATGCCGTTCCAGGCCAAAAGCCGCGTCTTCCACTTTCTACCGGCTTGGGTTTGGGGCGAGATCCGCTCCAGGTAGGGTTTGAAAGCCGGATAAAGCAGGGTGAATTGGTCGAGCTGAATTCGCTGCATGTCTTGCGGGCTGAGTTTACCCTGTTTCTTCAGCTGCTCGATCATTTGGGTGATGCGCTCGGCCCGGTAAGGTTCGGCCCAGTCCTTGGTGATCAGGTAGGGGTAGCCCCTCGGCATCACCTTGTTGTTGGCGCTGACGATGAAGCCCTCCGACGGGTTTTCGGCCTGCGGCAGCTGGTTGAAGGGGATGTAGCCCTGCCAGCCCCAGTCGCCGTTGCCGGGCATGGGGTAGGTGCCATTGTCCCCGGGCTTACGGATGGGTATTTTGCCCGGTGCAAAATAGCCGATATTCCCGGCGGTATCGGCATAGACGAAGTTCTGGCTGGGAGCCAGGAAATAGCTTAGTGCTTTCTTGAATTGGGTCCAGTTCTTAGCTTGGTTGATGCCCAAGAAGGCGGTCAGGGTGTCGTCTACAGGGTTTAGGCTGGTCCAACGGAGCGCCAACGGCTTGGCCCCGGGCACCTTGACCACGTCGGAGATGACTGGTCCATAGACCGAATCACGAACCTTCAGGTGTACCGCCGGCTTTCCTTTGACGGCGATGGTTTCCTCGCGCACCGTGAAGGGGCGCTCCGAGCCTTTGTAGCGATAGCTGGTACCGTTACCCGCTGTATCCAGGACATATAGGTCCTCCACGTCTGCGCCCACGTTGGTCACGCCCCAGGCGATGTGGTCGTTATGGCCGATCACGACGCCGGGAACACCTGGAAATGAAGCGCCGGTGGCGTGGAAGCCGGGTGCCTGGAGGTCTACCAGGTACCACAGCGAGGGTGCCCTCAGGGTTAGGTGGGGGTCGTTGGCTAGCAAGGGTAGGCCGGTGGTGGTCAGGCTCCCTGATACTACCCAGTCATTGGAGGCCTGTGGGTACAGCGGCGGGGCCATGGGCAACGCCATCAGCGCCGCGGCCTGGCGTGCATCGGCGGCCGTGGGGATTGGCAGTGGTGAGTGCTGCGTATTCGGTAGGCTACCGGTCTTTGGGCTCAGGTCGTCGGTCCGTAGCACGGTTACTGCGCCAGCAGGATAGGGTGGCATGAGCTGGGCGATGCGCTGGTTACTCAGGCCGCGAGCCAGCAGCCGGTAGCGCAGTAGCTCCGTATCGTAGTTACTGGATAGATCCCAGCTCATCATTTTGATCCATACCACTACATCGGCTGGTGTCCAGGGCTGGGGTCTGTAGCCCAGTAGGCGGAACGCCAGCGGCAGCGGCGGGTTGGTATTCAGATAGGCGTTGATACCATTTATGTAGGCCTGCAAATCCGCTAGGGTCTGTGCGGGTAGATGCTTCACTGCCTCCTGTGCGGCCTGGTACACCCCTAGGGTACGGAAGAAGCGGTCGATGGTGAGCCCGCCTTTACCTACCACCGCAGCTAAACGACCCTCGCCCAGCCGGCGCTGGAGGTCCATTTGGAAGAGCCGCTGTTGGGCGTGCGCCACACCTTCGGCAAAGAACAGATCATGCAAATTATGTGCCTTGATGTGTGTGAGGCCGTTGGGCTCATGGATGATCTGGACGGGTGCAATGAGGCCCGGCAGGTCCAGGTTGCCTGTTGTCTTGGGCTGGGTGGCACCGTATAACAAGCCGTAACCTACCCCCGCCGCCACCAAAACGACCAGAACTATGCCCACAACCACGTACATCCATTTCCTGATTCGCATATTACCCCCGGCGGTCCGCTCGTGATCTTGAACCAAAGTATACGTTGAACCTAATATTGCGCACGATACACCTTCGGAGGGTGTTAAGAATGACGATTAGCGTATGGTGGGGCATGCAAGCGCTCGAGTACTTCAAGGAGCACCTCGACGACTATCTGGTTGATCTAGAAACTCTGGTCCGCATGGAAACACCTTCGGGTGATCTGTCGTGTCTCTCTACCGCCGCCGACTGGCTGCAGGAGCGCTTTGGGCAGCTGGGACCTGCCGGCCGTACGGAGACCCCCCGGGGACCCCTGCTGCACCTGGAGGTGCCGGGTAGCCGGACACGGGTTCTGATGATTGCACATTACGATACCGTTTACCCGGTGGGCTCGTGGTCCACGCCTTGGCGGGTAGAGGATGGCAAGGTCTTCGGCCCTGGTGTGCACGATATGAAGGGTGGTCTGTTGTCCATTCTATGGACACTTACCTACCTGCAGCAGGCCGGGCTCCCGCGGCCGACCGTAGAGATTCTACTGACCCCGGACGAGGAAACCGGTTCGCAGGTCTCGCGGGAGCCGGTTGAGGCGGCCTGCAAAAACACGGATGCCGCCCTAGTTTTCGAAGCGCCTATGCCCAAAAGTGGCAACTTGAAGGTAGCTCGCAAGGGCACTGGCTGGTACGTGTTGCAGGCCCATGGTAAGCCCGCTCACCAAGGTGTCGAGCCGGGAAAAGGGGTGAACGCGGTGGTTGAGCTGGCTAAGCAGATTCCCCGGGTGCTGGAGCTGGAGGATCTCCAGGCCGGTACCACACTGGGGCCCAACGTGGTGCGTGGCGGTTCGGTGTCTAACGTGGTGGCCGACTACGCTGAGGTGATAATCGACCTACGAGTCTGGTCGATGGATGAAGCCCGACGGGTAGAGGCGGCCCTCCGTGCCTTGGAGCCGGAGCTAGAGGGCTCCAGTCTCAGCGTCGAAGGTAGCATGAACCGCCCGCCAATGAAACCCACCGAGGCCTCGATGCGCCTGTTCGAGTTGGCCAAGTCTGCGGCTGTCGAAGCGGGCCTCACCGTAAAACCCGACCGGGTGGGCGGTGGTTCCGACGGTAACTTCACCGCCGCGCTGGGTGTGCCTACCCTGGACGGGTTGGGTCCCAATGGCCAGGACTCTCACCAGAAGACCGAGCAGATCATGATTCGTGAAATCCCCTTGCGGCTGGCGCTGGTCACGGGGCTTCTGCAGCGCCTCGCCGTGCCCCATCCGCTGGCGGAGTAGGCTGAGATATGCTCTTCAAGAAGGCGGACGAACACGTTCGGCAGGAGAACATGGCTTTTCTTGTGCGCATTCGCACCCATAAGAGCGGTGAGGAGGTGCGGTTGCGCTTCACCCGCAGTAACGAGGTATCCCAGATACCGGGCGGTTACTACGTGCGCAAGGAGATTATCGCACCGGGCTCGCTGGACCTCGCGGTGTTGGAGATCTGGTTTGATCGTGGCTACCGCCCCACCAAGAAGGTGGTCGAGGGTGGGGAATTGATACCTATCAAGGCATGGCAAGAATGAAGACCAGAGATCTGTTGGCCGGTCCCGGTTTGGAGCTGTTCCCCGGTGTGGTGATGCGCGGCCTTTCCGGTGTGGGCTTGACGGTTACTCGTGTCAGCCTACAAGCGGGTGCGAAGGCTCCTGAGCATGCCCACCCACACGAACAGATCAGCCTGCTGTTATCCGGCCGGGTGTGTTTTTGGGTGGACGGCAAGGAAGTGCGATTGACGCCGGGCATAGCGCTTTCCATTCCCTCTTCCGCCGGCCACAGGGCTGAGGCCGAGGAGGACAGCGTTCTTGTAGAGGTGTTTGCTCCGGCGCGCGGGGATCTGCGTAGGAAGCTCGAGCCCTAAATATGGACTGTATTCAGAAAGTTACTGAGATCCGTGCCATCGTGGAGCACTGTGAGTAGCTCGAGCTCTTCCGGCCGGATTTCCAAGGCTGGCCTGAGCAGGGCGGTCCAATTGGCGTGTACGCCGATCATCCGTCTGGGCTTGCCTTTTAGCGCCTGTATGTAGGCCAGGTTCCAGGCCGTGGTCAGCTCGGTCAGGGTGCCCACGCCTCCGGGTAGAACTACAAAGGCGCTGGCCAGGTCGAGTAGGCGCTCGATGCGCGATAGAAGCGTGGGTGAAGAGAGCTCTAGATCCACGAAGCCATTCGGACCGGCGCGGTGCCCAAACAATATTGGCGCGGTTACGCCCACTACCATACCCCCACCTGCCCTTGCGCCTTTGCTAACGGCTTTCATGGCACCGCCATAGCCGCCGGTGGCTACGCCAAAGCCCGCTTGGGCGATACGCCTGCCCCAGTTTTCGGCTAGAGTGTAGCCCTCCGAGCCTGCTGGCAGTCTTGAGGAGCCAAACACCGAGATCAACCGCACCTCTACAGTCTATCGGTTGATACCGTAGTCGGTCGGCCCTCGCCTGATGTGGGATATCCGCGTATCCGCCGGTCATATCTGGTTTTAGGTTGAGGCGGCCGGGTGCCGAGCTCATGTAGAATCGCCGTGCCGGACCTCCTGTCCCTCTCGTGGCAGTAAGCAACCCTCCTCGGGTATAGGGGAGCGGACTATCTCTACGCCGGTAACAGCTGTTACCGGCGTAGTATGCAGTAAAGCCACCCCGAGTGCCGCTGTCGTAGTTCTTTCTCCTGCACGTTATTCCTCCTGACCCCGTGGCGGATTGTCTAGGTTCGGCTTCCCGGCCCACGCGGATAAACTGGTCTGTATGAAACTACACCCTACGGTCCAGCAAGCTCTTTCAGACCACCACCCTGTGGTCGCGCTCGAGTCCACGGTGATCACCCACGGTCTGCCGCGACCACAGAACCTGGAGACCGCACGTCGCCTTGAGGCTGTGGTGCGAGAAGAAGGCGCGGTGCCGGCTACCATAGCTGTGTTGGCTGGTGAGATTCACATCGGGCTTTCGGAGGAGGAGCTGGTATTCCTGGCCACGCGCGAAAGTGTGGAGAAGGTCAGCTTGTGGAACCTAGCGGCGCTGCTGGCGAGAGGTGGCTACGGTGGCACCACGGTGGCTACTACTAGCTTGCTGGCTGTTCGTGCGGGGCTTTCCGTATTTGCTACCGGGGGTATCGGTGGGGTGCATCTCCATCCGTTCGACGAGTCCGCGGATCTGGCTGCGCTTGCCCGTACACCACTGATCGTAGTGTCCAGCGGCCCCAAGAGCATCCTCGATTTGGCTGCTACCTTGGAGCGCCTGGAGTCTCATGGGGTGCAGATAGCCGGCTTCCGTACCAATCTGATGCCTGCTTTCCACAGCTCGGAGAGCCCTTATATGTTGCCGGTACGTTACGAAAACACGGCCGAAGTTGCGCTGGCCTTCAAGCGAGCGGAGGCCCTTTCGTTACCCTCAGCCACACTAGTATTCAACCCGGTGAGTCAAGGCCTAGACTACCATACTGTGCAAACTTGGGTGCGTCAGGCAAATCGTGAAGCGATGGAACAAGGCGTGGTTGGTAAGGCTCTGACGCCTTTTATGCTGCGCAGGATGAGCGAGTTATCTGGTGGTGAGACTGACCAGGTAAACCTGCGTTTGCTGGAGGAAAACGCTAGGCTGGCGGCACAGCTCGCCGCGGCACTTTAGCCGGGTCCGGGCTTTGGCTGTTAGAATAAAAGACAATGTGTGAGCTTGGCGAACGGCTGCGTGACGAGCGTGAGCAAAAAGGTATTTCACTGAAGGCGTTGGCCAAGGCGCTCAACATCAAGCACGGTTTTTTGGAGGCCATCGAAGCCTGCCGCTTGGAGGGGCTACCCGAGCCGGTGCTGGTCAGGGGATATATCCGTAGCTATGCCCAAGCTCTAGGATTAGACCCCGAACCATTTCTAGCCCTATGCCCCATCCAGCCCATTGTGCATAAGCAACCTGCGGTGCGGCAGCCTGTTGGTTGGTTACTGCTGCTAGTGCTCTTGTTGCTTGTGGGGGGTGTATTTTGGTACCGGTCTGCGCTTGGCCCTGCTAAAACAATGGTTGTTGTACCGCCACCCCCTAGCGCTCAAGTGGTCTCGGCCGCGGGCGCCTTACCTGCGCTGCCCGAGGTAGTGCTGGGCATCACCACGGAACCGTCTGGTGCAGAGGTCTATCTTGACAACTTCGATCTGGGCCCAGCGCCCGTTTCTCTCACGGTGATGGGCGGCGAGCGTACCTTGAAGATTAGCAAGGCGGGTTACCAAACCTATCAACAGCAGATCAACCTGGATTATGGGCAGAAGCTCTCCATCATCTTGAAGCCTGTATCCAAACCGGTTACACCTTCAGCTACTGCGCCTTCGGTTACGACCCCAGCGGCTATAACACCTTCAGTTGCTATTGCCCAGGCCACGCAAGAGGTCGTGGGGCCGGCGAGCCAAACTACACTGGGGAACCTGTTGGTATTGCGCTTTAGCGCACGATGTTGGCTGCGGGTAACTGCGGGTTCAGGGCGGGTGTTGTTTACGGGTATCCAGAACGCCGGTGACACGCAGTATTACCCTTTACCCGTAACCGTACAGGTGGGTAACGCCGGGGTGGTTCGGGTTGAGTTGAACGGTAAAAACCAAGGCCCCATGGGTAAGCTGGGTGAGGTGGTGGAGCGCACCTATACAGCTCTCT
>CAYODT010000005.1:0-28318 GCA_964402875.1 uncultured bacterium | reverse complement strand
GATTTCTCCAGATTACATAGATTGCGTACAGCCCGGTTCCCAGCTCTTGCTCCAAGGTATCCCCCTGCCCCCCACGGAGGGGTAAACTAGGGGCTAACCAAAGTCCTGTTCCAAGGAGGCGAGTATGAGCGGAGAATCTGTGATCTACCAAGGCAAACCCTTAGTTCCCACGACCCCCGCTCTAGCTACGGAGACTTCCTTTCCCCACTATGAGGCTAGTACGCTGTTACGCCGGGCCCGCGGACCCTACCGCCTATTGGGAAGCAGTTGCGGGCGAGCTTGAGTGGTTCTCCGGGTGGGATAAGGTTCTCGAAGGTGAACTTGAGGCCTTCCGCTACTTCCCCGGGGGACTTTCCAACGTCTCGGCGAATTGTATAGACCGTCACCTGGCCGCCGGGCGGAACCGGGTGGCCATCTTTTTCGAGCGTGAGGATGGGGTGCGAAGAGTCTGGACCTACCAGAACCTTCACGACGAGACCGCGAGGCTCTCTGCAGCGCTCTCTGCAGCGGGGGTTCGTAAGGGAGACCGGGTCGCGATCTATATGTCGAACATCCCCGAGGTCTTCGCCGCGGTCCATGCCTGTTACCGGATCGGGGCGATCTACACGGTGATCTTTGCTGGTTTCTCCGCCTCAGCAGTACACGAGCGGTTGCGCGACGCTGCCCCCAAGCTCGTCCTGGTTGCCGACGGTAGCCTGCGCCGTGGCCGGCGGGTCCCGCTCAAGGAGACCCTCGACCAGGCGTTGGAAGGGGTGGACTCGGTGGAGAGGGTTGTGGTTGTGCCGCACCTTGGCGATGTAGTGCCGATGCGCGAGGGGCGCAACGTCCCCTACCCGGAGTTTGTCCACGGCTTCCCCTCTGAGTTCCCTCCCGAACCGATCGAAGCCAACGAACCAGGATTCATCATTTATACCTCGGGGACTACCGCCCGCCCCAAGGGTCTGGTGCACGCCGGGATTGGCTTTCTGGTAGGGGCCTATGCTGATGTGAAGTGGAGTCTTAATCTCCAGGCCAACGACGTTTACTGGTGCACCGCGGACGTAGGTTGGTTAACCTTCCCCATCTTCGCCCTGGTTGGGGGTCTGGCTCACGGGGCCACACTGGTGGCCTACGAGGGGGCCCCGGACTACCCAAATCCTGGCCGCTTCTACGAGGTGCTGGCCCACTACCGCGTAACCAAGCTCTTTACTGGCCCCCACGCTACTGCGCATGCTACACCGTGCTGGGGACCACTGGATCGGCGAGCATGACCTGCGCCTGATCTCCTTGGTTGGTGAGCCCCTTGACCCGGATACCTGGTACTGGACCCGCGACGTCCTAGGTAAAGGGCAAGTCTTTGTCAACAATACTTACGGTCAGACCGAGACCGGGACCGCTTGGACCTCTGCGATGGTTGGTCTGACTCCGACTAAGCCTGGTTCTTGCGGCCACCCTCTCCCCGGCTATACTGCGGAGGTCCTTGATGAACAAGGTGAACTTCTCCCCCCAGGGAATCTCGGTTACCTCACCCTGACCATTCCCTTCCCCTCGCTTGCACGTACCATCTGGGGGGACCCCGAACGCTACCAACGTACTTACTTCTCCCAGTATCCTGGCCGCTACTTTACCGCTGACGCCGCACTGATTGATCCCGATGGCCAGGTCTGGGTGACCAGCCGGGTGGATGATGTGATCAACGTCGCCGGACACCGCATCGGTACGATGGAACTTGAGGCTGCGCTCATTGCCCATCCTGCGGTTTCTGAGGCTGCCGTGATCGGCAAGCTGGACCCAGTCAAGGGGATGGTCCCGGTGCCTTCGTCATCCTGCGCGAGGGGTGCGCCCCGAGCCCCGAGCTTGAGCGCGAGCTCGCTGAGCAGGTAGTCAAGGCAATGGGGGCGATCGCCCGCCCTGAGCGGGTGGTGATCAGTGAGACTGTCCCGCGTACGCGTAGCGGTAAGATTATGCGCCGGCTGCTGCGTGACTTCCTTGAGCTAGGTAGCGTACAAGGGGATTTGACCTCACTAGAGAATCCAGAGTCTTTGGAGGTTCTGCAGCGTAAATTAAGCTGATTTTAACACCCTACCTGAACCCTACTACCGCTTTCCTAGAGGTGTAGGTGGTGTAGAGATTGTAGCTGCGTGGTGCTCAGTGTTGAGCGTTCCGCGAGCCCAAAGCCCGGGGCCGGCTAAGGAGATCTCGGGCTGGGTAAATGACGCCCGTGTCGTGACTTAAAGTAAGCGCGTATTCGGCTGTGAGGGTTCAGTGGAGTGCTTATAATGTTGTCTGAATTTAGATACTTGGTCTGTATTTTGCGCCTAACAAAGAGTGATGACTGCATGGGCTTGCTTGCCGAACATCCTAAGATGCCAAGCCGAGGCGGGAATAATCTGGGTTGGTGCATAATCAACGATAGGCTCCTGACTACTTAAGTGATAGAATCCTGGCCGTACGTTGAGGGGTAATGTCTATACTGAAATCATGAGTGAGCTTGAATCCTTCCGTCTTAATCACACCAAGGTACGTGCGCCCTATGTACGACTAGCGGGGCGCAAAGGTACTGCCTGCGGCGATATGATCGAAAAGTATGATCTTCGATTAGCCCAGCCCAACCGAGAGCCCCTGCCCACGGACGCGCTGCATACGCTGGAACATTTGTTGGCCGGTTATATGCGCGACCATTTGGATGGCGTGGTTGATCTTTCGCCCATGGGCTGCCGCACCGGTTTTTACCTGGTGGTGTTGGCAGAACCCGGCGCTGAGCGGGTCTTAGCTGCATTTAAGGCGGCGTTGGCCGATGTGATCCACCACAGCGGACCTATCCCCGGTGTGAGTGAGTTGGAGTGCGGTAACTATCGTGACCACACCCTAGAGGGGGCACAGGCCTGGGCCAGGCGAGTTTCCGAGCTAGGTTTGGTGGTACAGGAAACGGTTGGAATCTTGTGATTGCAATCTTTGCGGCTGAGGGTGTTGAAATTGGTGCAGTGCGCGCGCGTATGCAAGAGGTAGTGCAACTCACGGAGCCCTGGGCGGTTTATTCTGGATCCTTGGCTGGTGGGCCGGTAGTTCTGGTGGAGACGGGGGTAGGGAAGGTAGCGGCGGGTGCCGCTGTGGCCTGGGCGGCTGAGCGCTATCACCCAGAGGCGGCCTTCTGGGTGGGAGTGGCCGGCGCGTTGGATCCCTCGCTGGTTCGGAGCACCGTATTGGTGGCGCGTGACGCGGTGCAATGGGACGTGGACCTATCGGTTTTCGGGCGAGCAGCGGGGGAGTTGGATACGGGTGAGCGGTACATTCCAGCCGACGAGGCGCTTTCCGAACTGCTGCTGAAGGCCGCTGGCGTGCTGGGTTACACGCCTCTCTTTGGGCGAGTGGTTAGTGGCGATCAGTTCGTAGCCCAGGGGAAACTGGCCGACAACCTTCGGGCCGAGCATCGGGCGGTGGCTGTGGATATGGAAGGTGCGGCAGCCTTGTGGACTGCGCGGCGACTTTCGTTGCCCATGGCATTATTGAGAGTAATTACTGATCATGCTGATACCAGCGCACCCGGTGCTTTTGTGCGTTTCTTGGACGAGGCCTCGGAACATATGGCCGAGCTGCTCGAGCAAGCCCTTCGACATCGTTCCTAAATCATGAACATTCAGGTGTTCACGGGGAGTGCTAACCGGAGATTGGCGCTTAGCGTGGTCAAGGTGCTGGATGTGCTGCTGGGACGGGCTATGGTGGAACGTTTTCCTGATGGGGGTGCGCCTACGCCTGGGCGAGAGCGCTGGGGGTGATGATATCTACGTGGTACGGCCCAGCTCGCCGCCAGTCAATGATCACTTGATGGAGCTACTCTTGCTCGTGGATGTGCTGAGGGGTAGTTCTCCAGCCGCATCAATGCGGTGATTCCCTATTCCGGGTATGCGCGGCAGGACATGACAGGCTGAGGGGCGAGAGCCGATCAGCGCGAAGCTGGTAGCCGATTTGCTCGAGCAGCCCGGCTACCACTAAGCGATCGACTCTTATCTTCATGCCCTCCCAGCTTCAGGTTTTTTTCGATATCCCAGTGGATCATCCTTCGGCGGTACGACTATTTGGAGATTATCTTATAGGTCGTGATATGCCACGGGACGGCGCGGTAGTCAGCCCCGACGCAGGCCATGCCGAGTAGGCGCGCAAACTGGCTAGACCGGGCGGGGTCGCCCGTGGCTATACTCACCAAATGCCGCAGCGGGCCTACCGAGACCGGGGTAACCTATGTGACTGGTGAGGTGGCCGGCAAGCGGCCGCTGATCACCGACGACATCATTTCCACTAGTGCTGCCATACGATGTGGACTGGAGAATCTGGCCCACCCGGCAATTCTTGAGCGTATCTTCTACCGATTTAATTCCCTTGCCTCGAGGCACGAGGGCTACAGTACTCTCGGTGGCTCCCTTCGTTTAGTTGTGGACATCCGCCGAGTGCATACGCACCAGTTGGTCAGCGCAGTTATGTGAGACGGTTCGCCTAGGGCGTAATGTAGCCGTGGGCCCTCGCCGATGCTATGATGAAACACGGCCTGGGCTGGGGGCGTGTTTTACCCACCCGGCCGCGCTCTGGAAAGCTCTAGGAGGAACGATGGAGTACAGACTCAAGGCATTTTTCCGTGGAGACGAGAAAGCGGCGCAGCTGCGCGAATCCGGTCGTCTGCCCGGAATACTGTATAACCGTATACACAACGAGCCGCTGTTTGTGGAGCTCAAGGCTTTTGACAAGGTCTTTCGCCAAGCTTCCATCCACCACGTGATTACCTTGGAGATGCCCGATGGTACCAGCCGGGACGCGCTGGTTCGCCAAGTGGAGCTCAATAAGCGCCTTCGTCGTCCGTCGCACGTGGATTTCTACCTGCTCTCCGATGAGCCGGTGGATATGTATGTGCCCTTGAAGTTCGTGGGCATAGCCGCGGGCGTACGGCTGGGCGGAGTACTTGGTGAGGTGCGTCATGACGTTCAGGTCCGTGTGGTGCCCAAGAGTATCCCGGATTTCATAGAGGTGGACGTAAGTGCGATGAAGGTTGGAGACAGCATGCACCTCTCCGATCTACTTCTCCCCGAAGGGATCGAGCTAATTACCAATGTCCACCTTACCGTGGCTACCGTGGTCCCGCCGGAAGACGTGGAGAGTCTGGAGGGTGAGACGGTCGAGGAGGAAGTGGGCGCTGAGCCGGAAGTTATTAAGCGTGGCAAGGAAGTGGAACAGTAGTCTCTTTAGTGAGCTGGCACTCCCAGCTCACCCTGTTTTTGTTGGGATGAGTATGCTGGGACAGATGCATTTAGTAGTGGGTTTAGGTAACCCGGGTCCACGCTACGCGCGCACTAGGCACAATATCGGTTTTCTGACCCTTGATCGCCTGGTGCCGGGTGTGACTTGGCGTACGCGAGGGCATGCGTTGGTAGCACGCCGGAACGACACCTGGCTCATGAAGCCTACTACTTTTATGAATGCTTCCGGTATGGTGGTGGCTCCGTTTCTCCGTTATTACCGAATACCGGCTGAGGCCTTGCTGGTGATTCACGACGATCTGGACTTGCCCCTTGGCCGCCTCCGCCTGAAGGCGGACGGCAGCTCGGGCGGGCAGAAGGGGGTAGCCTCCGTCCACCAGGCTTTAGGGGACGCCTCCTTTCACCGCTTAAGGCTGGGTATCGGACGGCCGCCGCCGAATGTGGACGTGATTAATTGGGTATTAGCATCCTTTACCGAACGTGAGGAAGAGACGTTAGGCCGGGTACTGGATGCGGCCGAGGAAGCTGTGCGGGTGTGGCTCGAACTGGGCCTGACACCGGCTCAGGATCGCTTTAACGGGCTAGACCTGATGTAGGCACGGCAGGATATGTGTATTTACGGTGCACCGGAGGCTCGACTGTGTTACCTTGCCCGCATGGAGCATGATCGGCGGGATCGCTGCGCTTGGGTTATGCAGGCTTCATCGCCTCTGGAGACCGCCTACCACGATCAGGAATGGGGCGTGCCCAGCCGCAACGACCGGCATCTGTTCGAGATGCTGGTGCTGGAGGGGGCGCAAGCTGGCTTATCCTGGTCGACCATCTTGCATAAGCGACTCAGTTACCGCGAAGCCTTCAATGATTTTGATCCGGAGAGGGTGGCGGCTTTTGGGCCGGGTAAGATCGGGAAGATTCTTGAGAATCCCGGAGTGGTGCGTAACCGAAGGAAGATCGAAGCTGCGGTCGCAGGGGCGCAGGCTTTCTTGAGGGTGCAGGCCGAGGCGGGCTCCTTCACAACATTTCTTTGGTCGTTTGTGGGTTATAGATCCGTACAAAACTGCTTTGTACGGTCGACCGAGGTACCACCCCTCACACCGCTCTCCACTCTCCTGAGTAAGGCGCTTCGTGAACGAGGCTTTCGTTTCGTGGGCCCCACGATCTGCTACGCATTCATGCAGGCGGTAGGCTTGGTCAACGACCACACCCTGGACTGCTTCCGTCACCAGGAGATCGTAGCTTTGGACGTAGAATATCATGCACAACATGGGTGATATGCGTGTCTTACTGATAGCGGGCGGGCCTGCAGGGGAGCACGAGGTTTCTCTGGCCGCCGTACCGGGGATTCTGCGGGCTATTCCTTTCGCCACCGATCTGGCGGTAATGGCCAAGGACGGATGCTGGTTGTTGGGTGAGGAAGCCTTGTCGGTGCCGGCCCGCGGGGCGGCCGAAACGGGTACGCACACCTTCCCTCCGCCGGTTGATTGGCCCACTTATGGGGTGGTGTTTCCCCTCTTGCATGGGCGTTTTGGTGAGGACGGAAGCCTGCAAGGCTTTTTGGAACTCCTTGGGCGCCCCTATGTGGGTGCCGGCGTGGCGGCCTCGGCGCTTTGCATGGACAAAGACCTCAGTCGCAGGTTGCTGCGGGACGCGGGTATCCTGGTAGTCGACTGGATAGTACTGCAGAAGAGGGAGAGAACCGTGTTTCCACCCTTCCCGCCACCATACTTTGTTAAGCCGGCTGGGGCGGGCTCCTCAATGGGTATCAGCAAGGTGCACGTCGACGGAGACCTAGCCGCAGCCCTGGAAGAGGCCTTTTCCTGGGACTATAGGGTAGTGATCGAGCACGGCCTGAGCGGCGTGCATGAACTGGAGGTAGCCCTGCTCGGCAATGGTGATGGCGGGGTTGTGGTCAGCCCGGTGGGGGAGATCCGCCACCACGCGGAGTTCTATGACTACCGGACCAAGTACACCGAGGGTCGGACCGAGCTTTTGATCCCCGCGGATATCGAGCCTGCACTGGCCGCGGAGATCACGCAACTGGCGCGGGCGGCCTACCGGCTGCTAGGTATACGAGGTTTGGCGCGGGTCGACTTCCTTTATCAGCCAGAGAGCGACACGCTCTACCTGAACGAGGTCAACACTATGCCGGGGTTTACCAAGACCAGCATGTTCCCCAAGCTGTGGGCCGCCGCCGGCTTGGACTACTCGGTGCTGCTCGAGCGCTTAGTGAGGCTGGCGCTGGCCTAAGGGCTGACTGTAATACCAGAGAGAATCAGGCGCTTTCTCCCGGCTCTCTCTGAATAAGCCATTCAGGCTTTCCGGTGGCGGGTACATCCGTGTCTGCACCCGGCACTCCCTGCGGTTCCTCAGGGGTACTCAACAACTTGCGCACGGTATCGCCGGGGACGATCTCCGTTTCCAGAAGCGCCTCCGCGACCTTGTGTACACTTACGGTGTGCTTGGTGAGGATCTCCTTGGCCTCTGCGTAAGCCTTCTCGAGCAACGACCGCACGTCCATGTCGATCTCACGGGCGGTTTCCTCGGAGAAGTTCTTACGGTGGCCGAGCTCCTCGCCCAGGAACACCGGGCCCGAGTCGGAGCCGAGCGCCATGTGTTCAAAATGTTCACCCATACCCCAATCGAGCACCATACGCCGGGCCATTTCAGTGGCGCGCTGGAAATCGTTGGCCGCTCCGGTGGTGATAGTTCCGGTAAAGACCTCCTCCGCCGCCCGGCCGCCCATCATCACCGTGAGCTGATTCATCAGCCGTTCGCGGGAGATCAGCGCCTCCTCGCGGGGCAGGGGAATAGTTACTCCCAGGGCCATACCCCGCGGAACGATGGTGACCTTCTGAACACTATCGGCGTAGGGCATTACCTCGCTGATCACAGCGTGACCGGCTTCGTGGTAGGCAATAGCCCGCTTTTCCTGCTCCGATAAGTGTAATGAGCCGCGCTCGAGCCCCAACACGATCTTATCCAGCGCAATCTGGAAATTGGCCATGTCGATATGGTGCTTATCTTCTCGAGCGGCTTGCAACGCGGCTTCGTTCACCAGATTTTTTATGTCCGCTCCCGAGAAACCCGGTGTCATGCGGGCCAGCTCCTGGGTATCTATGACGTTGTCGATGGGCTTGTTGCGCATGTGCACTGTGAAAATGGCGGCGCGCTCTTCCTGCGTAGGCAGGCCCACCATCACTTGGCGGTCGAATCGTCCGGGCCGTAATAGTGCCTCGTCCAGGATATCGGGCCGATTGGTGGCGGCCAGCACGATAACCGAGGTCTCCTTAATGAAGCCGTCCATCTCCGAGAGAATCTGATTCAGAGTCTGTTCGCGCTCGTCGTGCCCCCCGCCGATACCTGCTCCCCGCTTGCGGCCGATCGAGTCCAATTCGTCTATGAAGATGATAGCTGGTGCGTTTTTGCGCGCTTCATCGAACAAGGTACGAACCCGGCTGGCCCCGACACCCACAAACATTTCCATGAACTCCGACGCACTCACCGAGAAGAACGGCACACCCGCCTCACCGGCCACCGCACGAGCCAAAAGAGTCTTGCCGGTACCGGGCGGGCCCACCAGCAGAACGCCTTTGGGAATCTCCGCGCCGATAGCCAGGTACTTCTGCGGGTTCTTGAGAAAGTCCACCACTTCTATAAGTTCACGCTTGACTTCCTTGTGGCCCGCTACGTCCTGAAAGGTAGTGGAGACGCTTTTCTCTTTTCCATACATGCGGGCGCGCGATTGACCGAACTGCATGACCTGTCCCGCGCCACCTTGGTTGCGCATGAAAAAGTACCAGAAAAACACGATTAGCAGAACGGTCGGTCCTAGAAAACCTAATATGGTGGGCCAGATTGAGGGGGTAGTAGTATTGATGACTACGTTGTGCTTGGAAAGAAAGCTTAGGAGACCTGGATCGCCCACCGATTGAGGTGGAAGCGCTACGGTGAATTTCTTGGTGCTGATGGTGCCCCTACGGGTAGCAACCCGCTCTGGCTGGGCAAAACTTCCCTTGATAGTGGATTCGTTCAGGGTGACTTCGGCGACTTTATTCTCGGAGATATATTGCTGAAACTTCGAGTAGGGAATTCCCGGTGTCGCCGTACCACTGAAAATCTGGAAGACCCACCACCCCACGATCAGCAGGATGATGATGCTCCAGGGATTGATTCGATTCGACAAGCTAAACCTCCTTCTCATATGCTAACCCAGTTGGGATGCGATTTCTGTAGGCCTACGTGCACGGTCTTGTGGTATTCTCGCCGCAATGATGTATCCGGTTATGGACGCGCTTCGCCAGGGGGACTATGATACCGCTTTTGACCGTCTGGTACGCACTTTAAGCATCAGCGGCCGGCCAGCGGAGCAAAGTGAGGCCGGGTTATGGCTGGCCGAGGTTTATAGTCTCTACAGTTCCGACGGTCAAGAAGGGGCCTGGGGTGCTTTGGAGGCGGCGGCTGAGGCCGATTCTGCGGTGCGCGATTCATTACTCTACCGGAGCCTGGTGGCCGAGCTGCATGCGCTTGCCGGTCAAGAGGTGACGGTGCCTGATGTGCTGTTCACCGCCCAAGATAGCCGGGCTCGCTACCATGTGGCGCAAGCCCTGGTTTACCTGGGGGATACGGAGCGCGCTATCGAGGTATTACAGGCCTCACCGCTCGAGCTGCCCGCGTTCTTGGCCTGGCGTGCCGAGGCCCTGCTGGCCAGTTCTCTCGAAGCCGAGGGCCGTCCCGAGGAGGCTGCGGCTTGCTACAAGCGCGCAGCGCTGGGCTCATTGGGGCTCGAGCGTTACTGGAACCTCTTGGATGCTGCGGCTATGTACCTGGATAGCGGTGGACCCCAGGAGGCTATGCGTGCTCTGGAGGATGCTCGGGAGGCGGTTGGTGAAGAGAGTAGTGAGGATCTGGCCACCCGCCACTACCTGCTGGCACGTGTCCAATTGGTATTGGAGAACCCTACCCTGGCCCTGGAGGCTATCGAACGAGTGGAGGCCTTGGAAGCAGGCGGAACCGCTGAGTCTGCGCATGGTACGCCGTTGGTCAAAGCTCAGGTGTTGTCCAGCTTAGGTCGATACGAAGATGCCAAGATAGCCTTCCTCGAAGCGCTTAAGCAAGCGGAAGGCAGCGACCACAGCCATGTGTTGCATGAGTTTGGGGTAGCAGCATTAGATGCCGGGGATTTTTCCGAGTCCGAGACCTGTCTACGCCGGCTATTGCGTGACCCAGATTACCCTCATCGCGGCCAAGCCCTAGCCGACCTAGCCGACGTCTCCTACCGGCAGGGGCGCTACGCTGATGCTGAGCGGTATGCACTCGAGGCCACGCGTTTTGGTGCGGCCGAGGTGGGGCATTTGGTCTTGGGTAATCTAGCTTACGATCTCATGCATCTGGAAGAGGCTTTGGACCATTACCGCGAAGCGGTTGTGCTCACTGCGCCTGGCTCGGCTGACTGGATCACTGCCCAAGAGATGGCGACCGATACCCTGGCCCAGATGGGCTATCCCGATCCCCGGGAAGTACTCGAGCGGATCGGCTTGGTGCTGCCTTACCTTTCACCGGCGGATGAGTGGCGCGTGACGCTCGAGCTGTATGCCCAGCGCGCACGTGACCTGCTAAAGGGTAGTCGTATCCTCAACTAGCGCTAGGCGCTATTTAGGTAACTGTGTTTGCTGGGCTAAGAATCCGTCAGCCCTGGCGTTTTCCGGTGTAGCAAGCTTAGACGTCCGTTCGCGCCCGTGGTTGGTCCGAGACCTGGCTAAGCAGCGAAAGCTCCTCACTGCTCAGCTCCAAGTCAGCGGCAGGCAGCAGCTCTAATAATTGTGTGTGGTGGTTCGCACCCACGATCGGCGCACTCACCACAGGCTGGGTCAAGAGCCAGGCCAGGGCAATCTGCCCAGTGGGTAGATTGCGGTCTTCAGAGATGCCCAGCAGCGTATCCAGAGTGCGCCAGTTCTGTTCGGAGTAGAGCTGGCTCTCAATACCTTGCGCACGCACACTTTGGGGGGCGGGCGCGTTCTTACGATACTTACCAGTGAGGAATCCACCTGCGAGGGGACTGTAGGGTAGCACGCCCACCCCAAGAGCCTCGCAAGCCCGGGCCAGCTCCCGCTCGAAGTTAGCCCGCAGCGGCTGAGCCAGATTGTACTCGGGTTGCAGACTGTCAAAGCGGGCCAGACCCCGCTCCTCAGCTACCCACAGCGCCTGCACCAAACGCCAAGCCGGGAAGTTGGAAGCGCCGATGTAGCGTACCAAGCCTGCGTGTACCAAGTCGGTGAGGGCTTCCAGCGTTTCCTCGATAGGGGTTTCCAAGTCGGGCCAGTGCACCTGATAGAGGTCGATATAGTCGGTTTGTAGTCTGTTCAGGCTGGCTTCGACCGCCTCGAAGATCCAGCGCCGCGAGAGGCCGCCCATGAGTACCCCCTCACCCATCTCGCCACGTACCTTGGTAGCTAGTACTATCTGGCTACGATTTTTCCTCGACTGCATCCACCGGCCGATAATCTGCTCGGATACACCACCGGGATTGCCCTCGGCCCAACGCGAGTAGATATCGGCGGTGTCAATGAAATTGCCACCTGCCCCCGTGAAGGTGTCCATGATTGCGAAGGCCTCTGCCTCACTGGCCGTCCAGCCGAACTGCATGCTACCCAGGCCCAGTGCGGAGATCTTCAAACCAGTACGTCCTAATTTGCGATACTGCATTCCTCATCATACCCGTACCGTGCCTTTCGGCGATGTGGAGAGTAGCCGAGCTATTTACTGTGTGGAGCTTCTATGTAGGAGTACCGAGCGGTCTGTTTATTTCCGTAATTCTTGTGGGCGAAGATATCAAGGAGCTGAGCCGCCCTAAAGGATGCGAGGGAGTTGAGAGATGCGGATCTCTCTATATTGTAGATGCTGTTGGGGGTGCTATAGATGGTGAAGAGTGTGGGGCTGGGAGTTGGGCAGGGGCGAGTCATATATCCCGCCGGAACGTGCGGGGGTATCGCTGCGATGCCTATAGTGGGGGAATAATATCCAGAGTAGATATGGCGGTACCTGCGGTACCTGGGGAATCACCCTATACTGTTTTAACACCTATAACAGCCCGAATTACCTGCGTGGAATATCCGCAGCACAGTGTGGTACGGCAGGGCGGTTCCATAGCCGGAAGACCCTACCACGCTTTATGCTGCTGAAGTTGACCGATAGGTGTGCTACGGTGAGCAGGCTGGTTACCTGCTGTGGTTGTCTTGGGGACATCCTGAGGGTATGAAGCCGTTCTCGTTGCGTGCGGGCCAGTACCGTAAATGGTTGAGGATCGTCTCCCGTGTTGGGCACGTGGAGGATAATTCGTCGGCGAGCAAGGATATGTGGCCGATTTATATAAGGGGTCGTGGTGGAGTGTGTACCCACTGCCGGAGACTTAAGGCTTACAAGGAGCACTAGACTCTGATGAAACAAGAGGATGAGTTGAGATGGATCCCACATGCGTAGTGCAATACACGGGATAATATCCCGAAGGAAGCTACCGGGGTACGGGCCGATATGAGGGGCGTTAACCTTAAGGGTTGGCGTCGTCGTCTAGTAATTGCCTTCGCGGTCTTCGGTCCGGGTCTGGTAGTGATGTTGGCCGATACCGATGTTGGTAGTGTGATAACCGCCGCGCAGAGTGGGGCGCAATGGGGCTATAGCCTGTTGTGGCTGCAGGTGACCCTGATCCCGATCTTGTATATGGTGCAGGAGCTGACAGTGCGCCTCGGGGTACATACCGGTAAGGGCCACGGTGAATTGATTCGCGATACCTTCGGTCCGGCTTGGGCCTGGATCTCGGTCAGTGGGCTGGCTATTGCCTGTATCGGTGCGATTATTACCGAGTTTGCCGGGGTGGCCGGGGTGGGCCAGCTGTTCGGTATACCGGTGTGGGAGAGCTTGCTGCTGGCGGTAATCACTCTATTGGCGATTGTGTTTACCGGCAGCTATGCCCGGGTCGAGCGCGCGGCTATTCTGATCGGCGCCTTCGAGCTGGCCTTCATTGTGGTTGCGATTCATGTCCAGCCTAACGTGAATCGTATGATGGCCGGGTTCATCCACATTCCTATGGGAGACCCGGCGTATCTGTATCTGGTAGCTGCCAACATTGGTGCAGTTATTATGCCCTGGATGGTTTTCTACCAACAATCGGCGGTTACCGACAAGGGGCTTGCCCCGGCAGACTACCGTGCTTCACGCTGGGATACTGCGATCGGTGCGATCGTCACTCAACTCATCATGGCTGCGGTACTGGTTGCCAGCGCCGCGACAATTGGTCGGAGAGACCCAGGAGTTCCACTCAATACCATCGGTGAGATATCTCATGCCCTGGTTCCCTTGTTGGGCGTTGATGTAGGGCGTGTGATCTTTGCGCTCGGCGTTCTTGGCGCCGCCATGGTAGCTGCAATTGTGGTCTCGCTTGCCGCCGCCTGGGGGCTGGGAGAAGTGACCGGCTATCGCCATTCGCTGGCGGACCGGCCGCGCCGCGCCCCCTGGTTTTATGTCGTCTATGTACTTGCGATTGTCGGTGGTGCGGTGGTGGTGGGCACGGTCAAGAATCTGGTCTCCCTTTCCGTCGCCGTTGAGGTTATGAATGCACTGCTTTTGCCACTGGTGTTGGGGTTCCTGCTGGCACTGGCGTTCAAGGCCCTACCGCCGGCCGTACGGCTGCGTGGAGCCTATGCCTGGGTGGTGACGGGTACGGTGGTATTGATCTCGGCACTGGGTGTTTATGGTGCGGTTATGGGCATCGTCTCCTACCTGCGCGCTTAGTTGGCGTAATGAGGTTGGGAAGTATCCAGCCTACCTTTCGTGTGCGGCTCAGCCGGTACGGAAATCGGCTTGGCTAGGTAGAACGATCAGTGAGCTGGGACGCGCATTGGGTTATCTCGTAGCATTTTTTAGTTTGGTGAGGTGGGTTTCCTTGCGCCCGGGGCACCGCTGGATTCGGGGAGGTATTTCCCAGGGCTAAGGCCCTAGCCGCCGGTGGTACGGGATTATCCAGCCGGTTCTGGGTGCACCTGGCCCTCAAGCGCGTAAGTTCTACGATATACAGATAGGTAACGGAGAGCTATAAAAACTATCTAAGGTACCCGTCTGGGCGATTTATCATTGAGTTCAGCCGCCACGAGATTCCCTCGAAGCGCATCTTTGCCACTAGCTGGACATCTATAAGGCTTGCCCCTTATAATCTGGGGCACGCGCAAACCGCAGCAATTCGACAAATGGCCCGCAGGGGTCACTCTATCAAGCTTCTCTGCGTTTCTCCAGCCAGCGCAGCGCCTCCTCTAAGGGGGCCGGTTTGGCAATGCTGTAACCTTGGGCCAGGGTATAACCGAGTTCTCTAGCCCAGTCCAGGCCGGCCTTCGTTTCAAGCCCTTCGGCGACGGTTCCGAGCCCCAGTCCCCGGGCCAAGGTGACCACGGCCTGGGCCAGAGCTTGGTCCCTTGGGTCTTCACCTAGGCCCTGGATAAACTCGCGGGGGAGTTTAAGCTGATCGAAGGGATATTGTTTCAGGTAGGCCAGCGAGGAAAACCCGGTGCCGAAGTCATCGAGGGAGAGCTGGACGTTTTCGGCCTTGAGTCGGCGGAGGACCGGAAAGATCCGCTCGGGCTCTAGAAATTCCCTTTCGACTACCTCCAAGCACAGACGCGAAGGGGAGATCGCCTCGTGTTTGAGGAGGGTATGTAGGTAGAAAGGAAAGGATGGGTCGTATAGGCACGGCTTAGAGAGGTTGACCGAGATCGTTCCCGGGAGATACCTCAGCGCGGCTACCGCCTTACGCAGCATAAAGCGGTCGAGTTCGGGCATCAGCCCGGCGTCGAGGGCTATGGGCAGGAAGACTGAAGGTGGAAGATTTTTCTCCGGCCAGCGGCAGAGGGCCTCGAAGCCGTAGATTTTGCCAGTCTGTAGGTCTAGGAGGGGTTGGAAGAAGGCTTCGAGGCCCTCCTCGGCGAGAGTTCTCTGTAAAGCGGCCTCGAGGCGGGTCCGCTCTTCTTCGCGGGCTTCTTGCTCGGAATCGAAGAAAGCCAGCGTAACCTCTCCTTCCCCCGCTCTTTCCGCTTTCCACGCCAGCTTGGCCTGGTACATCGCGGTGTCGGCTTTCTTCACCAATTTTTCCAGGGTCTCACCATTCCCGGGGAAGCAGGCGATTCCTAGACTCACGGTAAGATAGAAGGGGTTTGGGAGCAGGAAGGGGTGCTTGAATGCTCCGCGCAGGCGGCTTGCTGCGGCGTGCACCCCCCTTTCATCCACGTCGAAGAGCAGCCAGGCCAGTTCATCCCCACCGACCCGCGCTAAGAGATCCCGGGATCGACTTGCGTCTTCGATCCGCCGGACCACCTCGATTAGGGCCCGGTCTCCTGCGGCGTGGCCCAGGGCGTCGTTGACCCGCTTGAAATCGTTGAGATCAATGAAGACCAGTGCAGCGCGCACCCCTCCCTCGCGAGCCCGTGTGAGGAGAGAATATCCCCGCTCGAAGAAAGCCCGGCGGTTCATAGTGCCGGTCAGGGGATCGCTTACGGACAGCCGCCTTAGCTCAACTTTGAGCCTGTGTTCCTCGCTTACGTCCCGCCCTACCGCAGCTAAGTAGCGGACCCCTCTCTCTCCGCCGTGGACTGGGAAGATGGTCTGGTCACGTTGATACAGGGAGCCGTCCTTCTTCCGGTTGGTGAAGACCGCCCTGAAGGGCCGGCCTGCCAGGACCGTCGTCCAGAGCCGGACGTAGAAGGCCGCGTCGTGAATCCCAGACTTCAGTAGTCGGGGTGTCTGGCCCAGTACCTCTTGCTTGCTGTACCCGGTGAAGGCCTCGAAAGCCGGGTTCACGTAGACGATGTGTCCTTCGGGGTTGGTGATGATCACATACTGGGGAGAGGTCTCGGTCAAGGCGTACAACATCCGCTCCTCTTCCCGCGACCAGAGCCGCCCGTGAAGCAGTCCCACAAGCATAGTGTACGACTTCGGTTCGTGCGGGGGGTGGTGGATGACCCAAGCGACTTGGAATGAAGAGGATAAGTCGGCTTTCAAATGGTTCGGTAGGTGAGCTGAGGTAAATGATATTCAGTCCGTTTACCCGGGGTGCCATCCTCGACATTGAAGCTGATCTGAGTGGTGATGTGTAGATAACTTTGGTCTTTGATGCGAAACGTTTAAGCAACCTCCTCAGCCCTTCCCCACCTGGTAGTGCTTCTCTTAAGAACTCCGCGGCCGGTTCGTTCGTCTATTCCCGCCTTCAAGGCAGAGGGTGTAGCCGGAAGCCACGGCGTGGGGGTTGGATGACGCTTATAATTCGAACAGCGTATACCCGAAGGCATTGATCACCCGCGAGCCTTCAGGGGTAATATAGCTGCGATCTGGATCGGACTCGTAGTAGTGAACGTGGCCGTGGATGTGCAGGCGCGGTCGGAAAAGACGATGAAACAAGCCCAGGGCGCTCGAGCTGCGGTGGGCGTAGTCTGTGCCGGCGTGCGGTCCGGGAGGAGGTGCGTGCGTGAGCAATAGGTCTACTCCATGTCCGCTCTTCAGCCGTCGGGGCAGCAGCACCGGGGTCCATGCGAGGAAGCGGGCTGCGGCTTGGGCTTCGGTGTACTGTCCCGCACCTGCAGCCTTGTAGTGAGGTACACCTCCCCAGCCGGCGAGCAGTATGGGGCCTACACGCGCCAAGTGGCCGTGAAGATCTATCACCCCGCCGGGCGGTTTACGCTTGCCCAAGTAGTCCTGCACATATTCTTCGGCGTGGTTTCCGGTCACATAGTACACCGGCGCTTTAACCTTAGTGGCTACGAACTCGATGTAGTGGCCGGGAAGATCTCCGGCGATAAGCACCAAGTCGATGGGCGGCAAGTTCCTAGGAAAGCTGGCCTGGTAAATAAAGGGTTTGATCTGGTCGGATAGGGCCAAAATACGCACTGGCTTTCATTCTATGCGTATTCAGCTATGGGAAGACCGCGTTCTGGAACCTTAGAATAGTAGAGGGGCGAGCCATCAAAGGCGCTCATGTGGTGAGGAGGTTATGATCGAAGCGAAGACTATCGAAAGTTATTTTGGACGCTATGGTTGGAGCGTGGAAAAGGTAGGTGAGAAGGTATGGCGGACAGCCTTCCGGGGTGATGTGGCTGTTTATCCACTATACTTGCGCCTGACTGGAGGGTTCATATTCATTGCTATTTCTCCCTTCGTACTGACGGGAGCCATTGAGCAACAGGAGCGGTTCTACTGGGCGTTGCTTAGGTACAACCGCGAGATGGATATGGCCAAGTTTGCCGTTGACGCTGATGGCGACGTGGTCTTGGCTATTGAGCTACCGGCGCAAGGTTTCGACTATGGTGCATTTGAGGAAGCTCTAGACTTGTTATGCCAATATGCCGATCTATCCTACCTGGAACTCTTGAACCTGGCGCAGGATCCAAAGAGCAAAACCCGCTTTGACGACGATAATCAAGACCGGATAGAAGGTGAGGCGCTTTCGGCCTGAGGCTATCCGCGGAGCAGCCCTTCCTGGATCAGTACATCCAATAGACGCTGGAGTATCTTTTCTTCCAGACCCACGGTTTGTACATCAACGCGCTTATGAGGCTCGCGCTGTACCACGGCCAGTACGCGGTGTGCGCCGGGGTAGCGTTGATCGATTGAACGGCCCAGGTCGGTGAAGGGATTGAGAGCGTCCTCTCCTCGTAGGGTGAGTGTATAACGGCGTTGCAGGGTCGGGTTACCTTGCCCGTTGAGTACCAGACCTTCTCGGTAACGGTCGGCCAGCGCCCGATAACGGGGTGCCTGGGAGGGTGCTTCGGCGGTGTGCACCACACGCGCGGGTACCCCGAGGGCCAGCATTCCTGCGGGAATCTCCATGCCTTCGGGTACTACTGCACCCGCCCCAACTACTGCACCCGCCCCGATCCGCGCGCCATTCATAACCACCGCTCCCATGCCGATCAAGGCACCTTCGCCCACCATTGCGCCATGCACTACCGCACGGTGGCCCACGGTCACCTCGCGCTCGAGTACACAGGGGTTGCCCGGGTCGGCATGGAGTACCGCACCATCCTGCACGTTGCAACCCGGCCCTACGTGAACCCGCTCATGATCGGCGCGCAACACCGCCAAGAACCAGATTGAGGCGCCCTCACCGATGGTTACCGCACCCAACACCTCGGCGCTGGGTGCTATGAAAGCCGAAGGATCAATATGCGGCTCGAGCCGCTCAAATCGCCAAACACCCACAAGCTGCCTCCAGTAATTGCTCATCCTCCGAGAAGGCTAGCATCCGCCTGGCCTCGAGAATCTCGAAGAATCCCACCCCGGTCATACCGGCCTCTGTTTCCACGCGTACCGGTCCTTCGCCGCGCATGAGAAACCACTGCACCTCGCGCTCGATATTTTGGCTATTGCGATAGTGGGTAGTGTGCAGGTTGTCGAGCGTTTGTGCTTCAACCCCAGTCTCTTCGCGTACTTCGCGCACCACCGTGGTCTCAGAGGCCTCGCCGGAGTCGATATGGCCCTTAGGGAAAACCCAGTAGCCGCCTCGATCCCGCAGCAGCAAAACCTCATTTTTACTGTTGAAGACTACTCCACCCACCCCGGGTACGCTCATTGGAACTTCTCCTTTAGATAGGCCAACGTGGCCTCGTCGAGCTCCCCCTCGTGTAGATAGCGCTCTTCCAGATTCTCGATGCCTATCAGTCCGTGAAAAGCCTTATCCACTCCGGGTCCGAAGATGCCGTCGAGCGGACCTTCGTAAAGCCCCATCTCCCGCATGATTCTCTGCAGAAAACGCACCTCCTCGGTGGTTAATTTGCGCGTTTCCTCAGGACGCTCGAAAAACAGGCGGTGTTGGGATAAAAGCCGCTCGAGCCCTGCGATGGGGGTTTGATGATCGTCCACCCGGAGGTCGATCCAGCGGTCATTCAGTCCGGCATACCCCTTGCCGGCACCGACGACTAAGAGCGCGGCGGACTGCCTCCCGCGCTTATCGCCGCCAGCTTGGTCGGCGGCAAGAAGGGCAGCCAACAGCTTTTCGGGGAAGGGTAGGCTGTTTTGTGCTTCGAAGGTCTCACTCAAGGCCTCCACCACTTGTGGTCCGGCCAGGAGGTTGCCTTGGGCAGCATAGTTGGCGCCACTGCGGCCGCTTGCCCAGGCATGGCAGTCAGCACCGGTGAAACTATAAGCGTTTCCTTTGGCGTTGACCGCGCCGAACTGCCGTAGAGCCATCTGGTGGTCCGTAGTTCTGAAAATACTTGCTAAGTCTCCGGGATCCACGCCTTCAGCGAGTAGCTCAAGTCCCCAGGGTCCGAATCGCGGATTAGCATAGGACTGAGTGGCCACTGCACCTATGCCTGCCCGAGCATGGGGTACGACCGCGCCGACCGCCAGGAACTTGCTGGCCACCGCCACGCCGAAGTCCCCTGTTTCCGGGTCGCGGGCGGCTAGGGAGAATGTATGGATCCGCCTCATGGACCTATCCTAATCCACACGGTGCACCCACCTTGGTCCGGCATACGGTAATTAGGTTGATGCTACTAGGAGTGTACGCTTTGTTTGTACTAGACAAACGTAGCGGGAGGTAATTCGAATATGGATGAAGGCGGATTATTGAGTCCGGTGACCGGCTCCGAGTCCTAGGATAAAACTACGAGCTGGTTGGTTGTCATACCCAGATCTAAAGGTCAGAACTACGCATTCAGGACTTAAGATTTACTAAGCGCGCGTCTTGTAGTGGCCCGGGTAGCTCCCATTCTGCGGGTTGCTAGCCGCGGCGTAGGCCGATCAGGAGACCGACGGTAAACCCACCCGCGAAAGGCAAATTGTAGGTCAGAAGTCGGACTAACTGGTCCCAACCGGTCCGGAGGTTATCTTGGCTGAGCAGGGGCTGTACGCTCTGCTGGATCCTGACCCAGTCAATTTGGACATAGCCGGCATAGGCTAAGAGTTGCAACAGGATAAATCCCAGGCCCAAGACGACCGCTAAGACTTTACCGATCTTCTTGAGGGCGTAACCAGTGACGAAACCAGCCAGCCCACCGAATGTTATCTGGCCAATATAGGGTTGAACAGCTCCCACCTTAATTGCCTATGTTAACGGCTTTGGGCTGGGATGCATGCTTGTGCTTTCCAGGTAGCCCTATCCGGTCTGGTGTAGCAATAGGAATAAGGGCCTTAATCCGCTTTTACCCAAGCGTGGTATCACTAAGACAGTTCTTAAGTCTACACTGGCACGGCCGTTGAGCCACACTCATCATCGGCCGGCTGGCAAGGGGGGTAGAAGCAATGAAGAAATGGTTGTTAGTTGCAGCCGGTGTGTTGGCAAGCTTGGCTCTGGCCCAGAGCATCACGGTTTGGACAGCCTTGAGTGGACCCAACCTGACTTGGCTGAAGAGCGAGGCCAAATCATACCAGGGCGCTACTGGTGTGGCTGTAAATGTAGTCTCGGTCCCTTTCGCGGACCTTCAGCAGAAGTTTATTCTGGGCGCACCCACGGGTAAGGGCCCCGATCTCGCCGTGACCATCCCGCAGGATCAACTTGGCCAAATGGTAGCTGCGGGGGTGCTGTCCCCTATGACCGACTACGCGACTCCTAGCTACTTGTCCGACCTCATGCCGGTGGCAAGACAGGCCTTTACTTATGCCGGTAAACTATACGGGTTACCCTTGTATGTTGAGTCTGTAGCACTGATCTACAACAAGAAGTATATTCAGACACCACCCAAGAACTGGAATCAGTTCCTTGAGATGGCTAAGAAGTTTACTAACGGCCAGACCTTCGGTTTTCTGGCCCCGATAGACACCCAGTACTACGACTATGGGTTCTGGAAGGCCTTCGGAGGTTATATCTTCAAGCAAGGCGCCAATGGGGTGGTCGATACCAGTACCATGGGTCTTGGAGGCCAAGCAGGTTACCAAGCCGGCCAGTTCCTCAAAGACTTGCGCTACAAGTGGAACCTGGTGCCCACCGGCGCCGATTACAACGTGGCTGATTCGGCGTTCAAAGACGGAGCTTTGGCCATGATCCTCAACGGTCCGTGGGGCGTGGGCGGCTATAAGAAGGCCGGTATCGACTTTGGCGTGGCACCCTTCCCGACACCCCCTGGCGCCAAGCAGAGCTGGGGGCCGTTTGTGGGTGTGCAGGGCGTGATCATGAGCGCCTATTCCCAGCACAAAATCGAGGCCGTCAACTTTGCCAAGTACCTAGTGGGCCCCCCGGCCCAGGTGGCCTTCAGCAAAGCCGGCGGCAGTATCCCGGCTTCGCGCTCCGCCCAGCGGCAGCTTAAGGGTAATTCTGTAGTGCGCGGTTTTTCCCAGGTCGTTGCTATGGGTACGCCTATGCCTAACCTGCCGGCCATGGGTAAGGTGTGGGGACCATGGGGTGATGCGGTGAGCCTCATCCTCCGCAGCGCTAATTCCAATGTGAAGCAGATTATCGACACTATGAACGCTAATCTGAATAAAGCCCTATCCGGTAAGTAGGTGTATTTCTTACAGACCTGCGCTCGGACTGTATCCGAGCGCAGGTCTGTTCTTTCTGGTGCGCCAAGGCTTTCCAGGCCACCTTTTCCTGCTACAGGATCCAAAGAGGTGCTAGCCTGTGTCCATGATCGGTAAAACGAAACAGTCCACGAACGCAGGGCATAGTGGGCGCAAACTGCTTTTATCCATCGTGCTCTTGGGCTCGGCGCTACTGCTGTCCTTCGGAATCGGCGCTGTCGCCGGACTGTTGATCCGCGCCGTTTGGCCGGGGATGCCGGTGTACGTAGTGCTGGTACTTGGGGGGTAGTGCTGGTGCCGGTCTTGTGGTGGCTGGGAGGCCGCTTTCCTTTTCTGGGCGATTGGTTCTACCTCACCCCGGCTATTATCTTTCTGCTGGTATTTACGTTGTACCCGATCATCCTTACCGTATATTTTGCTTTCACGGACTACTCACCTATTCATAATGGGCGAGTCAACCTTGGTTCACTTACGCGGGTTACCGAGTTAACCGGCCGGAAAACGCTGCTACTGAAGCAGCCGGCGGCGTCCGCCCTGGCCTGTCAAGCGCCCTGTGGGGGGCTCGAACTTCAGTTACGGAGTGGGAGTAGAACGGCGCGGATCACCATTGAGCAGGTGGAAGGGAACCGGGTCGTCTTGAGCGCCCCGCCCCGCCTTTTGCCCCCAGGGAGATCGCCAGGGTCAACGTTATTCATGCTGTAGGCTTCGCAAACTTCAAGGAAATTATACAAACTGCTTCCGTAGCGCTTTGGCCGGTAATTCATCTGGAACATCGTATTTGCGGGTGGTGTGGTGGGGCTCACGGCCCTCACGGGTCTGGTGCTAGGGGTGGTGCTGAACAGCCGCAGGCTGAAGCTGCGCAATTTCTACCGCACCCTCTTGATCCTTCCGTGGGCTATTCCTATCGTTATCTCCGCGCCCATCTGACAGGCTATGCTCAACTATAACTTTGGGGCGATAAATCGCCTGATCGGCATTATGGGTGGTTACCCGGTGCCCTGGCTGCAGGACGGGGATTGGGCTAAGGTGGGTATCCTGATTGTGGGGCTGTGGGCGGGTTTCCCGTACATGATGACCGCCACGCTAGGTTCCCTGGCTACCATTCCGGACGAGCTGTACGAAGCCGCCGAGATCGACGGGGCTACCTGGTGGCAGGCGTTCACTGGTGTGACTCTACCCTTGTTGCGCGAACCGGCTCTGCCTATTCTTCTTTCCTCGTTTGCGTTCAACTTCAATAACTTCGTCCTGATCTATCTGATTACCGGGGGTGGGCCGGCCATTGCGGGTGGGCTGCCCACGGCGCAAGGCACCGATATTTTGATTTCCTGGGCGTATAAGACAGCCTTTTCCAACAGTGGGTTTCCCAACTATGGACTGGCGGCGGCACTCGCACTGATCATTTTTCTGCTGACCGTTGGTATAAGCATGGTCAATTTCTACGTAACCGGGGTATTCAGGGAGGTGAGGCGGTGATGTGCACCGTACGCTGGGTGGTTGGCACTCTGGCGGGGCTGGCGGTTTTGTACTTCTTGTCCAAGTTTGTTTCCGCGCTGCCGGGAAAGATCCAGCCCCACGTGGCTTTTGGCAGCATCCTAGTGCCCTGGGGGTGGCTGTGGCCGGTCGGCGGTGTAGTTAGCCTGATCTTGCTGGTATTACTGTATGCGTTTGTCTACGCGGCTTTTTCATATCGGCGAAGCGGGCGCAGGCTCAGGCCTTGGGCGATCTTCGGACAAGGTCTCACCCACCTGCTCCTGTGGATCTTCATCTTGATGGTCTATTACCCCATCATTCAGGTATTAGCGGCCTCGTTCAACCCGAACAATAACCTGTTCAGCTTCAAGCCCGTAGCCAGCAGCTTCCTACTCCTCAAGGCCAAGGTGTTGCCCGATCTGACGCAGTTCAGTTGGGTTAACTACGTAAAGCTTGCTCATGGAGTAATTATCTATCCATGGCAGGCGCTGTTGATGGCCCTGGCTGGTTTGTCTCTGGTGGCCATTTTGAGCATAGCGGTGTATCGGCGGGTTGGCGGAGGATCACAGCGCCTTGACTTATGGCAGGGCCGTATGCTGGCGGCCTTCCTGGTAAGCGTGGCGATCTTGCTGGTGTTCCTGTCACCGTCGCAGTTCACCGGTGGCAGTACCGAGAGCAACTTTTTCCTGTGGGTGCGTAACAGTCTCCTTATAGCCACGCTTACCGGTCTTTTATCGGTGGTGCTGACGGCGACGGCCGGATATGCCTTCGCCCGCTTCCATTTTTCCGGACGATACGCGATGCTCTTGATATTTATCTTTGTTCAAATGTTCCCCGGCTTCTTGGCTTTGATTGCGTTGTACTACCTGATGAACAGCCTGGGGCTTTTGAATACCTTCACGGGCTTGGTGCTGGCCTACTCGGGCGGGATCATCAGCTTTGGGAGCTGGGTGTACAAGGGATACATCGAATCACTCAGCCCTGTCTTGGAGGAGGCCGCCCTGATCGACGGGGCGACTCGCTGGCAGGCCTTTGTGCGTATTGTGCTACCGCTCTCCACCCCCATCTTTGTGTTCATCTTCCTGCTTCAATTCCTGGGTGCCTACTCCGAGTTCATCCTAGCCAGTATCGTACTCACAGGCGCGCATTCCTGGAACGTGGGTGTGGGCTTATACAACTTCACCACCAGTGCGTTCAATATTCGCTGGGGGGTTTTTGCGGCGGGTGCAGTATTGGGGTCGCTGCCCGCCGTGGCGATCTTCTACGGGTTTCAGCAATACTTCGTTTCGGGCTATACGGCGGGGGCGGTTAAGGAGTGACTCGGGACCGCTCTGTAGAGAGCCCCTACCACGACTGGGAGCCGTTTTGCGTAGAGCCTTTAACGCCCGTGCTGGATGAGACGGTTACACTTCGCCTGCGAACCGCGGCCACCTCCGGCTGGCTGATCTACGATCGTTATGGTGAACTCACGCGCCTCGAATTACAGCCCCTCCAGGGTGGTTTAGCAGCATCTCTGACTATGTACGCCAGCCCGTTGCGGTACATCTTCTTTGTGGAGGGACGGTATGTGAGCAGCGACGGTATAGAGGCTACTTTGCCTCGCTTCGATCACTTTTTCCACCTACTATCGGAGCCTAGCGTGCCTGATTGGGTGGTGGGGGCGATCTTTTACCAGATTTTCCCGGATCGCTTCAAGAATGGCCGGCCCGAACTACCTGCCAAGCAGCTCGAGTGGACCTACGAGGGGCAACCGGTGGTCAAGAAAGCCTGGGGCCAGCCCCCGGATCCTAGGGGCGGAGCAGGCCAGTTTTACGGTGGAGATCTGGCCGGCGTGGCCGAATCGCTGGATTACCTGGTGGAGCTGGGTATAGAGGCTTTATACCTGACGCCGATCTTCAAGAGCAGCTCGAGCCACCGTTACGATACCGAGGATTATCTGCAGGTTGATCCTAGGCTGGGAGGCGAGCAGGCCTTCCAAACGCTGTTGACGGAGTTGCGGCAACGTGGGCTGCGGCTGGTCCTGGACGGGGTATTCAACCATACCAGCAACCACTACCCGGACTTCGAGTATGCCCTTGCACACCCCGGCTCTCCCGCTGCCGGGATGTATACCTTTTATACCTCCGGGGGATATGCCGGCTTTTCACCTACCATGCCCAAGGTGAACTATGTCTCACCCTTGGCTAGGGAGCAGTTGATTTGGGGGGCCGCTGCCCCGGTGCGCCACTGGATACGCAAGGGCACCGACGGCTGGAGAATTGATGTGGCCAATCAGGTTGGCGAATCGGGCACTGATCGCAACAACAGTGCCCTCTTGCGACAGATTCACCGCACGGCCAGGCAGGAGAACCCCCAGGCTTTCGTTTTTGGAGAGCTCTCCTTCGATACCATTCCATACCTAAGAGGACATACGCTGGACGGTAGCATGCACTATGCTGGTTTTGCCCACCCCATTATGGAATGGTTGTCGGGGAGAAACATACGTGGTGAGGCGGTAGTTGTTGGTCCGCGGGATGCCTGGACGGCGCTTTGGGATCACTACCAGGCGCTGCCCCTACAGCTGCGGCAAAGCATGTATACGTTGCTCGGCTCCCACGATGTGCCTCGCCCGCTGTGGAGGCTGCGTGGCGATGTACGGAAGTTTATGCTGGCCTACGGAATTCTGCTGACCTTTCCGGGCGCACCGGGCATCTACTATGGTGACGAAATAGGCCTTTCCCAGGCTAACGCCTTCGAAGACTGGTGTGGAGACCCGATGTGCCGGGGCACCTTCCCATGGACGCAGGAAGACTGGAACCGGGAAGTACGGGACTGGTTGCGGAGGTTGATTGGTCTGCGCAAGCGGACCGTAGAACTCAGACGAGGCGGCCTACGGCCCTTGGCCGCGCCGGAGGGCGTACCGGCCTATAAGCGGGTATACCAAGGAAGCGAGGTGTGGGTCTTTGGGGCGCTCGAGCCGGTCGAGCTCTACCTTCCCCCGTCGCGTGACTTGCTGAATGACCGGGAGGTCTCTGGCCGGGTGGCACTGTCGGGGCTCGGAGTGTTCGCACCCCTGGGGGACATTCGGTGAGAAAGTCGTTGATCTGGCTACTATGGCTGTTTTTCGTGGGTGTCGCCCTGGCCGTGCAGGTGACGTTCACCTATATCCCACCTACCGGGCTGGTGGTGCGGTCGGTGGTGCTCCGAGGCTCGATGAACAATTGGGGACAGGCCTCCATGGCCCGAGCGGGTGGTCACTGGTCGGCGGTGATGGGCCTGAAGCCGGGAGTATATGCCTACAAATACTTCATAAACGGTCAGTGACCGAAGGATATGTGCTCTGGTGGGCGCTTTGGCGGGAAGCTCAGCCCCGAGTCTCAAGGTTGCCAGGAAGACGGATACGATGGGCGGAATGCCTTGATCTCGGTTGCAGCAACCCCACAGCCTCCCACGAAGACACCGCCGCCCTCGCTGGATCTCAACTTCAACCCCGCTTCCGCGGTGGATGTTTCCGTAGCCGGGGGGTGCTTTGGCTTCGGTTCCCAGTAGTCCGGGGGAGCCTAAAGGCTGCGCGTGCCGTGGTAGGCCCTAAGAACTTTGACTTTTTTCATCAGCTCAATGCCGGTGGCCGCGGTTACTGGATGGCAGCCCTGCCGCCGGGCGCGCGCGGGGTTCGTTTAGACCTCACGCTTGCAGACGGCACCGTGGTGTTGGCGGGGCCTTTCGACCTGCCCGGCAAGGTCTTTACCGCAGTGAACTGGGTAGGGCAAGGTGCGGGCTACGAGATTTCTCCTAACAGCTTTTACAACGGGAACCCCGGCAATGACTTTGCCTGGAAGACCGACAAGACCGATGAGTACTTCCACAATCCGCTGTGGAGGGCGAACTCCTCGGCGGCTAAACCATTCCTGGCGCCGTGGATCGATCCACCGGTGGGTTCTACTGCTATGTTGTCACGAGTACTTTGGTGGCGATCTACGCGGCGTGATCGACCAACTACCCTACCTTAAGTTTCTGGGCGTTAATCTGGTCTACCTTACGCTGATTTTCGAAGCAGGCTCTACGCACGGTTACGATACCGGCAATTACTACCAGATCGCACCTTGGCTCGGCAGCAAAGCGATCGTGAAGGAGCTGCTGGACAAGGGCAAAGCACTGGGAATTCACTTCATATTAGATTTTGTGATGGAAGATACCGGGCTGGGGAACCGCTTTTTCCAAAATGTAGCCAAGGACGGGAAGAGATCGCCGTATTGGGATTGGTACATAATCAAGAGATGGCCTTTGGTACCGGGTAATGCTTCAGACTACCAGGCCTGGCAGGGTGTGGGCAGCCTGCCGCTCTTGCGCACTACTAATCCCCAGGTGCTGAAGCATCTTCTGGGTGTTGCCAAATACTGGATCAGGTTTGGGTTCTCCGGGATCAGGGTGGATTCTCTGCAGACCTTGTGTGGATGAAGCCTAAGTGGTGAAAGATCTGGGCGAAGCGATGCAATCTGTCAACCCGGGGGCCTACCTGGTGGGCGAGGATTGGAGCTTTGCCCCCGACTGGGTGGGGCCCGGCCGGTTTGACTCCCTGATGAACTACGCTATTGGCCGTGACGTGATTTTGCGGTATGTGCGGGGGCGCTTCAGCTTCATGCGTGGGCACTGGGCTTTGGGCCAGCTTTCCAAGATCTACGCCGCCTATCCTGTAGCCACCGCAGCCATGGGTTTCAATGACATCTCCACGCACGACACTAGCAGGCTGCTTACCGAGCTGGGAGGCACAGGGCTTTCGGGCCAGCCCACGGCCGTAGCCATGAAGCGCTAGCGGCTGGCGGCGGCGCTTTTGTACGCGCTGCCCGGAGTTCCGGTAACTTTTCAGGGAGACGAATGCGCTTTCTTGGGATCTCGTGAGAGCCACGACGCACAGCGCTACCCGTTACAGTGGAGCCGTTGTGATCAAACCATACTGCTCTTCTACCACCGGCTGGGGTGGCTGAAGGACAATCTTGCACCGTTACACTCACCGGTATGGCGTGGCTACGTGGGCAAGAATGGCGTGTTGGCCTTCTTCCGGGGAGTTCCCGGGCGTGGTGAGTCGCTGGCGGTGTTCAACGACCGCGAACAACCGGCCCGGATCACGCTACCGTCCGGTACGTGGCGAGGCGAGC
>CAYODT010000004.1:0-77130 GCA_964402875.1 uncultured bacterium | reverse complement strand
CCAGGCTTGGTGGGTATCCAGCCTCCCGGCCATCTTCATCCTGCTGACGGTTTTGGCCTTCAACCTGTTGGGCGACGGCCTACGGGACCTACTCGACCCCAAGCAGTAGGACCTCCAGCAGGCGCAAAGCAGCCCCCCAGATTGGGTCAAGGCGGTAGCCAAAAAACCCGCCTGCAGCTGAGAGGGTTTCTCCCGGAATCCGCTGGATCAGGCCAACCAGCGTTCCGGGATTACTTCGCCTTTAGACCCCCACAAGCGATAAGGGAACGTCACCACCAAGCCCGGCCTCGCGTCTTCGCGCCCGGAGTCTCAGATGGTTCGACCAACCAAGGCAACTTTTATGCTCCGCCGCCGAGTGGTATACTCCCTCAGATGGACCGGATCACGATCAGGGGAGCCCGCGAACATAATTTGAAGAATATCTCCCTGGAGCTTCCGCGGGGACAGTTCATAGTGATTACCGGGGTATCTGGCTCAGGCAAGTCCACCCTAGCCTTCGATACCCTGTATGCCGAAGGGCAGCGCCGCTATGTGGAGAGCCTCTCCGCCTACGCACGGCAGTTCCTGGGGGTTATGGACAAGCCCGATGTTGAAGCGATAGAAGGACTTTCACCGGCCATCTCTATTGATCAGAAATCCACCTCGCATAATCCGCGTTCGACCGTGGGTACGGTAACCGAAATTCACGACTACCTGCGTTTGCTATTTGCACGAGCCGGCGAGGCGCACTGCCCCGAATGCGGCCGCAAGATTGAACGCCAATCCGCTACCGAGATCACCGACAAGCTACTGACGGAGCCTTTCGGTACGCGCGCTCTGTTGCTGGCTCCCCTGGTACGGGGTCGCAAGGGCGAGTATCGCAAGATTTTTCAGCAGCTCCAAAAGGAAGGTTATGCCCGGGTACGTGTGGATGGTCAGGTTACTACCCTGGAAGAAGCCCTGAACTTATCACTGGAGAAATACGAGAAACATGACATTGATTTAGTGGTTGACCGCATAGTTCTGAAATCTGAAGAGCGGGGCCGCATCGCCGAATCGGTGGAGTTGGCCTTGTTGCGTGGTGAAGGCCTTCTGCGGGTTACCTTCCCTGAAACCAATACCGAACAGTTGTTTTCCGAAAAATTCTCTTGCCCCGAGCATGGGTCGGTCCTGGAAGAGCTCGAGCCACGCCTTTTCTCTTTCAATAATCCCTATGGCGCCTGCCCCGCCTGCAGTGGGATTGGCTACCGTCTGGACTTCGACCCGAAAATGGTTGTAAACGACTCCTTATCCTTAGCCGAAGGAGCCATCGTCCCCTGGTCCAAGGGGCGCGATACCGGAAGGGGTTACCTATGGGACCGCTTGCGGGCCCTCGCCGAGCACCTGGATATTGACCTCAAAACGCCCTTCTCAACACTCCCCGATGAACATCGGCAGGCTGTCTTATATGGAACGGATGAGCCTTTCGAGGTGATTTTCCGACGTGGCGGTAAGGAGACCATGCACTTTACCGTGAGCTACGAAGGCGTCATCCCATGGCTCGAGCGGCGTTATAAAGAAACCGATTCGGAAGCAGTCCGTGAGAGCTTGGAAGCCTACATGTCGATGCGGGCCTGCCCCTCCTGTGGGGGCACACGCTACAAGCGAGAGGTCCTTGGGGTTTTGGTAGCAGGCAAGAACATCGCTGAGACCTCGGCCATGACCGTGCGTGAGGGGCTGGCTTTCTTCTCCGATCTGGATAACCGGCTTAATGACTTCCAAAGGCAGGTAGCTACGCCCATCATACGTGAGGTGCGCGCTCGGCTAGGCTTCTTGGTGGATGTCGGGTTGGACTACTTGGGCCTGGACCGCGCGGCCAATACGCTTTCTGGAGGCGAGGCACAGCGTATCCGGCTGGCTACCCAGGTGGGCAGCGGTCTCACCGGCGTACTATACGTACTGGATGAGCCCTCGATCGGCCTACATCTACGCGATAACAAGCGCCTAATCGCTACCCTCAAAAAGCTGCGCGATCTGGGTAATACACTGATCGTAGTCGAGCACGACGAGGAAACTATACTCGAGGCCGATTGGATTGTGGATATGGGGCCCGGTGCCGGCGTATACGGAGGCGAGGTGGTGGCCGAAGGCACACCCGCACAAATCTCCAATAACCCTATCAGCCTGACCGGCGCCTATCTGACAGGTCGCCGCAGTATCCCCATACCGAAAAACAGACGGAGTGGCAACGGCAAGACCTTGGTAGTCCGTGGTGCTGAAGAGCACAACCTCAAGAATATCGACTTTGAGGTGCCTCTGGGCTGCTTCGTAACCGTCACCGGCGCCTCTGGTTCCGGAAAATCTACGTTGGTTCATGACGTTCTCTACGCGGCTTTGGCCAAGCAATTGATGCGTGCCAAGACTCAGCCGGGCAAGTATCAGAACATCGAAGGCATCGACCACCTAGACAAGGTGATCGAGATTGACCAGTCGCCTATCGGGCGTACCCCCCGCTCCAATCCAGCCACCTATACCGGGATCTTCGACGAAATCCGAGAGTTATTCGCCAAAGGCCCAGAGTCTCGTAAGCGTGGTTACGCGGCCGGGCGCTTTTCGTTCAACGTGAAGGGTGGCCGCTGCGAAGCCTGCCGCGGCGACGGTACCGTCAAGATCGAGATGCTCTTTCTGCCCGATATCTATGTGCCCTGCGAGGTATGTAAGGGTAGGCGCTACAACAAGGAAACGCTCGAAGTCAAGGTGCGCGGCCGCTCGATTGCGGATGTGCTGAGCATGACCGTGGAAGAGGCCTCGGCTTTCTTTAAGAACATTCCCGGCGTCGTCCGCAAGCTACAACTTATGTCCGACGTAGGACTGGGGTACATGAAGTTGGGCCAGCCTTCTCCTACCCTTTCTGGCGGCGAAGCACAGCGCATCAAGCTAGCCACCGAATTGGGGCGTCGCTCCACCGGACACACTATGTATATTCTAGATGAGCCCACCACCGGGCTACACTTTGAGGACGTAAACAAACTGCTTATGGTGCTGCATCGTCTAGTGGACGGTGGTAACACCGTATTGGTTATCGAGCACAACTTGGATGTGGTCAAGACCTCCGACTGGGTCGTGGACTTGGGCCCGGAAGGCGGAGAGCAGGGTGGCGAGGTGGTGGCTGTAGGCACACCCGAGCAGGTAGCGGCAATCCCGGAAAGCCCCACCGGGAACTTCCTGATACGGATCGCGGAAATCAAGCGGCGTATACCTGAACTGGCCCAGGCTGATTCCTGAGACCTCTCCGGTCGGACGACCCATCATGGTACTGGATCCGGCAGGATAAGGGGGTGTAGAGAAGTGTCTGGCATGGACGAAGCCCGGAAACAAGCAGCCACGGCTCGGCGGGTGGTCGTCAAGGTCGGCAGCGCAGTTCTAACCAGCAGCAACGGCCTAGAGGAAACGCGCGTGGACCGGTTAGCCAAGGATGCCGCCGGGTTAATACGCGAGGGACGGCAGGTCTTGATCGTCTCTTCGGGTGCAGTATCGGCAGGTGCTGGTAGGTTGGGGATGAGGGGGCACCCCCATAGGATTATTGAAAAACAGGCTGCGGCGGCGGTGGGGCAAAGCCTGCTGGTACAGGCCTGGGAGTCTGGGTTCGCCCGGTTTGGTCTTCGAACCGCGCAAGTACTACTTGACGCAGATGATCTTACCGACCGCAAGCGGTATCTGAACGCCCGGCACACCCTAATCACCCTGCTTGAATGGGGCGTTATACCCATTATCAACGAGAACGATACCGTGATGACCGACGAGCTCCAGCTTGGCGATAACGATCATCTTGCCGTCCTAATCGCCACCATGATCGGCGCGGACTTACTGGTACTGCTTTCAGAGGTAGACGCACTCTATGATCGTGATCCACGCACATATCCTCAGGCTCGGCGAATCCCCTGGGTTAGATCGGTAGACGCCCAAGTGCAGGCCATGGCGGCAGGTGCTCCCAGCGCCGGCGGAAGTGGAGGAATGCAGAGCAAACTGCGCGCGGCGGCTAAGGCGCTGGATGCGGGCCTACCCCTATGGCTGGCGCATGGGGGGCGTGATCAGATACTTTCGGATATCCTCCTCGGGTCCGACTTGGGCACCCTTTTTGCAGGTCGCGCCCCCAGACGCAACTTGCGAAAAGCCTGGCTGGCACAGCTACCTCGCTCTTTCGGCGAGCTGATCATCGACGCCGGTGCAGTACACGCACTGCAGGAAGAGGGGCGGTCCCTCCTAGCTGTGGGAGTGAGGGGCGTGAGGGGCGAGTTCGGGGTGGGTAGCCCGGTTCGCTGCACCAGCACCTCGGGGCGAGGCGTGGGCATCGGTCTGGTCAATTACGCTTCGGCTGATCTGCTGCGTATTGCCGGGCACAGAAGCCACGAGATTGAGGCTCTGCTGGGCTTCAGCCACGCCGACGAGGTTATTCACCGTGACAATTTCGCCCTGCTGGAAGAAGTAGAGCTGTTATCCTGGGAAAAGGACGCGAGGTATGGAAAGAACGGAAATTGACAGCGAACTGAGCGATATGGGCGAGCGCGCTAAAAATGCCGCCACGGAGATTTCCAGAGCCACGGTGGGGCAAAAGAGTGCCGCGTTGCTCGAGCTGGCTGAGCTGTTGCATAGCGAGGCCATGGTCATCGAGACCGCCAACCGCCAGGATCTGGCCAAAGCCAGTCACACGGGCCTAAGCGGGGCTAAGCTCGACCGCCTGCGCCTCTCGCCCCAGGTCCTGGACGACCTGGTAAGCGGACTGCGACAGATCGCCGCCATGCCGGACCCGGTTGGAGAGATTGCTGAGATGCGGCAGCTTCATAACGGACTGATGGTCGGCCATATGCGCATACCTCTGGGTGTAGTGGGCATAATCTACGAATCGCGACCCAATGTAACCGTGGAAGCCGCCGCGCTAACTCTGAAGGCCGGCAATACGGTACTGCTTCGCGGCGGCTCCGAGGCCACACACTCCAACCGAGCCCTGGTAGGCCTGTTCCGCCGGGCGCTGGCTTCGGCCGGGCTGCCTCAGGATGCCGTGCAACTGGTGCATCGGCAGGAGCGGGAGGCCATAAGCGCCATGTGCCGTCTGGAAGGCCTCTTAGACGTTATTATCCCCCGCGGGGGTGAGGCCCTGATCCGCAAAGTCAGTGCTGAGGCGCGCATGCCGGTGCTCAAACACGATAAGGGTGTAGTACACCTGTACGTCGATGAAAGCGCCGATCTTGAAATGGCCGTTCATATAACTGTAAACGCCAAGACGCAGCGGCCGGGCGTATGTAATGCATTGGAAACCCTACTGGTCCACCAGAAGGTGAGCGAGGCTTTCTTACCCCGCGTGGGAGCGGCGCTTACCGAAGAAGGGGTGCGCATTTTTGCCTGCGAAAAGAGCCGGCTGCTTCTTGGGAACGCAGAGCCGGCTAGCGATGCAGATTGGGAAGCCGAGTATCTGGACCTGGTGCTGGCCGTACGTGTGGTTGCCAACATGGACCAGGCCCTCTCGCATATCGCCCGGTATGGATCTAATCATACCGAGGCAATTGTCACCAAGGACTACCAGCGGGCTCAGCGCTTCTTACGCGAGGTTGATGCTTCTCTAGTACTGGTCAATGCCTCTACCCGCTTCAACGATGGTTTCCAACTGGGACTGGGTGCCGAGATCGGCGTATCCACCTCTAAGCTGCACGCCTACGGTCCCATGGGGGTGCGCGAACTAACCACCACCAAGTTCATCGCTATGGGCGATGGGCAGATTCGCGGATAGATGAAGGCGCGTGTTCCTGCCTGGATTCGCAGCTTCCTGGCCATCTACGGGCGAGGTCATGTGCCTTTCTTCGCCGCCGCCCTGGCCTACTATGCTTTGTTCAGCCTGCTGCCGTTGGTACTGCTACTCGTAGGGGTCTTCGGTTTTCTACTTCAGCAAAACCCCACGCTGCTGGAGGCCTTCAAAGTGCAGCTCGAGCAACTGGCCACTACCCTCTTCCCCGCCTCGGCCACGCTTGCACAGCAAACTCTGGGGGTAATCACTAAGGGAGCGGTCCCCTTCACCCTGGGCTCAATCCTGGCCTTGGCCTGGACCTCGAGCAACTTCTTCTCTGCCTTGAGCTATGCGCTTTCGACGGTCTTCGGCGGAACCTCGTACTGGATGCGTGGGCGCGCACTGGGCCTGGCCGCACCCTTGATACTCGGACTTGGCGTAATCCTCTTTGCCGTACTGAACCTCGGGCTGGGCTTTGTAGGTCACTATCTACCCCTAGGGCCATTGTTACCCGTGCTCACCACCCTGCTCCCCTACCTGGGCAGCAGCCTGCTTTTCTTCCTCACCTACCGGTTCCTACCCAAGCCGCCCCCCGGCAATCTACCAAGTATCTTCGCAGCCCTAGGCATCGGCCTGGCCTGGGAAGCGCTCCGTCGTGGTCTACCCTTATTGCTACCACGATCACAGTACGAGATTTTCTACGGTCCACTAGCCGGTTTTCTGCTAGCTTTACTCGGCCTGTATCTGGCCATGTGGTTGTTGTTAGTGGGTGCGGTAGTGCTGGCAAGCCTCAGGGAAATTCAACCAACGTCCTGAGTCATGCGAATGTAGGTCAACCTGAGCCCTTTGAGGGTTAGGTTCGGATCCACCCGGTCGAAAACTTGGCAAAGGGGTTCCAGCGTTTTCGCAAAACCGCCGGTCGCCACCACCATAGCCTCACCCGCCGCTTCCTTGAAGCGGCGGACCATACCCTCGACCAATGAGGCATATCCAAGGACCAGGCCCGACTGCAGGGCCTGTACGGTATCACGCCCCACCACGCCACTAAGTGGAGCCTCCATAGCGATGCGCGGTAACTTAGCCGTCTTCAACGCCAGAGCGTCCGCCGCAGCCTGCGGACCAGGCGCGATAGCCCCACCCAAGTAACGGCCCGGTGCCTCGACCAAGTCGAAGGTAGCTGCAGTCCCGAAGTCCACCAGTATATATCGATTACGCGGGTCGTGATATTCGAGCACCGCCACGGCATTGACCAAGCGGTCTGCGCCTACCTCACCAGGGTTCGGAAGCTCCACCGCTAAACCGGTGGCCGCCGCATCCACCCGTAAAGTATCGATACCATAGGAACGCGAGAGGGCCTCGGATAACTCTTCCTCCACGGGAGGCACTACGCTGGACACTATCGCCGCGGTGGGCACGGGAAGGCCTTCCAGGGCCAACAGCTGCGCCAAAAGAGCCCGGTACTCCGAGACCATTCGCATACGATTGGTAGAGATGCGGAACCGGGCAACAAGACGATCCGCATCCCACACGCCTATAATAGTGCTGGTGTTACCTACATCAACCGCAAGCAGCATGCTCAAATCCTATGATAAACCAGCTCCTTTTAGCGCCCGAGTTTCGGATCCAGCGTATCGCTGAGCCCATCACCCAACAGGTTCAGCCCCAGGACGGCTAAGCTTATCGCAATACCGGGTGCAAAGGCCATCAGTGGGTCCACCGGCAGGTATAACTGCGCTGACGAAAGCATAGCTCCCCATTCCGGTACCGGAGGCTGTACTCCAAACCCCAGAAACGAAAGCCCTGAAGCGATCAGAATGACTGTGCCTACGCGTAGCGTAACGTACACGAGAATCGGCAGAATCACGCTGGGCATCAGGTGCCGGAACATCACCCGGGTATTGGCCGAGCCCAGCGCCCGGGCAGCCTCGATGAATGCACGTTCTTTCACCGCCAACACCGAGCCGCGCACCAGCCGGGCGAAGATAGGTATCCCAAAGATACCCGTGGCGATGATAACCGGCCCGATCCCCGGACCGGTTATCGCAATGATACCGATAGCCAACAGAATGCCTGGGAAGGCCAACAGGATGTCCACGGCACGCATCGAGAGCACGTCCCAGAACCCACCCACATAGCCTGACCACAAGCCCCACAGCCCCCCGATAATTGCGCCGATCAAGGTTGCGCCCACACCGATACCCAGGGAAAGCCTGGCACCGAATAGGACGCGCGAAAGCGTATCGCGCCCGAAAATATCGGTACCCAGTAGGTGCACCATAGAAGGGCCCGCCATGATCTGCGCATAGTTAGGCTGGTTCGGGTTATATGGTGCGATCAAGGGACCAAATAAAGCCATCAAGACAAAGAGTGAGGTCAGGACAAAGCCAAACATCCCACTCTTATGCCGCATGAACCGGCGTACAAAACTGGGCTTTCCGACCTTCCTCTTACCGGAAGACCCAAGGCCTTTAACCATAGCTGATCCTCGGGTCGGCTACCCCGTACAAGAGATCGACAAGAAAATTTACCACCACGAACTCCAGCGAAAAGACCAGCAGCAACCCTTCAATCACCGGATAATCGCGGGAGTTGATGGATAGCACCAACAGCCAACCCATGCCAGGATAATTGAAGACCGTCTCCACAATCACCGCGCCGCCCAACAGGAATCCAAACTGCAATCCGGTCATAGTAATCACCGGGATCAGCGCGTTCTTGAGCACGTGGGTGAAGATGATCTTTGCCTCTCTCAGCCCCTTGGCCCGCGCAGTACGTACAAAGTCCTCGCTCAGCACCTCCAGCACACTGCTGCGCACAAAACGCGCTATAGTGCCGAGGGGGGCCAAGCCTAGGGTAACGGAGGGCAAGATTAGGGCCTTTAACCCGCCGCCCCCACCCACCGGCAGAAGTCTCAGATAGACCGCGAATATATATATGAACACGATACCCAGAAAGAACGAAGGAATACTGATCCCACCGACCGCAAGCGCGGTCAAACTCAGATCAACCCAGGAGTTCCGGCGGACCGCCGCAATCACGCCAAATAAAACGCCGCCGATGACCGCGATACCAATTGCGGACACCGAGAGCACCAGTGTACGGACGAAATGACCCCGGATCACCACCGTGGCCGGCTCCTGGTTACGGTAAGAGTTTCCCAGGTTACCCTTGGCGATATTCTCCACGAAATAAACAAATTGAACAGGTATGGGTTTGTCCAAACCAAAGCGCTGCTCAAGCAGCTTCACATCCATTTCCGTAGCCTCAGGCCCGGCTGCAATCCGCGCCGGATTGCCGGGCAAGGCGTGCAGAAAAAGAAACACCGTCACAGCCACACCGATAAGGGTGGGTATGGATTGCAGAATTCTACGAATCGTAAAAATGATCATGAGGCCCTTCGCATACTCGCATAGGGGGCTGGCGCTTGCCAGCCCCCTAGTTTAATGATCACCAGACCCCTATCGCAAAGCTGCGCTACGGCTGGCAACAGTGCCATCAGGCATGTAGTAGACACCAGAAAGCTTCTTAGCCTGACCTGAGATATTGTAGGGCGATCCGAGGAAGACCCAAGGCGCCTGATCCCAGATAATCTTCTCGGCTTGGGCATAGAAACGGTTACGCAAGCTCTGGGTGGCCGTAGTCAAAGCATCCTGCAAGTAGCCATCGACCTTGCTGTTATCAAAGAAAGCCAGGTTGAAGAGCGCCGGGGGCCAGGAGGACTTGGCGAAGAGCGGCCTCAGGCCCCAGTCGGCGTCACCAGTCGAAGGTGACCAGCCTACCATCACAGCCTGCACGGTGGTCTTATCGAGTGGCTTGAAGACGGTGTTACTGAAGGACGCGCCCGCCAGCTGCTCGAGCTTCATCTGCACACCCACCTTGGCAAACATCTGCTCTAAGGCTTGGCCCAGCACCTGGTACCGTGAGCCGCTTAAGGTGTAGGCCGTAAAACTGAAGCCGTTGGGATATCCGGCCTTCTTGAGCAGCTCCTTAGCCTTGGCTGGGTCGTAGGCGTAAGGCTTCTGCGGCGCGTATCCGGCCACCCGCTCGGCGATCGGCGCAGTGGGCGGAACAGCATAATTGTCGTAGGCCACCTTGATGATCTCCGCCTTGTTGACCGCATAGTTGAGTGCCTGACGTACACCTAGCTTATCGAAGGGTGCCCGCTGTGTATTCATGGACATCCATTGCACGTAGATACTGGGCTTAGCCGCTACTTCGAGGCTTGAATTGGCCTTTAGCACCTTCACCAATTGCGGGGGAACATCCTCGATGAAATCGGCATCGCCACTTTGCAGCATGGCCACACGAGTAGCCGCGCTGGGTACAAATAGAAACTTGAGCTCGCCGACTTTGGGCTTTGGGCCCCAGTAGCCCGACCAGGCTTTGAGGGTTATGGCCTGCGCGGTCCAGCTCACGAACTTGTAGGGACCAGTGCCTGCCGGGTGCTTATAGACATCCTTCCCGTACTTCTTGATCGCAGCCGGGCTAACGATGCGGCCGGCGGGATGCGCAAAGTTATACATCATAGCGCCGAAGGGCTTGCTGAGCACAAAGCGCACTTCGTACGGCCCCAAGACCTCAATCTTACCGATCACCGAATACAGGCTGGAGCGCTTGAACTGGTTGGTAGGATTTTTGGCCCAGTCAAAGTACGTCTTTACGGCTTCCGCATTGAACGGGGTACCGTCTTGGAAGGTCACTCCCTTCCGCAGCTGGAAGGTGAATTGGGTAGCTTGCGCGTTCGAAGTCCAAGACGTAGCCAGCTCAGGCGCCAGCTTGAAATCCTTATTGAAGCCTACCAAACCTTGGTAGATGGGCTGCTCGATGCTGTAATCGAGATTCCCGTTGGTATCTGCAGGATTCAGTGTGGTGGCTTCGCCCGAAAGTGCAATCTTGACCGTCTGCGCGCCCGCCAAGCCCCCGGTAAGCAACATCACACCCATCAACGTTCCAAATAACCCTATACGTATCTTCACCACTGACCCCTCCTTAGTTAAGCCTGATTTAGGCCGGTAAACAAACCACCCGTGAAGTGCGGCTCTCAACATACCGCCGTTTGCTCTTGTACACCCATGCCCAGGTTAACCCTAATACTAGAACCTCCGACCGCGCAACCCCTAACCCACGTGCTATACGGTCTGAGGCGGCTCCAGCAAGCAGCCGGGCCGCTATAACCCCCGAGCTAAGCATTACATGGCTGCCGTGTAAATAGGTACTCAATACTCTGTTCCAACGCACAGACGACGGATAAAACAGGGTAAACCAGGTAGACCGGACTTGCTCAGGGGCCGGCAGCGTGGCATAGCTCGCAGGAAGTCGAATCCTGAGTAAACCACTAGACTTTATCAATGAGGCCGCGTATACTCGTTAAACGACAATAGGTCGCGATAAGCGCTGTAGCGGCCGGTAAACATTTGGGAGATGCTTGATGGCGAATCAACTGGAAATTCACGATCTATGGGCGTCAGTAGACGGACAGCCGATCCTCAAGGGAGTCAACCTGGTGGTGCCTATGGGCGAAGTTCACGCCCTGATGGGCCCGAACGGCGCCGGTAAATCTACACTGGGCAAGGTCATCGCCGGAGATCCTAAGTACGTCGTAGCCAAGGGCCGGGTATTGGTAAACGACCAGGATGTGCTGGGCATGGCGCCCGATGAGCGGGCTCGGCTGGGGCTGTTCTTGGCTTTTCAGTACCCGGTGGAAGTGCCTGGCGTCACTATCGCCAACTTCCTGCGACTTGCGCTGGCCAAGAGAGGCGTCGAAGTCTCCATCGCCGGGTTCTACGGCAAGCTTCAGAAGGCGCTGGGAATACTTGACTGGGACGAAAACTACGTAACCCGCTACCTGAACGAGGGGTTTTCAGGTGGCGAGAAAAAGCGTAACGAGATTCTTCAACTCATGATGCTCGAGCCCTCCTATGCCATCCTCGACGAGACCGATTCCGGCCTGGATATCGACGCGTTAAAGATTGTAGCCAAGGGCATCAACGATATGCGCGGACCAACTTTCGGTGCACTGGTCATCACCCACTATCAGCGGCTGTTGAACTACGTCGTCCCTGACCGGGTGCATGTGATGGTGGACGGGCGGGTAGTTACCAGCGGATCCAAGGAACTAGCGCTCGAGCTCGACAGCCGCGGATACAACTGGGTCTCTAAGGAGCTCGCACATTAAGGAGGAACCGTGAGCGAGGATGTAAAGACCATAGGTGAGGAATACCGGTGGGGTTTCAGCGACCCCGAGCAGTCGGTCTTCAAATCGCAGAGGGGGCTTTCTCACGAGGTGGTCGAGGCTATCTCCCGCCTTAAGAACGAGCCGGAGTGGATGCTCGACTTTCGTCTGAAAGCCTTGGATACCTTCAATAGCAAGCCTATGCCCACCTGGGGTGGTGATCTCTCGGGCCTCGACCTGGATAAGATCTACTTCTATGCCCGGCCAACCGACCGGCAGGCCGAGAGCTGGGACGATGTGCCGAAAGACATCCGCAATACCTACGAGCGTCTGGGCATTCCTGAAGCCGAGCGTAAGAGCCTGGCTGGGGTGGGAGCCCAGTACGACTCGGAGATGATCTATCACTCCGTTAGGAAGGAGCTGAGCTCCAAGGGCGTGATCTTCCTTTCGATCGAGGACGGCCTCAAGGAGCACCCCGATCTCTTCCGCGAATACTTCGCCACAGTTATCCCGCCCGAAGACAACAAATTTGCGGCCTTGAACTCGGCGGTATGGTCGGGGGGCAGCTTCGTCTATGTCCCGCCCGGTGTGGAGGTCGATGTACCCCTTCAAGCCTATTTCAGGATCAACACCGCCGAGTTGGGCCAGTTCGAGCGCACCCTGATCATCGTCGACGAAGGGGCCAAGGTGCACTACATTGAGGGCTGCACCGCGCCCACTTACACCGCCGACTCCCTTCACTCGGGGGTGATCGAGATCGTGGTCAAACGTGGTGCACAAAGCCGCTACAGCACTATACAGAACTGGTCCACTAATATGTATAATCTGGTCACGCAACGCGTCCTGGTATACCAGGACGGCTACCACATGTGGCTGGACGGTAACTTGGGTTCGAAGCTGACCATGAAGTACCCCAGTTCCTATCTGCTGGAACCGGGTGCACGTTCGGACATCCTCTCTATCGCCTTTGCCAGAGACGGCCAGCATCAGGACGCGGGGGGAAAGCTGATCTTCGCCGCTTCCGGGACCTCGGGCTCGATCGTTTCCAAGTCCATCTCCAAGGGCAACGGCCGCTCTTCATACCGCGGCCTGGTCAAGGTCTATGAAGGTGCAAAGTCCGCCAAAGTAAACGTAGAGTGCGACGCTCTTTTGATCAACGAAGAGTCACGTACCGACACCTATCCCTACATGGAGGTCGAGGAAGAAACCGCCTCTGTAGGGCACGAGGCCACGGTCAGCCGGCTGAACGATGAGCAAATCTTCTACCTGCAGTCACGCGGCATTCCCGAGGACGAGGCCGCCGCTCTGATCGTACGCGGGTTCATCGAGCCGGTGGCCAAGGAACTGCCGCTGGAGTACGCTGTCGAGTTGAATCGCCTGATCGAACTGGAGATGGAAGGTTCGGTCGGCTAACCCCATCGCCGATGTCACACACGCTGGGAGGATGCATGGACACAGTTATCGAACTATCGCGGCAAGGAGCGGAAGCACTCTCCAAGGAGCTGGGCGAGCCCGCTTGGCTGCTGGAAAAACGCCGGGAGGCCTGGGCAGACTTCGCCCGTCTTCCTTATCCCACGCTCAGAACCGAAGGCTGGAGGTACACCGACATCCGTAAGGTGCCCTTCGAAACTATTCCGTTGGCCAAGCCGGCCGGCCTGCGGCTGAGGCGCTCTATGCTTCCAGCGGAGATTTCCAAGCGTATTGCACAAGCCGAGCTGGCTGGCTTTGCAGTCTTCCTGGGCGCAGATCTGGTGTACGTGGAGCTACCCGAGGAGCTACAAAAGAAGGGCGTGGTGCTTACCAGCCTGCACGAAGCCCTGAAGACGCATCCCCGGGAGGTACGCAAAGCCCTGTTCACCGCGGTAGGCGCAAGCGACAAGCTCGCCAGTTACAATGCCGCCCTATTCACTCACGGGGCCTTTATGCTGGTCCCCGCGAACGTGGAGTTCGACCAGCCCATCGGAGTATTCAACTATCTCGAGGACGGCCGCCTCTCCATAGGCCGAACGCTGATCCTAGCGCAGGAAAACAGCAAGGCGGTCTATATAGAAGAGTTCATCTCCTCTGCCGAGGGGCAAGAAGCAGTCAGCCTCTCCGCAAGCGAACTGGTACTGGAGCCAGGTGCTAAGCTACGCCACACCAACCTACAGACCCTGAGTGAAGGTTTTGACCATTTCCGCCGGCAGCGTGCCGTTCTAGGCCGAGACGCGCACCTTAACGATTTGGCGGTAAGCATGGGCGCCGGGCTGTCTAGGGCCGAGGTGCAGTCGGAGTTGGCAGGACCGGGTGCTGATTCCGAGATGTTGGGGCTGTACTTCGCCCATGGAGATCAGCACCTCGATCACTACACCCTGCAGCACCATGTGGCCGACCATACGCGCAGCGACGTGCTATATAAAGGTACGGCTAGAGACAAGGGGCGCACAGTCTACTCCGGCCTGATCAAGCTCGAGCCCGGCGCCCAGCAAACCGATGCATATCAGACCAACCGCAACCTATTACTTTCAAGCGAGGCCAGGGCTGATTCGGTACCCCAGCTTGAGATCGCCGCCAACGATGTGCGCTGCTCCCACGGCTCATCGACTGCGCCGGTAGACAAAACGCAGCTCTTCTACCTGATGAGCCGGGGTATCCCCCAAAAGGACGCCGAGCAGCTTCTAGTCAAGGCCTTCCTGGCTGATGTGCTCGCGCGCGTACCGCTCGCGGCACTACGTGCGCACATCGAACGGGTGATTGAGGGAAAGATGGGACTCTAGTTGGTGCCATCATCAGTGACGCTCGAGCAACCCGCAGCCCTGGTTCACAAGCACGGACCGGCAGCTGCGGGCGGGTTCCTAAAGGACTTACATGGGCAGCCGAGGGGGTAGATTTAGGTAGGACAAGTCCTACTCTCGGTATCGCTCACTTTAGCTTTACCAAATTATCCTAGAGCGCCTTTATGTCCAGCGCCGCCCGTTATGGGCTTTTAGCCAGCGATATCTGGATTGTCATTCGGCGTATCCTGGTATATCAGAACGCAAATAATTCGGAGGCGTTGTTCACGCGAGCTTCTCGACCTCCAGCAAGCGACGCAAAAAGTGATGGAATTTACGCAGCCGACTTTCCAAGGCACCCAAAGCGCCAACTAATAAACACGCGAGTGTACTTTGTATCTTGCTGCTTCAGCTTCTCGCCAAGATGGGACCTATTACGATGCTGAATCCATGCACCATCGGCTCCCCGACTGTAGAGATTGTCGCTACATCGTTCCTGTCATGAGCCACAAAGGTTAAGCTTCCTAGATTCAAAGCGCGAATCGCGATAATACTCGTCCAACCCGAGGAGTTTATCGACTTCCATTGCGTATTAGGAATCTATAGCTACGTGCCCTTCATCAGGGGAAACCCGCAATCCAATCACCATTATTTTACCCGGTTCCCCTGATGACTAGAAGTACAAACAGCAAGCGTGCAAACACCCCAAAAGGGGTTCAGTACCAACCCGATAACTGCCCGAACGATGTAGGTATAAAGTTTCGGCAGCATTGGCTAACGCTTAGCCTAACTGGCAGCAAAAGCATCACTTGTTCCTTACCCTGCTTTTTGCTGCTCGAGTGTATACGATATGTTAGATTGCAATTTTCTCATGGCTCTAGATTTGCGATTGCCCAAATACGCTTAAAAGGCAACTCAGCCTTTAGTCCCTCTTCCAGCGACTCGTAGCAGGACAGCAATTCCTCAATAAGAGTATCCTGATCCCACAGGCGAACACGGAAAAATTGCGCCAGTCGCTCTTTGTCAACGCTTCCTTTGAATCCTGACCAAGAAACCATCAAGCCCGTCTCGGCACCGAAGTTCTGCATGGCCCCGATAAGTTGATCGAGAGTAGGACGATCAACTGGAGTATCTCCTGATTTCACTTGAACACATATTTTTGGGCTTTCAAAACCCAATGCACCAGGTGATGCGAGTAAATCTACACCTTTATCGGGACCTTCTGGTGCACGATATGTGAGGAAACCCTTGGCCTTAAGAATTGCCTCAATTAGCCTCTCCATACCGCGACCAGAATATTTCTCTGCTAAGAATTTAGCAATTTGATCTTTAGAAAACCGCTCTATGTCAAGATTAGTCGAGTCCTCGACAGTATCAGAGTCGTCAGTGTCAACCGGCGGCATGGTAACACCAGACTTCCAATTATTCTCTGACATTCTCTTAATGCGAGTCTCAGCATTATTTCGCTTGATACGGCAAATCGTCATAAACGCGCCAAAAGAATAAAGGATATCTTGATCGAAGTTGGAGCGGGGAATGTCTTGTGCGAACCACTTGACCGATCGAGCATGGAAAAATGGGCTTGGACCGTTAGGAATGTTCTGATATTCGCCTAATATTTTTCCGAAGTGGATAGATGCTTTTTTCTTGCTTGGCAATACTACCCAGTCACCAATTTGCATTCTCTTTGCAAACGACCATATTTGACTGACCCAATTTTTAATTGCACGCGGCTTTGCATCTAGATAATGAGATGACAGAGACTCTCGAAGTGATTCGGGGGAATCGAGCTTGGCAAGATCTGTACTAAAACCGTCCCAAGTGACATAGATACGGCCCTCGCTGAGGAACTTTGCTTCATATTCCCCGGAGCTGCCTGCTCTTACTAACCAAATACTCATTACTGACCTCTCCCTTGCAAACTATCATTGTTTTAGATGGGTCCGCATAATATACAGAGTTCTGACTTCCTGCCAACATAATACTCCGTTGGGCTACCTGGAACCGCGAGGCGTTGGCCACCTTGTAGAAGATTCCACCGGAGTTCCAAGCCAGGGCGTAACGAGGTTTTGAGACTGCAACACATTAGGGATAGGCATAAAAGTGGTCACGCCAGAGTTGATAGTAGGCATTGGCAGGAAATGGAGATCGCGGCAGCTTGAGCCGTGAAAGCTCCTGGGCAGGGTGCTGGACACCACGTTATCTTCGATTGTTAAGGACCACTTTTACTGTAATACAGGTTTGGTGCCTTCCCACTCAGTCCAAAGCCGCCCAACGGTAAAGCTCAACGGCATGAGGTACAAGCGCCCGCTGCAGCGCCTTGTTAGGCCGACCCGTTAATGACCCGGTTGCCATTCTATAGGAGCAATAAGAATTCTGCTCGGGTCATTTCGGCATCGCGGAGGATGCTGGCCATCAAACCTGGTCCAACCGTCTCATCAGCATGAACGGGTACCGTTGTCACACGACCATCCACATGCCTAAGCCGATGGTGGCTTCCCCTTATTCGCACCACCTCGAAACCCGCGTGCTTCAGCACCGTAATGACTTCCCTACCCGTAAGCCTCGGAAGACGGGTCATGGAGCTACGGTAATCTTCTGCACACCAATGAAATCGAGAGGCTCGACGCTGTCACCCAAATCTTCCAAGCAAAGCTCAACGGCCTCTCGTACTCTCGTCATAAGTTCATCGAGAGATTTGGCCTGGGTATGGCAGCCCCGAAGACCCGGCACAAAAGCAACATAATAGCCCTCTGCGTCTCGCTCAATGATGACGCTGAATTCTTTTGCCATTAAATCCCCCTCGCCTCCGGTAGTTCCGTTCCATCCAAACTTGTAGCTCTATAGTTGGCATAACAGTGTTTAGATGGGTCCGCATAAGACGCGGAGTTCTGGTTTCCTGCCAGCATAATACTCCGTTCGGCTACCTGAACAACGGCGTGTTATCGGGTATACTGAACGCTGCGTTTGGGATTCGATCCGTTTGTATCCGAAGGACGATCGTTCCAGGGAATCGGTACGCTACTGCCCAGGTTGATGTTCGGCGAGTTCTGCGTCCGTGATGCCGAAAAGGCCGTTGAGGACCCTGTATGAAGGTGCTGTTCCTCGACGAATCCGGTGACCACAACCTGTCGGTGATCGATCACCGATACCCCATGTTCGTTCTGGGTGGGGTCCTCCTGGACGAGGACTATGCCAACGGACCGTTGACGGAAGCGCTCAACAACTTCAAGCGTGAGATATTTGATCGCACCGATATTATCCTGCACACCGCCGATATCACGCGCAACAGGAACGGCTTTGAAGCCCTAAAGGACGTCATGTTTCGTACCCGGTTCTACGACCGGATCAACGTGCTCATGCGGGAACTGCGGTACTCTGTTGTCGCGTGCGCAATCCGCAAGAACGACCACCTTAGACGCTATAGAGAGGCTGCGCTCGACCCCTATCTGTTCAGCCTCAAGGTTTTAGTGGAACGTTTCTGCTTCGATATCGACAAGGCGGGTGGTAGCGGGCTGATTGTCGCGGAGAAGCGCGATCCCACGCTGAACAAGGAGCTGAAACTCGCCTGGTCGAACCTCAAAACGCTAGGTACGTATTACCTCCAGGCTAGAGATATCGAAGACCGGATTGTGGGGCTGGAACTCAAGTCGAAAAGAGACAATATCGCGGGGCTGCAATTAGCCGATCTGGTCGTATCCCCAATAGGCCGCCATATCTTGGGAAAACCGGATAAGGAAGACTGGCGTGTTGTGGAGGAAAAATTACGCCGCAGCAGTTCGGGAAAAGTAGAGGGCTATGGTCTTGTCGTATTGCCAAAATAACAGAGGCTGGCCCCCGCTACGCAGTGACCAGCCTATGCATTTACTATAGCACAATGGATAGACATCGAGGTGTAATATCACGCTGGCCCCTAGAGCCCTTGAACACAAAACCTATGTTTCCACAGTGACCCCGACGTGACCGGAACAATGAAAACCATACGTTCGGGAATGACTATCTTTAAAGCCCGGCTAATGCGCGGCGATTTGCGGACCCTTCCGTGGCCAATCCCAAAACCGCCGCGCAGTACATAGCACAATGTACGGAGCATGTATTTTAAGGGTATGAACTGGGTACCCGTCACTACTTTGAAGGAGCTCCAAGCTATGCCTGAACAGCGCATCACCATCACACTCGGCAGCAAGGAGGTGCTGGTGGGCCTGTACGAAGATGGGCCCTTTGCCATCGAGAATCGTTGTTCACACGATCATAATCCGCTCAGCGACGGACCGATCGAGAACGGCAAAATCAAATGTACCCGTCACGGCGCGACATTCGATCTTAAGACCGGCAAGAATACCATGCCGGCACCGCGACCCATACGTATCTATCTTGTCAGGGTAGACAAAGAGCAGGTTTCTGTAGGCTACGAAGAGCGTTCTCCCCGCACTACCGGTCAGCCGTAGACTGAGAATGGAGGCAACATGATCACGGCCACAAAACTACTCAAGGACTTCCCGCTACTCGCCGCGCACCCCGATCTGGTCTACCTGGATACCGCCGCCACCAGCCAAAAGCCCGCGCGGGTCATAGAAGCGCTCAGACGGTACTACCTGGAAAGCAACGCCAATGTGCACCGTGGTGCCTATACGCTCTCCATCCAGGCTACGGAGGCCTACGAATCCGCCCGGGCCGAACTGGCCCGCTTTATAAACGCTTCCCGACCGGAAGAAATTATCTTCACGCGCAACACTACCGAGGCCATGAACCTAGTGGCCTACGCATGGGGGTTGCGCAATCTGAAGGCGGACGACGTGGTTCTGGTGACCGAGATGGAGCACCACGCCAGCTTGGTACCCTGGCACCTGATCAAAGAGCACCTGGGATTCGAGATCAAGGCGGTGCCCATCACCGAGGAAGGGCGGCTCGACTTGGTTGCCTTCCGGGAGCTACTCGACGAGCGGGTAAAGTTGGTCAGTGTGGTTCATATGTCCAACGTGTTGGGTACAGTAAACCCGGTACGCGAAATAGTAGCTGAGGCCCGCGCCAAAGGAGCTATAACCGTCGTAGATGCTGCACAATCCGCACCACATATGCCCATCGATGTACAGGCTATAGGAGCGGACTTCGTAGCTATGTCCGGCCATAAGATGATGGGCCCCACGGGCATTGGGGCATTGTTCGGCCGCTTCGAGCTGCTAAGCAGTCTCAAGCCTTTTTTGGGCGGCGGCGAGATGATCGACGAGGTGTTCATCGATCGGTCCACCTATGCCGCACCGCCACAGCGCTTTGAGGCCGGGACCCCGGCTATCGGCGAGGCGGTCGCACTGGGCGAGGCGGTCCGCTACTTGGATGAGTTGGGTATGGAGGCAGTCTGGCAACACGACCGGGAGTTAGTGGATTATGCGCTCGAGCTACTCGCGGAGATACCAGAGGTACGGGTCTTCGGCCCTAAGGGTGAAGATCGCGGCGGAGTAGTCTCGTTTACCCTAGGCAGCCTCCACGCACACGATGTAGCCAGCGCACTCAACGAACAAGGCATCGCGGTTCGTGCCGGTCACCACTGTGCCCAACCGCTGCATCGCCGGCTGGGAGTATCCTCCACTGCGCGCGCCAGCTTCTATGTCTACAATACCAAGCGTGATGTGGAGCGCTTTGCTCAGGCCCTCACACATACCCGGGACTTCTTCAAGGACTGGCTGTAAGGAGCGGAATATGAGTCTGATGGAAGAGCTGTATAAGGAAGCCATCCTCAAGCACTATAAGCATCCCAGCAATTATGGCTTCCTGCCCGACGCCACACTCAGTTCGGCCGGCCACAATTCCTCGTGCGGCGACCATATAGAGCTGTCCTTAAAGCTCTCGGGGGATCGTATCGAGGGGGTGAGCTTTTCCGGCCAGGGCTGCGCGATCAGCAAAGCCTCCGCTTCGATGATGACCGAGGTGATCAAGGGCAGAAATATCGAGGAAGCCCGTGCGCTTTCCAAGAGTTTCAAGGCCATGGTGATCGAGGGCAGCGATCCCGATGGTTCGCTAGGTGAGCTTGCCGCGCTTTCCGGGGTTTCCAAGCTGCACGCCCGGGTCAAGTGCGCCACATTGGCTTGGAATACCCTGGAAGAGCTTCTATCAGAGTCCCCAGTCTGACATCAGCCTTTGAAACCAGGCTAGTCGCGGTCATCTCATCAGATACTCAGAGCTGATGGCGGCCCAGCGGCCAGTAAGATAACCGAACCGGGTCCTTAGAGCGCTGCGACCGTAACCTGAGTGGCCGCCGGGGGCCAAGGAATTCGCCGATATGCTACGGGGGGTGCGCGAGTGCAGATACCAGACACTGAATCAGGGCTACCACTAGTCTTTTTGCACGCCTTTCCCTTGAACCGGCGGATGTGGGCGGCCCAGCAGGAAGCTTTAGCGCCGCGCTTCAGCTTGGCGCTCGATCTCCCCGGTTTTGGCGACCGGAGCCTGGTAGAGCCCAAGTTGGAAGCTTACGCCGGAGATGTGGCTGATCAGTTGGATACTGCCGGCATAACCCGCGCAGCCTTCGTGGGGCTCTCAATGGGCGGCTATGTGCTGCTCAGGCTACTGGCACTGGATCCGAAGCGCGTAGCGGCCCTGGTACTAGCAGACACCCGCGTCACGCCCGATACCCCTGTGGTAGCCGGTCGTCGTGATGCGCAGATCGCGCGCGTCCGTGCCGAGGGTCTTGGTTGGCTGCCGGAGGTTATGTTGAGCGGACTTCTGGGTTCTGAGACCCGTAGTAAGAACCCTGCCTTGGTCCAGCAGGTGGATACCTGGATCCGAGAAGCCGACCCATTAGGCATTGAGCACGCGCTGCTGGCCATGAGAGACCGCCCCGACAGTACATCGTTGCTGAGCCGGATCCGCGTACCCACTCTGGTTTTAGCGGGTGAACAAGACATCCTGACACCGCCCGGTGAGGCCCTGACTACAGCCAGGGCTATGCAGGCCCACTTTAAAATGCTGTCAGGGGCAGGGCACCTGAGCAACTTGGAAGCGCCGGCGGCCTTCAACGCGGCCCTGGCCGTATTTCTAAAGGAGGCCGTAGATGGATACTCTTGAGCATCTCACGCTGTTTCGCTCTATGATTCTGCATGCCAAGGAAAAAGCGGTCAAGGATCGCGATTTTGAGGAAGCCGAGCATATCCTTGAACAAGGGCACCAATTGATCCAGACCCTGAAGCCTGAGATCAGCACCGATCTTCTGGATGAACTCACCCGAGAGTACGTCAACGCAACTCTCTACGTTGAGCACGTACAGGGTGATTTCCCCATTGATCCGGAACAGGAATAAGTTAGAAATGCACCAGATATTGTAGCTCGAGCGCCTCGTACCAAGCACCAATCAGCAAGAAAACTGCGGCCAAAAAGACGGTCTGCACCAGGGCTGCGAATCCGGAGCGGTATCCTTGCCTGTTCATCACCCGGGTCAGCAGCACCATGGCCCCAAAAGTAACCAAGATGTATCCCTGTAGTTCGATAGCCAAGGTGGGCAGATGCCACAGGAATGCATGGGCAGGTAGCAGTACCGGGCTGAGTGCAAACCCCATGACGTAGTAGCGAACAGCATTGAACAGCAGTGCCGGAATACCTAGTAGGAGGCCGGGAACTGCGGTGGTGGCCAATGCCCCCATGCTGAAGTTCCAATAGAAGACACCCAGCGCGAAGGAGGGCAGCCCGGCTCGGGCGGCTTGTTCGATCCCAATAGCGGCGATCGGTCCCGCCACCAATTTCTGGATGGCCCGGGCCAAGTCGGGCATACCGTAAGCGGCGATACTTCCAAGGATGTAGAGCCCGTAGAGCAGGAGGTTAACAAACAAATAGAGCTTCCAGTATTGGCGTACCAGCGCCCATCCAGCCCGCCACATACGCCCGAACTCGCCGGGGCGGGATAGGGACAGCACAAACAGTAGGCTGAATAACGCAAACAATGCCCCGATGACCGGATTCTGTACCCAGAGGGGTATAGCCGTCTGACCGGAATTGTAGGCAATGCTGACCACCTTACCCCCGCGCACTACGGCCGCTACATTACCGCCGCTCGAGCCCACGGTCGCGGGAAATAGCACGTATTTCGCACCATCCTTACTCTTCACCTCAGGAGCTTCCAAGTTGACGTCCACACCCGCCGGCGGTGGGCTGAAGGCGGCATACCGCTCGATCATTTTAGCCAGATCCGCAACGTTCTCCTGTGGCGTAAGAAGGTGCACGGTGTACTTTCCGTTCAACCAATCCCGTACCGCTGCGCGGGCAGTTTTGACGATAACCTGCTGCCCTACCGGCGGCTCCTGCTGCGCTGCAAGTGTGCCGCTCAAACCCAACAAGGCAACCAGTAGAACCAGCCAAGCCCTACGCATCTATACTTCCTCCAGCTTCAGGCCCTCTTGGCACAACGGACAACCTGACGGTTCGAAGCTGGGGAACCCAGCCTTGAGCAGGCTACGGTAGGGCACATCGAACGTTGTCCGGCTATTACTACGATCGATGATCGCACCCAACGCCGCCAGCTCCGCGCCACGGCGGCCAGCGGCCTGCGCGGTTCGCAAGGCCGAGCTCCCGGTGGTCAGCACGTCTTCAACTACCAAGAACCGTTCTCCGGGGCGCACCGTGAGCCCCTCACGCACGAACATACCTCCTTCGGCAGCCTTCTCCGCGAATAACGCACGCACGCCCAAAGCTCTAGCTACCACGAATGCCAATACCACCCCACCCATGGCCGGCCCGATAACGAAATCCACCTTCAGATTCTCGAAGGACTGAGCTAGTTGTTCCCCGATAGCCTCAGCATAAAGCGGATGTTGCAGCACCGTGGTCGACTGCAGGAAATGTCCGGCGTGGCGTCCACTGCGCAGAAGGAAATGTCCCTCCAGCAGTGCGCCGGTCTCTCTGTACAGGGAAAGGATGTCCACCCGTACATGCTAACGGAAGGAGCACCCGGTAGTTACAAAGGTCAAAGGGTGATTGTAGTCATGATTGACTAAATGATTTATGAATAGTAATATCATGACTAGGGGGTATGAATGGAGCGTCAACTACTTCTCCTCGGCCTGCTGCGCCTGCAGCAGATGCATGGCTATCAACTCAGTGAGATCATCGACCGCGATCTCGGTTATCTCACCGACCTCAAGCGGCCCACCGCCTATAACCTGCTGCGGAAGATGGAAGAGGAGGGGTTGGTGGAGCAACACCGGGAACAACCCGGCGCCCGTCCGGAGCGTAGGGTTTACACGGTGACGCCGGCCGGAGAGGCCACTTTTCAGCGGTTGTTAAGTGACAATCTGTGCCACTCCCACCAAAGCTATTCAGCGAGTACCATAGGGGTTTTGTTCATACGCGAACTGCCCGGCAAGGAAGCCGCCCGGCTTTTGCGTCAACAGGTCGAGGAGCTCGAGCCCACCATGCATATCCTTTCCCAAGTACTCAGTACGCACCAGCCCGAAAGCGGCCGCTACGCGATTGAACTCAGACTGGCTCACCTACGCACCGAACACGACTATCTGACCCAGCTGGCCAGCAAGCTTGAGAAAGAGGCTTGCGATGCTCTTTGAGCTGCATAAATCCTTTGGTGAAACACTAATTATCCTTACCTTAGTGATGACCGTCTATGCTGCAATTCGCGCAGGGAGCAACCGGGTTGTCCCCATGGGTATGCTGGTGGGCCTATCGGGGTTGCTTGACTTACAGGTCCTTTTAGGTATCGTCCTGGCACTTACCATCACGCTGCCATGGAGCCGCATCTTCATCCATCCCTTACTCATGGCCACCGCCGCAGTGCTGGTTCACGCAGCCGTACGGAAACCGGATGCCTCAGCAACGCTACTGTGGGCCGCAATGACCGCACTGGTCCTGGGATACATGGGCATCACCTGGGCCCTGCACTGAGCAAGAGTAAGCGGTAAAAAGTGGACTTCTATTTTTCAGGGAGGGTTCAAGAATATGGCTAACACCGGCAAATCCACCAAAGGTCCCATCACCAAGAGCCAGCGGGCTACGTTGATCGCGCTGATGCTCGGTGTGTTCATGGGGGCACTGGATATATCCATCGTCTCACCGGCGCTACCCGTCATCGCGCAGAAACTCGGGGTGGACGGCCGCCAGCTTCCCTGGATCCTGACGCTCTACCTGCTGGTCTACGTCGTCTCCACCCCGCTCATGGCAGCCCTCTCCGACCGCTTCGGCCGCAAGCGGGTCTTCCTAGCGGACGTAGCCATCTTCGCGGTGGGCTCGCTCTGGGCCGCACTTTCCCCCAGCTTCGCCCACTTACTGGTTGCCCGCGGCGTACAGGCTCTGGGCGCGGGCGGGCTCTTCCCCATCGCCAACACCGTGATAGGCGAGATCTTCCCCAAGGAGCGTCGGGGTATGGCTCTGGGCTTTCTGGGCATGCTGTGGGGTGTGGCCGCAGTCATAGGCCCCCTGGCCGGTGGCTGGATCACTCAAGGGCTGGGCTGGACGTACATCTTCTACCTGAATCTACCCATCGCCTTGATCGCCCTGTACTACGCCGCTAAGAACCTTCCGAGCGACACGGGCGTGCACCGTCATCCATTGGATCTACTGGGTATGCTGCTGCTAGGCGGCGGCCTCTCCAGCTTGACGTATACCTTAAACCAGCTTCACAGTGCCGACCTTCTGAAAAGCATCACTTCAGCGGCTGTCTGGCCTTGGCTAGTGACGGCGGGGGTGTTGCTGGTCTTGTTCGCCCTGTATGAGCGCTTTCCCAAGGCACCGGTGGTCTCCATGAAGCTGTTTAGGAAGAGCCAGCTCAACATCGCCCTGGCGCTCTCTTTTGCAGGTGGTATGGCCGAAGCCGGGCTAGCCTTCCTGCCGTTCTACGCCATGGTCGCCCTGGGCGTCGGTACAGGCCCTGCGGGTACCTTGATCTTGGTTACGGCAATCACCATGTTCCTCTTCACCGAACCTATGGGGCACATGGTAGACAGGCTTGGCGCCAGGAACATTTTGCTCTTCGGTACTTTCGTCACTGGTCTGGGCAGCCTACTCATGATTCTGGCTCACGACTGGAGTGGTTTCATCGCGTATCAAGTAGTGTTGGGGATCGGGCTTTCAGCCCTTCTGGGTGCACCCGTGCGCTATGTGGGCCTTTCCGAAACCGGCGCCGAAGACCGAGCCCCGGCCCAAGGGTTATTGAGCCTGACCGCCTCCTTCGGGATCCTGGTAGGCACTGCATTAGCGGGAGCTTTCTTGGGCTCCAACCCTGCCGGCCTGAAGGGTTTCCACGAGATCTTCGCGGCCTCCGCAGCAGCAGCCGGTGTGGCCCTTCTATTGAGCATGGGTCTGCGGGCACGAAAGAATCCCAACGAGCAAGCAACGAGCGCCTGAGCAAACTGATGTCCTCTTTACATGAAGAGGACATCCTCATTCCTGTCACGGCCACCTACCCGGCTCAAGCTGGCTCATCCTGACCGGCAGGCCGGTGTCGTGAGTAACCAAGTGGTTCCTGATGATCAGGCTCACGGGACTACCAAACGCCGGCAGAACCTCCAGGCAACTGCAAGTAAGGCCCCGGCGTATTGTAGCCCGCCCCATCCATCAATCAGCCCAGTGGCTATGTCTACCTAGCCTTTGTTCCAATGATATTATTTACCAAGCCCTAATCCACCGCAACCAGGATCTTCAAGTAATCCCTAGCTTGCTTGAGCGAGGCTTCCAGATCCGGTCGTCCACTAGGGTAGAAAAGCGCCCGGCTAGCGGCATTCAGCAAACCCCGGCCACGGATCGGGGTACCCCCTTGCGCACCTAATCCCGGTAGCAACATGAGGCTTTGTGGAAGCCGCTTTCGTAGCTCCGCCACCTGCCCGGGATAGGTTGCTCCGACCACCGCCCCAACCCGGCTCCAGTTGCCCGAAGTGTACCGACCGGCCATGCGCTCCAGCCACTCGGCTACTGCCATATACAGGGGTTGGCCCGCAACCTCAAGGTCCTGAAAGAGACCCGAGCCCGGATTGGAGGTTTTCACCAACACAAACACCGCCCCACCACTTTTCTCGGCCACCTCGAACAGAGGCTGCATGGCATCCTCACCTAGGTAGGGGTTGGCGGTCATGGCGCTACCCGGATAGCGCTCAAGGTAGGCCCTGGCGTAGGCTGTTGCGCTCGAGCCCACATCGCCACGCTTAACGTCCCAGATTACCGGGATACCAAACACGCGCGCACTATGCGCCAGAGTGTGCATCAGTGCATAGCCTTCCACCCCCAGGGCTTCAAAAAAAGCCGCCTGCAGCTTCACCGCAGCCAACATCGGCGCCAGCGCCTCAAACAGTTCTTGGCTGTACCCAAGGATCGCCTCCAAGGCATTTGTACCAGGGTGTAGCTCGGGGCGCGGATCCACCCCTAATACCAATGGCGGGCGCGCCGCGACTTCGGTTAGAAAGTCGATACCATCCACCATCTCAGCATACCCGGCAGGTCTCAGGCCCGGACAGATGCCGGTGTATACCCCACGAATGGCAAGCCTAAGACCCGCGGAAACGGACCCCTGCTTCGGTTCATCGAATCCGTCAAGTTGACACTCTCGCCCTATACGTGCTATTTTTTATTCTGCTAGGGCGGTTAGCTCAGTGGGAGAGCGCTCGCTTCACACGCGAGAGGCCGCAGGTTCAATCCCTGCACCGCCCACCAATCTGTAATATATGTCTTTAGGTCTGTTTGGCAAGAAGGTTACGACTGGGGTTCTTGTCAATAATCGCTACCCTAATTTGGGTTTGGAACGGGCCGTCAAGCCGATACGGATACCGCGTTCTCCAGATCACAGCTTTGCTCCCGGTAGGACACTGGCCACCGTATACGTCCCTTAATTATACAAATCGCGAAGGATGATGCCGGTACCCAATTCTCCACCGTAGGCCGGAACCTGAGCACATTGCTCAGGCAGAAATTAAGTGTAGCTTCATCCTGGTAGAGCAACATACCGAAGCACCGCTGGGGAATATGGCTATCACGCGATCCACGCATTAGGCTGCATACCTCTATCAACTTGCCCCCTATACCGCACGAATCATCGAATCCAGATGGCCCGAGAGGCAGTTTAGGCGCCCCGTGCTCGCGGTACCTGGTTAACGAGCAACGGAACTGCCGGTCCAACAACCCCAGCACTCGTCATGAAGACTGGTTGGAATTGGCTGTGGTCATTAGTCTCAGCATCAGGCACTGCAAAGGTTATCCCCACCAAGTAACCTAATAATCCCCAGGGTAGACACCAGAGTCCATAGACAAACCAAACTATAGCCCGGACCGGGCCACAGACATCCAAGCTCAGCAGGCGGAAAGTACCGCATTGTATCGGATTTTCGCCGGTGATACCATGATATGATAGATTGAATGATCTCTATATCCTCGGAGAAGCAGTTGATATTGGAAACCGTGCGTACATTCGCACGCAAGGAACTGTTGACCAAAGCCGAGGCCTACGACCGCAGCGGCGAGTACCCCTGGCCACAGTTACACAAGCTGGCCGAACTAGGCCTGTTGGGCATGACCACGCCCGAAGCCTGGGGGGGTGCCGGGCTCGATAACGCAACCTACACCACCGCGCTTTCTATCCTCTCGGCCGCCGACCCCTCGGTGGGGGTAATTATCTCGGTGACTAGCGGTCTACCGCAGTACATGATTTTGGCCTATGGCAACGATGCGCAGAAAGAACGCTTCCTCAAGCCCATGGCCGCCGGCGAGTGGATCGGAGCCTTTTGTCTGACCGAAGCACATGCGGGTTCGGACGCCGCCTCGCTGAAGACGCGCGCCACCAAGGTCGACGGCGGTTACCTGCTGAACGGGACCAAAGCCTGGATCACCTCTGGCGGGCAGGCTCAGCTGTACGTAGTACTGGCCCGTACCGGCGAGCCAGGACGCAACGGAATATCGGCCTTCTTAGTGGAAAGGGGCACCCCCGGCCTCAGCTTTGGGAAGCCCGAAGACAAGATGGGCCTGCACGCCGCGCATACCAGCGAAGTACATTTCGGAGACGTACTGGTGCCCAACGAGCAGCTCCTGGGCCAAGAGGGTATGGGGTTTAGCTACGCTTTATCCGGGCTGGACACCGGACGATTGGGTATTGCCGCACAAGCCGTGGGAATTGCCCAAGGTGCATTTAATATCGCTAAGCTGTATGCCGATACCCGCGAGCAGTTCGGGCAAAAGCTCCGCAAATTTGAGGGAGTGAGCTTCAAATTAGCCGATATGGCAACCAAAATCCAAGCGGCGGAGCTTTTGGTTGCGCATGCCGCTTGGAAGAAAGACCTAGGCCTGAGCTTCCGCAAAGAGGCCTCCATGGCCAAATTATTCGCTTCGGAGACTGCTGTGGAAGTTACCCGGGCCGCGGTCCAAGTTCTGGGTGGGAACGGCTATGCCAGAGACTACCTGGTGGAGCGATATTACCGCGATGCCAAAATCACCGAGATCTACGAGGGCACCAACGAGATCCAGCGTATCGTAATCACCAGGGAGCTATACAAAGATGGTTGAGGGGTGTGTCGCTCACAGGTTCTCCACGCGCGGCCATCATTCGAGTAGCTAAACGGCACGAGCTGGATATAGTATCTTAGACTGCTAGAGATCGTACAGAAATACAGTGGCTGATAGACTGAGACATGCCTGATGTAGTGCTCACCGGTGACCTAGTAGCCTCGCGTAACCTAGGTACCAGCGCGGCGACGATCCTAACTGAACATCTACCGGCCCTAAATCGGCGCTTCGCCGAATACCTTCGCATACCCTTCGAAGCGGTGCGCGGCGACGAGTTTCAGGGGGTGTTAAACACCATGACGGTGGTCCCACAGCTAACCCTAGAGGCGCTGGCACGGCTCTACCCCGTCCGGGTCCGCTTCGGTGTAGGTGAAAGTATTCTGGACCAGAAACCAGCGGAACGTCACATCGTACAGATCAGCCGCGAAGCTTTCAGCCGCGCAGGTGACGCTCTGGAAACAGCCAAAGATGAAGAGCGGGTTCTATGCGCTAGGACCACCACTCCCCGGATAGACCAGGTTCTCGGAATTACTATAGGCTTAGCTGCTGCGATCTGGAAGCGCTGGGACCAGCCAGTGTGGCGGAGGCTGGTAGCATACCTAGATAGCGGCACGCTGAAGGACGTGGCCTCTCAAGAAGGCGTCAGCTATCAGGCCATACACAAACAGTTCAAGCAGCGGAATGTCTTCGCTGTACGGGAAGCCCTGAATGCGCTCGAGCTCTACCTTGGTGGGATAACATCATCAAGCTCCTGTTCCTAAATCGGGCTCTCACGCCTTGGCATTTTAAGGCAGCGGTCGCTTGACCCACGCTTGATATGACCCGGATACCGGGCACAACCTAACCCCTCGGCCCGGGCCTGGAACAGGGCAGCTGTTGGACTGATTACTTAAGGAAGCACCCCTTGACTCCGGTCTTGGCAGACGCCCACTGCAACCGGCGCAAACATGCAGGGTATCACCCGCTCGTCAACCCTTGCCAGTTCTTGCTCGGGCCGCTCTACCGGGGTTCTGGCGCGTGAGTAGCTCGGGCTGTGATGTTCTCTAAAACAGAGTGGCCATCCCGAGCCCCACGCTGGTAGAGTAAAACATGCGTCCAGACTTCAACCGTTATCCGCTCCTGGTGGCCTGGGAGATGACTCATGCCTGCGATTTGGCGTGCAAACACTGTCGCGCCTCCGCCGAACCAGACCCCGTTCCGGGCGAACTCAGCACTCAGGAGGCACTCTCGCTGCTCCGCGAACTAGCCACCTTCACCCCCAAGCCCATCCTGCTGCCCACCGGCGGCGATCCGCTTAAGCGATCCGATCTGTGGTTGTTGCTCGAAGAATCCGCAAGGCTGGGCCTCAAGATCGGTATTACACCTGCGGTAACGCCACTGTTGACTCGTGAGGCCATCGGTCGCTTCAAGGATCTGGGCGTGCATCAAATGGCCATTTCCATAGACGGCGCCAGTGCAGCAGTCCACGACACCTTCCGTGGTGTACCAGGTACTTTCCAAAGGGCCCTGGATGCCTTGGATACAGCGCGAGAGATGGGTCTCTCCACGCAGATCAATACCACCGTAACTTCGGTAACACGAGCGGAACTCCCGGCCATGCTGGCGTTGGCCGAGTCTCACGGAGTGCAATCTTGGGAAGTGTTCTTTTTGGTACCGGTGGGCCGCGGCAGCATGCTGAAACAACTAAGTGCCGATGCCTTTGAGGAAGTCCTGGACTGGCTCGCAGAATCCGCACGGGTAAGCCGCCTACAGATCCGCACCACGGAAGCCCCACATTACCGGCGGATCAAACTGCAGCGACAAGGTCAGGCCCCCGGGCAGGTCCCCGGGTCACATGTCCACGACGGCTACGGTTTCGTTTTCGTGAGCGCCACGGGAGAAGTCTTTCCGTCAGGATTCTTAGCCAAATCCGCCGGAAACATACGCGACAACGGCCTGCTCCCCGTCTATCAGAACAGTCGCCTGTTCCAAGACCTGCGCAATCCGAATATGCTCGGGGGGAAATGCGGGGTGTGCGAATATCGCTTCATTTGCGGCGGTAGCCGCGCCAGGGCCTGGGCCGAAACCGGCGATCCACTAGCCGAAGAGCCGCGCTGTGCCTATCAGCCCACAGCAGTTTCAGTCGCGCCCTGACTCGGCGATAAAGCGATAAAGGTGAGCGGCACAACAGTGCCGCTCACCTTTATCCTTGTTGTCGAATATATTCAGTGCAGCAGGTTACTGGCTCCGCTAAACAAACTGTATCCCAGGTTGGGTAATACACCGATCAACAAAACCACAAAGGCTGTGGCTCCTAAGGTCAAACGAGCCGCAGTCCCGGCCTGGGGCTTTTCAAGCTGTCCCGGCTTGGTGAAGGTCGCCAGAGAGAGCAGTTTTAAGTAGTAGTAGGCAGCTACCACGCTGGTGACCAGGGCGAAGATTACCAACCCGTATGCCCCACCCTTAACCGCCTCAACGAATACCAGGTACTTGGCCCAAAAACCCATGAAGGGTGGTATACCGGCCAGTGATAACATAGCCACCGCCCAGACTATCCCTAGTAGGGGTGAGCGATAAATCAGGCCGTGTAGGTTGCCATAGGGCACACCTTCACCCTTGTCCATCAGCGAGAGCACCGCGAAAGCCAATCCGGTGGATAATGTGTAGGCCAGCAGATAGTAGCCCAGCGCGGGCCCGGGGTTGGGGCCGAACAAGGCCACCGCCAGGTACCCCGCGTGAGCCACCGAGGAATAGGCCAGTACCCGCTTGGCCTCGCTCTGGGCCAGCGCAGCCAAGTTACCGTACAAGAGCGTCAGCACCACCATCACCGCAAGCAGCACCGACCAGGGTCCGCCAAGCCCGGCACCCACAATTACTCGCGCTAGCGCAGCAAAAGCAGCCGCCTTGACCCCGGTGGCCATCACCAGTGTCACCGGGGTGGGACTACCTTGGTAGACATCCGGCACCCACCACTGGAAGGGTGCCAGTGAGGCCTTGAAACCCAGCCCCACCAGGATCATGCTCAAAGCCACGGCATATAAGGTACCGTGGCCGGCCACGGCCACCGAAAAACTCTGGACCGCACCATAGTGCAATACAATACCGTACAGCAACACTCCCGAGGCCACGGCACCCAACAAAAAGTACTTCAACGAGGCCTCATAGGAGGCTAGGTCCCGCCTGAAGCCCGCTAGTACATAAAAGGGAATAGATAGCAGCTCAATCCCGATCAGCATCACTACCAAGTTGTCAGTAGCACTCATGACATGCGCACCTAGTATCGCAAAAGCTAAGAGCGCATAATATTCGAACTGCTCATGATCGCCCTGGCGCATATAGCGCTGGCCCACCAACACCGTCAGCAAGGCGCCCACTAGTATGGCTAGAGTAACCCCTTGTGAGAAGGCGTTATAGACGTATAGGCCTTCGAACAATACCTGGGTGTGGTTCCAGCTGAGTAATTGCGCAAGCAAAGCCCCCGCAAAGCCTAGGGTGGCCAGCCAACGTATCCAGTCCACTCTAAGGAAGAAGCCTAGGAAAGTTATCAGTAGAGCCGTAGCTGCGAGGATTACCAGAACACTCACAGGCCACCTCCTATTATGTGGGTGAAGAGCCGTGCACTAGGCTCAATCACGGCACTAAACAGCTTGGGGTAGATCCCCAGAATCAGCAAGGGAAGTGTGGCCATAACAGCAAAAATCCACTCCCGGTACCCCAAATCTGCTGCGGGCCGTTCAGGTTGTTCGTGGAAGACCCGCTGATAGGCGTTGAGAGCGTAGGAAACGGCTGCAATAACCGCCAGGAAAGCCAATATGGTCAGGGAGGGTGAGACACCGTAGGCGCCGAGCAACACCATGAGCTCGCCGGGAAAACCCGACAAACCCGGTAAACCGATCATAGCCAGCATCATGATGAGCGCAAAAGCAGCTAAAGCTGGGGCGCTCTTGGCCAGCCCCCTGGTAACGCTGATCTCGGTGGAGCCGTAACGTTGGTACATCATCCCGGCGAACAAGAATAGGCTACCTGTATATATAGCACTGGCCGCAAGAAGGAAGATCGCCCCGGTAGCCCCTTCGGGCGAACCACTGAACAGACCCAGTGCGGCAATGCCCATATGTGAAAGTGCTCCGTAGGCCAAAAGCCGCTTCCAATCCTTCTGCCCGTAGGCGGCCCAGGCAGCGTACAGCGCGGTCACCGCGGCCAGAACAAGCAGTAAGACACGGAATTGGGCGAAGGCCTCGGGGAAGAGCGGAATTGCCCAGCGGAAGATAGCGAAGATACCCACCTTGTAAAGCGTACCCATCACATCCGCTAAGCCTGAAGGATGGTTCTCAGCGTGAAAATCGGGGAGCCAGGCATGTAGTGGCAGCAGGGGTGTCTTGACCAGAAAGGCCGCCATGAAGGCCCAGAACGCCCAGACTCCTGCTGTACCGCTCAGATGATGTGCCAGCAGGTCGCTGAGCAGGAAACTGTTTGCACCACTCAGGTAACGAGCCGCCAGAATACCAGCCAGCATCAATAGGCTTCCCGCCAGGGTGTAGATAGCGAACTTGATCATAGCCCGTACCCGGTTCTCGCGACCGTATAGACCCAGCATCAGTAGGCTGGGGATCAAGGTGGCCTCAAAGAACAGGTAGAAGAGAATCAGATCAATACTGGCTACTATGCCCAGTAGACCGGTCTCCATGAGCAGCGCCAACCCCACCATTCGGCCCGGAACCTTGTTAGAGGCCAAGATACCCAAGAAGGTCATCAGGCTGAAGGCCAACGCCAGCACCAACCCAACACCATCCAGCCCTACGGCGTAGTAGATACCGAGCGGCTGCAGCAACGGGGTTTGGTAAACATACGCGTAGCCCGTGCCGCTATAAGCAACGAACAAACTCACAGCAATCAGAAATGTGGCCGCACTGGCCACCAGGCCAACCACCCGTGCAGCCCGCGGCCATATCAGCGCCAAGACCCCGGCGAATGCGGGAAGGAACACCATGATATGAATCATCGCAGCACTCCCCAAAGCACGAAGGCCACCAAGCCAAGGAAGGTAACCCCGGCGTATACACGCACGTAACCCACTTGCATCCGGGCAAGCCCCTGACCGGCCAAGCCGACGGAACCGGAAAGCCAGACCACGAAGTTGTCCCAAAAACGATCCAGTTCACCCAGCCCGTAAGCCAGCTCCTTGATGGGGTTGGCGATTAAGCTGTTGTAGACCAAGTCCACGTACAGAGCGTTTGAGCTCCAGCGCTGAAAGTTGCGATACCCCTTAGGCATCTGCTTATCGTCGCGGAAACGCTTCTGACCGAAGAAGTACAACGCCACGTACAGGCCGGCTACGGCAATACCCGCACCCAGCAGCAGCAGGCCCCAATCGGCGCCTTCTGACAAGGGGCTCACATTCATATGCGCCAAAGCCGGAGCAAGGAAGGGCTCAAGTATATTCCAGAACGGCTTTGGCAGCGCCAGAAGGCCAATCAACACCGCCCCGATAGCCAACACGTAGTTAGGCCACAGCATCACCATGGGCGCCTCGTGTGGCGGGTGCTTCCCCTTGAATTCCCCCAGAAAAACCAGAGTGTACCAACGCATGGCGTATAGCGCAGTAAACGCCGCAGCCACCAACGCCCCGACCCACAGCAACGTACCCCCGAAGGGATAGTAGAGCGCCGAGCTAACGATAGCATCCTTGGACCAGAACCCTGCGAGGATCGGTATCCCGGCCAGCGCCAAAGCGCCAATTAAACCATGAATATGCGTGTGGGGCATATATTTTCTCAAACCTCCCATCCTGCGCACATCCTGCTCACCCCCCGCACCATGAATCACCGAGCCCGCAGTGAGGAAGAGCAGTGCCTTGAAAAAGGCATGGGTGAGCACCTGGAACAGCGCAATCCAGTACGCGCCTACCCCGATGGCCAGAAACATATAGCCCAATTGGCTGATGGTGGAGTACGCAATGATCTTCTTGATATCCCATTGCCCCAGCGCCACTATGCCGCCGTAGAGGGCGGTCAAGAGACCGATCCAGGCAATGAGGTAGGAGATATCCGGCAGGTTGGCGTAAAGGAAACTACTACGGGCCAGCAGGTAGACACCTGCAGTTACCATGGTCGCAGCATGGATCAACGCAGAGACCGGTGTGGGACCGGCCATAGCGTCGGGGAGCCAGACCATCAGGGGAATCTGCGCGCTCTTGCCTACCGCGCCGACCAGCAGAAAAAATCCCGCGAGGCCCAGTCCGACCGGCAGCACCAAGGTAGTATCTATATGCCCGCGTAGCGCTGAGATGGAGAGGGTGCCGAACATATGGTACAGAAGACCCATAGCCAGCAAGAACCCCAGGTCACCGATACGGTTCACAATGAAGGCCTTGCGTGCGGAGTCGGCGTTGAGCTTCTCCTGGTACCAGAAGCCGATTAGCAGGTAGCTGGACAGACCCACGCCTTCCCAGCCCACGAACATCAGCGGATAGCTGTCGGCCAGCACCAGGATCATCATCATCGCAATGAAGAAGTTCATATAAGCGAAGAAGCGGCTCACCCCGGGGTCATCCCGCATGTAACCAATAGAGTAGACGTGGATAAGAAAACCAACCCCGGTAATGATCAGACTCATATATGCCGAGAGGTGATCCATACGTAGGCTAAAGGGGACGCCGGGGACCCAGTCTTTCAAGGTAAAGCTCGAGCCTCCACCGGTCAACACCAAAAGACTGAGGATCAAACTGGCAAATACTAAGAATGAGGCCAGATATCCCGGCCAAGGCTCCGGAAAGCGGCGGCCGAACAGGCCCAGTACGGTAAAGCCCAACAGCGGTAAGAGAATAATGGCAAGCAGCACGGCTAGCCTCCCAACCGATTGAGGTCATCTACATTCGTGGTTGCCCGAAGCCTGAATACCGCCACAATAATACCCAGCCCCACCGCCACCTCGGCCGCGGCAATTGCGATGACCAAGAAAGCCACCGACTGCGCCGCTATGTCTCCATAACCCCTGGCAAAACTAATCAGGGCCAAGTTGGCGGCGTTAAGCATCAGTTCAATCGATAAAAAGACTAAGATCGCCGTGCGGCGTACCAGCACTCCAAACACCCCGGTCGCAAACAGCAGGGCGGAAGTCACCAAGAAAACGCTCACCGTACCACCCCGCTCTCACGTTCCCGCTCAAGCATCTGAGGCTTCTTGGAAGGCCTACTGATATGCGGTTGTACCATCACCACCGCAGCGACCGTAGCCGCCAGCAGTAATAAGCCAATCAGCTCAACCGCGTAGACCCAGGGTCCGTATAACGCCTGACCAACCCCCTGGGGGAGGCCGCCCTGGAGAGCCTTAGCTGCCTGAATCGCCGACATGGCCGGCGTATATTGAAGCAATACCGCCACCAAACCCGCCGCCAGCGCTACCCCGATTACTCCAGCAAACCAACCCATTCTAGGCAGCGGGTTTCTGCCCACCTCTGCCTTAGACGCAGAAAGCAGCATGATCACAAATAGGAACAATACCATGATCGCGCCGGCGTAGACAATCACCTGTACTGCGGCCAGGAAACGTGCGTCCAAGGCTACATACACACCAGAGAGCACTAAGAAGTTCGTGATCAGTGCCAGGGCTGCATGTACCGCATTCTGCAGGACCACCACGCCAAGCGCGGATACCACTAGCAAAACCGCGGCAATCACCTCAAAGGTACTCACTCGTACTTCACCCCCTCAAGCTCGTTTCGTACGTAGGGCACCTTGAAACCCAGTCGAACGGGTACTTCATTGCGCTCCGCCTCACGCCGCTGCGGCTTGGATCCATACACGCCCACCAGCATATCTTCCTTGCTATATACAAAGTCCCCATACTGGTAATCTGCGAGTTCAAACTCGTTGCCTAGCACGACCGCACCGGTAGGACAGGCCTCCTCACACAAGCCACAGAATATGCAGCGCAGCATATTGATCTCGTAGACTTTGGCGTAACGCTCCCCTGCCGATACCGGATGTTCGGGGTCGTTATCCGCGGCCTCTACGTAGATAGCGTAGGCCGGACAGGCCGCGGCACAAAGCGAACAACCGATACATTTCTCTTTCCCGTCAGGATGCCGGGTGAGTACATGACGCCCCTGAAAGCGAGGCTTCAGGGATACCGGCGCATCGGGATATGGGATAGTCACGGGGCGGCTGAAGAAATACTTCAAGGTAATCCCCATGCTCTTGGCCAGCGCAGACATGCTCATATCAGACCTCCTCTGGCCACCACCGCAGCAGTGATCAGAAACCAGACCACCCCGGCCGGCACCAGCCAACCCCAGGCAAAACGCATCAACTGGTCATAGCGCAGCCGGAACCAAGACGCACGAATCCAGATAAAAATGAACAGGAAGATGGCCATCTTGATAATGAGCCAGAGATAGGGGATCTCCGGGAGGCCGAACGGTGCGTGCCAACCACTAAAGAACAAAGTGGGTATCACTGCCGCTGCAGTAATCATATGCAGGTATTCGGCCATTTGGAAAACTGCGAAACGCATACCCGAGTACTCGGTATGGTAGCCACCGACCAACTCCTGTTCAGCCTCAGGTAGGTCAAAGGGAGTGCGCGCAGCCTCAGCCAGGCTAGCTATGGCGAAGACTACCAGAGCCGGAAATTGATACAACCACAAACCCACCGGGTGCAGCGCCTGCCAAGCCACAATGTCATTTATATTGAGCGAGCCCACCAGCACCACCGGTCCCAGAAGCGCCAAACCCAGCGCCAGGTCATAGCTGATCAAACCGGCCGCAGAGCGCATGGATCCCATCAGACTGTACTTAGAACCGGAAGCCCAGCCGGCCAGGAAGATCCCGTACACCGCCAACTCACCTATGGCGAGTATGTACAGCACACCTATGTCCAAGTTCAACACCCAAGGATTCAGGCCGAAGAACGAGCCCTTGGGACCAAAGGGAATAATCCCAAAGGTAAGCAACGCAAAGGTGACCGAGACAATCGGTGCGATCACGTACACTAAGCGATCCGCATTATGAACGGTGATCTGCTCTTTGAAGACCATCTTTACTGCGTCGGCGATCGGCTGCAAAAGCCCCATGATCCCAACTCGGCTGGGCCCGACTCGGATCTGGAAACGCGCCAAAAGCCGGCGCTCCACCCAAGTCATATAGGCGAAAGCGCCTAAAAGGGCCACGATGGCCAGTAGTGACCTAATGAAAGCCCATAAGTACTCCATATTAGGCCTCGCCTCCAGCAGGCACCAGCAGTTTATAGGTCAGGCGTCGCCCAACATATCCATCACGGGCCTCTAAGTATAGATAGTCCTGTGGTAGGCGACCATCGATGTGTACTTGGGCCTGCTCCAAGCCTAAGGAGGTTTCCAGTTCGATCAGCTGGCCCTCCGCCAAAGCCTGCTCGGCCGCAGTAGCAGGATGGACCCCAAGGTGATTCCTTCCAAGCGCAGCCAAGGCACGGGTACCCCGTAACATCTCTGAACGCCACATAGTTGGTCTGAGGTACAACCTGGCATCGGCCTCCTCTTTCACTATGACAACAGACCACGGGCCTTTCGGGCGCCAAACTAGCCCCTCCTCGGGTAGGGTATCCAAGTCTAGCCTATAGTGTTCACGGATCTGCTTACGGGCCTGCCGCAGGAGCTGCGCCGGTGGGGTTATCTCCAGAGCGCGGGCAAAAATGGCCAATGCCTGTATCATGCCCTCAGCTTCACCGTTATCAATCCCGCACGCGTTAAGCGTAAGCACCCGTCCCTCCACGTTAATGGTGGCGCCACGCTTCTCGTAGGCGCTGGCCGCCGGCAGTACCACATCGGCGTAGCGTTCCATTACAGGCGTCAGGTGGGTATGGTGAACCACCCGGAAGTTCTGACCGCTCAGCACCGTTTCACTAGGTAGGACACCGCCGTAGAAAGCCACCTGCGGCCCTGAGTGCTCCAGGGTAGCACCCCTTTCGCCCGGCCACACGCCCATAGCCTCCAAACCGCGCGCATTGGCCGCGGGAGTCATGACGAAGACTTTAGCCCTATAGATCTGGCTGATCTTTAGGGCCACCCCGGCAGCCTCCGCATCGGCCAAAACATCCGCACCCAGTATCATCACTCGCGTGCGGGCTGCCAAGAAGCGCTTAGCGGCCTCACGGACAGGCGTAACGTCCAAGCCTTCCAGCGTAATCTCGGCGCTTGGCCGCTCAAGCCAAGTAGCCAGAGCCCCAAGAAGCTCCGCCTCCCTCCCCGGGGTGAAAACCGCCTGCTGGCCGGCCCACTTCATCAAGGCGGTAGGATGGGGGGCAAATACAGCCAGCTTCTCGCGCCGTTTTAGCATGTGCTCCTTAATCTGTAGGTCCGCGAAAGGCGTTCCGTGTGCCAAGGGCGCCACGGTCTTAAGTCCGCGCAAATACTGCTGTAACCAAATATGCAGCGTAGGCAGTTCCTCGGTAGGATCTCCGAAAACCAATACCTGATCAGCTGTGAGCAATTCCTGATAGGTGAGCGCGGCAAATCCACTGGCCGCCATGGTCCCACGACCCTCGAAGTCTAGATGAGGAGTGTTCATCAACTTGGCTAGTGACGCAGCCGCATAGCCCTCCTCCAACGTGGCGGATCCACTGAGGTAAAGACCTACATCGGTGTAATCGGTCCCTTTCAGGCCCTCGCGCATGTACGCGAGCGCCTCATCCCAACTAACCTCTACCAACCGCCCCTCATGGCGTACCAATGGGCGGCGCAACCTATCCATATTAGTGTACTCGTGACCGAAACGCGCTGCGTCCGAGATCCACATCTGGCTGGTCTGGGGGTGCTCACGCGCACGGATCCGCTCGATATGCCCCGAGCGGGCATCCACCCAAACCTGCTGGCCGGCGGCGTCCACCATCGAGGTAGTGGGGGTATGGTCATACTCCCAGTTACGTCCCCGAAAGCGGGCCACCCGGTCTAGGAGCGCCCCCACCGGACAGATATCGGTGATATTACCAGTGAAGTTCGATGGCAAGTCGTAGTCGGCGGTGCCTATGAAGGTGTCCACAGCACGCTCGATGAAGTCGAGCACCTCATCCCCCGGTATCTCTTCGAAGTAGCGCACGCAGCGGCTGCAGCGTATACAGCGCTCCCGGTCTAAGGTAATGAAGGCGTTTAGGTTGTGGTGCTTCTCTTCATAACGCCGCCCAAAGGTATAGCGAGTGTATAGGGGCTTATCCTGTTCATTCCCAACATAGCCGGGGCTGTCCAGACCATACTCCATACTACGGTCCTGCAACTCACAGGCACCACCTTTATCGCAGACAGGACAATCCAGCGGATGGTTTATAAGCGTGAACTCCAGCATGCCTGACTGAACCTTCTTGACCTCCTCGGACAGGGTATCGATATGCATACCCTCGCTGGCCTCGGTGGTACAGCTGGCCATCAACTTGGGGAAGTAGAAGATCTTGACGGCGCCGCTCTCTTCCTTGATCAGCCCGCCGTCCGGCCCTCTCCGCGGCGTGCCGATTCGTACCAAGCACAGCCGGCACGACCCAGTGGGCGAAAGGTATCGTTCAGTGCAGAACAAGGGTACATCATAATTAGCGTGAAACACCGCGTCCATGGCCGAAGTGCCCGGCGGTACTTCGATCTCGCGGTCGTTGACCTTAACCCTCACACCCTCACCTCCAGCGATTCGGCCGCGACACCGGCCGCCCTTCGCGAATCTGCGCTTCATATTCGTGACGAAAATGCTTCAAGGAGCCCCGTACCGGCCAGACTGCGGCATCGGCCAAGGGGCAGAAGGCCCTACCCTCAATGTTATCTAGCAGGTTCCAAAGCAGATCCACATCGCCCGGCTCCCCTCGTCCCTTAGCGATCTTTTCCATGAGCCTTACCATCCAACCCGAGACCCCTTCTCGGCAGGGCGTACATTTGCCACAGGACTCGTGGGCGTAGAAGCGGGTGATATTCCACATCACATCCACCATGGATACCGACTCCGGCACCAGGATCACCCCACCGGTACCCAGCGCACTGCCTAGGCCTACGAGAGACTCGTAGCTCATAGGCGTGTCCAACAAGGCCTCGCTCCAGGGCAAGGGCGGAGTGGATGAACCACCAGGAATTACGGCCTTGATAGGCTCGCTGGGACCACCGGCGAAATCATAGATGAGTTCACGGAAACTCGCCCCCATAGGCAGTTCGTAGACGCCCGGTCGCTTCGCGGCACCTGAGACTTGGAAGACCTTGACGCCCTTAGACTTTTCGGTACCCATTGCGGTGAACCAGCCGGCGCCCTTGCTAAGGATATGCACTACGGAACACAGGGACTCCACGTTGTTGACCGTGGTGGGCTTTCCATATATACCCGCCTGCGCCGGAAAGGGCGGCTTCGTACGGGGAATACCCCGCAGGCCCTCCAGCGAGTTGAGCAAAGCGGTTTCCTCGCCGCAGATGTAGGCCCCGGCGCCACGATGTACGTGGATATCGAAGGCAGTACCGGTATCCATTACGCTGTCGCCCAGATACCCGGCCGCCCGGGCCTCATCGATGGCCGCAATCAAGCGATCGTAAGCCTTGCGATACTCGCCACGGACGTAGATATATCCCTCGGTAGCACGAATCGCACGACCGGCGATGATCATACCCTCGATTAATTGATGCGGGTCGTCCTCCATAAAATAGCGGTCCTTGAAAGAACCCGGCTCCGACTCATCGGCGTTACAGACGATGTAGTGCTGTTTTCCGTCGTCCTTGGGCATGAAGGACCACTTAAGCCCGGTCATGAACCCCGCGCCCCCGCGCCCCCGCAGGCCCGAGTGCTTGACCTCCTCCACTACCGTCTCGGGAGTCATGCCAAGCGCCTTACGGGCCGCCTGGTATCCGTCATGGTCCAGGTAGTACTTCAGCGTGTGTGCGCTTGCCTGACCCGCATGGGCGTACAAGGTCTTCGTGAAACGAGGATCACGCGCGGACAGTATGGGCCCCTCTACCGCGCTCACGCCTCCTCCTCCAAAGCCGCACGCTCGGTGTGGCCACAGTCCCCAGGCAGCTCGAGCTCACTAGGCGCCCGTCCGGCCTTCAGGCCAGCGAGCAGAGCCTTCAGGCGGGCTCTAGTCACACATTCCACATATGGCTCGTCGTTCACCTGAATCACCGGCGCGGTGTGGCAACTGCCTAAGCACTCCACCTTCTGGATGGAAAATACGCCACCCGTACTCACCTCACCCGGAAGTATATAAAGCTCATCCACCAGAGCATCCCACAACTCATCGGAGCCGGCCAGAGCACACGACAAAGTGGCGCATACCTGCAGGTGGTACTTACCGACGGGTAACCCATGGTAGGTACTATAGAAGCTCACCACACCCTTGACCTTCATCGGGGTAGACTCAACCAGCTCGGCAATCTCGCGAATCCTCTGGTTGGAGACATATCCTTCATCGGCTTGGACCCGGCGCAAGAGCGGCATGATGGCGCTTTGTCTACCCTCCTCCGGGTAATTGCCGAAGACCTCGTTCAGCCATTCCTGCTTATCGTCAAAGAAACCCATGGAACCTCCGAACTCCGGGACTAGCGATCCACATCTCCCATAATGGGATCCAGGCTGGCGATCACCGCAACCAGATCGGCGAACTGATATCCCCGGGCGGCATACGATAAACCTTGCAAATTTACAAAGGACGGCCCTCTGACCTTGACGCGGAAGGGCATCGAGCCGCCGTCGGAGATGACATAGTAGCCGACCTCACCACGCGCCGACTCGGTGGGCACGTAGGCCTCGCCTTTGGGCGGATGGAATCCTTCGGTATACAGCTTGAAGTGGTAAATCAGCGCTTCCATCGAGGTTTCCAAGAGCTGCCGGGGCGGGGGAGAAATGTACGGACTGGGATCCTTAATTAGACCGGGCCTGAGCCGCTCCAAAGCCTGGCGCACGATACGCGCAGACTGGCGCATCTCCAGGCCGCGGATGACCATGCGGTCGAAGACATCTCCCCGCTCACCCAAGGGCACCTCGAAGTCGTAGGTCTCATAACCTGAATAGGGGTAGGCTTTGCGAACATCGTAGTTCACACCGCTCGCCCGTAGGTTGCCCCCCGTCAGACCGAGATCGATAGCCACCTCAGGGGGAATAACCCCAATCTCACGCGCACGATCATAAAAAATGGGGCTTTCGGCGAACATACCCACATACTCATCGATACGATGGTCGATGGTGTCTATAAACTTCCTTACCTCAGCAGGGAATTCCTCAGGAAGGTCGTTGTCCAAACCACCGACGCGGACATAATTGTGGTGCATTCTCAGGCCGGATACCCATTCGAATAAGTCGAGCACCGCTTCGCGCTCGCGGAAGGTATAGAAGAACGGCGTCAAAGCACCCAAGTCAAGCAAGCCGGTACCTATAAAGACCAGATGGCTGGCTATACGCGAAAGCTCGTTCAACATCACCCGAATCGTCCGCGCCCGCTCCGGAACCTCGGCGCCTAAGAGCTTCTCGACGCTGAGGGCGAACGCCAAGTCATGCGCGAAGGAATGGAGGTAATCCATGCGCGGGGTATAGGTGAGATCCTGTTGATAGGTGCGGAACTCCATGTTTTTCTCGAAGCCGGTATGTAAATAGCCGATATGGGGAACAGCCCGCACCACCCTCTCGCCTTCCATGTCCACCACTACACGCAGTACTCCGTGGGTAGAAGGATGTTGCGGCCCTACATTGAGGGTCATGATTTCGCCGTGCAGGCCCCTGGTCTTTTCAGCAACTTCCGGCATCACCCCTCCTCCTTGGGTACGCCGGCCGTACGCAACGAGGCCCACGCGTCCTTGGCGCCTTTACGCATTCCCCCACGCCAGCCGGTGAGCCCCGGATCCTGCCCCTTCAAACCGGCACGGAAAGACTCCGGGTCGATGAAGCGACCCTCTTTGAACAGTGTGGGGCTCTCACCCAGCGGAAAATCTTTACGCAAGGGATGACCCTCAAAATCATCGGGCATCAGGATGCGGCGTGGATCGGGATGATTGGTAAAACGAATACCCAGGAGATCGAAGACCTCCCGCTCGAGCCAGTTCGCGGTGGCCCAGATATCGACAGCCGAGGGGACCTCGGGATTGCCATAGGGAACGTAGAAGCGGACGAAGAAGCGGGAACCGTCACCTTCCCCCCAGCCGGGCATCGAGACCAGCTCGTAGATCAGTCCGAAACGCTCCGGCTTGGCTTCGGGATAGTTCAGGTAGTCAACCCCCACCAGATTGGACAGATAATTAAAGCCCAGGCCCTTGAAATAAGCCAACTGCTCATGCAATCCGCTCAGGGGCGGCTCGAGCCAGGTGCTCCCAAACGCCTGGTACGTTTTGTAGCCCTCCCCCTCAACGTAGGTAAGGAGCTTATCTATGTGCATACCCCTCCTCAGCGGGTCCAGGCCTGCACCGGCGGAAGCCGGTGTCCGGCATCGTCATAAGCCTGGCCTTTGATCTTCTTCTGCAGCTGCATCACGGCAAAGATCAACGCCTCTGGACGGGGCGGGCAGCCCGGCACGAAGACGTCAACCGGAACCACCAAATCCACCGATTGCACAATAGCGTAGTTATTAAACATACCTCCAGAGCTGGCGCAAGCTCCCATGGAAATCACCCATTTGGGGTCCGGCATCTGGTCGTAGACTCTGCGGAGGACCGGCGCCATCTTTTTTGATAGTCGTCCCGCCACGATCATCACATCGGCCTGCCGCGGCGTGGCGCGGAAAACCTCGCTACCAAAACGTGATAGATCGTTTCGACCATCCGTACTAGCCATCATCTCAATCGCGCAGCAGGCCAATCCAAAAGTAACCGGCCACAAACTATTGCTGCGACCCCAAGCCACCATCTTCTCCAGTGTGGTGAAAAGAATACCCTCATTCTCCAGTTCCTGTACGTCCCTCTCGAATAGGTCCCTCAATCCCACTTCATGACCCCCTTCCACCATTCATAGGCCATGCCGCTCATCACCACCACCACAAACAACGCCACGGCTATAAACCCAGACAGGCCCAAGCGCCCGGCGTTGACTGCATACGGCCATAGGAACGCCACTTCCACATCGAAGATGATGAACAACATAGCCACAATAAAGAAGTGGACCGGATACCTCTCTATCATGCCGATTGGATCGTTACCCGATTCGTAGGGCATCAACTTGGCTCGGCTGGGCCGCCGGGGACCAAACAACGCCCCCACACCAACCGCAGCTAGTCCAATCAGCAACGCAGTACCCAGGTAAATCAGTATGAACACGTACTCTGATAAAGGTGACAAGACACGCCTCCTCTCGTGCAAATCTTCACTAGCCGAGTCCAAAGGACCCAAAAATCAACCCACATCTTAACGTATCCCTCCCCTGTGCACCATCAGGTTGGAGAAGTCCGGCATTACTCAATTCTCCAGGCCGCCGGGGAGTGCGTGCGGCAAGTGTCACTTAAGCTTAGTTCATACGGGAAGCGGGCGCAGGGGCCCTCTGAGGTCTAATGGTCAAAACGCATGTGATCCGGGCGGGGAACTCTGCCCAAGCTCTGCTCGATATGCTCCGGCCGAGCATGCATGAATACCAGGCTGGCGTGATCCTGGCCAAAGCGCAAAGGCCGGGCCTGCTGGCGCAGAAGCCCCTCCCCTGCTCGTTTTGCGGCAAAGGTCAGAGATTCCTCCTCGGTTTCGGCAGCCACCAGATAAATCGCCTCCACCTGCGGGTCGCCGATCAGCCAGTTAGTTACCAAAAACAATCGCATATCCCCCATCCTAGAATCAACATGCGCCCAGCACTACCCTGTGCGCACGATGATGCCGTGGAATAACCTATAAATCGCTGCCCTAGAAGTTCTTACCAAGGAGATTAAGGCGGTACCGAAGGTTCCCGGATCCATACCGGCCTTGGGCATAGGCCGTTACGATACCCTTCGCTATGTATCACTTTGGCCAGGCCCTCCCTACCGCAGGCCGTCCCCGGCCCACCTCACCAGCAATACCCTCGTGTAGACCGTCATTCCATCACTACTCGGTTCATGCGAGATCCGGGACGGCTCTACCATACTTAATCATCAGCCACCTCAGCAAAGTATTGTTTGTGCAGATACGTGGCCAAGCCCTGAAAGTCACTAGGCTCTCTGGTAGGATACCGGCGCTCACCACCGGCACCAGGCCAAAGGCTACCCCTGCGGCCGGCGATTTAATCGTCCGACGACCGGGCCCATCCACGGCGTCACTCACGCTATACGACCAATCCCCGAGGTATTGCACGTGGGAGAGAATGCTCCAAACTCCAGGATCCCCTTTGGCCCCGGCACCTAATATAGGTTTCTATCTCGGCTGGTCCCGGTGACGATGGATTAGGGGGTCATAGTCGGTTCCAGCAACTGCGTACTACATGCATATAGCTATGTAAGCACTTTCACACTGCGCGCCCTATGGGAAAATCCGCCGTATTTGACATATACACAAGGCCTGCAAGCCCTGAAGGCGCTCGAGCAAATTGCCTCGCGCACCTCGCAGAAGGTAAAGGTGCGTATTGAGGAGGCATTCGTTACCTTAAGAACGAACCAGCAGAACCCAGCAAGGGCCTTGCATGCATACTGCCCGGCTATCCCCCTCTGGTCAAGTGGAGACTGGGGGAGCTATAAACCCCCAGCTACCCCTAAAGTTTTAGAAAATAAAAAGATCCCTTCAACCCCCTCATAAGGTGAGGGTTATTCCAAAGAGCCAACTCTCACTCAGATCTTCATCCCCGAATTTAGGACTACCTCGTTACACGTTATCTTCATGAATCACCTTTTGTATAGTCGAGATAATTCCTTTAATATCAGCTAATGGATTTACGGCGACGGATCTCAGCCAGCTCTCGTTTTGAAGGTTGCAGCTGGAAAACATTCCCTCCGGTAAACAAGCATGAAAACTCTCTGTACTGTAATTGAGTGGGCGAAATAAAGTTACAGCTGTTTTCGGCATAGCCCAAAGGACTATATCCTCTTCCCTGCTCAGCTCCTCAGCAAACTCATCGGCCATCGACATGGTATGGTCGATACGATCAGCAATACCGTTTTTCCCCCAAGCAATCATAGTGGCTAGTAATGGTATAGCGGCTGCACCGCGAGAACCCTGAACTCCAACATTTGGTGCAACTAAATAATTCCCACCAAAGCTTATCGCCGGGTTTGCAAGTTCCGGTTCTCGAAATAGGATCAAGGCTGAGCCCTTAGGTTGAAATAACCATTTATGCGCTGAAACAGCGATAGAATCTGCTGCCTCAACACCTTCAAGCAAATGTGCATGAGTTGGACTTAGACGCAATGGCCCGGCCCAGGCTGCATCAACATGAGTCCATTTTGCTTGTCCTGCCAGCTCTAATGGATCAATTGCCCCTGTTACCGTCGTTCCCGCAGTGAGAACCAAACAAGCATCAGAGATATCACCCAATTTCTCGGGGTTAAGTCGGCCATCCCTATTAATCGGTATTTCCTCATAAGGCAAGCCAAGTATTCGGGCTGCCTTTTTAATACTTAAATGTGCTGCTTCTGATGCGATAATCTTACTTATGCCTTTCGCATCTCTAGCAGCCCATAGTGCGGTAAGATTGGCAAGTGTTGATCCGGCGCACATATGGCCACCATTCATACCAAAATAGGGAGCTAACCAATCAATAATTAGTTTCTCAGCTTCAATGGCAAATGGTGCTGTCGCAGGGTGAAGTAGATTTTGGTTTAGTCTTGCATTCCAAAGAGCCGTAGCCCATGTGATCCATGGTGTCGGGGGATCCATATGCGCCAACACGTCAGACCTATCCAAATACGCAGCGCGGCCTAGCACATGAGGGGCAAGTAGATCTAAGGCCTCTAATTCACCAATACCAGAATCAGGGCACATAGTCGGCAATATCCCCTCTTCAAAAGATACTTTTCGGAGTAAGCTTACCGCGTATTCCAGTCCCCTCTCCGGAGAGAAACTTTTATCTCTATTGCTCATCTAGATAGTATTTATAACATATAATCAACGTGATTTAGGGAGCATCAACCCTCCCTTCAGTACTATATGCTCCTAATGATAGGCAGCATAATCTCCTTAATACTGCAGATTGAGGTGCAGAAAAGGAATGAGGGGTTTGATTGCCGCACTATTCAGAGAAAGTCAATAATGGCTTAAAATTTCACCCGGCGGCATCATTGCTTAGTGGAGTCAGATACGCGGTGGAAAACATACAGAAGAGGTCTCAATACATTGTATTAAATAGATTATCAATTTTTACAACAAGTAATCTCTAAAAACATAAATAAACCCGAAATTGTGGCTATGCAAAACACCGGGTAGCTACAGCTGTTCATGCTGAAATTACCGGGCCGGCTTTCCATAAGCCTGCGCTACGAGGCAACCGGCTGGTTGCTCGAGCGCGGACTGAATAGGATAATCATTCAGTCCAGCACCAGCTATAAGTCTATCCAGATGTTAAAACGCTACACCCATCTGCAAGCCGACTTGCTGGTCAGTGCAGTACGTAGAGATTCACCTAATTCATCGGCGGGCTCGAGACTAACCCATCGATCGATTATTTCCACTACATCTCACTCCTGAAGCTGATGTGCAGGTAACGCAAGATAAGGGTTAATTCAGTTCATTAGAGGTTCAGTATGCAGTAGCGTGTGGCATTACCGGAAGGGGTCCGTGTCAGAGCTTAAAAACGCCTTGAGGTACGGCAAATACGCAAACCATGCGTACATCACACTCAAGAATGCGGTAGACTCGCCCGCGTGAGGGTAGGCCGGTGGATCATGCGGGGTTTCGTGGCCCTGGTGTTACTAACGTTGGCGGTGCTGGGTGTGGTGGCGCTGCGCTGGCTAGCCGAGATGCCCGACATCAGCCAGCTCGAAAACCTGCGGCTCACCGGCTCCACCACCTTGTATTCCCAGGGCGGCACCCCTATCGCCACACTCGCCGCCGTCGACAGCCAGAACAACGCAGGTATCTACCGTACCGTGGTCGGCCTATCTGGCGTATCCCCGGCGCTGGTATCCGCGGTAGTCTTCTCCGAGGACAAGAGCTACTACCAACAGTATGGCATCGACCCCTTACGTATCCTCCGCGCAGCGTTGTACGACGTTGTCAACCTGGGACAAAACCCGCAGGGTGCCTCCACCATCTCAACCCAGGTGATCAAGAATACCCTGCTGGTTCGCCTGGCTCTACAACGATCACTCAAACGCAAGCTCCAGGACGCTGTCCTGGCCATTCAGTTGAACCGGCTCTATAGTAAAGATGAGATCCTGCAGATGTACCTGAATATTGTGCCCTGGGGTGGAAACGCCATAGGAATCGCCGCAGCGGCCCGGGCGTACTTCGGTAAGAGCCCGGCAGAGCTCAATCTGGCCGAAGGTCTTTATCTGGCAAAACTTATTCCAGCGCCAAATTACTACTACTATCACCTCAGGATAATTCGCAATCAGATAAAGTATGTATTGAGTCGCATGGTAGCTGCCGGCTGGATCAGCCAAGCGCAGTCCGACGCTGCCTGGAGGTATCCCCTTATCCCTAAGGGTTGGGCCGTCAAGTACGACACAAACGGTAATCTCCTGCAGGCCACCCTTAAGGACTCAGACGCCCGTATTATCCCTAACCTGGCCGTAGACATCGCCCCCCGATTTGTCTACGCAGTTCGCAACGAGCTGGTACGACGCTTCGGCAATGAGAGGGTATTCGGGCAGGGAGGGCTTAAAGTATATACCACACTCAACTTGGGTATGCAATCCGCCGCGGAGGCGGCTGCGCGCAAGGCCAAGTTACCGCCCAAAGCCCAAATGGCCCTGGTGGGGCTCGATCCCCAGACCGGCGCAGTACGTGCTATGTTGGGAGCGACACTGGGCACCAGGGGACAATTCAATAGGGCCACCCAGGCTTGGCGCAGCCCCGGGTCCTCCATTAAACCCTTTGTCTACGGTACGGCGCTGGAAAACGGCTGGACCCAGGCCAACACGGTTATGGACAGCAAGCTTACCTACCCCGACCCCACCTCTCCGGGCGGCATGTACGAGCCGCACGATTTTACCCGAACCTTCTACAACCGGGCGCTCACCATTCGTTATGCCATGGACCAATCCCTCAACATCCCCGCCATTCGTACTGGACTGGCAGTAGGTCTACCCAAAATCGCGGCGACATTGAAAGCTGCCGACTTTGTAGTGCCGGCGCACCCAGGGCCTTCCATCTCGATTGGTGCGGTACAAATCTCGCCTATGGAGATGGCCGGTAGCTATGCCAGCTTCATCAACGGAGGTTACCGGGTACAGCCCTACCTGATTCAGAAGGTCGAGGACGCCTCGGGACAGGTCATCTACCAGGCAACAGTACAAAAAACGAGACTTTGGAGCCCGCAGGTCACCTACCTGATCTGGAATATGCTGCAAGGCTACGTCTACGATCTGGGTAACCACAGCTTGGCCGGACTGGCCCGCATACCCGGACGGGTTATTGGCGGGAAGACCGGCACCTCCAACGGGGCGCGCGACCTATGGTTCAGCGGCCTGACACCGGGTCTCTCGGCAGTGATCTGGGTAGGGCGCGACGACGATAAGCCCATGCGTTATAGCTGGGGCGGCGCACCTTCTTCATCGGTCGTAAATCCGCCTATCTGGCGGGATTTCGTCGAAGGCGCCCTACGCGGATACTCGGGCAACCTTCCCGCCGTACCCGCCGGGCTGGTACAACACCGCATCAATCTGCAAACCGGCGTTCCCGACTCCAAAGGAGTTGAAGTCTACTTCCGTGCAAAGCTGGCCCCTAATGCCTTGGCGGCCGGGAGTACTCCATTGGGGGTATCTAACCTGGTGCCTTTCGATCTGGACACCGGCTGCCCGGCCGGTCCATTTACCCCGCCCAACCGCCTGACTTGGCGCTCTCTCTCAGCCGGTAGCAACGTGCCGGCAAGCTGTCTGCCCACGCCAAACCCCTCCCCCTAGCTTTTTAACTATTCTTTGCAAGACTTAAGGACCACACGAGGCCAAGGCCGGGCAACTAAGTGGGGCTTGAGTGAGAATGTGGGTTCGCGCTTATCTCCTACCAAGCTTAACGGTGCTATTCAGCCCCCTCCAATCGGAGGATCTACTTAGAAGGGCCAGGTACCACCTAGGCTCATCCAAGCCTCGCTCATATCCGGCGGTGGAAGGACGGTGAACTGCATGATCTCCCCACTCCGCGGGTGCGGCAGCCGCAGTATCCAAGCATGTAGCGCCTGCCGCCCGATCAAAGGGCTGGGCCTACCATAAACCACATCGCCAAGTACTGGAGCACGCAGGTATTTGAGGTGCACCCGGATCTGATGTGTGCGCCCAGTATGTGGCCTGGCCTCGACCAGGGCATGTTCCGGAGCCTCAGCTAACACATCAAAATCGGTGATCGCAAAGCGGGGGGCTACCCCACCGACGTGCATACGGGTTCGCTCCAGCGGGTGTCGGCCCACCGGAGCGGAAAGCTCGCCCGTCGCCGGCACACCCTCAGTAATGGCCAGGTAACGCTTGGCCACCCTGCGATCGTGAAAAGCCTTAGCCAGCCGCCGGTGCGCAGCTTCGTGCCGGGCGATCACGATAACCCCGGAGGTGTCCTTATCGAGCCGGTGGACGATTCCCGGGCGCACCAACTCAAGACGCCCCTCCGGCGCGGGGAGCGCCCTGCCGGCATAGCGCCCTAAAACCGCGTTTACTAATGTCCCGCTGCGTACGCCGGGCGCGGGGTGAGTTATCATACCCGCAGGCTTGTTCACCACCAGTAGGTCCTGATCCTCAAACAATATCTCAAGCTCAAGCTCTTCAGGCTCGACTACAGAAGGCGTTTCGGGGGGTGGATCAACCTCGAGCAACTCCGTGCCAAGCAGCCGGAAGGCCGGCTTAGTCACAACTCGGCCGTCCACTTGAACGTATCTTCCCACGATCCAGGTCTGCGCTTTGGCACGGGAAGCACCGGCCCCTCGGGCCACCGCCATATCCAACCGTACCGGGCCTTCCGTAAAACGCCATACCATAAATTCCCATTATGCACCCGCCACCGGGGCCTTAAGTGAGCCTTCCAATGAGCAACCATTCCGCCGTTGGGCCGATGTGCCTTTGATCGCAGTATGCGCCGAAGTAAGCACATGACCTCACCCTTAAGCAGCAACCCTTCACCTATACTTCTCTTGGTCTCTACTTTAGGCCCGACACCTTCATCCCAGTCTCCTCGGCGGTGCTATTCATAATCCCGAATCCTCTAAGGTATTAGAATCTCAAACACCCACTTACCGGACTTTCCTATATTTCCAGGCTAGTGCTTTTATCTATACGACCAGCCTTCTCTGCGGAAACCCAGCCGGTAGCTAACCCAGTAGCAGCGACCGGTACGATCCTGTCCATATTAACCAACCATCGCTGGAAGGCGGATATATTTCGCGCGGCGACACTCACCTCCGAGCAGGTAATTGCATAGGCGTAGTCAACCCACACGCCAATGCCAAATGGTAGGCCGGCCCGCTCCTTGGCCGGCGCCACCCTCCGTTCCCCGGATATACTCTTATACCGATCTCTGCCCAAAGTGATAGATAGCGGCCTTTGGGGCGTAGATATGATAATCCCCCATAGCATGGACTTTTCCTCTGGTCAGTCGAACCCCGGGTTCTGAAGACAGCTGTGGGCATGTTCGCCGGTATGCTTGCAGACCTATAAGCTCAGCCGATAGTACTTGGGTTTTACTCTTGAACAGAGCAGGAGCAAGCCCCCTAATATTTAGGTTACGCAACGACCCATCCTCCCCTAACGACCATCACCTGTTCTGCCGGCACGGATTTCTCCATGACGCCTTGAACCCGGTAGCATGGACCCATGGCTGCCTTTGACCAAAGCCTGGTGCGACGCACCCACGACTACACCCGGCTGCGGATGTCTGAGGACAGCAGTGGCCACGGTTGGGCGCATATCGAACGGGTCTGGAGGATGGCCCGGCACATTGGAGAGGCCGAGGGCGCCGATCTGATGGTGGTAGAGCTGTCAGCTTTACTACACGACCTGGACGACCACAAGTACTCCGGCGATGCCCACGGGCCCATGAAGGCCTCACTGGCCTGGCTAAAGGGAGAGAGATGCGATCTGGAATTCGCCCGGCACATTGCTGAGATCGTGGACCGAGTCTCTTTTAAAGGCGCCAGTGTACCCGACGAAATGCCCTGGCTGGAGGGCCAGGCCGTGCAGGACGCGGACCGGCTCGATGCCATCGGGGCAATAGGTACTGCCCGGGCCTTTGCCTACGGAGGCATGAGGCGCCGGCCACTCTATGATCCAACCATACTGCCACAAGCACACCAATCCTTTGCGGACTACCGGGCACACACCACAAGCACTATTAACCATTTCTATGAGAAACTGCTGCTGCTCAAAGATCGTATGCATACGCCTACCGCCCGCCACATAGCCGAGGAGCGCCATGCTTTTATGGAAGCCTTCGTGCAGCGCTTCCTGGCCGAGTGGACCGGTGAGGCTTGAAACAAATGGTTCAAGAGTAGGGCTCGGTAAAGATATGGTGCCGTGCCACCTGCATACGCCGCCTACCGGGCCAGCCTTGGCCCGACTGTTCGGCAGTATCATGTACGCACCTCAGCCGGGCGGCAGGCTTCATTGCACGCAGCTCAGGAGCCTGCGAAGGTGGGAGTGCCTCCGGGGTCTGGACCTACTTGAGATAAGCAAGCTGCCGGCCGCACATCAGGTAGTCCGCGTTGTTCCCGGCCCCCTGGAGTCTCTCGGAAAACGACTATTCAGGTTGTGCTGACCGGATAATAGGAAAACCCCCTTGTACCGGAGGGATTCGGACTCCTGCGACCTGCCTCATTTATGCAGCTGCGAAACCGGGCTTCCGTACGGTGGCCAAGCCGGGATGTACGGCCTAAGCTTATCAACAGGCAGATTCAATGGTGAACAGGCAACAAAGACGGCGCGCGTAGAAAGGCGGATCAAAGCTTAGGCGGGCTACACGCCCAATTCATCGGTATGTTGCTTTTCTACCGGAGCACCGCCGGGGCTATGGAAACCCTCCACTTCCTCCAGGAAACGCTTAAATAGGTAGCGTGCGTCATGGGGACCAGGGCTGGCCTCAGGGTGATACTGCACACTGAATACCGGGTAGCGTACATGAGTCATGCCCTCCAAGGTGCCATCATTCAAATTCACGTGGGTGGGTTTGAATTCCCGTAGCGAATCAGGATCCACCGCGTAACCGTGATTTTGGCTGGTGATCTCGATCTTGCCGGTCAGCAGGTTCTTGACCGGCTGGTTAGCCCCCCGGTGACCGAACTTCATCTTGAAGGTGCGGCCGCCGGCGGCCATGGCCAAAAGTTGGTGCCCCAGGCAGATACCGAAGGTAGGTAATAGACCCATAAGCTTCCAAAGCGTCCGCTGTGCATAAGTGGGGGCCCCGGGATCGCCGGGACCGTTGGAGACCAAAAGCCCCTCGGGCTCAAGCGCCATAATCTGCCCTGGGGTGGTCTTTCCAGGCACCACAATAACTTCGAAGCTCATCTGAGCGAGCTGCTCGACCATAGCGTGCTTAATACCAAAATCCATCACCACGATACGGCGCCCGCTCTTGAGGGTCGGGTAGGCATACGGTAGGGGTGTGCTGACCTCGGGGGTCATGTCACGACCGTCAATATCGGTCCAGCTCTGCGCCTGGGTAGCCAGTTCGGCAAAGGCTTTCTCGTCGAAGGCCAGGCCGGTATCGTTCAGCACCGACTGGTGGGCAATTATCCCCTTGATCACGCCGCCCTCGCGGATTTTGCGAACTAGTGCACGGGTATCGATACCTTCGATACCCACCACCTCGTGACCTCTCATGAACTCGCCGATAGTCTGCTGGGCCCTTGGGCCGGCTGCGTAACTACTAAACTCCCGCGCCACAAAGCCGCGCACCCAGGGCCGGTTGGATTCCATGTCATAGACGTTCACGCCATAGTTACCGATATGTGGGTAGGTCATCACCACGATCTGGCCGTTGTAGCTGGGATCAGTGAGAATCTCCTGGTATCCGGTCATGGAGGTGTTAAAGACTACCTCACCTACCGTGCGTCCGCGGTGCCCAAAGGCATAGCCGGGATAGGCGGTACCATCTTCAAGAACCAGTACGGCGCGTTCGTTCACGATCTCCTCCAAGGCCCGGCATTCAATCTACTTCGGCGGGGGTAGGCCGTTCCAATGATTTACTCACGGCAATCTCACGGCAGTTCTCGTAGAAGGGACAAGCATTGCACTCACTCCACACCTTGGGTGGCAGGGCCTCACGGGTAATAGTCTGGTAGCCCAGCCGCTCGAAGAAACGAACCTGGAGCGTCCAGGCGAAGACTTGTAGCAGGCCCAGGTCGCGGGCCTCCCGCTCGCAGGCCAGCACCAACCAACGCCCCAATCCTTCGCCCTGGCGGCCTGGGTGCAGAGCCAGCCCACGTATCTCAGCCAGGTTATGCCAGAGTACATGTAATCCGGCCACACCTACTACGACACCGTCATCATCCTCCAGCACGAAGAAGTCCCGGATATTCTCGTATAGGTGGTTATGGCTGCGTATCAGCATCAGTCCGCGTTCGGCCCAGTATTTGATGAGGTAGTGGATGGCGCCAACGTCCTGCATACACGCCTTACGAACCTCTACCCCCACCCCCGGACGTACCACCGGTGGGAGATCAGCGGCATCCAATCCTATGGGCATCTCAGCCCTCCCGCACGGCCCTTGCGGCCATGATCTGGGCACGCACCGCGCTGGGAGCGGTGCCTCCATATGAGGTACGGCTGGCCACGGCTTGCTCTACGGTGAGCAAGCCGAGAGCATCGGCGGCAAAGAGCTCGCTGAATACTTGAAGCCCCTGCAGGCTCAGGCTCTCAAGCTCCTCACCGCTCTCATGAAGATGCCGCACAATCCGTCCGACCACCGCGTGCGCCTCCCGAAAGGGCAGACCCTTCCGCGCCAGATAATCGGCTAGATCAGTGGCCAGAGAAAACCCTGCCGCGGCGGCCCTACGCATGACCTCAGGGTGCCATTTCAGCCTTGGTGCCAGCGCCGCCAACAGCCTGAGGCTGTTCCGATAGGTGTCCAGGGCGTCGAATAGCGGCTCCTTATCTTCCTGCAGGTCTTTGTTATAAGCTAGAGGCAGGCCCTTCAGCGTGGTTAGCAGGCACATTAGATCACCGAAAACCCGTCCGGTCTTGCCACGGATCAGCTCGGGGATATCAGGATTTTTCTTCTGCGGCATAATCGAGCTGCCGGTAGCAAAAGCATCGGGTAGTTCGAGGAAGCTGAACTCGGCGCTCGAGTACAGTACCAGCTCCTCAGCTAGGCGGGACAGATGAGTCTGCCCGATAGCCACCGCAGCCAGCGCCTCCAGGGCGAAATCGCGTGCCGCTACGGCGTCGAGTGAGTTAGCCATGGGCCGGTCAAAACCAAGAGCCCTCGCAGTATCGAAGCGGTCGATGGGAAAACTGGTGCCGGCAAGCGCCGCTGCACCCAGCGGCAATTCATTCAGCCGCCGGGCTGCATCCGTCAAGCGTCCCCGGTCCCGCGAGAGCATCTGCTCGTAGGCCATCAGCCAATGGGATAGCAGGATCGGCTGCGCCCGCTGCAGATGCGTATAACCCGGCATGATCACCGGGGGTTCAAGATAACGCTCCGCCTCGGAGAGTAAAGCTTCTTGCAGCGCGCGCGCCAACGCTTCGGTTTCGCTCAAGGCGCCGCGTAGCCACAGCCGCAGATCGGTGGCTACCTGATCGTTGCGACTGCGCGCGGTGTGCAATTTACCCCCTACCCGCCCCACCAGTTCCGAAAGGCGAGCCTCGATATTCATATGAACATCCTCGTGGACTTGGCGCCAAGGGAAACGGTCCTCCTCAATCTCGCGCAGGATCTGTTGAAGTCCCTGCTCGAGCAGCCCCCCCTCTTCCCCACTGAGGATCCCGGCACGGACCAGCATACTAAGATGCGCGCGCGAAGCTTCAATATCCACCTGTGCCAAGCGCATATCGAAGCTCAAGGAAGCATTGAACGCCTCGGCCAACTGGTCGGTCTCACCGGAAAACCGGCCGCCCCATAGCTTTTGGCCTTTCTTGGAGTCGCTCATCCACCGACCACCTTGGCCCGCACCCGCAGACGAAGCGCGTGGAGCTTGATGAAGCCCTCCGCATCCTTCTGGTTGTATACGTCTTCAGCCTCGAAGCTCGCAAGCTTAGGATCGAAGAGGCTTCGTTCCGCCTTGCGGCCGCTGACCATCACCCCCCCCTTATACAGCTCGAGCCGAGCCACACCATTTACCGAGGCCGCGATCTGGTCGAACATAGCCTGCAACGCTTCTCTTTCAGGAGCGAACCAGAAGCCGTTGTAGACCATCTCCGCGTATTTGGGCGCCAAGCCGTCGCGCAGGTGCAGCACCTCCCGGTCTAATGTCAAGCTCTCCACCGCCCGGCGCGCGTGGTAGAGCAAGGTGCCCCCCGGTGTTTCATACACCCCACGCGATTTCATACCCACGAAACGATCTTCGACCAAGTCGACCCGGCCCACCCCATGCCGGCCACCGATAGCGTTCAGTTTGGCCAGCAGGGCAGCCGGTGAAAGCCGCTCGCCGTCCACCGTCACCGCGTCGCCCTTCTCAAAACCGATCTGTACCGTCTGCGGCAAATCGGGAGCGTCCGATGGATTAGTGGTCATACGGAACATATCGGCAGGCGGCTTGGTCCACGGATCCTCTAACACACCGCCCTCATAGGAAATATGTAATAGGTTCGCATCCGTGCTGTATGGCTTCTCAGTCGTGACCGGCACAGGAATACGCTGGGCCCGGGCATAATCGATCATCTCTTTGCGTCCTTTGAAGGCCCACTCCCGCCACGGCGCGATCACTTTAATGTCCGGCGCCAGCGCATAGGCCGAAAGCTCGAAACGCACTTGATCATTACCCTTGCCCGTGGCCCCGTGAGAAATGGCATCAGCGCCCTCCTCCAGAGCAATCTTCACCATCTGTTCAGCAATTAGAGGTCGAGCTATGGAGGTACCCAGCAAGTAGTATCCCTCGTAGAGCGCGGCCGAACGCATCATGGGAAACACATAGTCGCGGGCGAAGGCCTCCTTTAGATCAAGGGCGTAGGCCGTCGAAGCGCCCGTATCCAGGGCTTTCTGGCGCGCCTCCCCGACCTCCTCACCCTGGCCGATATCGGCGGTGAAGGTCACCACCTCCGCCGCGTAGGCTTCCTTGAGCCACTTCAAGATGATGCTTGTATCCAGTCCACCCGAGTAGGCCAGAACCACCTTCATTGCATACCCCCTTCACATCAAGAGCGGGGGCCAGCCCCGCCCTTTAAGCACTTATCTCGTGCATCTCCACTATTCTATTCGTCTCGTCACTCCGGGCCGCGCATACGCTGAATAAGTATACGGTCATCATAACCACCGGTCAAGCGGGTTTATAACCCTCTCCACCACACATCTTCCAACATCATTGAGGTCAGGAGATCCGCTAAGCGCCTAGCGCAGACCGCCCGCTGCAGTTATATTCATGCTATAGAAACGGCGGCCCCTCTATACAGCCGGTGGAGCTATCCACCCACTAAACACACAACGGCCCGGTAGGGTTCCTCGATGCAATTATGCACATGAACCCAACTCCGGCAGCTATTGTACCTGTTCCAGCATGTAGCTATCATCTGGATGTCCCCCGCGGATCCCTACCTTGCCAAAGCAGCCTACCAGACTATATCAGGCTTGACAGCCCGGCCCATTGTCTGATACCTTAGCATCTGCGCTCGCAAGCGGCGCGGGGTGGAGCAGTCTGGTAGCTCGTCGGGCTCATAACCCGAAGGTCACAGGTTCAAATCCTGTCCCCGCAACCAAGTCAAGGGTCCCCTCGGGGACCCTTCCTAAGTCGTTGACTAATCCTTAGGCACATGTTCATTAAGCAAAACCGCCACCGGAGAGCGCCTCGCTCCAAGAGATGGGCCGGTAACAGTAACGACTACGCCGAATGGATGTTAATGGTCTTGGATGCACCAGGAAAGGCTATATAGTCCCTCCGTAGTGGCCGAGAGAGAGGGTGGTAATAAGCAAGAAGCCGGGCAGAGTTCACACAGTGTTCTTCAATATACGGCGATACAGCCTCGGCTCCGGTTAGGTGAGCACCTCCTCTACCAGCCGCAGAACCGGCGAGATATAAAGTTGGCAACGTACTCTCAGTGCTCACATCTCCAGCCGCGCCGAATTGATAGCTGTTGCGCAACACTCGGAACTCCCGAAATCGCCCGTGGTTTCTGATGCTCCAACTGGAGCAGCCCCAACCTCACCGAAGATCTCAGTCTATACATCCCGCGGCACTGGCTCTGCAGAGTACAGCCGCTTTGCTTCCCGCACCAGTGGGCTTCCGGGCTTCTTCGTTATTCCGGTCGAACCACCTGACCGGCGCACCATCACAATAATCCCCAACCAGCTGAACGCAGTCTGGCCCTAAGGGTCAGAAAGCTTCAAACAACGTAGTTTTCATACCTAACCGCTATACTATTGCACGAGTGAAGCAATATGACGCCATTGATTAGCGCATATCAATACACGGAGCAGCTATGGCGGTCGGCATCCGGACGGGCCACAGTAAGCACCACCCCCACGCTCGGAAAGCAAAGCACCTTCGTAGTCTGGGCTGTCATCCTCGCTAGCTTGGCGGTAGCCCTACTCAGCCACGACAACAGGGTAGCCTCCAGAACTATCCTATTTATCAAGCGCGTCTTTGCCATCCTCACGGGTCTGGAAAAGGTTATAGCGGGCGTTATATTGCTAGGTGTGGCGATGGGTACAGAGATCGTAGGATACCTAGCCGATGTGCTAGGCCGGTGCAAAGTATCGACCGGAGTTGTACCCATCCTCGCGGCCGGAGCGTTATTTGCCGCAGCGGTAGCGGATATTATTCTATTGATTTTGCGCTTGGTGACGAGCATTGAACCGGTCCCGTCCCGGAAGTTCACCATAATCCACTATGCCTCGCCGTCTTCGAGGCATCCAGCCTTCCCCCTGGCATTGATCCTGGTCTTGGCTGCCATGAGGGCGAAATACCTGGGCAGAACGAATCAGTATTGTACCGGGACAGTAGGCGTCCTTATGGTACAACCCGGCAGCTTGTATCCAAGGGGAGGATAGTTAGCCATGCAGCAAACAGACACCAAATCGCTGGAGGACATGAGCATTGATGATGCATTCAAGTCGCTCGACGCCAACCCGGATACGGGCCTGTCCCAGGCGGACGCCGAACAGCGGCTCGCCCAGTACGGGCCCAACCTATTGCCGGAGGAGAGCTCAGGCTTACTAAAGCAAATGTTGGGCTACTTTTGGGGACCTATCCCCTGGATGATCGAGGCTGCCGCGATACTCTCGGCCATCGTGGGCCGCTGGGACGACTTTGCCTTGATCATGTCCATGCTGTTGATTAATGCCGGTATCGGTTTTTTTCAGGAACGCAGTGCTTCAAGTGCTCTTGGGGCCCTTAAAAAGCAACTGGCGTTGAAAGCCCGTGTCTTGCGTGATGGGCAGTGGCTAGAGGCGGACGCCAGCACGCTGGTTCCCGGAGATATCCTTAGACTCAGGCTCGGCGACGTGGTTCCCGCCGACGTAAAGCTATTTGGTGAGGGGTTTCTCAGCGTAGACCAGGCCGCCCTGACCGGAGAATCTCTGCCCGTCGGCTTGGAGGCCGGCAAGCCGGCCTACTCCGGATCAATGATCAAGCAGGGTGAGATGCGCGCTGTGGCCGTCGCCACCGGCCGGAACACTTACCTGGGACGAACCGCGGGCCTGGTGCAAGAGGCCGGGGCCGTTTCGCATTTTCAGAAGGCGGTCATCCAGGTTGGAGACTTCCTGATTCTGATAGCCATTTTCCTGGCTATAGTCTTGCTTGGTGTGGAGCTGTATCGTGGCGAACCATTGCTGCGACTGTTGGCTTTCATCCTGGTGTTGGTGGTGGCCTCGATACCCGTGGCCATGCCGGCGGTACTCTCGGTTACCCTGGCCCTGGGCGCATTAGTACTATCCAAGATGAAGGCTATCGTCTCCCATCTCCAAGCCATCGAGGAGCTGGCCGGCATTGACGTACTGTGCTCGGATAAGACCGGCACTCTTACACAAAACCGCCTCACCTTGGGCGAACCGGTGTTGGCCGGGGCTAAATCTCCCCAGGATCTGGTGTTGGCCGCAGCGCTGGCCAGCCGGCCTGAGAACGGCGATGCCATCGACGCCGCCGTAATTGGCGGCCTTAAGGATCGCCACCAATTGGATAGTTTCCAGCAGTTAAGTTTCACGCCCTTCGACCCGGTCTCTAAGCGTACCGAAGCCCTGATACGCAGCACACAGGGCCAGCGAGTAGTCACCAAAGGTGCCCCTCAGATTATCCTGGGACTAACCCAGCTGGATAAAGCACTGAGGGACCACATGGAAAGCGCAGTTGAGACTCTGGCAGCCAAGGGCTACCGCACGCTGGGCGTGGCTGAACGGCATGGTACCGAGTGGGAGTTTCTGGGTATTCTCCCCCTGTTTGATCCACCGCGCGAGAGTTCCGCTGAGACTATTGCCCGGGCCCATCAGCACGGAATCAGGGTAAAAATGGTTACCGGCGACAATCTAGCTATCGCCCGTGAGACCAGCCGGACGCTTGGCATGGGTACCAATATTCTGGCGATCGATGAGTTAGTGGATAAATCGGGCGGCTTCTCGCCAGAGGCGGTGCAACGTATCGAGGAGGCCGACGGCTTTGCTCAGGTCTTCCCTGAACATAAATACGCGATCATAAAAGCCCTTCAAGATCACGGGCACCTAGCCGGTATGACCGGTGACGGTGTGAACGACGCTCCGGCATTGAAGCAAGCCGACATGGGCATAGCCGTATCAGGAGCTACCGACGCCGCCAGAGCCGCCGCAGACCTGATTCTCACTGCACCCGGGCTCTCGGTAATCATCCGGGCGGTAGAAGAAGGCCGGCGTATCTTCGAACGAATGATGAGTTACACCATATATCGGATCGCCATGACCGTGGATATTATGGTCTTTGTGGTTTTGGCCATGTTGGCGCTGGGAAGCTACCCGCTGACTCCGGTCATGATCATCGTACTAGCACTACTCGATGATATTCCTATCATGACTATCGCCTTCGACAACACCCGTCTCGATCCAAAACCGGTGCGCTGGGACATGCGGCGGGTTCTCATCATTGCCAGCGTGCTGGGTCTGGCGTCGGTGGTACAGAGCTTCATACTCTTGTATCTGGGTCGCTACAGCTTCCATTTCGGGAACGACATGCTACAGACCGCGGTCTTTCTACAACTGGTGGTGGGTGGCCACCTGATGTTGTTTCTGACTCGTCAACGCGGTTTCTTCTGGCAGCGTCCCGCCCCCTCCGCCAAACTCTTCCTAGCCATCGCGGGCACGCAGGTGCTGGCGGCGACCATGGCCGGCCTGGGGTGGTTGGTGCCTGCACTGCCATGGGCCTTTGTGGGCCTGGTATGGCTGTACAATCTGGCCTGGATGTTCATTCTCGACTTCATCAAGCTAGGCGGTTATACCCTGATCAATCAGCGAGACCCTGATAGGCATCACTTCACAAAGCATACGGAACAGCGCCTGCATCACGGAGCTTAATGTATCTGGGAAAAGTAGGAAGCCACCAATGAAGAAGTTGACCGAGTCAAGGCTCGAGCTCGGTACAAGCCGCCGGGCATTTCGAGCAGGCCTCGGCCGAACACCGGCTCTACACTCGCCGCTACTTCGACGACTTACTAAAAATCCGCGACTGGACCTGGAACGAGCCATAGGCCCCATACCTATGGGCTCATCCTAGGATCATCCGCATAAAAGAGCCGCGGACTATCCTGGGGATAGATAGCCATGAGTACACGGCTGCTTTAGCAACGTTAGGGAGAGGTGATTCGGAATGCAAATAGGTATCGTGGGATTAGGCAGGATGGGCGCCAATATGGCCAGGCGACTCATCCGGGCCGGGCACGAATGCCTGGTCTATGACCGGAATGGAGAGGCCGTAAGTACGCTGGTGAAGGACGGAGCCAAGGGCACGTCGTCACTCACAGAACTGGTTTCGCTGCTCAAGGCGCCCAAGGCAGTCTGGCTAATGCTTCCTACCGCTATTGTGGACTCGGTATTGGAGGAACTGCGCCCCCTATTGAAGGCTGGGGACACCGTAGTAGACGGCGGCAACTCCTTCTACCACGACGATATCCGTCGTGCCGGGGATCTGGAAGCGCAAGGTGTTCACTATCTCGACGTAGGCGTGAGCGGCGGCGTATGGGGACTAGAGCGAGGTTACTGCCAGATGATCGGCGGCGAACAGGAAGTGTTTGCGCGTCTGGAACCGATCTTCGCCACATTGGCCCCCGGACTGGGAACGGCGCCGCGCACGCCGGGCCGCGACGGTACCGCCGGTCCCGCTGAACAGGGCTACCTATATTGCGGTCCACACGGTGCGGGCCACTTCGTCAAAATGGTGCACAACGGTATCGAGTACGGCATGATGGCCTCGATCGCCGAGGGTCTGAATATCCTCCATATGGCCAATCTAAGCCGCCAACAACGGGCGATAGACGCCGAAACCACTCCCCTGCGCAATCCTGAATACTACGATTACAACTTTAATATGCCCGAGATCACCGAGGTTTGGCGCCGGGGCAGCGTGGTGGGCTCTTGGCTCTTGGATCTCACCGCCGCAGCGCTGGCGGAGGACTCCGAGCTGGAAGGCTTCTCGGGGCAGGTTTCCGATTCTGGAGAGGGTCGCTGGACTGTTCAGGCCGCGGTTGACGTAACCGCGCCAGTCCCGGTAATCAGCGCCGCTCTGTTCAACCGGTTCAATTCACGTGGCTATGGGGAGTACGGCGATAAACTGTTATCCGCCATGCGCCGGGGGTTTGGCGGCCATGCAGAGAAGAAGCCTCAGGAATGATGAAGGATGCTTCAGATATGCGTGAGGTAGCCTTCCTCCTCGATGTCGATAACACCCTGCTGGACAACGACACCGCGCAAGCCGACTATATCGCCGAGATCCGCAGGCGGGCCAGTCCCGAAGCCGCCAACTATTACTGGGAAGTCTTCAAGCAGCTTACCCGGGAACTTGGCTATGCCGATTATCTCGGTGCGCTCCAACGTTATCGCCTGGATCACATGCACGACCCCAGGCTGCTACACATATCTTGCTACCTGCTGGATTACCCGTTCGCGGACCGGCTGTACGACGGCACATTGGCCACTATCACCTACTTGCAAAGCCTCGGCCAAACAATCATTCTCACCGATGGCGACGTGGTTTTTCAGCCCAGAAAAATCATGCGCTCGGGTCTGTATCAAGCCGTGGCGCGCCGGATCATGATCTTTGTGCACAAGGAAGAGGAGCTGGAGCAGGTCGAGCGGCGTTACCCGGCTCGGCACTACGTAATGGTGGATGACAAACTCCGGTTGCTGGCAGCAATCAAAGCCTACTGGCAGGATCGCGTCACTACGATATTCGTGCGGCAGGGACACTACGCCGCCGATCCCCAGGTATTGGCTACCTATCCCGCAGCCGATATCAGCGTGCGCCATATCGGCCAACTACAGAATTACTCGCTCGAAACCTTGGTGAGCGCGGGACACAGCATAGATAAGGGAGGAGCATAAATATGAATAAATCGATGCAGGCACTGAGGAACGCCGGCGTGAGTCCCTGGCTGGACAACATCACCCGCGACCTGCTGAACGGCATACTGGGAACCTACATCGAGGAGCTGTCGGTTACCGGCCTGACCTCGAACCCCACCATCTTCAACCACGCTATCACCCGTAGCAGCCTATACGACCAGCCCATCCGCGAGAAGCTCCAGGCCGGTTTGTCGGGGGAGGAGCTGTTCTTCGAGCTGGCCATCGAGGACCTGCGCCAAGCCGCGGATCTCTTTGCCCATACGCACCAACGCACCCACGGCCTGGACGGCTGGGTCTCATTGGAGGTCTCTCCGACACTGGCCTACGACACCATCCGTACCCTTGCGGCAGCCAAACACCTTCATCAGCAGGCCGACCGGCCCAATCTGTTCATCAAGATTCCCGGCACCAAAGAGGGCCTGGCGGCCATCGAGGAGGCTATCTTTGCAGGAGTCCCGGTCAACGTAACGTTGCTCTTCTCCGCCGAGCAGTACCAGGCGGCCGCAGAAGCCTATCTGCGCGGTATTGAGCGGCGGATTGAAGCCGGCCTGCCGGCCGAGGTGGCCTCGGTGGCCTCGGTCTTTATCAGTCGCTGGGATAAGGCCGTCATGGACCGGGTACCGAGCGGTTTGCAGAATACCCTGGGGATTGCGGTGGCGGGACGTACTTACCATGCCTACCGCGCGTTCCTCAATTCGTCCCGCGTGCAGCGTGTTATGAATTTCGGCGTTCGGCCCCAAAGGCTCTTGTGGGCCAGCACCGGTACCAAGGATCCCAAGGCCTCCGACGTACTTTATATCGAAAGCCTGGCCAGCCCCTACACCATCAACACCATGCCCGAGGAGACCCTGAAAGCCTTCGCCGATCATGGCGGTGTCGGCCCAGCGCTGCCCGTCGAGAGCCACCCCGCCGACCAGGTCATCGCGGCGTTCGAGCGGGTGGGTGTGTCCTACCAGGCACTGGGTAAGCAGCTACAGAGAGAAGGCGCCGAGGCTTTTGTGAAGTCGTGGAACGGCCTACTGGCCGCGATCGAAACTAAGAGCAAGACACTGGGCCACTAAAAGGAGATCGCATGACACCCCCACTCACCGAACTACCGGCCTGGAAGGCCTTACAGGCTCATTACAACCGGATCAAAGATCTCCACCTACGGCAACTGTTCGCGGACGACCCCTCCCGCGCCGAGCGCATGAATCTCGAAGCCGTTGGGCTCTACATGGATTACGCCAAGCATCGCATAACCGATGAAACCCTGAGGCTTCTGATTTCGCTGGCCGAGGAGAGCCGTCTCACCGAGAAACGCGACGCCATGTTCGCCGGCAAGAAGATCAATCGCATCGAGGATCGCGCGGTTCTACACACCGCGCTGCGCGCGCCCGAAACAGCCCGCCTGGAAGCGGACGGCGTAGATGTGGTGCGCCAAGTGCACCAAGTGCTTAAGCGGATGGGCCGTTTCGCTGAAGCAGTGCGCAGCGGCGACTGGAAAGGCTATACCGGGAAGAGCATCAGAAACGTGGTTAACATCGGCATCGGCGGTTCGGACCTGGGACCGGTCATGGCCTACGAAGCACTCAGGGCTTACGCACGGCGCGATATGACCTTTCGCTTTATATCCAACGTAGATAGTACCGACTTCGCCGAGGCTACCCGCGATCTTCGCGCCGAGGAGACTCTATTTATCATCTCCTCCAAAACCTTCACTACCCTGGAAACCATGACCAACGCCCGTACCGCCCGTGACTGGATGATGCGCGCCCTGGGCGAGGAGGCCGCGGTAGCCAGGCACTTCGTAGCTGTCTCCACCAACGAAGTGGAGGTAGCCAAGTTCGGCATCGACACCGCTAATATGTTCAGCTTCTGGGACTGGGTGGGCGGCCGCTACTCGATGGACTCGGCCATCGGTCTAGCCACCATGGTTGCTATAGGTGAGAAGCACTTCCTGGAGATGCTCCTCGGCTTTCACCAGATGGATATACATTTCAAGACTGCACCTCTGGCACAGAATATGCCAGTGTTGATGGGCTTGCTGGCGGTCTGGTACAACAACTTTTTCGGCGCTGAGACCACAGCGGTATTACCCTACGAACAATACCTACACCGTTTCCCGGCCTACCTGCAGCAGTTGGCCATGGAGAGCAACGGCAAGCACGTAACCATGGCCGGTGCGCGGGTAAACTACACTACCAGCCCAATCTACTGGGGCGAGCCGGGCACCAACGGCCAGCACTCCTTCTACCAGCTGATCCACCAAGGAACCCGCCTGATCCCCTGCGATTTTATCGCCTTCACTAAGACCCTCAACCCCCTGGGCCAGCATCACGATATCCTGATCGCCAACGTTATCGCTCAGGGTGAGGCGCTGGCCTTCGGTAAGACCGCGGAAGAGGCGCGAGCAGAGGGAATCCCCACGGAGCAAATACCTCACCGCAGCTTCGAGGGCAACCGGCCCTCCACGACCATCTTCATTGATCAGCTCACACCCCAAACCCTAGGTAAGCTGGTAGCCCTCTACGAACATAGCGTCTTTACTCAGGGCGCCATCTGGGATATCAACTCCTTCGATCAATGGGGGGTGGAGTTGGGCAAAGCCCTAGCCCTACGCATTATCCCCGAATTGCAAGGCTCAGAGGGAGCGGCCGCCCACGACACCTCCACCCAGCGCCTGATCGCCTACTATCGTGAGCGGCGTGAGAATAGATAGTGAGGAGGCTGGAGAATGGGCGAGGACTATAGCTAGATCGCGGCGCCGTTAGATGTACCCGTGGCAAAGCGGTCCACCTACCGAGCGAACTACCACCGTATGGCTGGGGGCAACGACCGGCTGATGCTGATGGCCGGGGATCAAAAGGTCGAGCACCTCAACAACGATTTCTACGGCCCGGAAATCGCGGAGGATGACGGCGACCCCGAGCACCTTTTCAGGATTGCCTCGCGAGCCCGAATCTGGGTATTTGCCACGCAGATGGGGCTGATCGCCCGCGTTATGGGGCCGGTTATCCGGAGGCGCCCTATCTGGTCAAACTGAACGGCAAGACCAGTCTGGTCCAAACCAGTCAGTACGAGCCCCTAAGCCGCCGGTGGCAGACCATTGAGCAGCCCCGAGCGCTTCAGGATATCTTCATGACGATGCGGGTGTAGATGGAGCCATGGTCATCTATAAGGGGTGAACCCCGTTGCAACTCTTCTGCGCCCACGCAACGGAGCCGGCCTCTTCTTTAATCAGCCTGGTCCCCGGCAGGCAGTCAAAACCGTGGGAGCAGTCCCAGCCGAGGCAAACCTCCACGGCCCTACGGCCTGACCTATGAGTTTTCGGAGAGCTTATCCTCGGCCCGGCTTATCACGCGGAAAGCAAATAGAGCGCCGCTAACGGGCTCAACGGTTCCTTAATCTATACGAAGCTTTCCTGCAGGTGCTCGGCAAAGCACCGAACGCGCTGCTCCCCCGAAGTACGCGCGTAGCTGAACCCCAGCATGAAGGCGCGTTGAGCCTTCTCCTCGTGTCCCAAAGCGCGGAGAGCCTGCGCACTCCTAAGGTGGGCCAGAGCCAGCAAGCCGTCCCGCTCCCGGCCGGGGGGCTCAGCTTCAAGGCTCAGGCGGATGGTCTCCAAAAACGGCATGATCTCCTTGGGCGGTTTATCCGCTGCTGCCTCTAAGGCCCGTGAAGCCTGGTCAAGCGGGTTCTGCACAGAGTAAGTATACGATAAAGGAATGGAAATTCTTCGTCTTGCCCATGCCTTTCTGGACCTACCCGGTTCGCTCGAGCTGTCCGAACTGGCCGAAGCCCTGGAGGACGACCCACGCGGAGGGCCCCTAGTCCAACTTGCGCAACGCGCCATTTACCTGGAAGACCAGCCGCTGGCGCACCTACTCGACCGGGCCATACTGGCCACGCAGCGGTTGATAAAAGATATCGAGGGCGGAGAGTGAACGGTCCGGAAGCCTTTGAGGCCCTCGAGCTGCGTATCGGTCGCGTTCTCCGAGCCGAGTTCAACCTCAAGGCCAGCAAGCCTGCCTTCAAACTCTGGATCGATTTCGGCGACCTGGGGACCAAAACCTCCAGCGCACAACTGACCGAACGATATACTCCCCAAGACCTGACCGGCCGGATGGTGGCGGCAGTCATGAACCTTGGCACGCGCCAGGTAGCCGGCTTCCCTTCCGAGGTACTGGTCCTGGGTGCGCTGGATACAGCGGGTAGGGTGGGGCTCTTGTCTACCGAGCCGGATGTTCCGCCGGGTAGCCGAGTGTACTAGAAAAACCCCTCATTAGGCAGATACCCAAGCGGCCGAATTCGCACAATAAGAATCCGGGCCGACTAGAACGTATGCATAATTATGACTTTTGGCTTCACTAGCCCGTCCCTCCAGGTGTACCTGGGCGTACCGGGGATATCCGCGCTTTCCCGCGCGGCAACCGCAAGCCCCCTTCAGCAAAGCCTGCATTCCCCAAATTTCACCGGCGGTACTCACGGCGTAATCCAGAAATAGGGTCTGGGTGCACCCTGGTTTCCCCTCGGAAAATCGCCCGGCGGCAGGACTAGATCAGGGGTAAGATCCGCCTCGCGGGCTCTCCTTCCTTAAGCACCAACCATCTATAAGTACCGCCTGCCGGTACCTGCGCGCTGGGACCGATTCAAGACTGCTTGACCACGGACGCTTTCCCACCTAAGATAAGTAGCGTTTGCCCGAATAGGGCTTTAGAGGGAGAAAGGGCGCGGCTCTTTCTTACCTGACGGAGGCGAGCAAGATGGCATTGGGCAAGGAAGAAAAACAGCAGATCTTCTCGGAATTCGGTCTCCAGGCTGGCGACACGGGTTCCACCAGCGTGCAGGTGGCTTTACTCACCCGGCAGATAAACCGCCTATCGGAGCACTTGCAGGGTAATAGGCATGACTTTCACTCGCACCGAGGCCTGCTCATGATGGTCGGCCAGCGTAAGCGCTTACTTTCATACCTAGTCCGCACAGAACCCGAGCGCCACCATAAACTTATCCAGGCATTGGGGATCCGCAAATAGCTACGGAGCCTCTGCACAATAATATGGGTCGGGACCGGGGAGATCCGGTCCCGTTTGGTCATGCATAGGCGCCAACCGCGCCCCACGTGACCTCCCGGAAAAAGGGGAGTTGTAAATATGTCCGAAGGAAGCGAGAATAGACCCAATCCGCGTGTATACCAAGTCGATCTGGGGGGGCGCACGCTGACCATTGAAACCGGAAAATACGCCAAGCAGGTCAGCGGGTCAGTATGGTTGCGCTACGGAAACACCGTCCTCATGGCCACCGCCCAGGCCTCCGACAACCCCATCCGGGCGGATTTTCTACCGCTCACCGTGGAATTTGAAGAACGCCACTACGCCATAGGGCAGATCCCCGGATCCTTCATACGGCGCGAGAGCCGTCCCGGTGAGAAAGCGATCCTCTCCGCCCGGCTGACCGACCGGCCTATCCGTCCCTTGTTCCCCAAAGGCTTCCGTCACGAGATGCAGGTCATCCTCACTGTATTCTCGGCAGATCCCCAGGACCCGGTGGATGTGTTAGGGCCCATCGCCGCCTCAGCCGCATTGATGCTCTCCAACATCCCCTGGGAGGGGCCCGTTGCCAGCGTACGCGTGGGGCTGGTAGACGGCGAGCTGATGATCAACCCATCCATAGAAGCGCAGCATGAGAGCACCTTGGACCTGATAGTAGCGGGGTCCAAGGACGCCATCCTCATGGTGGAAGCGGGTGCCGGCGAAGTGTCGGAAGCGCTGATGATCAAAGCTCTACAGTTCGCTCATCAAGCCATGCAGCCGCTCCTTGATCTACAGATCGCTATGCGCAGGGAGTTGGGCGCGACCAAAATGCCCTGGACGCCGCCTGAAGAACTACCGGAAGACCAGCTTGAGGCGCTATACGATCGTGCACGCAGGAACGGGCTTACCCAGGTGCTCACCGCAGCCAGCAAGCATGAGCGTAGCGACGCCCTGGGCAAGTTCCGCAGCAGCCTGATCGAGGAGATACTCGAAGCGCTGGAGCTGGACGAGGCCACCACCAGCGCACAGCGCACCCTCTATAACACCGCCTTCGGCAAGGTGGTCAAGCAGGAACTGCGCCGGCTGATACTCGAAGAGAACCGCCGAGCCGATGGCCGTAGCCCTGCGGATATCCGTAATATCTGGATCGAAACCGATGTATTACCGAATGCCCATGGCTCGGCAATTTTTACCCGTGGTGAGACTCAGGTTCTCGGCACCGTAACCTTAGGCACCGGCCGTGATGAGCAGATTATCGACGACTTGAGCCTTGATAAAACCGATCATTTCCTGGTGCACTACAATTTTCCGCCTTACGCCACCGGCGAGGTCAAGAGATTGCGGGGAGTAACCCGGCGCGAGGTGGGTCACGGTAACCTGGCCAAACGTGCGCTTAAACCCATGCTGCCCAGCCAGGACGACTTCCCTTACACGCTCCGCATCGTGGGCGACGTATTGGAATCCAACGGGAGCAGCTCTATGGCTACCACCTGCGCCGGCAGCCTGGCCCTTATGGACGCCGGGGTGCCTATCAAGAAACCGGTAGCCGGGGTAGCCATGGGCCTGGTTAAGGAAAGCGAGACCTACGTGGTGCTCACCGATATCCTGGGGTCGGAGGACGCTCTGGGTGATATGGATTTCAAGGTGACCGGTACCCGCGAGGGTATCACCGCGTTGCAGATGGATATCAAGGTGAAGGGCTTGCCTATGGAAGTCATGCACCAAGCGCTCGAGCAAGCCAAAGCAGCCCGCCTGTTCATCCTGGACCGCATGGCCGAAGCGATGCCTGCGCCCCGGCCCGATCTAAAACCCACCGCGCCCCGTATTCTCACCATCAAGGTACCGGTGGAGAAGATCGGCATAGTCATCGGACCGGGCGGCAAAAACGTCCGCTCTCTGGAAGAGCTGGGGGTAGAGGTGGATATCCAGCCCGACGGAGTAGTGCACATCTTCTCCGCCAACGGCGAGGCGGCGCAAGAAGCCAAAAAGCGTGTAGAAGCGGTGGTCCAGGAAGCTAAAGTGGGCGATATCCACCAAGGCACCGTAACCCGGGTCACTAACTTCGGGGCCTTCATCAGCCTGTTCCCCGGCACCGAGGGCTTGCTGCACATCAGTCAGATGGCCGAAGGACGGGTGGAGAAGGTAGAAGATTACCTCAAGGTGGGTGACCCCATCGAGGTCAAGGTCAATCGCATCGACGAGCGTGGCCGTGTGGACCTCATCCGTCCGGAACTGGAGGGGAAGATTCCCCCCAGGAGGCCCACCGCCCGCCGTTAGCCACATTTCTCTCCCCTGCCCTTTCTCCGGCCCCAGGCCGGAGAAAGGGCGATTGGAGTACACATGGAAGACCATAAGAAGCAGGAAACGCAGGGCTCAAGCGGGTCCCGGCGGCGCCGGCCCCGTAAGAAGAGCAACTCGGTAACCGGGAACCACTTGGAAATCGTACCGATCGGCGGCATGGGCGAGATCGGCAAGAATATCTTCGCCTTCCGTTACCAGGACGAGATCCTGATAATAGACGGCGGCATGGCCTTCCCCGAGGAGAATATGCCCGGGGTGGATCTGCTGATTCCCCGGATTGATTATCTACTCGAGCATGCCAAGCTGATCAAGGGCTGGGTGCTGACCCACGGCCACGAAGACCATATCGGCGCTTTACCCTTTTTGCTGCCCCAGCTCCCCAAGGTACCCATCTATGGCGCCAAGCTCACGCTGGGACTGGTCAAGGGCAAGCTGGAGGAGTTCGGGCTGCATGTAGTCGATTTTGACCTGCACGAGGTCAGCACCGATGTACAGATCAAAATCGGCCGGCACTTCACCGTGGATCTGTTTCGCATGACTCATTCCATCCCCGATAATTCAGGGCTGGTACTCACCACCCCGGTAGGGAAAGTGGTGCACACCGGCGACTTCAAGCTGGATTCCACCCCGGTGGATGGGAAAACTAGCCATCTGGCCAAAATTGCGCGAGCCGGCGCGGAAGGCGTTCTACTGTTGATCGCCGACTCCACCAACGCCGAGCGCGCGGGATTCACCCCCAGCGAGGCCGAGGTGGCGAAGGTACTCGATAACGTGATCGGCGCAGCTCAGGGCCGGGTCTTCGTCACCACCTTTGCCTCGCACACCCACCGCATCCAGAGCGTGGTCAAAGCCGCCGAACACTATGGGCGGAAGGTGGCCATGGAAGGACGCAGCATGCTCAAATTCGCTCGGATTGCGCTTGAGCTGGGTTATCTGCAGGTAAAAGATCGCCTCTATACCCTGGATGAGGTCAAGAAGCTGCCCGATAATCAGGTCCTGGTCCTGGCCACCGGCAGCCAGGGACAGCCCATGGCGGTGCTATCCCGGTTGGCTAGCGGTACCCATGCCAAACTATCGCTACACCAAGGCGACACTATCATCCTCAGCAGCAGCCCCATCCCCGGTAACGAGGAGGCCGTAAACCGGGTAATCAACCGGCTCTACAGCTTGGGCGCCAAGGTGCTCTATCCCCCCGCCCACCGGGTACACGCTTCGGGGCACGCTTCGCAGGAGGAATTAAAACTGATCCTCAACCTGGTGCAGCCGCGCTACTTCCTTCCCTGGCACGGCGAACCCCGCCATCAGACCAACTTCAAATGGCTGGCCGAGAGCATGCCCAATCCGCCGGAAAAGACCATGGTGGTGCGTAACGGCGATATCATTAAGCTGGGCGAGGGCAGCTTCGAGGTAACCGGCCACGTCAAGGCTGACGCGCTCTACGTCGATGGCTTGGGCGTGGGCGATATCACCGACGAGATCCTCGCCGACCGCCAGCTCATGTCCGCCGAGGGGGTGGTGGTAATCACCGCGGTGACCGGCAAGGATCCAGTGGTGGAGGTAGTCTCGCGCGGCTTCGTGAAGGCTGGCCAGAAGCTGCACCGTGAACTGCAACATATGGCTATGGAAGCCGTGACCCGCGGCATACGAGAAAAACACACCCTCGAGCAGATCCGGGACGATATCTACTATCCGGGGAAGAAGTTCATCCGCAAATCCACCGGCCGGGATCCCATCATCCTACCCATCCTGATCGAGGGCTAAGGCTGCTCGTCCATATCGGTCCTAGGAGGTTTTTTGAGCGCGTTGCTCTCTTCGGTGGTGCCGGTAGCCTTCATCGTGGCAGTGGGCTACCTGGTGGGCCGCCGCCTGGAGCTGGATCTTAGAACCCTCTCCCGTTTCTCGATCTACGTGCTGGCCAGTAGCTTGATCTTCGACAGCATGTATAGCGCCGAGCTCAAGGTACACGCAGCCTTCGGTATTCTGGCTGGGTTTACCATTACCAGCGTCCTGCTCTACCTGGGGGTGCGGCTACTGGTCTCCCTGGGACGTCTGCGCCGTCCCGCCGGCGCCAGCCTGATGGCCACCACTCTCTTCGCCAACAGTGGCAACATGGGTCTTTCGGTGGTCTTCTTCACCCTGGGACAAGCCGGCCTGGACCGGGCAATCGTTTATTTCATCGCCAGCAGCATGCTGATGTTCGGCTTCGGCCCGGTACTGTTCCGTGGCGGTGGCTGGCGCGAGAGCCTGCGTTTCATACTCACCCTGCCGCTGATCTGGGCCATGGTGCTTGGCTTGGCCTTTCGTTTGCTGCACATCCAGCTCCCCTACAACTTGGATTCCGCCATTCACATGATGGGCCAAGCGGTCATTCCCGTGGTACTGCTGATTCTAGGCATGCAAATCGCTCAGAGCCGTTTCCACCTTGGCGCCTTCGAGGCGGTCGGCAGCACTCTTCGCCTGCTGGCCGCCCCGGTACTGGCCTTCTTGGTGGGCCGCCTGCTGGGGCTTTCCAGCCTGGACCTAAAAGTGCTGGTGTTGCAAAGCGCCATGCCCGCAGCAGTCAACTCCTTTCTCCTGGCCGCCGAGTTTGGTGGGGACTCAGCCCGCACCGCAAGGGTAGTGGTCAGCAGTACTGTACTGGCCTTTATCAGCCTGCCGGCAGTCCTATGGCTCCTGCGGGCGGGTTGATCCCGGGCTTCCGGTGGGCCTGGGCGGCACCCTCGGCACACCTATGCTGAGCTGTAGCACCGGCTGCCGCTCCCAGACCAGCACCAGCTGGCGGTAGCCTTTCCCCAGTGGGAATTTCAGCTTCAGATTGCCGGATTGTTCGATGAATACGGCCTTGGAGAGCAACATCCGGTTACCAGCATACCAACGGGCCACCAGGTAACCGGCCCTCGGCACGCGCACCAATTTTAGCGAAGCTACGGCCTCGTCGCCCTCAGCGCGCAACTCGCCGGTAATGCTCAGGCGTTCCGGGAAAGCGGCCCCGGCCCCGGCAGGCACAACCGGCCAGAAGGTGTAGCGGCAGCCCGCGAGCAGCAAGAGCAATAGCCCCCACAAAGCCCACTTCGCCCCTCGTGCCGGTACGATCATCTCAGCGCACCAGCCCCGCGGTAACCAGGGCCACCAGCGTGAGCGCAGCGGTCTGTGCACGCAGCACCCTTGGCCCCAGGGAAACCGGCAAGAAACCCTGCGCGGTCAAATAGGCCTCTTCCGCCGGGTCAAAACCTCCCTCAGGTCCCACTGCCAGCGCCACTGCGGCGGCGGCCGGGTCGATGGTCTGCAATACCCCCATCGTCGCACCGGGGCTGGCCAACAGCCCGTGTTCCACTGCCTCCACCCCCTCAAGCGGGCACAGCGGCCCAATGGTCGGCACCACCGTGCGCCCCGACTGCTTGGAAGCTTCCACCGCAATTCTGGAAAGCCGCCTTAATTTCTCTTCACCCATATGCTTGGGTAAGTTGCGCGCAGTAATTAAGGGCACGATCCGTGTTACGCCCAGCTCGGTAGCCGCCCGCACCACCAGCGCCAACTGGTCGCCCTTCAAAACCGCCATGTACAAGCTCACCTCCACTCCGGCCTCGCGGTCCACCAGGCGAGGCCGCCCAAGCAGGACCAGCTCCAGGTGATCTTCGCCCACTTCCGCCACCCGCACGCGGGCTTCCATACCCCGCCCGTCAAAAACCCACAGCCGGTCGCCCACCCCGGCGCGCAGCACCAAACGAAGGTGCACTGCCTCCCGGCCGCCAATAAACATGCGGGTCTCAATCCGGGGCACCAAGGTACGGTGTGGTCTCATCTGCGGTACCCCTGAAGCACCCAGCCGCCCTCTTCCAGGAAGAGGGCGGGCTGAAAACCCACCGCCTCCATAGCCGCCTGCACCTGCCCCGAGCGCCCCTGCAGGATACCGGTTAACAGAACCCGCCCCCCGGCCGCCAGTGCCCCGGCGTACTCGGCCGCCAGTGCCTGGTGCAGCTCGGCGTGCAGGTTGGCCACCATCAGCTGGTATCCGGAACCCGCCTGGGCCAGGCTGCCCTCCATGAAACGCACGGTCACCTGGTTAGCCCGTGCCGTCGCCCGGGCCTGGGGGATCACCTCAGCATCGGTATCCACCCCCAGCGCATCGGCCCCCAGCATCGCCGCGGCTATAGCCAGGATGCCCGAGCCGGTACCTAAATCAAGCAGCCGCACTCCCGGCGTAACCCACGCCCCCAAGGCTCCCAGGGCCATACGGGTGGTCTGGTGGTGACCGGTACCGAAAGCCATGCCCGGCTCGAGTACAATTATCCGCCCCGGCCCCGTCCACCGCCGCCAGGGAGCCAAAACCACAAACGGCCCGGCCTGGACCGGCTCCAGTCCCCGCTTCCAGCGGGCCACCCAGTCGATCTCCTCAAGGGTCTCCCACCTCCCGCAGAGCGGTAAATCCACGGACCGCCCGAAGTACGCCCAAACCTCCCCCGCCCGCTCCTCGAGCCCCTTGGATCCGGCTGCGAATAATCCCGGCAACAGCTCCTCCAGGCTTTCAAAATCGCCCTTCAGACAAAATACCTGCATGCTGGTAGTCTACCCAAGCCCAAGCCCGTGCGGGCCTCTGGGCCTCCATCTTTCTCATCGTCTCGCCCGGCTATACTCTAAAGCCGGAAAGTTCGGGTGATGGGGCTCGCCCGGGAAATGCCTTGGTGCTGATAGCTCCTATCCATAACTGGCTGGTGGCCCGTGTAGAGGGTAAGTGTAGGGTGCGTTCCTTACTCCCCCGTGTACATGCGGGTATCTCAATGCGCCTGGGGGTCCCAGAAGGCCGGGGCTGCTTTCCCAATAGGGGAGGCAAGCCCCGGCAACGTCAACGCTTGGCTTCTTCGTTATCCCTTACTGCCCCAGCGGCACCGCAAAGGGCAGCGGCGCGGCCACCTTCTCGAGCTCGGTGATGACGTTGGTGCTGTAGCTTAGTTACCCAGACGTTACCCGAGCTGTCTATGGCGATGGCATTCGGGTAGCCGAGCCCGTAGTCGGCCGCCGAGTAGAGATTGTAGTCGGT
>CAYODT010000003.1:101734-131828 GCA_964402875.1 uncultured bacterium | reverse complement strand
AAGATTCTCGGCGGTACCCGCCAAGTTCAGCTCGAGTGCCCTACGGCGTGCAAAGGCCCGATATCCCACTCCCTGAACCTGCCCTGAGACTAACACCACGACCCGACTACCCATCTTTTCATCTTAACCAGCTTTTGCCCGCTACCATGAGGAGCGTGCGTGCTCGCCGCATCGTCCTTCTACTGTTGCTTCTATTACTGGCTTTGCCCGGGTTTCCCCCACTGTTATCTTTCGGGCTACAACAGGTGGTTAGTATGCTAGGGGTTTCAGCACATTGGCGGAGCGTGAGTGGCTACGCCCTGATTGGCGTGAGCCTGAGCGATGTACAATTGAAGATGCCCGGCTTGGAGCTCAAAGCCAAGCGTCTAAATATTGGCTACAATTTGTTGGGCCTGCTTGGCCATACCCTTCCGCTTTCTATAGGACTCGAGGATGCCAGCCTGAAAGTCCAGCCAAGTTTGCTGAGCACGGGTGGTGGTGGCTCCAGTCCGATCAGGCCCCTGCTGACCAGTATGCGTTTACACAACGTGGAGGTCTTGTCGGCTGGGAGCAAAACTGATATGCTCCCGGAAATCTCCCTTTCCCTCTCAGGCAACGGGCGAAGCTTCTCGTTCACGGCCGGGCTGCCCGGTGGACAGGTGACCGGTGTTGTGAACCTGAAAGGTCTGGATGGCGGCACAGCCAAGTTACAAGGTGACCTGAGTGCGTTCAGTTTCTGGTATCCGGAGATTAGCGCTGGTAATTTTCAGGGAACGCTCGCGCTGGTGGATGGCAAGCTGAGTGGGCAAGCGTCTATAGAGGGTGGCCGTGGGAGCATAGCCGCTTTTCCTGTTCAGGGAGTTGCAGGGACGGTTGAGATCCGAAATGAATTACTTACTGCTAAGCTGAAAGGTCGTAGCCTGAACGGCCCGGTGACCGCCGAGGGGCGTGTGGACTTCAAGGCTTCCCACTACCGGTTCGAGGTCCACGGTACCCCCAGGATCAAGGCGTTTACGACTCTTATGGGGTTGGATCTCCCGGTGAGCGGGTCCGGGCCGCTGGACCTCAAGGGATGGGGCTGGACGAAGCTCGAGCTGGCTGGCGAGTACCAAGGCAGTGGACTAATTCTGGGCCAGCCTTTCAGCTATAACGGCACCTTAGCTTATAAAGATAACCTGCGGGTGCAGGCCGGACTGCAGAGCAATTTCTTCGACCGGCGGGTGCATGCCCTCTTCAAGCTGGATAAAGGCTATACCCTACATGTTACCGACGATCTGGGCAGCAATCTGAGCCTGTGGGGCCGAGGTGCGGATACACATGGTTCGGGTCTTTTAGCTTGGCCGCGGCCGCTTGACGGGTCGGCGCGAGTGAGCTGGCAGAGCCGGGGCAGCCGTTACACCGTGAAGGTTGATTCGGAAAACGTACGGCTGCCGCTGGCCAAACCCCTCAATCTCTCTGGGCAGGTGCAGGGAGAAGGCGATACGGTGAACGGCCAGCTGGGCCCACTGGCGCTTTCTGGCCGTTGGACAGCCCTAAGGCTGAAGTTGAGCCCCCTAGCCATGCTGGTGGGCACGGTTCAGGGCCAAGGGTTGTATAAGGGGCGATTGTCGGCCGATCTTAGTTTTGATTCGCCTTATGCCAGGTTACCGGTGCAGGTAAGCCAGGAAGGTGCTACTTGGCGCTTGGACGCGGGTGCCTACGGTGCGGCGGCATACGTTGGCGGCATATTCACCGCTAAGCTGACCGACCTTCCGGTACAGTTGGGTGAGGCCATGCGCCTGAGCGGTACGGCCAGTTATCAGAGTGGTTGGCGGGGACAATATACGCTCAAGAGTAGTCACCTCGATCTGAATGGACAACTTGCGGGATTAACCACGCAGTTCTCAGGACATTTGAGTACGCCTTTGGGTGTCTTACCACTTTCGGGCCATGCAGATGCGAGTGGCATACGCGCAAAATTGGCAGGTCTAGTCGTGTCGGTTTCCTCGGCCGGTGGTTTGAGTGCCAAGGGTCGACTCCATGCCGGCTTTCTCTCGATCGCCGCGGATATGTCCTACCGAGGCCGGCGCTTTTCGGGTACCGCCAGCGTAGTCACGCCCTGGGTAAGCGCCAGGTTGCGTGGTGATGGAACTCAACTTCTGGCCGATACCAGCGGTTATGCGGTGCTTTCGGGCCAGGTCTGGCCGCAACCGGCGCTTTCGGGCCATCTCAACTTGCCTGCGGTACCGGCCCTTAAACTGCCACCTATACCCCTACGGCTCAGTAGGAAGGGGCTTGAGCTACCTGGAGTCGGTTTCCTGGCATTCACGCCGGATCTTCCGCTTTCGCTTGAGTTACCTTTTACCTATGCCGGCCAAGCTATGCGACTGCGGGTCTCGGCCGACCGCTCACGGCTCAAGGCGGACTTGGAACTACCGCAAGGTGCGCTTTCACTCGTGGGTCCCTGGAACGCAGTGGTGCTCGACGGTGGCGTCAAGTTTCCGCGGGTCGGCTTGGTGAAGTTGAGTGGCCGGATCAACGTGCCCGCCCTGGAGTACACCCTGCGTGCGGAGCCCACCCTGCCCCCTGGAAGTTTCGTGTTGCAGGGCCGGGGTACTGACTGGCGGCTTTCCGGCAGCCTGCAGAGCGGGGGCCGTCTTTCGGTACAGGCCGGGCCTACGGTACAGACCCTGCAAGCGGACCACTTTGACCTGGGCGTATTGGGGCTCCCGGAAATCTCCCTTTCCCTCTCAGGCAACGGGCGAAGCTTCTCGTTCACGGCCGGGCTGCCCGGTGGACAGGTGACCGGTGTTGTGAACCTGAAAGGTCTGGATGGCGGCACAGCCAAGTTACAAGGTGACCTGAGTGCGTTCAGTTTCTGGTATCCGGAGATTAGCGCTGGTAATTTTCAGGGAACGCTCGCGCTGGTGGATGGCAAGCTGAGTGGGCAAGCGTCTATAGAGGGTGGCCGTGGGAGCATAGCCGCTTTTCCTGTTCAGGGAGTTGCAGGGACGGTTGAGATCCGAAATGAATTACTTACTGCTAAGCTGAAAGGTCGTAGCCTGAACGGCCCGGTGACCGCCGAGGGGCGTGTGGACTTCAAGGCTTCCCACTACCGGTTCGAGGTCCACGGTACCCCCAGGATCAAGGCGTTTACGACTCTTATGGGGTTGGATCTCCCGGTGAGCGGGTCCGGGCCGCTGGACCTCAAGGGATGGGGCTGGACGAAGCTCGAGCTGGCTGGCGAGTACCAAGGCAGTGGACTAATTCTGGGCCAGCCTTTCAGCTATAACGGCACCTTAGCTTATAAAGATAACCTGCGGGTGCAGGCCGGACTGCAGAGCAATTTCTTCGACCGGCGGGTGCATGCCCTCTTCAAGCTGGATAAAGGCTATACCCTACATGTTACCGACGATCTGGGCAGCAATCTGAGCCTGTGGGGCCGAGGTGCGGATACACATGGTTCGGGTCTTTTAGCTTGGCCGCGGCCGCTTGACGGGTCGGCGCGAGTGAGCTGGCAGAGCCGGGGCAGCCGTTACACCGTGAAGGTTGATTCGGAAAACGTACGGCTGCCGCTGGCCAAACCCCTCAATCTCTCTGGGCAGGTGCAGGGAGAAGGCGATACGGTGAACGGCCAGCTGGGCCCACTGGCGCTTTCTGGCCGTTGGACAGCCCTAAGGCTGAAGTTGAGCCCCCTAGCCATGCTGGTGGGCACGGTTCAGGGCCAAGGGTTGTATAAGGGGCGATTGTCGGCCGATCTTAGTTTTGATTCGCCTTATGCCAGGTTACCGGTGCAGGTAAGCCAGGAAGGTGCTACTTGGCGCTTGGACGCGGGTGCCTACGGTGCGGCGGCATACGTTGGCGGCATATTCACCGCTAAGCTGACCGACCTTCCGGTACAGTTGGGTGAGGCCATGCGCCTGAGCGGTACGGCCAGTTATCAGAGTGGTTGGCGGGGACAATATACGCTCAAGAGTAGTCACCTCGATCTGAATGGACAACTTGCGGGATTAACCACGCAGTTCTCAGGACATTTGAGTACGCCTTTGGGTGTCTTACCACTTTCGGGCCATGCAGATGCGAGTGGCATACGCGCAAAATTGGCAGGTCTAGTCGTGTCGGTTTCCTCGGCCGGTGGTTTGAGTGCCAAGGGTCGACTCCATGCCGGCTTTCTCTCGATCGCCGCGGATATGTCCTACCGAGGCCGGCGCTTTTCGGGTACCGCCAGCGTAGTCACGCCCTGGGTAAGCGCCAGGTTGCGTGGTGATGGAACTCAACTTCTGGCCGATACCAGCGGTTATGCGGTGCTTTCGGGCCAGGTCTGGCCGCAACCGGCGCTTTCGGGCCATCTCAACTTGCCTGCGGTACCGGCCCTTAAACTGCCACCTATACCCCTACGGCTCAGTAGGAAGGGGCTTGAGCTACCTGGAGTCGGTTTCCTGGCATTCACGCCGGATCTTCCGCTTTCGCTTGAGTTACCTTTTACCTATGCCGGCCAAGCTATGCGACTGCGGGTCTCGGCCGACCGCTCACGGCTCAAGGCGGACTTGGAACTACCGCAAGGTGCGCTTTCACTCGTGGGTCCCTGGAACGCAGTGGTGCTCGACGGTGGCGTCAAGTTTCCGCGGGTCGGCTTGGTGAAGTTGAGTGGCCGGATCAACGTGCCCGCCCTGGAGTACACCCTGCGTGCGGAGCCCACCCTGCCCCCTGGAAGTTTCGTGTTGCAGGGCCGGGGTACTGACTGGCGGCTTTCCGGCAGCCTGCAGAGCGGGGGCCGTCTTTCGGTACAGGCCGGGCCTACGGTACAGACCCTGCAAGCGGACCACTTTGACCTGGGCGTATTGGGGCTCCCGGTGGTGCTCAATGGAACCTTGCGTAACGCTGAGGTATTGCAGGCGGCGCTTACTGCCAAAAGCCCCTACGGGACTCTTCGTGCTTCGGGGTACGGAAGGGCCGTGCACCTGGATCTGTGGGGTCCCGACTACAGCGGTGAGGGTTACGCTTCCTTGAAGGGGCTTCAGTTGAGCACGAGGCTGTTGGTGCCGCGTATCACCGGTACGCTCGAGCTAACCGGTCCCTGGGATGCATTGATACTGCGTGGCGGCGGGGAGGCTAAGCTCCCCTATCTCAAGCCGCAGGCCTGGTCCTTAGAAGGCAAAGTTTCCACGCAGTCCTGGCGATTAAGTGGGCCGCTGACGCTTGATGGACAGGGACTTGCGTACCTGGGTACGGTGCGCTGGCCTTACGCTTTCCTGGGACGTCAGGGGGTGCTGGAAGGCCGCCTCAAGGGCCGGGGTACGGATCTGGACGCCACACTACAAACCATATACGCCGGGTTGGCGCTTCGGCTGCATACAACTTATGGTACGGGCGGCTTGCATGCCGAGCTGATCACCCCAGGGGGCGGGCTCGACTATCAGGGTGGGTGGTTGTCCACGGCAGGCCTGCAACTCTCGCCACTGGCGAAGCCCTTCGACTTGAATATCTCCGGCCGGTTGGCCGGCAGTCTGAGCCTGGACGGCAAGCAGGGTAGCCTTAGCGGCCCACTTCAGATCTATGGTCAGACGCTGTCCCTCAATCTGGAGGGCAATAGGCGTGGCTTACAATTGGGCCTTGACCTACCTAGCGCGGAAGCCGGCTTGCTACTCGATCTTTCCCCCGTTCCGCTGCTGGTGGGGCAAGGCGCGTTATCGGGGCGGATTTCGCTGGGCGAGGTGCTGTCCGGTGATTTGTCCTACGTACATCAGGGGATATCCGCCTTGCTGGTAGCTTCGGGCAACAGAAGTGAGCCCAGCTTGCGATTCTCGGCTGCGGGCTACGGGCTGAAAGGTGAACTCGATACCAGAGGCACCTTGGCCTCGCTCTCACTCGCGGGTTATGGAGCCTCGCTCAGCGCACAAGGTGACCTAGCCAAACGGGACTACCAGGGTACGCTTAGCCTCGACCGTCCGGGGTTACTAAACGCCTATTTGGGTTTTTCCGGCCAGGGTACAGTGTACCGGGGCCAGGGTTATATCACCAGCTTCAGCTATCTTTCACAATCCGGGCCATTTTCACTAAAGGGCCGAGATATGGCGTGGAAGGCTGTTTGGGCAGGACCTCTCACCTTTCTGGCTGAGGGTAGGCCGAGGATCACCTCACTTAGTGTGCGCGGCCTTCACAATTTAAACCTACCAGTGTTGGGGGTAGCCTCCTTTAGTGGAGCGCTGCGCTACCGGCCGCAGGGGTTTAGCGGTTCGGCCAAGTTGCGTACCTCCGTCGGAAATTTGCAGGTGGGTGCGCTCCAGGGTAGCCTGTGGCTTCTAGGTATGCTTCATGGCGTCCATATAGACGCCGGCCTTTCATCAAAATTGGCGCTTAGCGGCAACCTGACCTACCAGACGGACATCCTATCCTCCAAGCTCGAACTGGGCGCAAAGCTTTCTGGGAACCTATCGCATCCGGTGCTAAGTGGTGATGGGATGTTGAGCGGTGGATCGAGCCGGTTAAAGCTGCACTTCGCTTACCAGGATGGCTTATTCGCACGGCTCCAGGGGCCCGGCGCACAGCTTGTCTACCGAGACGGCCAGATCCAGGTGAAGCTTTCGGCCTTTGACCTAAAGCCCTTTACCGGCCTGGGCCTGAGCCTTTCCGCGGAAGGCCTAGGACCGCCGGCAACACTGAACCTGCCAGTCTCGGTGCAGGGGGTTGGCGGACTTAACCTCCACGGGCAAGCGGATTTAGGGAAAGAGCAATTGCAACTTTCTGGCGCCTTACTAGGGGGACAAGTGTGGCTTTCAGCTACTCCTAGGGCGCTTGCGGCCAGGGTGAAGCTGCCCCGGCCGCAAGTGGGCGGCCGGCTCAATTGGACCTATGGTCATTTACCAAGTGGACGATTCACGCTACGCCAGGGGATCCTTGGCGGAGGCCTGGTGGGCGGTCTGAATTTAGGCGCGCGCTCGATGGTCCTGAACGGCTTCGGCAGTTGGCGGGGCAGCCTGCGTCTTACCGCGCAGGGATCGCCCATGCTAACTACCGACCTAAGCGGGCCGGGGTTTAGCACCGCCGGGATGTTGCAGCTCAATAACTCGCTTAAGGGTAGCCTTTCACTGAGCCTTGCCTCGTTGGGCGGCGTTGAGCTGAGCGGTGAACGGACTGGCCTGGTAATCTCAGGCAGCGGATCGCTTGCTCCCCTTAGCGGCTTAGTGAGGCTGCATCCGGCGAGCTTCAGCTGGCGCTACGATGGAGCTCTGCCAGGCGGCCTAGGCCGCCTGGCAGCCTCGGGACGGTTGCCAGGATTGTGGCCCGATGGAACGCTGACGCTCCTGGGCCGCAAGATGCATCTTACAGGTGGGAGGACGGGGCTCACACTCGACTCCCAGGGGCTTTCTGGGAGCCTTACTACGTCTGGACCCGACTTGCAGCTTAATGGCTTCGCGCTTGGACCGTTGGCTCTTTCTGGTACGGTGACGGGCAGTTGGGCGCGGCCTCGAATTCAGCTCGACTGGCAGCTTGCGGGCTACCATGGCGCATTGCAGGCCTACTATGCAAGACAGGTGCTGAATTTGGAGTTCACGGGTGATTTGAGTGGGGGTGTCCGCTTTCAGAACGGGTGGACTGGTAGGTTGAAGTTTCCACTCGGGGCCCTTTCAGTTTCGGGCCACACATTGCTGCCGGTTTTGTCCGGCCAAGTCCAAGGCGTGCCACTCGTAGCCGACCTCAACAGCCAGACGCTCAAGTTGGGCGGGCTGTTGCTCGACTGGAAGACCCGTGAGATCCGCGGGGCCTGGCAATACGCGGGGGTGGAGTTCACCGGCCAGGGCCGGGTCCTAGCTGCGCGTTATCCTTTGGGTCGTGGAGCGCTTTTAGGCACTGCCGATCTAAAAACCCTTTCGCTCACTGTTCGGCCCCAGGGCATCGGTCGGGGTGCGTTACGATTCGACGGTACATTCTCGGGGCAGATCTCGCTTTCGTTATCCGGTTCTGAACTGAAGTTGGTCGGTGCCGGGCGCAGCCTTTCGTTTTCCGCCACGCTGCCGGCCGACTCCTGGCTCCCATTCCCTCCCGGCCGCCTTAGCGGACAGGTCGGACTGGATGGGACCTGGAGCCTGAAATATACGGCAGGGAAGCTGCGCGCCGACGGTTCAGGAAAGTTGCTCAGTGGTACGGTGCGCCTGAGCTCGCCTTGGGGCGATGGGCAATTTAGCCATGGCCGGACTTGGAACGGAGCACTGCAACTTTCCGGCGTGCCACTCGAGCCGCTATCAGGTACGCTTGGCCTCAATATACGCGTGCAAGACGATCGGGTGACCCTAACTGGCAACCTATTGGGGCCGCGTACCGGACATGCGGTTTTTTCCGGTGATGGGCGGATTGAGGGACTGTCCCTACGAGATTTTTCGGCTAAAGTTGGGTTAAGCAAGTTATCCGTAGCGTTGGTCCCGGGTGTGCACAGGCTATTTCCCTACCTTGGCGGCCAAGTAAGCGGTACGGCGGATTACTATGGCGGTCGCCTGGAAGCGAAGCTTACCAGCCCAGATCTAACGGCGGCTGGTGAACATCTGGCGTCTAGTGCCGATCTGGTGTTTCATAACGGCGCGGTGGACGCAGCTTTAGACTTGGGCTCTTCCCACATGACGCTGCACTATCAAGATGGTCATCTGCAAGGACGTGGCGAGATGGTGAACTTCCCATTGCGCTTCCCGCTGGTGGCTTACTCGGGACCACTCAGCGGCAAAGGTTTTTGGACCGGCGCGGTTCGCTTCTCTATGCCGCTCGCCGATCCGCTGGCGGGGAGTATGGTGCTGGCTGGGGAGCAATTGCGCTTCACGGGTGGTGGCGATACCCTGAGTGGTACTGCCGCGCTTCGCTATCTGAATAGGACCCTCTACGTAAACCATCTACAGATTGGTGGCAGGGGTACCTGGAGCGGATCGGGATCTTGGGGACCCTCGGGCGGTGATTTGCGGCTTGAACTGAAGGACACCAGTTTTACCCCTATCCTGAGCCTCATTCCGCAACTTAAGGCCTATAAGCCTACTGCAAAGGGTACTCTGATCTTCTCAGCCAGCGGCTCAAAGGCCGAGCTTACCACGAGCGATATGAGCTTCACGCTGGGCGCTTTTGCCGGCAGTCTGGGTAAGGCTACGCTCGAGCTGGGCCGGACGCTGGTCCTTTCCGGCAATATGCAACTAAGTAAGCCCTATCCGGCGGTAATGACCCTGCAGGGACGGGGCAAGCTGGAGCGCTTTATCATCAACGCCGAAGGTTCGGCACGGTTTCCGTTACTGGGTGAGGTGACGGGTATATCCGCACGGCTCGCCTACCCTGGTCTGACCGTGACAGCACATACCAAAGACGCCGAGCTGTCGGGCGGTTTAAGCCCACTGAAGTTCAGCATGAGGGGCACGCTTGCGGTGAGCTACCCCAAGTATTATCTGCAAAGAGGAACCATGGACGCCGATTTGGAGCTGGCCGAGCGGTCTGGAACCTACCATCTCTCGGGTTCGGTTGGAGTGCGTGGGGCTACTTTGGCTTTCCCCCAGGGGCAGCGGCGGGTTGGCTTCGGAAAGACGGAGGCGCAGGGACCCGGTCTACCGCTCGAGTTCGACGGATTGAATATCTATACCGAGCAGCCCATCATAGTGCAGGAAGCCTTAGCTCAGGGTTCAATTGGTGGGGCGGTCAGCCTGACCGGTGCACTTTCGGACCCTTACCTTTATGGTTGGGCTAAGGTATTACGGGGCAGCTTCTTACTGCTTGATCACCGCTTCGGGATAGACTCCGCGACCGCCGATTTCTCACCTGAGGGCGGGCTCTATCCCAGAATTAACGTACATGCCTCCACCTCAATTACCACCTCCAGCGGTCCGATAAAGTTACTACTTGCAGCCGCCGGCCAGTTTGAGCCGGTGGACCAGCGGATGCAACTGGTGCTCTCGCCCACGCTGAGTATAGCCTCCCCCACGCAGGAGGCCTACACACAGGCCCAGCTGTACGCTCTATTGACCGTGGGTACTACTGATATCAACAAACTTCCCGAGAAGCTCACCCGGGGTGCCATCTCGGCCGTGGTGGACAACCTGCTAATCAGTCAGCTCGAGCACGATTTGGCCAATGCCCTGGGCCTGGATGTATTTCAGGTGAGTACTCCGGTATTCAAGGGGGGTAAGCCGAGCCAGACCAGCCTCACTCTGGGCAAATACCTTACACCGGAGTTTTACCTGGGATATACGGTGGACTTCTCTGGACAGCAGGCCTTTGTCGCCGAATATCAGCTCGGCGAGTTTCGCCTCAGTGTGCAAAGCGGTTTATCGTCTACGCCCAGTCCAAGGATTTCGCTCTCTTACGTCTTCAGCCCCGATCTTGACCTATCGCTAAGCCTCAGTAGCGAGAGAACCAGCTTTGGTCTTGACTGGCGTTTTTAGGCAGCCTCTCTCTTCTCACAGCAGTGCCTGTACGGGAGCGGGCGGCAAAGCAGATACGGAGTGCTTTCTTGGGTTGGTATTGGGATATAAGCAGGAGAAGGTTGTGGCCGAGACGGAGGAGCGGTATCTGCAGAAGGCCCTCGGTGAGTTGCGGCGGGATTTTGCGAGTGACTACGTAAGGATTCAGGCGAGGTGGTCCGGGCTGCGCGTGAGTGTAGCCGTGATAAGGTATCCGGTTTGCCGGATGAGCTGCGTCGCGTCTTCGGAGGAGTAGGGACTGCGTACATACAACGGCGGGGAAATATGGAGCGCTAGGGGAGGATCGTCCGATAGTGAGCCTGTCGACCGCTTTTGGGCTGGGTATGTTGCTTGGTAAGCTGCCGGATCGCCGCTGAGGGGTCGGCCTTGGGTCTGTTGCCGGTGGGTAGCAGGTAGCGGCGGGTATAAGGGTAGTCTAGTAGCGAGTATGACGATTCATCTAGGAGATGCAGGCGCGGTTCGGGCTGGGTTCGGTTGCCTTTAACAAATCGTGTGCAGATCAACTCAGTGGCGCACTCAGTACGAAGGAAAGCGCCTATGGCGCAGCTAAGGTGAGCCAGCTCCGGGACATCGGTTTGCAGGGCTAACTGGGGCGAGCTTGTTGTAGGGGATTAATACCGGCACGCTTGTGAGGCCAGTGCGAATACGCGGATTGAACCACGTGGGTAACCGGCAAAGCCACTCGTTCTTGAACGGTGCTGCCGCTGCCCACGGCAAGGTCCTTGGCAGCTCGGTATATTTGGGTGGCCGGTGGGGCTAAGTCGGTCTTCAGGGAGCGGGCCACTAGGTAAGCTTCCTTGAGCTCCTACAACTGCCCGGCTCGATACCAAAGCGCTTAGCGCCAGACCAAGGCCTACCGGTGAGAACAAGCGGGCATTGCAAAGGTAGGGTACTGGCCCGAAAAACCAAAAACGGTTCTCCACAGCCGCCATGGCTGGTAGCCGGTATAAAATCAGCCCGGCTCGCAACAGTAACCTCTGCCTGCTTGTAAGGGAGCCAAAACCGTTAAGGTCGCTCCCGACGCTGTCTTTGCCCTGCCGAGAACTCATCTCCCAGACTTTCTTCTCATACGGTAATGGGGATAACGGAAGTGAATTTACTTACCGACACAGAAGTTGCTGAAGATCCGTAGCACTACTTCTTCGGAAATTATCTGGCCGGTGATGCCGCTCAGGGCGTCCAGGGCGGCCTGCACCGATAGGCCCATCAGATCATCGGGTGCACCACGGGACTCCTGTAGATGGGTCTTAGCCTCGCGTAGTGCCGCGGCGTGCCGCTGATTGCCAATCCAGAGTTCGGAGCCGGCCCTTGGATCTCCCCCCAGAAGTTTGCCGGCAATCTGTTCCCGCAGTATGGCTAGCCCTTCACCGGTTCTACTGGAGACCGGTAGGAAGTCGGGGTCATACCACAAGTGATCCAAGTCGGCCTTGGCGGCTACGTTAATTACCGAAGAGTTACGTAGTTGGGGAGGCGCAGGCTGAGGCCTGCTGAGATCGGCCAGATAAAGTACCAGATCGGCGGCTTCGGCTAGTTGCTTAGCCTGCTGTACGGCAGCAGCCTCAATAGGGTCGCCGGTTTCCCTTAGGCCTGCCGTGTCCATGGCAACGAGGGGGATGCCAGCCAGCTCTAGCCGCCCTTCCAGGTAATCCCGCGTGGTGCCGGGTATGGGGGTAACGATGGCTCGCTCGAAGCCTAACAGTGCGTTCATCAGGCTAGATTTTCCGGCGTTTGGCGTGCCGATTAATACTAGTTTAGCGCCCTCAGTAGCTATGCGGCCACGGCTTTCAGTTTCGAGAAGCACTTCGATACCCGCCAGGGCCTCGCCGATAATAGTTTCGGCCCGGTGCGGCTCCACACCCTCCTCAGGATAATCGAGCGTGGCCTGCACGTGTGCCAGTAGCTCGAGCAAGCTATTCTTGATTTCGTCGATCTTGCTGGAGAGCCGTCCGCTTAGGCCGTACAGAGCATTCTTACGTGCGGCATCCGATTCGGCTTCCACCAGCTGCAATACTGCCTCAGCCTGGGAGAGGTCCATACGTCCATTCAGGTAGGCTCGTAAGGTGAACTCTCCCGGCTCGGCTGGTCGCGCTCCGGTCCTAAACGTTGCTTCCAGTACCGCGCGCAACACCACCGGAGAGCCGTGTACCTGGAGCTCTACGGTGTCTTGCCCGGTGTAGGAGTGGGGGGCCCTGAACACCAACGCCAAGCCCTCATCCAGTACCATGCCTCCCTGGTCTACCAGTTGCCCGAAACCAAACCGGCCGGCGCGGTGGGCATTCAGTGCCGGCCCCTTCCACAGGGCCCCGGCCACCTCAAAAGCCCCGGGGCCGCTGATGCGTACTACACCTATGCCACCTTTTCCGGGAGGTGTAGCGATCGCGGCGATGATGTCATGCTGGGGTGGCAAGGGCATGCTAGGCTCCGCCTGCTTGGGGCGTAGGGTCTAGGACCACCTGGTGGCGGACTATGGCGTCGCCGGTGGCCCTGTCGGCAATTGTGAGTAAGTGCCCGGCGGTACTTATGCTACTTTTCCCTTCAAAGCGCAGTTGATAGAAACGGCCGTTCAACATGGGGTTCACGCCAAAGCGTAGATGTTCACGGCCACGCAGTTTGCCCGCCAAGCCTTCACGCAGCCAGGCTTCGCCCTCACGTTGGCTGGAATCGGCACTCCAGGGGCCTTCCCAGAGGCGTGCGTTAGCCGACGGCTGCACCAGAAGCCAAGCTCCGGCGGCGTCAGCGCGTTCGATCCACCCATCATGAAAGGCGTCCAGGCAGATCAGGATGGCCAAAGGTCCAAGGTGGGTTTCCACAATCTGCGTACTAAAAGTACCGGGGGAGAGAAAGGCTGAGCGCTCGGAAGGAGTCAGCTCGAGCTTCGGAACGCGCGCTAATATACGTCCTTGAGGGCTGAAGACCAGCCCTAGATTATAGACGGCCTTACTACTGGCGAAGAGGCCGCGGGCGGGTTCATGATCCATGAGCGGGCTAAAGAGCGAGCCAGCCACTAGATAGGCGCCAGTTGTCTTAGCGGCCTTGGCAAAAGCGGCTTCGTAGACCTGCCAGATCATTTTGGCGCGCAGATGGTAGAAGACTGCCGGTGAAATATAGTGTGCTCGCCAGGCCGTTCTGAGCAGATCGCTCCAGGACCTTCTGGCCAAATAGGCGGCTGCAGCTAAGGTAGTGGGCTGCTCAAGCGCCTCACCCGGAGTATTCAACCAAAAAAGCAAGGGCATAGCAAAAGCCTCAGGGAAGGCTACCACTCTAGGCACGCCCGCTTCGAGGCCCGAGACCGCCTCGGCGGCCAATGCTTGCACCCGGCTGAAGAAAGCGGAGCGACTGCGGTAATGTTTGGGTATCAGCTCTGCCTGAACAGCCACTAAATCAATCCGCATCGCCTCATTCTAGCTTTTTGCTCAGTGCCATAGTTGCGGGAGATTCTTGATCAGGATGAAAATCCCCATTACGAAGAGGAAGTAAGCGAAGTAGCGTTTGAGCGCCGCTTGTGAGAGCTGTGTGCAGATGGCGTTGCCCGCAAAACTACCCACGATGCCGATAGCTGCGAATACACCGATAATTTCCCAGTGCAAGCTCAGATGTAGATGCTCGAGCACCTCCAGGTACTTGTAAAAACCGGTCGCGGAGTTCATGGCGATGATCCATAGGCTGCTGCCTATGGCGTTGATCATCGGCAAGTCACCCAGCAGCACCAATGCCGGCACGATCAAGAATCCGCCACCCACACCCACCAAACCAGTTATGATACCTACACCGAGACCGTAGCTTCCCAGTAGGAAGGTCGCGTGTGTTCTATTCCTGCTGGTGCTTCTCTTAGATTTCAGCATGGAAAAGCCTGCGGCCAGCATGATGACTGCAAATAGTGCAAGTTGTAGTGCTACCGGCATAAACCTAGCCAGGTAGGCGCCTAAATAGCTGCCCACCATGCCCGGAATACCAAACAGCCATACGTGTCGCCAATACGTGATGCCCCTCAGCGCATAGGGTAGAGCGCCAAACAGGGCAATAGTTCCAACGATAACCAGGGATTCGGCGATAGCTACCTTGCCGTGTTGCGCTGCTAGATAAATCAGTACCGGTACGGTGAGGATAGAGCCCCCAGAACCCAACAGGCCGAGGCTCAGTCCTACTATGGCGGCACCGATCCAGGCCAAGATCATAGTTGCCCTGTCGCGATGAGTAGGAGACGGATAGGTGAGCAAGCTTCGTCCATTTCTTAACCACCCTACTTCGACAGCTTGAGACATTCTTAGTGTAGCTGGGCACTTGTACCCAGTACTCAACGCACTCAGCGAAAGATCCCGTAGATAACCGAACCGTGGCTGCCAATCTCCAAATTGCCCGGTGCACCTTGGCAGGCTGGGGAACCAGCGGCGTGCAATAGGGGGCTATCCGCAGCGCGCACTAATACGACCGGCCAATTTGGTAGAGACAGTCCTTAGATCAGTGCGCGAATTCCTACCGCGGCATGTTCATTACGCCGAGAATGCAACTGGCAGTGTGCTCTGAGAGCTCGGCCACGGTTACTGTATCCGGTACCAGCCTAGTCTAGATATGCACCGAGCTCGACATAGGGCCCGGTAGCTGACCTCCGAGGACAGCTCCGATCCATACCGGTCGATGATGTCCTGTTCGCGATGAAGATCTTGGTATAGCTTTAATTACTGCAGCTGGGTTGTTACTGGTATCGAGCAGTTGCTGCTTCGGTAGTATAAATGCCACGATTCAGCCTTGAACTTACCGTACCCGTGCACATATCTAAAATATAGAAGATACCCATCCTTCTTTTCGGCTGGGAGAGCACCTTGGCCGTATACCCTTAGCGTGTATACCGTTGCGTAAGCCTGAGTACATATGTGCAGCCGCCGGATGTGATATAAAGCGTGCAGTGTATACCCGGTAGGGGGTATATGCTGTAATGAATAAGGAGGCTTTAATGGCTTTGCTTGGAGAGCAGGAACAGAAGATTGTGCGTGACCGCCTTGCTAACCTCGAGCGCGAGGTGGAGACCGTACTGTTTGTGGATAGCTCTACGATTGTTGCGCCGGGCAAGGAACCGTGCGTCTACTGTAAGGAGACTCGGCAGCTCATGGAGGAGTTTATTCCACTGACTGACAAACTGAGTCTGGTGGTACATGACATAGCTACTGGGGAGGGTAAGCAAAAGGCTATGGAGATGAAGGTGGAAGCCGTGCCTACGCTGATTATGCGAGCCCAGGGTTCCGACGCCGTAAATCTTCGCTACCGTGGTATCCCCGCGGGTTACGAGTTTGCTTCGCTACTGGAAGACATCGAGATGATTGGCCGTGACGGGCATGGCCTACCCGAGGATGTGGTAGCCACCTTGGAGGCGCTGCCTTCCGAGGTCAACATTCAGGTATTCGTCACTCCAACCTGCCCTTACTGCCCGCAGGCGGTGCGTACCGCACACCGGTTCGCCTATGCCTCGCCGAAGGTGACCGGTGAGATGGTTGAGGCTCAGGAGTTCCCAACGCTTTCCCAGAAGCACAATATCGGCGGTGTCCCAGATGCAGTGATCAACGGCGGTGTACAACGTGTGCTCGGTGCTCAGCCGGTTTCCGCGTTTCTTGATGCCGTGAAGCGCGCAGTAGTGGTTGAAGCCTGAGGCTCAGTCCAGTGATTGAACGCCGGTCCCGGGATTTTCAGCTGACATTCCGCCCGGTCTAATGGCTGTGTGTGTTTCTCTATGCACTGCTTTCTTGGTGAGAGAGCTGTGCTCAAGCGGATAGATGATGGATGCAATAAATCTGGGTCCTTTCGCTATTTCCACAACCCGCCTGGTAGTGGCCTTGAGTCTGGCGGGCCTGTTGGTTGCTGCGGAGCTACTTGCTCGCAGGGTAGATCCGGTTTTCTCGGAGTGGGGCTGGAGCACTTTGTGGGTGGCGTTACTGGGTGCTCGAGCCGGTTACGTACTTATACCTGGGTGCCTATGCCGGGGATCCAGTCTCTGCGTTGTATATCTGGCAGGGTGGTTTCTCTCCGTTATGGGGGATCGTGGCGGGAGGCGTGTATTCCGTGGCAGTATTTAATCACCACCGGAATTTAGCGAAATGGCTGTTGATCCCGGTACTGACAGCCGGTGGAGTGTGGCTGGCCTTCGGTCTGAGCCATGGTGGGACGTCGGCCCAGGTTAAAAGCCTGCCTAGCATCACTCTGGAGGACCTTGGGGGTACGCGGGTGAACCTGACTTCCTTCGTAGGCAGACCCGTAGTGCTTAATATGTGGGCTACTTGGTGCCCGCCTTGCCGAGCCGAGCTTCCCATGCTGGCGAAAGCAGCCGCAGAATATCCGAAGGTCACCTTTGTGTTTGTGGACCAGGGGCAGGCCGCATATACTGTACGCAAATTCCTGGACAGCGAGAAGCTGGCCATGCAATGGCCTTTGCTTGATCCGCGGACTGTGATAAGTAGCTACTATCAGGTAACCGGATACCCTACCACCTTGTTTTTCAATGTCCGAGGAAAACTTATTAACGAGCACCTGGGTGAGCTTTCTCGCGCGGCGCTCTCGGATTACCTGAGGTAGGTCAGTAGGTGAGTGAAACCCTATTCGCGATGAGTAGGAGTGCGCGTGAATAGGGCTGGGAGACTCGATAAGTGCGAATGTCTTTCCTCTATATTTGTCGCTACGGGGTTCGGCGACAGACGGTAATTCCAGATGGTCTGCGCCCGGGTCGCGGTCCGATAGTCGCAACGACAGAATTATACGCGAGGGTACCTTCGGGCCACGCGTGGTGTGCTGGGCAATTCCACAGCACACCTACATTTGTTCGCTAGTCTGAGGTATGGTAATCGCGGGCGACTCTTAGCTTAAGGCACAGCCGGACTATTCCTGACCGGGAGTCGCGCTCTTGACAGCGCCTTGGCACATGGATAAACTTTAGTCTGCAGTCTTTTCGGGGAGTAGCGCAGCCTGGCAGCGCACCTCGTTCGGGACGAGGGGGTCGGAGGTTCAAATCCTCTCTCCCCGACCAAATTGGGCATCCAGACGGATGCCCAGGTTTTTTTGCTAAGCTATTATGGGCGGAATATGAATAACGCTGTGCTACCGATTAGGTACTGCCATATCTGGAGGTTCAGCTATTAGTTTGTGGACTGCCTTTGGAGGGTTGGCCCTATTTCTGATGGGGTTGCGGCAAGCTTCGATGGCGCTCGAGCGCCTTGGGGGAAGCTCGTTTCGGCGGATGCTGGCTCAGGCCACTAAAAGGCCTTGGCAGGCGCTGGGCGCGGGGACGCTCTTCGCAGCGGTCATTCAGAGTGGAACCGCGCTAATTGTTACGGTTATTAGTCTGCTGGAGGCCAAGGTGGTGGGTTTCGCTGCCGGTCTGGCCTTGAGTGTGGGCGCTATCCTGGGTGCCACTGCTGCGTTGCAGTTGGTAGCCTTCCGGATATTTGACCTGGCTTTACCATTGGTTGCGCTAGGTTACTTTGTTTCCTTATGGCGACCAGCTAGAAACCTGGGCCTGGCCGTTTCAGGGGTGGGGCTGCTTTTCTTCGGGCTTGAGCTGCTGGTGCGAGCCTTTTCCGGTATGAGTTCGGCACCGCTATTCACCTTGGTGGTCAAGATGGTTGCCGGTAGCCCCTGGCTGTTGGCGTTGATCGGATTTGGTTTCGCAGCGCTGGTGCAGTCGGCCAATGCCACCGCTGTGCTGGCCCTGGGCTTGGTGCTCTCTGGGGCGTTGTCACTTGGCCTTTCATTGCCTCTGATCATCGGTGGCAATGTTGCGGCGACTCTGCCTGCGGTTTGGGCCTCGGCGGGGGCAAGTACCGGAGCTAGGCGCGTGGCCCTGGGTCACCTTGCATTCAAGGCGCTCCTGGGTATTTTATTCTTGCTGTTGCTGGGGCCGTATATTGCTCTGGTACATGCTATTGGCGGCGGTGCAGCGCGTGAGGTAGCGGATGCACACACCCTCTTCAATTTGGTGGCGGCGTTGTTCGCGGTGGTCTTGGTACGCCCCATGGAGCAGCTTATGGTTCGCTGGATGCCCGAGCGGGGCGGAGAGATTACTCCGCGCTACCTTTCCGAGGAGGCTTTGGCTTCGCCGGGGCTGGCCTTCAGTCTGGCGCTACGTGAGGTGGTGCGGATCAGCGATCAGGTTTTGCAGATGATGTCGTCCTGTGTGCGTATCCTCTCTCAAGGCGGAGGACACGTGGAAGCTCTGCAGATCTGGGAAGAGAAGATTGACCGGCTGACCCACGCGGTAGTATTGTACTTGGCACGGCTGCAGGGAAATTATCCAGAATCGAGTACTATGAGCCTATTGATGCTGGCCGGAGAACTTGAGCATCTCGCCGATCAGGTGCGCAGGCTGGTTAAGCAGCAGGGTCACTTGCAATCGAAAGGACTCGAGTTCAGTCTGGAAGGCCGGGCGCAGCTCGTTGATGCTGCTACCCGTGTCTTTAACCGTATGGGAAGGGGATTTGCCGCCCTGGCTACGGGCAACGAGGCGCTGGTGAAGCAGCTCTTGGAAGAGCGCGAGGCATCGGAGATCTATCTGCAGCGGTTGCGCCAGGCACACCTGGGTAGGTTGGAATCCGGGCTACCTCAGTCGCGTGCCAGTAGTGCGGCACATCTAGATATGTTAATGACCCTGGATGTGCTGGATGCTGGGATTAGCCGGGTGGTGGAGCTGGCTCTGGCGGTACAGGTGGGAAGGGGGGCAGGTGGAGAAGCCCAGGTTACTCGGGGGTAGGGCCAGAGGCTCTGCGCTTCTTGTACCGGATTCTGCTCGGCCCAGCCCGGTACGGATCCGCAAGGCTCTATTCGACTACCTGCGGATGCGGTTCCCAGACCGTGGCCGCTTCCTGGACCTCTACGCAGGTAGCGGAGCCGTGGGTTTGGAGGCGGCCAGCGAGGGTTTCGAGGCTGTTCTGGTTGAGCGGGATGCCCAAGCAATCAGCTTGCTCAAGCGGAATATCCTGGCGACCCGGCTTCCAGCCAAACTGCTGGGCATGGATGTGGCCCAATTCTTAAAGCAGGCCGCGGGTCATGGCGAGCGTTACCAGGTCGGCTTTATGGCTCCGCCGTACCGTATTGACCTGCTCCAGGCCTTTGAACGCTTTCTCAGTGTGGAGCTGGTTATTCCGGGCGGTGTGGCCATTCTCCAGCACCCTACCTCGTTGGTGCTTGCCCATGGGGAGCGGCGGGTATACGGGAGTAATACCCTGACAATCCTCAGGATAGGGGAGGTTTAGATGCACGCGGTCTACCCAGGGAGTTTCGATCCTTTTACCAACGGCCACCTGGATCTGACGCTCAGAGCTACACGACTATTTGGACGGGTGACTATCGCAGTTCTACGCAATTCCACAAAGGGTGACGGACTGTTTTCGATCGATGAGCGGGTAGAGATTGTCAAGGCGGCTACGACGCAACTCAAGAATGTACAAGTGGAGGCTTTTTCAGGCCTGCTGGCCGACTACATGCGTAGGAAAAAGGCGCGGATCATTGTCAAGGGATTGCGGGCGGTCTCCGACTATGAGTACGAGCTGCAGATGGCCCACCTAAACCGTAATCTTAATCCAGAAGTGGAGACGCTGTTCATCATGTCTTCGGCCCGTTGGTCGTACGTGTCTTCTACAATGGTCAAGGAGATTGCCCGCTATGGAGGCGATGTGAGCAAGTTAGTGCCGCAAGCCACTCAAAGGGCGCTCGATCAGAAACGTCATGGTCCTGGTGACCAAGCCTTCTTCGGCTAGATGGGCCCGTATTTTGGGAAGTACGCGAAAGGGTTTAGTAGCTGGGGTTGTCACCTGAGGTATTTACTATGAGGCCTCTGACCGGATGGAAGGGGCCGGGATGTGGCACTAGCTAAAGTTTCTGGTAACTAAGCCTGAGGGGTGTTTAAGTCAGTGTTTGTAAGGCGATGAAGATGAGCATACCGACGGAAACCGCCACGTTAGCTTGGAAGAAGGCTACTTGTACCTTGGATAGATCGTCGGGACGCACAAGCCGGTGCTCGAGCAACAGAACCAGCCCCACCGCAGCGACGCCCAAGTAATAAAATAACCCCCCACCATACAGTAGACCGGTGAACACAAACATTATCCAGGATACGGCGTGCGTGAGTCGTGCGATGTACAGGGCGGAGGGCAGACCGAAATGAACCGGAATGCTGTGGATACCGTTATTTTGATCAAACGCCATATCCTGGGTGGCATAGAGAATATCGAAGCCTGCCAGCCACAGTGCGACTGCCGCCCACAGCGCCCAAGCGCCCGGCTCGAAGGCCCCGGTTACTGCAATCCAGCCAGCCGTCGCCGCCGCGCCGTTGACTAGGCCGAGCCAGTAATGGCAGGTCCAAGTAAAGCGCTTGGTGTAGGAGTAAAAGACCAGGAGCACTGCCGCAATGGGGAATAAGCGTGCAGTGAGCGGGTTGAGTTGTAGCGCCGAAACGGCCAGAAGGGCCAAAGCCAGCAACGCCAGAAACAATACTTCCGCTGGGCTAAGTCGCCCACGGGGGAGGTGCCGCCCTTTAGTACGTGGATTCAAAGCATCGATCTGGCGGTCCAAAAGCCGATTGAAGGCCATGGCAGCAGTACGGGCCCCTACCATGGCCAGGGTGATCCAAAAGAACGTCGCAATACCAGGCCAACCGCGACCACCCAGCAGCATGCCGCCATATGCGAAGGGCAGCGCGAATAGGGTATGTTCGAAGCGGACCAGGCCTAGGTAGCTTCCAAGTCTATGCATGCCGGGCCTCTCCAAGGCTTGCGGGGCACGTGAATACGGTGTGAGAGAAGCTGGCTTGGCCCAAGACGGGAGGTACGTATGACGAGGAGACGTTCACAACGCTCCAGTCTAGTGCTTATTCGGTATCTTTGGGAGCTTCGCCACTCACTATCAGGGTCTTAGCTTGGGTATAGAGCACCTGGCCGAGCGCGGCCTTGTGCGGCTTCCAAACGTACTTCTTGTGGGTATAATCCACGGCTACGCCACGTTCACCACGGGCTTTGGAGTGATAGGCCGCTAGTTGGGCGGCAAACAAAAGGGCTTCTAGCGGGGCAGCGATATGCCCGCTGCGCAGGATCACATGCGAGCCGGGTATCCCCTGAACGTGCAGCCAGATGTCTTGGCTCCGGGCCGCGCGAGTGAGCAGATCGTTCTCTCGATTGCTGCGTCCCACCCATACCTCGAATCCACCGGGGGCGGTGTGGCGTAGGCCGAGCCGGGCCCGGGTCTGGCTTCGGGTACTCCGTAGGGCCTGTTGTAAGGTTTTGGGATCGGCCTCACGCACCTCGGCAATTTCTTCATCCACAGCGTGAAGCGCGGCCTTAGCTTCGGGAATCTGCTGGCGGGCGCGCTCGGCCAGGCGCACACTCCGCCGGGCTCTAGTGTAGTACCGCTCAGCATTTTGGCGGGCGCTCTGACTCGGTTCTAGGCGAATCTCCAAGGGCTCACCGGTCTCGAAGTCCTCTAAGCGGATGTTCTGGGCACCCTTTGGAACCTGATGAGCATAGGCCATCAGTAGGTCTCCCTTTTTACGCATGGTTACAGCTTCTGCGAGCCGAGTCAGACGTATTTCCTGGTCGGCTAGACGACCTAGAATGGCCTTACGGCGCTTTTGCAGGATTGCAAGAAACGGTTTTTTGAGTGTCTCAGCTTCTTCGCTTTGCCAATCTGCGGCCAGTGCCTCATTCAGTGGTGTGACCACTGTCGGCGCGTGTACCAATCCGAGGAGTGTCTGGTACAGTAGGGGCAGCTGTGTATCAGTCACCGTAGTGCGCGGAGTTAGGCCCGTTTGCCGCACGATCTCGGTGGCTAGGGCCTTACCGATGCCATCTACATGCTGGATCAAACCTTCCACTAATGGTGTCCCGAGCAATATTTCGAGGTCCGTGGGTTGCAGGCTGCGGGGGTCGAGTTTTACGTACGGGGGTGGTGGGCGATAGGAGAACCGTGGCTTCAGGATGCGATAACGGTTGATTTCCGCGCCGATCTCGCGGTCTAGACCCAGAATGAGTTCGTTGGGTTCTGTGAGGATCAGGTTGGCATTGCGGCCGGTTAACTCAAAAACCAGTCGTACCGGTGGGGTGTCCACAAATCCCTGCTCACCCTCAAAGAAGAAGAATGCTACTCGGTCCAACCTGAGTTGTTGTACCCGTAGTAGCCGGCCCTTGACCCTTGCCGCCAGCATGCGTTGGAATGGCGTCTTGGGGCCTGTTTCCGGTACCTTCTTGATCCGGGAAAGCATAGGATGAGGCGGGCGGTATCGCATAACTAAGCTATCTGCGTCAGAGAGTCTCAGTACCGCTGAGCCCTCATCTGGAAAGACCCATCCTCGAGTGTGGCAAGGCAGGTCCGGGAGGCCTACTAACACTGCGTTGATCAGTAGTCCTTCCACCTTCTCAGCCCTCACGACGGTCTTGCAGCCGTTTAAACTTGGCTAGGAAGGCGGTGTGGCCAATCTGCTTGAAGCTGGGATGTGCAACGGGTGGGCGAACCGTCCATTCGCGATGTGCCACCTCAATGACTCGCTCGAGCACATAGGGATAGCGCAACTCGTTGACTTGCTGCACCAGTGTAACTACCTGGGTGATATTGGGCAGGTAGGCCACCAATGTACGGTCAGGCTTCAGGGCTGGAGTTACGGTTTTCAGCACTGTCCAGGGTTCTATCATATCCAGGGCTACTGCGTCGTATAAGCAATTCAACACGGCGTCTGAAAGATCTTGCTGATGCAGATGGATATTGTCGGCTCCCCAGGCCTGTATGTTATGCCGGGTTTTCTTTAAGAAATCCTGGCGCAGTTCGTAGCTGTCTACTCGTCCCACCGGTCCTACGGCTCGCGCCAGAAATAGGCTTAAGCCGCCCGAACCACTGCCCGCCTCCAACACCTCTTCACCCGGTGCCAGATCTAATAGCATGACTATGGCTGCAGCATCCTTGGGATAGGTGGGTGTGGCTTCGCGAGGCATCAGTAGGAGGTAATCTTCGAGCGTCGGCTGGTGAACAAACAATGGTTCACCTTGGTGAGTTTTTACGCGCCCACCCACTCCGGCCTCGATCAAGGCTTCATGGCTAACCGTGCCTCGATGGTGGCTGAAGCTGGCCCCTTCCTTCAGCCGAAACATAAACCTTCGTCCCTTGACGTCGCGAAGTAAAACCAAGTCGCCGTTCCGCATACGCCTACTCCACAGCCGCGGCCATCTGCAGATACCGCTTATAGGCGTTGAGGCCGTAGGGGTTGGGCAGCTTGAACGGCCCTACGAAGACTGTAGGCGCGCTGTTTACACTGAGCTTCTTGCCAGGGGTTAATTGAACGTTTACGGCGGCTCTGGCGGCGGGCGCTTTAGTGCAAGCCTCGAACTTTTCTATGTTTATAGCTAGACCCTTTGCTAAGTTGCTGTAGTCCCCTAGGGGACTATTGAACAACGCGTGGTGATAGGGACAAAGATTGCCTTGTGCCACGGCACACTCACTGACAATTACCGCAGGCATAGCCTGGGGGTAAATCTGCATCAGCGGAAACTGGTAGTACGCGAAGTGAGCTTTGCCGGTAGCCGCGTACTGATTCATCACACCTGGCAAGGTGGCAGCGGCTAGGCGGCGGTAGTGGGGGCATTCGAAATCCGAGAACTCACTTATGATGAGTCCCTTAGCACCGGTGATATGGCTGAGTGAATCCAGAGTACCCCTTGGTGCTTCAAAGGGACCTAGGGTGTACTCGAGCGCTTTTCCCAGGCTGATCGAGAGCCGATACCTGGACGCATCCAGCTGTACCGGTCCATCGGCTTGTCCGAGCCACACGGTATTTTTACTAAGCCAGTTCTGAAAGGGCTGGGCGATGCCGGGGTCAGCTGTAGCCGCCACCAGTACCTTTGTGGCGACCTGGGTATCGGCCACAGGACCGACGTAGCCGACCTGCTCCACTAGCCTACCTAACAGCTTGGGCGTGATTGTTGTTTCTTGGTAGGAGAATGAGTTACCCAAGGGAGCTCTAATTCCCGAATACTGGGCTAAAGCTGCAAGTGGTTCGGCGATCTGCGCACTTGCCAACAGTCCCAAGACAAACAACACGAACAGGAGATATCTCTGCACCTAGCTCCGCCTTATAGTTTCTCGAACTGCTCCACATCCAATACGAAAACCACTGCTCCACCCACCTTGACCTCCACGGGCTGCGACAGAAAAGGATCCGGTGCTTCCGCGAGCGGCACGCCCGGTGTAATTAGCCGGGTGCGAGTACGACACTTGCCGTTGATGGCTTGCATTACGGCGCTAACTTGCTCGTTTTGAACCCCAACTAGTAATGTGGTATTGCCCTCACGTAGAAAGCCGCCGCTAGAAGCCAGTTTGGTGAACTGGAAGCCCTGAGCAGTCAGAGCTTTAACTAAGGCCGACGCGTCGGCGTCTTGCACGATGGTGACAAGTAGCTTCATGCCTGTATATTACTCTATGACCGTTTTCCGCTACCCGGAGCTTAAGGCGTGACGAAGACGTTCCATGGCCGGATGCTGATCGTCGTGGAGTCGCTCGACGCCTGGGGTAGATGATAAGTACGTCCGCTCTGGTGGAGCAGGAAGCGCAGGTCTACGATTACCTCGGTTACGCGCTTACCTGGCACCGTCCCGGTGGGGTCGCCGCCTTGCTTGTAGCTGAACATGGTATAGCTGGGCGAGGCCGAAGTAGGCTGCACATAGTCAACCATGAAGTGACTTGAGGTTCCCCGATAAGCGGTATCGCTAGAATCTGCCACCTCGATAGTCTGCCCTCCTACCAGTAGGTAGGGTTTTAGGGGTTGTCGGCCCGCAGGGAAAGGTTTGTAATATTGCATCAGGATCCAGGTGCTATTGTCGTTGAGAGCTTGCTTCCCAGGGTTTCCGGCTGCTGCGGCGTTGTTCACATAGAGCGAGCGTTTTACTGGATAATACGCGTAGAAACGGTAGCAGCCGGCGTTGGGGTCAGTACCCACTCCACAGATGACAGTACTCGACTTCGGCGGGAGAATCATGGCTAGAATAGGGTCGCTACCCACCACCCAGACTCGTCCACCAGCCGGATTCTTGGTGGTCCAGCCTGAACTGGTCAATTGTAGCTTATATCCTGGCGGATAGACGTAGAAGGCCTGCTGAATTCTTGCCGCGAGAATCTGCTCGGTCAATTGGCCCTCGCTGAGAAGCTGGTTGCGTGCGTTTAGGTCGCTTGAGGCTCTGAACATGCCACCGAAGAGCGAGGTAAATGCCAGAAGTACGATGGAGAGTACCGCCATGGCCACCAGTAGCTCGATGATCGTAAACCCTCTATCTGCTCGCATTGGCGCTCCTAGGAGTGTGGGTTAGGGTTGGGCACCTCAAGCACCAACCGAACCTGCTCGGGTGTCCGCGGCAGGGCTTCTACGATAATCAGCTTGTATGGCCGCCAGGTGCTGTCGGGTATGGCCGTGCCGCAATTGGTGGAAAGGACAGCCGGACTACCTACCCGTTGACCAGCGCTATCGTAAGTGGTGATAGTCACGCTGACTTTGCCGGGTAGGGTATATTTGCTCACGCAGGACTTTTTGAAAGCGTCTATTTTTGGGTTGGCAAACTGTCCGTGCACAGTTTCCATAACCGCCTGAGCGGTGATGTTGGCCTGGGTAGCCTTCTGGGTACTGGCGGTAATGCGGAACATCGGTACCAAGGCCGTGCTCAGTGTTACCAGCAATACGCCTAGGATGAGCATTGCAATCAAAACCTCGATTAGCGTGAGGCCGCTACGGCTGTTCACTTTGCACCACCTTCCCCGTGATCCCGACCAGCTTGATATACACCGTGGGCGAGGAGCCGGGGCGGGCCAAGCGCACTTGGTACTCGCGATTCACGGCGTCGGTCTCGCCGAACGGCGCATTGTAGGTGACGGAGCTGCTGCCGGCTACCACTTTAAGTTGGGTGCCCTGGGGCAGTTCTACTTGCCGGCTGATGGCGCCATAGGTCAGAATGTACGAGGTGGCGGGGCTTTCCGGCAGGGCAAACCGCACGTTCTTGTCGTATCGTTGTGCGTCGGAGCGGGCTGTGCGCAAATTAGCGGCCAGTTCAGTGCTGGCTTGGTGTACCAGGGTGCTGTGTTGGGCATTTAATAGGTTCACGAAGCCCACGGTAGTTAGAATGCCGATGATCGCGATGACGATCAGCAGCTCAATGAGTGTGAGGCCTCGCTGTGTCACAATCCCACCCCTACTTAACAATGCGCCAAAATCCCTTCCTGGATGGGGATAATGACGGCACGGATACCGTAGTTCTCCACTGACCCTGCCGGAATGATGGGAATCCGGGCGGCTTGGTGCCGTCCAGCATACGCTGGTCATAGGTTAGTGCCCGCCTGTAGCCGTGAAAGTCGTCTCTTTTGGTGTAGTTGAGCGCGCCATACTTGTTCTGGATGATGCCCCCGTACAGGTATAGGCTACCCAGATCCTTACGGTTTTCGACGCTACCGGTCTGCACGCTGACGGAAGAACTCATCAATATTCCGTCAATATGTAGATTAGCCTTCTTCTTGTTGAGACTATGTTGAGGCTTTAGAACAATACTTCCGTTCTGGCTATAAACGCCCAAGATGTTGAGCGCGGGGTTCTTGGTACTGCAGACCGGGCGGACCACCTTTGCTGCGGCGCGGTGCAAGTACCCTTTACAGGCCGGGTCCTGATAGGTAAGATTTCCGGTAATATTGATATTTTTGGTACTAGCCACAGTGATTCGTGCAAAACCGGCAATACCGGGACCACTCTTTGGTCCGGATAGGCTTCCGATAGCTCGATCACTGTAAATCATACCGTTAAAGGCTGAGCCGATGTTATGGTCGTATTTGATCCAGTTAAGAACCTGATTGGCCGTTTGGGTATGACCGGTGAGGTCCTTGTAAGTTGGCCGTTTAGTAATCATCAGGCCAGGTACACCCTTTTTATATCGTAGGGTGATACTCACCGATCTGGACTTTGTCTTATATATATCTAAGCCAGGTTCTATCCTGTATTTAGGATCTGCTTCGGGAGGATTATCGCCCCACCAACTTGGAGGGACCCACGCGGGCCCTTGGTTCCACCGACAGTTCTTGCCGGATGGAGGTTTGTTGTAAGTGGGGTTTCCGCCGTTAGGCGGCCTGCGCTTGTTCGGTTCTCGTGGAGGTCTATACCCAGGCGGTAAGCTTCCTGCCGTCTGTGCTTGTGCCGATCCGGTAAGCGTACCCAGTAGATGTACCCAAGATATCGGCGTTCGGTAGGGGTCTACGTTGGCTGCTAAGACGATGGTATGGGATGGAGAACCTTGGAGTGAAGGCAGGCCACCGAAGGTACCCCCGCCTCCTCCACCATGGGAACAAGTCTTGCCGTAAGTTTTCCAGCGGCCCTTCGTCCAGCCACCGGTCCAGTATCGCGTAACCACGGTCTTGGCGGGCACGCTTCTTGATAACTTATATCCGGCTATGACCTTAGCGCTGATGGTGATGTCCTGGACATTTCCGTGCCCCAGGAGACTGATGCTCGGTTTCCCTACAAACTCTCCTATCTTTGCAATCTTATCTTGTGGGATAGGTGTGCCGGAGGCTACCGTGAAACTCCCCGGCGAGTTGGTGAAGTCTGTGCTAGTCAGGTGTAGGCCGCCGCTGTCGGCCATAGCCTTCATGGGTTCTGCAGCCTCCTGTGCACTGGGCATGGGTACCTTAGCGCGAGCCCAATTCACTAGCTTATTTATAGCAAGGTGGTATCCCACCACGCAGCTCCCGTCGAGGTTTGTGGCTATGGCCATGCTATAGTCTATGCAAACATGATTTCCAGAGGAATTCATGTAGGGTACCGGGTTGCCCGCAACGTCGATCTGTGTGGCGAAAGTCGGCTGAATATCTGATCGATTCCACCAAGATGGTCTGGGTCCTTTAGCATCGTTAATTAACTGAAAGGTGGTGGATCGGCCTTGTCCCGGGTCGCCCACGTAGTAGCCGTAGCGACCCTTCATCTGGCCGGCACTGGAAAATTCTCCACCGAACCAGGCTTTGGATTGGTTGACGAAGGCGAAGTTGCCATTAGTATGTACCGGCCCGTCGAAAAGTGCCGTGTTCTTGAAATAGACCATCTTCTTGGGGTTGCTGTTGCTGGTGGGCTGCTTGTTAAAGAACAGCGCGAAGAAGGCATAGCTGGGAGGCGTAATCGTTATCATAGCAACCGGCGAATTGGCCGAGAGCGACTGGGTGAGCACCCGCTTGGCTATTACCTGCCTTGAAATGCCCAGAACTTCACCGGTAGAGTGCAGGCCTTGACCGTCCGGATCTCTAAAGACCACCTCGAAGCTACTGCCCTTGACGCGGATCTGATAGGGGCGGAACCCTGCTGAGGTGGTGAACCTAACTGTGGGGTTTGTGGCTAAGTTCTGGCTTGCGCCACCGCCGGTCTTGACCATCTGTGCCCAGAAACTGCTCGGATCCGTGATGTTGTAGACATCGTACTTGTTGTTCACCTGGCCCGGACCAGGAATATACTCTACCCCGCCTTGGCGGTACTGAGTAGTGAGTACTGGCAGCCAGTTGGCGGCCAGTATGTTATTAGAAGAAGTGGCAATGGCAACACTCAGTGCGTTTTGGTTTACGTTGCAGATAACCGATGTTGAGTTGTCCATAGTGGGAGTAGGTGGAGGCCAAGCGAACCCGGGAGTACCGGCTGCATAGGGCTGGCCGTAGCAGAAACGGTAGAAACGATTACGCACTGTGTCCATATTATCCTGCAGGGTTCCGTGGGAGAAGTTCACCTGCAGCGTGTTGAGAATCTGCTGTATTTTACTCAGATTGTTACTGACCATGGCCAGACCGGATTCGGCTGCGTACTGTGCTTGTAAGGTGAGCTTATCGTTGGCTGAAACTTGCCGATTGCCAACTGTGAAAGCGGCCACCGTTGCCACTAACGCTATCAGCACCACTGCAGCGATTAGTAGCGTGACTACCAGCGCTACCCCCTGTTGCCTATGTGGACTGTTCATATCCGTGTACCCCCATGCCTTGACTCTATGATGGGTATTTTGTTCCGCTGGATTGATCCTGATCCAATATAGATAAGATAATAAATGTCGGTCCTTAACCCTGCGACTAAAGTGAAAAAGTCATTAGTTTCAGTATACAGGGCCTTGCCGCCGTACGCCACCTACAGCGAGGGGGTTTCCAGAGGGAGCACAGCTCGCGCGCACGTTAAACTAGTCTCCACGCGGTTTTCGCACCCAGTTCTGGACAGCAGGTGCCTACTGTGTTCGTGTGCTGTTTCGGGAGAAGGGCTGTATAAGCACGTTGTGTTCGCGTGGCGTGAGCCCGGGGAGCTTGGGGGACTGAATCCCTGATAGTTTCGCCTAACTGCATGGCGTAAAGAAGTCTAGACAGCTCGGCGGCACTGATCTCTTTAGAAACATAAGCATTGGCGCCGGCGCAGTTCTATGGCCACTGGTATACCATCAGGGCCTGGCATTTTGACATCGAGAAGCTGTGCTTCGAGTTGCTTGCAGGTGGCTAGGGATAGGGCCCCATTGCCATCTTTTGCACTAGCTATGACTGCCAGGCCCTCTGCTTATAGCCCGGCGCGCAGGCCCAGGTGATAAGGGGAATGATTGTCAGCAATGAGAACTCGCACTCTAAACCCAATTCTAGGCGAGTTCTACGGCTAGAGGGTGCGGCGATTGACCAGAATGAGATTATCTACGCGCGAT
>CAYODT010000003.1:86313-101634 GCA_964402875.1 uncultured bacterium | reverse complement strand
GTTCTACGGCTAGAGGGTGCGGCGATTGACCAGAATGAGATTATCTACGCGCGATATGATCTTCCAGTCGCTGTCTGGATAATCAGTGGATAACTAAAGTGTTATTGGTCTGAAGGGTGTTCAGGTGTAGAACCAATCGAGACCCTCCCAGCGGGCCTTTCTTGCCAGCTTCTAGCTGGCCGCCCGTGCTTTTCACTCACTCGGCGCGCGATGAACAGGCCCAGGCCCGCGCTGCCCGAGGGAACGCTTCTGAGTTGGGCCGTGCGGAAGGGGCGCGTGAGGCTTTTTAGTGGGAGGGGAAGGCCGGGACCATCGTCTTCCACTGCCACCCAACTGCTTTTCAGCTTCCAGGCGAATACGGGCCTTAGCGTTACGCAGGGTGTTCTCGAGCAATTATGGTCGGCCCGGACAGAGCCGCCACCACTGAGCTCGAGAGTAAGGCCACGTCGCTCGGCTTGATAGGCGTAGCGCAGCTTTAGATCTTCCAGTAGAGCCCGCAGATTAAGAAGGTCAAGCCTTGGGCGGGTATGCTCAATCCGTCTGGCGGCCAGCAGGTTTTTCCGCCAGACGGTAGCTGCCTGTTTTTCTCGTACAACTGTTGTAGGATAACTTTTCTATTCTCCGAGCTGACGTCGTTGGTTGCTTCCAAGGATTTCGGGGCGTTATCCATAGCCAACAGGGGAGTTTTAAGGTCATGGGCTAGGGTAGCGAAAACCGCCTCACGCTCAAGCGTGGCTTCACGAATTTGCTCGAGTAGGGATGCGAACTGCCTTCCCAGCTCGTCTACCTATGTGATCGGGGGTCCGGATGCAGCTATCAGGTGGGAGATCACTGCGAGTGAGTTCATCGAGCGGGGCAGTCAGATCGCGAGACAACGAATAGGCAGTAAACACGGTAATCAAAGCGACCTGCAGAGCCCAGCCCATATTCAAATCAAGCTCACTGTGCGGGGTACGAGTATATATTTAATAACACCGCGAGGTTCGGTACTGGCGCCAGCGCGCCGATAACCACCATCAAGCAGACCCCGGGACTTTTCACAACATCTGTACTCAGCATACTAACGCCACGCGGGGCTCATGAGCCCCGCGTGGCGTTAGTATGCAGCTTTAAGCGATTATAGACTTTTCCTCCGGCTCGATGGAGTGGCTGATGAATCGTTCGCTCTCGGTGTCGAAGGCGTGGAGGTGATCCAATTGAACCAGAAGCTCCACCCGGTCACCGGGCTTGACCATCGCATAGCCACCGATACGCGCCGTGATTAGGGTGCCATCCACGCCCACGTGAATCTCGGTCTCGGGACCAAGCGGCTCTACAACCTCAACCTCACCGACGAGGGTATTCTCATTTTCCTTAATGTTAGTGTGCCCTTTGAGACCCAGATGCTCGGGCCGAACGCCTAGCCATATCTGCTTCCCGTTATAGGCCTTAAGATTGGAGCTCATGAGGGGATTGCCCTTAATCTTGAAACTGGTAGTAGAAAGATAGGCCGTATCCCCCTGCATACTCACGCCGACTTGGACGAAGTTCATCGAAGGACTGCCGATGAATCCAGCCACGAATTTGTTGGCCGGGAAGCCATAAAGCACCAAGGGAGAGGCGGTTTGCTGAACCTCACCGTCCCTCATCACCACGATACGATGTCCCAAGGTCATAGCCTCGATTTGATCGTGGGTCACATAAATAGTAGTTACGCCGAGCCGTTGCTGGAGTTTGCTGATCTCCGCGCGCATCTCCACACGCAACTTGGCATCCAGGTTGGACAGAGGCTCGTCCATCAGGAAGATCTTAGGCTCGCGAACGATGGCCCGGCCCATAGCCACACGTTGCCGCTGACCACCGGACAGCTCGCGGGGCTTGCGCTGCAATAAATGCTCGATCTGTAGGATACGAGCCGCACCCTTTACGCGCCGGTCAATATCGACGCGGGGAACCTTGCGCAGCCTGAGACCGAAAGCCATGTTTTCATAGACGTTCATGTGGGGGTAAAGGGCGTAGTTTTGGAAGATCATGGCGATGTCGCGATCTTTAGGGGGTACGTCGTTGACCATGCGGCCACCGATGTATAGAGTACCCTCACTGATTTCCTCAAGCCCGGCGATCATGCGCAAGGTGGTGGTCTTTCCGCATCCCGAAGGCCCTACGAAGACTACTAGCTCGCCGTCCTTGGTCTCTAAATTGAACTCCTTTACAGCTACGATCTTACCGAAACGCCGCCAGATATTGTCTAACTTAACCTTTGCCATACTGCCTCCTTGACTCCCGCGCTGTGAGCCCTTGGGCCCATCGGGGAGATTATGGTGGACCGGAACAGTCTACATCCTGGGATTCTCGGAAGTCCAGTTGCGGATGTACTGGTGTGTATTATAGCTATATCCTTACTGGAATTACAACACAATCCCCGACGGTGTCCGAACTCCGGCCCATGCAAGGAGAGAGATGGATCAGCGCCTAGCAGCCGTGTACTTGCCGGCCACCACATCGAAGTTGACGATATTCCAAAAAGTTTTTATGTAGTCGAGACGGCGGTTTTGGTAGTTCAGGTAGTAAGCATGTTCCCACACGTCCAGTCCGAGAATGGGCACGAAACCTTCCATATAAGGGCTGTCCTGGTTTGGTGTAGAGATAATATGCAGCCTCCCAAAGATATCCAAGACAAGCCAGGTCCAGCCGGAGCCGAACTGAGACGCAGCTACTGCGGAGAACTGCTCCTTGAGGCCTTCGAATGAGTCGAAAGCCTCACCGATGGCTCGCGCCAACTCGCCGCTGGGGGCTGAACTGCCGCCGGGAGTGATCACTTCCCAGAAAAGGCCGTGATTCAAGAACCCACCGCCGTTGTTGCGTACGGCGGTCTGGATATCGGCGGGGAGCGCCTGTAGTTTAGCTACCAGCTCCTCGGCGGGAACGCCTTGTAGATAGGGGTGTTTCTCCAGGGCGGAGTTGAGATTATTGGTGTAGCTGCCATGGTGTTTGGCATGGTGGATTTCCATGGTACGTGCGTCTATGTTGGGCTCGAGCGCATCATAGGCATAACCAAGATCGGGCAGTTTGAATGGGAAAGCCATACTTCCCTCCTTGATCCTTAAAAGGTTCCACTTCGAGGTCCAATACTCTTACTGAATCAAATCCAGCCACCTCGGCAGGCTTAAGCTGGGTTCTAAGGTGCGTTCCGCGTAAGCCGCGAGCCTATTGGCCGGCGTGTGGTTTGGTCATATTGCTGGGATCGAGCGCCTCGTTCAATTGGGTTTCGGGTAATACCCCCTCCTCTATACAGACCTGTCGGACCGTTTTACCTTCGGCAATCGACTTCTTGGCGATCTTCGCCGTACGATCGTAGCCGATCAGAGGAGCCAGCGAAGTAGCCATAGAAAGCGACCATTCTACATACCCCTCCGCCTTCTCACGGTTGGCTTTGGTGCCTTCCACGGCTTTCCTGGAAAAGGCACGAGTGGCGCCTGCCAGCAAGGTGACGGACTCGAGCAGATTCTTAACCATGACCGGCATCATCACATTGAGGTCGAGGTTGGCGTGAGTATTGGCCACCTGAACCGTGACAGTGTTGCCCAGAACCTGTGAACAAACCATCATTAATGCCTCAGCCATAACCGGATTGACCTTGCCGGGCATAATTGATGAACCTGGCTGCACAGCGGGCAACTGGATCTCACCTAGTCCGCAGCGGGGTCCCGAGGAGAGCCAGCGGAAGTCATTGGCGATTTTCAAGAGCCCGGTAGCGATGGTTGACAATTGGCCGGCTAACTCTACCGCCGCGTCTTTGGCGTGTTGCGCCTCGAAGTGGTTTTCGGCTTCCCGGAAGGGAATATCGAAGCGTGCCGCGAGCGCCTCGGCTACCTGCTGGCCGAAGGCCGGGTGCGTATTGATTCCGGTACCTACCGCAGTACCGCCTTGAGCCAGTTCGTGGACCCGGGGCAGGGTACTTTCCAGGCGCTCTACAGCCAGCTCTACCTGCCGAGCCCAGCCACTGGCTTCCTGGCCCAAGCGGATGGGTGTGGCGTCCATCAGATGGGTACGGCCGATCTTGACGATGTCGTTCCATTCCCGTGTCTTGATGAGCAAATGATCGTGAAGCTCGCGCAGTGCTGGCAAAAGATTCTCGGCCGTCTCGACCGACACTGCAACATGAATAGCGGTGGGGATGGTGTCGTTACTGGACTGGCCTAAGTTTACGTGGTCGTTGGGGTGCACGGGATCCTTACCACCGCGCTTCCCGGCCAGAATTTCGTTGGCGCGTGAAGCAATCACCTCATTGACGTTCATATTGGTTGAGGTGCCCGAGCCTGTCTGGAAAATATCCACAACGAATTGATCATCTAATTCGCCGACAATCACCTCCTCGGCGGCCTGCTTGATGGCCGCGGCACGATGAGCGTCTAGCATACCCAGGCCCTGATTGACCTCGGCTGCTGCATATTTAATTGCCCCAAGAGCTTTGATGAAGCTGCGCGGAAAGCGCTGTCCCGAGATGGGGAAGTTCTCCACGGCCCTTGCGGTCTGTGCGCCGTAGTAGGCATCCTGCGGAACCTTCAGTTCGCCCATGGAATCGCACTCGATACGGTAATCCATTACGATTGCACCTCCATGCTCATTGTAGGTTGCCGGGAGCTGTTAGTCCCGGGGGAGGTAACATGAACAGGGTGTTGGATCTATTGATCATAGGTGCGGGCCCGGTGGGCCTGGCTGCGGCTATCGAGGCGCAACGCGCAGGGCTTAATGTTGAACTGTTCGAGCAGGGTACTATAGCCCACACGGTTTACCGTTTCCCCCTGGAAATGTCTTTCTTCTCAGAAGCTAGGAAAATCGAGATCGGTGGGTATCCGCTGGTATCGCTTGGGGCTAAGCCTACCCGTGGGGAAGCCCTACAGTACTACCGCCGGGTGGCCGAGGCCGAAGCGCTGGAGGTGCACCTATTTACTCGCGCCAAGCGTATTCTGGTCCGCCAGCCTGGGTTTGTGGTCGAGTCGCAAGACCAGGACGGCTACAGGAGCTCTTCGGCTACGCGGGTGATGGTAGCCACCGGCTACTTCGACCGGCCCAACCGGCTGAGTGTTGAGGGCGAGGAGCTGCCCCATGTCTTCCATACTTACACTGAAGCGCCGCCGTTCTGGCGCCGCCGGGTAATAGTTGTCGGGGGCTCGAACAGCGCCGTGGAAACGGCGCTGGACCTCTACCGCGCCGGGGCCCTGGTCACTCTGGTTCACCGAGGTCCAGAGATCCGCTTCGGCGTGAAGTATTGGTTGAAACCGGATTTTGAAAACCGCGTGGCCGAGGGCTCGATTGAGGCCCTGATGTTGCACCGGGTGAAAGCCATCGAACCGCGGGTGGTGTGGCTTGCGGGTCCGGGTAGTAAAGTACGCCGACAGGCGACGGATGCTGTGATAGTACAGATTGGTTACCGGGCGGTGGATGACTTGTTGCGAGAGGCCGGCGCAGCTTTCAAGGGCGGGCGCCCGTTGGTCAGCGGGTATTTCGAGACCAGTGTGCCGGGTTTGTTCGTAGTGGGCTCGGCGGGATTCGGACGGGATACTCACAGCGTATTCATAGAAAACGGGCGCGAGCATGCCAGGGTCGCCGTGGCCGAGATCGTTCAGCGAGACGCATCTTCCAAGGCCGGCGCGGGGTAGCCCGGCTGGGATCTTGTGGACGTGGACGGGATCTTGCTGCTCACTGGCGCGTGGCTTTTATCGACCGCGTCGTGGGCGATCCGGTCGTTAGTGTGCTTTCCGCTCGAAAGCGGCGCGCAGCCGGCAATAGCGAGATCACCGTACAACTGCAGGCGATACACAAGCCGGTCGTAACACCTCGGGCCGGTATTATTTGGCCCAGTCGTGCTTGGCCATGAGGCGCTGGAAGCGGGGTGGTCCTATTGATGCGCTCCGGGGTCACGAACCACTCAAAAAGGCTCAGATCCTCTGCGGTGGTCGCCTCATGGACGCTGGCATACTACCCCGGTATGGCCGGCTGAGGAGCGTTTGTGCAGCACCATCTGGATGGCTGCCTCAGCGCTGGCTTCGTTCGGCATAGTCACTGGCCGGAGATATAGCCTTCCAGCTGTTCGATATGGAAGGCTTGTTGCGAGATGATGGCTTTGACCACGTCACCGATAGAGATAATGCCCTTCAATGCCCGGCCTTCGAGCACTGGTAGGTGGCGGACGCGGTGCTCGGTCATCTGGGTCATGCAGTTGGTGATGCTATCGTCCAGGCCAACGCTCACCGGGTTGTGGCTCATGATCTCTTCGACCCTGGTGTTTCGCGAGGCATGACCTTTGAGAATCACTTTACGCGCGTAGTCGCGCTCAGAGATAATCCCCACCAACTCCTTTCCTTCCACCACCACCAACGCGCCGACATCGTATCTGGCCATGCGTTCGAGGGCCTCGAAGACACTCTCTCCGGGCGTGATGATGTAGACTTCGTCTCCCTTGCTTTCGAGCAATTGCCTGATAGCAATCATGTTTCCTTCCCCCCATCTCTAGGCTTGAAGGCGTATTTAACTAATCGCCTTATGCTATCACGCAAATCTATGGGCGTGTGTGCTTTGGTGCCTACGCTAGAGAACCTGTGTGGGTATGCTTACCATAACTGCGCCATAGCCATAGCGTGAACTTCTTCAGTTATTCGAGAGGAGTCTCATTTTGGTATTGGTATATATGTTGATCGGTTTGGTTGTTGGAGCGCTTCCCCCACTGCAGTTCGGTGTCAACACTACCCTGGCTAAGGCTCTGGGCAGCCCGTTGCGGGGTGGCTTAATCTCGTTTTTCGTCGGTACGGTGGCCATCCTTATCGCCGTGGCGCTGTTCGCCCCCCGTGGCTGGCTACCACTCAGCAAGCTGGCCGGCTTGCCCTGGTGGGTTTACACGGGAGGTCTTATGGGCGCGGTCTTTGTGCTGACCTCGATCGTATTGACCCCACGGCTAGGCGCCGTGCTGGTAATGCTGTTTATTGTCGGTCAACTGGTCTCCGGGCTGGTGCTCGAGCAGTTTGGCTGGTTGGGTTATCCGCATCATCCGCTGAACGCCGGACGAGTAGTTGGCGTGCTACTGCTTTTGGGTGGGGTTGTGCTGGTGCGCTTCGCCTAAGAGATGTGCGGCGCCACGGCGGGGACGGTCGTTTATCAAGAAGGATCGGGTATCTTTGGCGGAGTATATCCTGAAATTATGTCTTCTCGTATACTTTCTTGACTGGGATAGGGAGCTTCGTCTTATTTAGAGACGGTGAGCTTGTCCCCGATATGATCTTGGCGCACGATGGCTGGCAACTTTCTCATAGTTCAGAGGGTGGACCAGGTCGGGGTGCCGGTGGTGGCGGCTATTGAGCGACCGATCGGTCTTGACCTTCACGTTCCTTCCAGATAATAGATGAGCTCGGCTTATGTAATTATCGCTCTTGGCCGAGGCGGAGGAGCGTTGCTGCTAGAACCGCCGAGGCGATAGTTTGGGCCGTAGGCAACTGATGGCGGGGAGTGTGAGACGAAAATACCACTGCGAAGCCGACCGCGAGCCACCGGGGTAATCATGTCTGAGGGTTGCGTGGCTTTCGGCAGTCTCTAGTACCGAGGCTGGAACTCGCCCCAGGCTTCGCGCAGGACTTGGTTGATATCACCCAGGGTGGCCCGCCTGCGTAAGGCTTCCAGAACGGCAGGGAAAAGAGGCTCATCATTCGCCACGGCTTGCTCGAGACTACGCAGCCCTTCCTGCCAGGCCTGACCATCTCGCCGAGCGCGAAAAGCAGCCATCGTTTTTGCACGTTTCCCGTCGGCCTTAGAGTCTATAGCCTGAAGAGGGACAGCCTTATGCTCCTTATTGACAAAGCGATTCAAGCCCACCACCACGCGCTCGTCCGTTTCAATTGCACGCTGAAAACGCCAGGCGGCTTCCTCGATTTCGCTTTGCATAAAGCCCTGTTCTACCGCTTCCACCGCACCACCGAGCTGATTGATCTGATCGAGGTAGCGTATGGCGTCTTGCTCGAGCTCATCGGTCAGGGCTTCCAGGTAGAAACTACCGCCCAATGGGTCTACAACCTCGGTTACACCCGATTCGTAAGCCAAAACCTGCTGGGTGCGCAAGGCTAGTAGGGCGCTGGTTTCGGTAGGTAGGCCCAGTGCCTCATCGAAGGCGTTGGTATGAAGGCTCTGAGTGCCGCCGAGGACTGCAGCCAGCGCCTGATAGGCGGTGCGGACCACATTATTCAACGGCTGCTGCGCGGTGAGGGTGCTACCTCCGGTTTGGGTGTGGAAACGCAGCCCCAGGCTCTTGGGGGTCTTGGCTCCGAAGGATTCCTTCATGATGCGAGCCCACATGCGCCGAGCGGCACGGAACTTGGCCACTTCTTCCAGGATGTGCCCATGAGCCGCGAAGAAAAAAGAGATCCGGGGGGCAAAGGCCTCCAGCTCGAGCCCTGCGGATAATGCCGCTTGGACGTAAGCGATACCGTTAGCCAAGGTAAAGGCGATCTCCTGTGCGGCGGTGCTACCCGCTTCGCGCATGTGATACCCAGAGACCGAGATGGTGTTCCAGCGTGGCACGTGTTGTGCACAGAAACGGAAGATATCGGTGATCAGGCGCATTGATTCGCGAGGAGGATAGATATAGGTGCCCCGAGCAATGTACTCCTTGAGGATGTCGTTTTGGATGGTGCCGCCGACCTTGTCCCAACTCACGCCCTCTTCTTCAGCCACTAACAGGTATAGCGCCAACAGCATCATGGCCGGTGCGTTAATGGTCATCGAGGTGGTGACTTGATCCAGCGGAATGCCTGCAAGCAGAGTCTGCATGTCTTCGATCGAAGCGATGGACACCCCCACCCGGCCCACCTCGCCCACCGACAGGGGATGGTCGGGGTCCATACCAAGCTGCGTGGGTAGGTCAAAAGCCACCGAGAGACCAGTCTGGCCTTGCTCGAGCAGATAGCGAAAACGCCGATTGGTTTCCTGTGCGGAGCCGAAGCCGGCGTACTGCCGCATAGTCCAGAGCCGCTCGGTGTACATGCCCTGGTAGACGCCGCGAGTGAATGGGTATGCCCCCGGCCGGCCGAGGCGCTCCTGGTAGTCCTTGGGAAGCTTATCGAAAAGGCTTGCAGATTTCGTATCCATGATCTCCTTGCATTCCCGGTCGTATGCTTCAGGAAGCTAGATGTACAGCCAGCATGATGGTCAGCGCGATAGAGACCAGCAAGATGGCTATGGGCACTATAAGAACCGCATACGTGGCCAGAATCATGGCCGCCAAGTCGCGCCAATCCGGCTTCAGCCCCTGACCCTTTTCGCTTGAGGGCTTATGTTGCATCGTTTTAAGCATACCGCTCACCATCCGTTCCCGGTATCCTTCGATGGGGTGTGGTACTGTATATCGGGATGCAGGACTCCAAGACATTTAAGCGAGTACTCAAGGCGCTTTCCAGGGAAGCCGGTTGGGATATTTTGAACGTGATTGCTAAGGGGCCGGCCCGTTTTATGGAACTGGAAGCGACCAGTGAAGTTAGCCCAAGAACCCTTTCGGAGCGTCTGAAGGAGCTTGCCGAGTTGGAGTTAATCAACCGCAAGGCTTTCGCGGAGGTGCCGCCACGCGTCGAGTACACGTTGACCGTGCACGGTCAACGTGTACTCGACGCGCTGAATTACCTTTTGCAGGCACTGTCCTAACACGCTGGTTTTCCCGGAGACGTTTGAATGGCCTTCGAGATTTTTTAAGTTCGCGATGCTCGCAGTTTTTGCTACCTCGCTTGGACCCGGCCTTTTCCTTCCTGATGCGGATGGACGAGTGTGTTGGTAGGATTGGTAAAATTTGTTACTACTCTGCTGCGTTTGCTCATGGCAGCCCCTGCGTATCTCTGTGCTGAAGCGTTTCATATCCGCTCCGCCAGCCGACTTTAGATTTTCTCGCCGCTGCGGCGATGGTTTGGATGATGTCCTCCGAGCCGGCCTCTGATACTTTGTCAGATGCCGGATCTTTGATGGCGCTATTGCACTGATTGTCTTGGCGGTAGCTGTGGCGCCGCCTCGGTAACCGCGCGAAAGTCTAAACGGCGGCGTGGTTTATCAGGGGCTAATAAGTTAAGGCCGGATTAGATCTAATGTATGGTCCACAAGGGGTTTGCACCCATGCGTGAGTTGGTGCCGATATAAGGTGGATGGACGATTGTTCCAAGTTTAAGTAGTGAATATTCGGCAGGTATTCAGTTCGGGGGAGCTCGTACGACTCGTAATAGCGCGGCTGGATTATCTTCACTCGGTCCTGAAAACGGGTAAGTTGTTCAGGATGTGATGAGATGGATGGTTTCCAGAGCAATGGCTAGCTCCTCATCGGTGGGCACCACCAGTGCGGCGGTTGTGCTACTTTCCGTGCTTATGAGGGGTTGGTGTCGGATGTTGGCCTTGGCGTCGAGCTCTAGGCCCATGAAACTCAAGCCCTGTATCACCATTCTGCGGAGCTCGGCATCGTGCTCGCCTACTCCGGCGGTAAAAACTACTGCGTCCAGGCCGTTCATGGCCGCCGCAAAGGCGCCAACCTGCTTCTTAATGCGATAGGCATAGGTCCGCAGCGCCAGATTGGCCCGCTCGTCCCCCTGCTCAGCGGCTTTGTGTACATCGCGCAGGTCAATGCTGTGAAAGAAGGCCTTGATCCCACTCTCGTGGTTGAGCATGTGATCGACTTTGTCGATGCCAAAGCGCTTCACCAGCTCGAGCACCAGACCGGGGTCTATATCCCCCGATCGACTACCCATCATTAACCCTTCCAACGGCGTGAATCCCATACTGGTATCCACGCTCTTGCCCCGGTCTACGGCTGCAGCCGAGGCGCCATTACCTAGATGCAGCGTAACCAGCTTTAACTCCTCCAAAGGGCGGCCCAGTAGACGGGCGGCTTCTTGGCTCACGAATTGGTGCGAGGTACCGTGAAATCCATAACGCCGGTACCGGTACTGCGTGAACAGCTCATACGGGACGGCGTACAGGTAAGCTTCGGCAGGCATAGTCTGGTGAAAAGCGGTGTCGAACACACCGACCTGAGGGAGGCCGGGGAAGAGCTTCATGGCTGCATGAATACCGGCAATATTAGCCGGGTTGTGTAGTGGTGCCATAGGAACGAAAGTTTCCAGCCTGCGAAGTACGGACTTAGTGATACGCACACTTTCGGTCAAATCACCACCGTGCACCACTCGGTGGCCTATTGCGCCTACCTGCCCCGGCCTCACGATCTCCAGGAGGGCTGAGAGACCTTGCACGTGATCCATGGCATCCACCGGGACCGAGCTGCCGTTCCAGTCGAGTACTGCGCCGGGTGTACCTACGCGCTCGAGCTGCCCACGCTGCAGATGTACTCCGGCGTCGGTATCGGCCAGCGCGAATTTTAGACTGGATGATCCGGCGTTCAAGACTAAAACCTTCATGGATCCAAGTGTATCCGCCGGGTGTGTTAAAATCTTCTTTTGTGAGCGACGTGGGCAATCCTACTACCGGCGGCCGCTGGGTAGCGGAAATATACGGTTGCACCCTGGATGTGATCGAGGATGCCGCCATGGTGAAAGCTGCTCTATGTGACGCGGTGGTCAAGCTTGGCGCTCCCCGTGAAACCGCTCACCCCGTAGTGTACAAGTTTAGGCCGCAGGGCATTTCCGCGGCGGTAGTGAGCCCGGTGGCCACGGTGATGATCCACACCTGGCCTGAGGATGATGCCTCGGCCACGTTGGACCTGTATTTCTACCAGACCGATGTCGAGCCGGACAAGGTATTGGCTGGCTTGGCCAGAGCCTTCGGCGCACGGGAGGAGCATGCCTTCCACCACCGGCGCGGAGATGAGCACCAGGTGATCAGCCGGATACCGGCGCCTTTCGATGGCAAGAAGAGCTGAAGGGGGAGAGAAGCAATGGATTCTGGGATCTACTATATGGAAGTAGTAACTCCGTGGGAGACGATTATCCGCAAGACCAAGCGAGTACTGGACTCAGGGCGGACGCGTTTCCAGGATTTTAGGATCTTCGAGACCGAGGCTTTTGGGAAGATCTTGGTTTTGGACAAGGACGTACAGTCAACCGAGAAAGATGAGTATATCTACCATGAAACCCTAGTGCATCCAGCCATGCTGACACACCCCGAACCAAAGACGGTGATGATCATCGGTGGGGGAGAGGGAGCCACCCTGCGCGAGGTGCTGCGTCACCCCAGCGTGGAAAAGGTGGTGATGGTCGATATCGATGATGAGCTAGTGGAGATGGCTAAACGGCTGTTGCCGGAATGGCACCAGGGTTCCTTTGATGACCCCAGAGCCCAGGTGATTACGGCCGATGCGCGGGCTTGGCTCGAGCAAAATGAGGTTCGTTTCGACGTGATCATCTCCGATCTGGTGGACCCAGTGGGGGCGGACAGCCCTGCTCGTCTCTTGTACACTGTGGAGTTCTACAAGCTGTTGCTGGGCCACCTGAACCCCGGCGGTGTATTCGGTATGCAGGCGGGTTTGCTGCTGCTCACCCATCACCATGCGCATCCAGTGGTGTATCGAACGGTACGGGAGGCCTTCCGGCACGTGCGTAGCTATGCCAACTACATCCCCGGCTTCTTTTTGAAGTTTGGCTTTTTGCTGGCTTCGGATGCTTTTGACCCGCTGTCACTTTCTGAAGGCACTATTGAGGCGCGTATCCGCGAGCGCAACCTGCCCTTACGGCATCTGAACGCCGCTTTCCTTGAGGCACTGTTTGTGCTGCCGCGCGACGTAAGCGAAGCGCTCGAGAACGAAAAGCTGGTTTCTACCGATGCAAGCCCCTACTACCTTGATGAACACGGTATGGCCTTCCAAGCCCCTCTTACTGAGGCGCAACCCTAAGCGACGAGACGGGTTTCTTAAGTAGGCTGAGTATATGCAGCGTAGACTATTTTTTATAGTATCGGCCCTGGTGGCGATCGCGGCCCTGGCGGCCTTTTTCTTGTTTCGGAGCGGTCCGCGACAGACGATTTCCTCTTCTACGCCGAGTATTGTCGGTGCGCGCTATGTCTTCGGGAGCCAAAACGCACCGGTTACCGTGGTGGAGTTTGCCAACTACCTTTGTCCGCATTGCGCGGATTTTGCTTTGAAAGTGGCTCCATTGATTATTCGGGACTACGTGGATACCGGCAAGGTGCGTATGGTGTTACGCGATTTCCCCTTTCCCGGCCAGGAGAAGGTGATTGTGGCCAGCGAGGCCGCTGCATGCGCGGCCGCCCAGGGACGCTTCGATGCCTACCATAAGGTGCTTTATCGCGGCCAAACCGACTGGGTAAAGCTTTCGGGCGATAGCCTACAGGATAACTTTGTGAGCTATGCGGGTGAACTCGGCCTGAACGTCGCTGAATTCAGGACCTGCCTGGAAAGCGGTAAAGAGAGGCCGGCGGTAATCGCTGACCAGAAGGCCGCCCTAGCCCAAGGGATGGGTGTTACACCCAGCTACTTAGTGAACGGCAAACGCTACCAGGGTTTCATGTCGTACGCGCGTTGGCGGCAGATTTTGAATGGGGCGTTGGCTGCGAACAAGTAGGGCTATCCACGCTCGATTGTGTGAACGTTACCCAGGATCAGTTCCACAGTGAGCTGGTCGCCAGCCATGAGGCCAGTCGGTATCTGGGTATCCTGAAGGCGTAGGCGTTGTTGTATTCCCTTCTCATCTTCAATGATCAGATCGATGAAGATTAGGCCGTGGATATTGACTGTGTTGAGCTGAACGGCTTTTCCATGCAAGGTCTCATACACTTTTTGCCTCCATGGGATTAAAGGTGGCCTGGGCCACCGGGTGAGTGAACTAGAGCGTAATGTCCTGTGAAGCTACTTTATGTCCTGTGAAGCTACTTTGCCGAACCATACGCCCAGTCATATTTTGCTTTGTCCGTTGAGGTTTGGTCGTCGTAACTACCCTCCGGGGTGATGTCGGTGGTACCTGAGCTGAGAGCCTGTTAGCGCCCACCAATCCGGCTACGATGACGCTGGCAGGCAGCAAGAAAACAGTGCGAACCGGGGTGAGCTTCTTCACGGGCTACTGTACTATACTCGAGTATCCCCCGCCTTCTCAGTGTGCGCCACCCACCCAATCCAGCCAAGTATCGCTGCGGGCAAAGAAGAAATCTTCCAGTGCCTTGACCAGCTTATAGGGTGCATAGGGGTCTGTGAAAGTATGAGTGCCGACCGCGACCACGCGAGCGCCAGCGAGCGCCAGCTCGAGCGCATCCTCTAGCCCACGTACACCGCCCATGCCCAAGATAGGCTTGTCGGTGTTCTGATAGAGTTCGTGAATCAGCCGTACAGCTACCGGCTTGACGGCCGGCCCGGAGAGCCCCCCGGTCTTGTTGCCCAGCACCGGTTTCCTGCTGTTTAGATCAATACGCATGCCGATTAGAGTGTTAATCAGTGAAAACCCGTCCGCACCCGCAGACTCGCAAGCCTCCGCTACCGGTAGTATTGGGGCGTTGGGTGAGAGCTTGACTAAAACGGGGAGGTCAGTTTCCCCCTTAACCGCGCGCACGATCTCGGCGGCGGCATACGGATCGTGGGCGAAAGGCAGACCGGCCGAATGCACGTTGGGGCAGGACAGGTTTAGCTCGAGCACCTGAACTAGGGCGCTAACTTTTCCAGCTACCTCGGTGAACTCGGCTGGTGTATCACCGAAGATGTTGGAGATTACCCGCGCTCCCTGGGCCTTCAGCCAGGGCAGTTCGACCTTCACGTAACAGTCCACCCCCTTGTTCTCCAGGCCGATGGCGTTGAGCATGCCCATAGGAGTTTCAGTGACTCTGGGCGGTGGGGCACCCTGCATGGGCTTCGCCGAGGTGCCCTTGGTGGTGATTGCGCCTAGAGCGGAGAGGGGGTAGAGATGGGAATATTCCCGGCCGAAGTTGAAAGTGCCCGAGGCGGTGACTACGGGGTTTGGAAAAGGTAGCTCGAGGAAATCCAACTCGAGTGGTGAGGGCTTCACCAGACCACCTCAGTGGCCTCGAAGATCGGCCCATCGCTACAAACGTGCTTCTGGCCCAGCGTAGTTTCGGCTATGCAGGACAGACACGCCCCCACACCGCAGGCCATGTGTGCTTCCAAGCTTACGTAGCAGCGAATACTAAGCGATCGGCAAACCCCCGCGGCGGCTTTCATCATGTCTCTCGGCCCTACCGCGTAGACTGTGGTATTGGCCCCGATTTCCGCGAGAGTTTGGGTGGGCAGGCCGGTTTCACCCAGGCTTCCGTCTTCGCTGAAGTAGCGCAGCGCTGCTCCGCTACGCTCGAAATAGGGGATCAGAAAAGCTTCGCTATGGTCCTTAGCCCCGTGTAGCACCTGGACGCTCT
>CAYODT010000003.1:69154-86213 GCA_964402875.1 uncultured bacterium | reverse complement strand
GGGATCAGAAAAGCTTCGCTATGGTCCTTAGCCCCGTGTAGCACCTGGACGCTCTGGCCACGCCCAGCTAGCACCCCGGCCAAGAAGAGTAGCGGCCCTGCGCCGCTGCCGCCGCTCAGCAGCACAGCGGAACCACTAGTTAGGGGAAAGGTATTGCCCAGGGGTCCCAGCGCGGAAAGTTCACTGCCCGGAGCCAGGGCCAATAATGCCCGGCTGCCTTCGCCACTGGCGTGTACCACGATGCGGAAGTACTCTGCATCACCGCCCGCCGCGGCCATAGGGCGCCTGAGTACATGGTGGGGCAGCTGCAGGTTCACGAACTGGCCGGGAAGAAGCCGTGCCGTAAGGCTAGGCGCAAAGAAGCTTAGCACCCCCCGGTCCCTTTGCACCTCATGGTCCACTAGGCGTACCCGGTGATCGTTCCAGGCCTGCTTAGTACTGCTCATATACCGGACGCCCCCTCACCAGCGTCAGCACTGGCCAGCCAGACAGCATGTATCCTGTCCAGGGGCTGTATTTAGCCTTGGATAGGAACTGCTCTGGTTCTACGGGTTTGGCGTCGCTCGGATTGAACAGTACCAGATCAGCCACCGCACCTTCTCTGAGACTTAAGAGTGGCAAGCCCAGCACCCGCCTGGGCCCGTCGGTAAAGCGCTCGAGCAACGTAGGCAGGTCGAAACCTCGCCGCAGGGTCAGCTCGGTGTAAAGCAAGGGAAAGGCCACCTCAATATTGGGAATACCAAAGGGCGCACTCAAGAGGTCATGCTCCTTCTCAGCCAGGGTATGTGGAGCATGATCGGTGGCTACCGCATCGATATCGCCATCCTGTAGCCCTTGGATTAGCACATCTACGTCGGCCTGCGTGCGAAGGGGCGGTGAAACCTTGTAGATGGGGTCGAAGCCTGCCAGGCTCCTCTCGTTCAAAGTGAGATGATGAGGGGTAACTTCGGTGCTGACTGGCCAGCCTTTGGTTTTAGCAGCGCGGACCAGTTGTAGGCCGCGCGTGGTGGAAAGATGCTGAATGTGAAGTCGTCCGTGACTATACGGCAGGATCTCCAGATCGCGAGCGATACGCGAGGACTCGGCGGCGCTGGGGTTCCCAAATACACCCATAGTTTCCGAAAGCTTGCCCTCGTTCATCACTCCCTGCTTGCGTAGCGAGGCATCCTCAGCATGTATGGCCACCATCAGGTCCAAGCTGGCGGCATAGCGCAGACCCTCCTCCAAAACCAGGGCGTCTTCGTTGGTCTGACCGTCATCGGTAAGCAGAACCGCACCGGCAGTCTTTAGGAGGCGCGCTTCGGATAGACGCTGGCCCTGTTGCCCTTGGGTCAAAGCCGCGCCTACCAGAAGCCTGGCACCCTTAAGCTGAGCAGCTTTTTCATAGAGCCCACGTACGATCTCGGGGCAGTCTACCACCGGCGTAGTGTTGGGCATGCTGACTACGCTGGTAAAGCCACCGGCCGCAGCAGCCATCAGACCACTGGCCAAGTCTTCCTTGACTTCATGGCCAGGTTCGCGAAGATGGATATGAAGATCCAAGAAGCCCGGTGAAAGCACTAGCCCATGGGCCTCGATGATCTCTTCAGCGTCTCCCCCGGAGAGTGAGGCGATTCGCCCCGCTTCCAACAGCACGTCGGCGATGCCATGATCGCCGGTGGCATCTACCAACCGGGCGCCCTTAATCAGCCGCTTCACGCCGCCCTCCCCACCAGCAGGTGATACAAGATAGCCATGCGGACCGCCATACCCACCGTCACCTGTCGCCTGATTAGGCTACGAGAGCCGTCGGCCACGGCATTCTCGATCTCAATATCGCGATTCATGGGCCCAGGGTGAAGCACTGATGCTTTGGGCCTAGCCGGACTTAGGCGTTCCTCGGTAACTTGGTACCCATCTATATACTCTCGTAGAGAAGGGAGTAGGCCACTTTCCATGCGCTCGTTCTGTACGCGCAGGACCATCACTGCATCGGCGTCTTGCAGCGCCTCGTTCAGATTGTGAGTCAGCGTGGCCCCCGCAAGTGTCTCGGGCATCAAGGTGGCCGGCCCGACAGCCCAGACACTGGCTCCCAACATGGGTAGTAATTCAGCGTTTGAGCGCGCCACCCGCGAGTGTAGCACGTCGCCGACGATGGCGATCTTTTTACCTTCCAGACTTCCTAAGGCCTCCAGCAGGGTAAAGGCGTCTAGCAGGGCTTGGCTGGGATGGCTTCGGCGGCCATCCCCGGCGTTGATTATGCTGCCGGAAAGCCAGTGAGTGGCCTGGTGTACGAGCCCAGGGGCACTGGTGCGGATCACATAGGCATCGATACGCATGGCTTCGAGAGTCAGGAGGGTATCGCGGTAGGACTCACCCTTGGACAGACTCGAGCCGCCCACCGCAAAACTCACCACGTCTGCGGACAAACGCCGAGCCGCCAGCTCGAAGCTGGTCTTGGTGCGGGTCGACGGCTCAAAGAAGGCCGTAGCCACGGTAAACCCCTGTAGCGCAGGGACCTTTTTCACTGGACGCTCGAGCACCTCCTGCATCAACCGGGTAGTCTCGAAGAGGTCTTCCACCCAACCGCGATCGAGGTCTTGAAAGTCGAGTAGATGCTTCAGAGTGCCCACAGTTCCACCGCCTCCTTATCGTCGATGGGCAGAAGCCTTACTTTAACTACCTCATTCCCTGCGGTGGGCAAGTTCTTACCCACGTAATCGGCGCGTATCGGCAGCTCACGATGCCCTCGGTCTACCAGTACAGCCAAAAGCACCCGTTTGGGGCGGCCCAGGTCGATGAGTGCGTCTAGCGCAGCGCGCACGGTGCGGCCGGTGTATAGCACATCGTCCACCAGGACCAGGGTCTTACCCCAGATGTCGAAGGGAATACTGGTCTGGCGTACCTTGGGCTGGTGGGCGATCTCGCTCAGGTCGTCGCGGTAGAGGGTGATATCGAGCGTACCCACTGGGACCGGCGAGTTCTCTAGGCTGCTGATATACTCGGCCAGGCGCTGGGCGAGAGGTATTCCTCGGGTATGAATGCCAATCATAGCCAGCCCCGCAGTACCCTTATTCTTCTCGATGATCTCGTGGGCTATACGACGTATAGCCCGGGCGATTTCACTCGAGTCCATGACTAGAGCCTTGAAGTTCACCGGGTCCTCCGCCAAGTAACGTGCAGAGAGTAAAAAAAAGCGCCCTGAGGGCGACCTGTTGGACTTAACCATACACTGTTTTTCATAGCTATGCTCCTTTCCAGCCTCACGGGACCGGTTTAAAAGTCGTTATAGCTTAACGCCTCGGCCTGCAAGGTGTCAACGCAGGCGGAGATTCATTCGCCGGTGATAAGTGCCCTCAAGGCATGGGCATCCATGCCATGACGCCTCCCAGGACAATTTTCAGCCGGACTTTGCCGACCCACTTGCCCCCGGGGTGAAACGCGAGTACCGGGCGGACCCAACATATCTGCTGGAGTGGGATTCCCATGGCCGGTCATGGACCCAGTACCGGCTTTCAAGGCGAGCTCTTGGGCCTGCTCCCTATCCCTGGGACCGCTGCCTGCTGCAAGCCGCCTTAAACCGCGACTTACAAGCGGGCAGACTCAATCGCCGTCTGGCCCTATTGCGTGCGTAGGCATCCAGCGGGTCTTATTTAAGAACCTAATGAGATCGGAGCTGCTCTCTTTAAGAGTGGGCCCGTTAAGGCTTGGCTTTTTGGTTATCCCTTACTTATTGCTTGTCCCAGCGGCATCCTGAAAGGCAGCGATGTAGCCGCCACCTTGAGCTCGGTGACGGTGTTGTCGCCGCTATCGGCTACTTAGACGTTACCTGAAGTGTCCACGGCGATGCCCTCCGGCCCCTAGCTGCTCGGGTGAGACACCTGGGATGACACCGTCGAGACGCTCACCGTGGTGGTTTTGCCGTCGCCAGCGGGATTGGCCCGGTAGCACCCCATGGCGGTCAGGGTGAAGGTATAGTCGACGGCATGCTACCGGTGTTTGCCGGCGGGATCAGGCTAGCGCTGGTGGCGCTGGCGCTGAAGCTGATGATCGCCAGGGCTTTGGGACTGGTTGCTGGGGTTTTAGGTAGGCCTACGCACTCCGCCAGCAACAAGCCGGTGATCAGCCAGACGGGGAAGTATCCAGCGATTGGGTGGTTTGGGTTTCATAAGGCTCTGGTAATGGTCACCATTATGTTGGCAATAGCCAAGGTTTTTTGGCGAAGTCCCGAGCCGCTCCGTTGGCTATGTCCTGAGCGTCTCCGACCGCCGGCGGGTCTATTTTCCTGGATGGCCTCACTGCTCGGCTACGGAGTTAGCAGTTGCGCCCTCTGAGTGGCTGCACTATTGTCGCTAGTCCCAACCGCGATCTCGGCTCAAAATGGGTCCTCGTACTTCTTGCCTAACACTAGTTTCTCTCCTAGCCCACGCCCTTCCACTCGGGCGATTGGTATGGCTTGCGCAAGTGCCGGGCTTGCGCACCGGGTCTTTTATTGGATACACTAGCCTTTGGCCCACGACCAAGACCGTGCGCCCAAGGAGGAGGCCATGAAAGAGAACATTCACCCCAAGCTTGTCAATACGCGGATTATTTGTGGATGCGGGAATGTGATCGAGACCTATTCGGTCAAACCGGAGATCCACGTGGAAGTATGTAGTGCTTGCCACCCCTTCTATACTGGGCAGCAGCGCTTTGTGGACCCGGAAGGCCGGGTGGAGCGCTTCCAGCGTCGCTTTGGGGATTCCTATAAGAGAAGTGCGAGGAAAAAGGCTTAGGCCTTTCCGAGCCGAAATGTGCTCGAGATCTACATGCGTGTGTTCCCCGGCCTAGTGGCCGGGGTATGTGCTTGCTATGGGGATTTGAATGCTGAGCTTTCCACAAATATCGGGCTGGATAGAGGTAGTAGTAGGCCCGATGTTTTCCGGGAAGTCGGAGGAGCTCATACGCCGCGCCAAGCGTGTGCTGATTGCTAGACAGGAAGTTCAGGTTTTCAAACCTCAACTGGATGATCGCTACCATACTACTGATGTGGTCAGCCACGACGGTAGGCGGGTTGAGGCCCAGGCAGTCGCGGGGGTACGGGCACTGAGGGCGGCTTTAGCCGACCCCCTGCCACAGGTAGTGGCGATTGACGAAGCGCAGTTCTTCGACTCGGAATTGGTGGCGTTGTTGGTTGAGTTGGCCGACGCGGGTGTACGGGTGATCACTGCAGGACTGGATATGGATTTTCGGGGTGAGCCGTTCGGGCCTATGCCCGAACTTCTGGCCCGAGCTGAGTACGTGGAGAAATTAACCGCGGTCTGTCCGCGCTGCGGTGCTCCTGCCACCCGCACCCAACGCTTAATTCAAGGACGGCCGGCCCGTTTTGATGATCCGGTGGTGCTGGTGGGGGCTTACGAAACCTACGAGCCCCGCTGCCGGCGTTGCCACCTGGTGGAGCGGACGGGTCGTCGGGCATAGTGGGACTATTCCCCGGCAGGTTGTTTCTCTAGACGCACCTCAAGTACACCGTTCTTGAAATTGGCTACCGCCGAACCCTCACGTACGGGTACGGGTAGTTCGATGATACGCTGAAAATGACCGTTGGGGCGTTCGCGGCGCAGATAGCTGCCCTCCCGCGGATGACGGACGCCCGCCAATATTACGGTGGGCCCTTCTTCCAAGAGCTCCACGTCCTCGGGACGAACACCGGGCAGCTCGAGCAGCAAGACGAAATGACTATCGGCATCAATGATGTCGAGATCGGGTGTCCACCCACCTAGATCGTCAGCGCCTGCGTACCGCCGGGTGAGGTCCTCAAGCCGCCGCCTGAGTTCTCCCAGCCGCTCCAGGGTTTCAAATCGCTCGCGCCGCTCCAGGGACAATCTAACCCACCTCCTTACCTAGGACAGTCTAACCCAACTTGGGCATGTCCTGAGATAGGCTGTGAGTTCCATTGCCTTGATGAGTTCCCCTGGCAGGTACAAGTTGACACGCTTGGGGGCCATGCTCTTTGAGGTTACGGGGTATTGTGATGGCCCGTGTGGTCTCGTGCTATCATCTATAGATGAAGAAGACGTTGAAGCCCGGCATTTAGATGTGAACATAAGTTCATAGTTCCCCAATCGAAAACCGTTCCGGCGCTCTACCCGGAGTCGGGTGAGTTTGCGGAAATGCCGGAAGTTCTTGCAACCGGTTTCTTAGTAGGATTACTTGAGTGGGCCTGTATCAGGGCAATTAATCCCATCTCGACTGGTCACGAGAACAAAACGGTGGGAATATACGTCGATGTGAGCCACGAGGCGGCAACACCACCTGGTTTTGAGGTTACGGTGGCCGTTGAATTAGTCGAAATGGATGGCCGAAGGCTTATTTCTGCTGTAGAAGCTCATGACAGAGTAGATTTGATTTCCAAAGAACGGCATGAGCGATTCGTAATCAACAAAGAGAAATTTGGCGAGAAATTTGGCGAAAAGATTGAAGAACAATGCATAACACTACGCTCAGTCAGACCTGTGCGAAGAGCTGCGCAGTTCGGTTAACTCCATGTTGGGCAGAGCGGATCCAGCTACTTAAACAGGAAGGGATATGCCTACTGCAGGATGAAATAAAAGCGGCTAGAAAGGTAATCGTTTCTGACGAATATGGGATGTCGATATGACTAGTTTGCTAACCTCCACACAGGCGATGAAATCGTGGACCCGCCCGACTTTCAGAGGCTTTCTCGTTGGGATTTGTCAAGGAAGACTCGGTTCATTGAAGCATTGCTCCTTGGGATGTCAATTCCATGTTATAGATGGCCTGGCACCAGCCATACTCTAGGATGTTAGAGAATGGAGCTTGTGCTTCCTATACTGGCCGGACCTACCGCCTCGGGCAAGACTGCGCTGGCGGTTCGCTTGGGGCTTGCCATGGGGCTTGAGGTTATCAGTGCCGACGCCACGATGGTCTACCGTGGACTGGATGTAGGTACCGATAAGCCGAGCTCGAGTGAGTTGCGAGGGGTGCCACATCATTTGATCGACGTGGTGGAGCCTGATCAATCCTTTGATATGCGCCAGTTCGTGGAGCGGGCCGAGGCCTGCATCACAGCGGTGCTGAAGCGTGGTAGGCTGCCATTGATCGTAGGTGGCACAGGGTTCTATATCCGCTCGCTTTCCGAGGGCTTCTATGAGCTTCAGCCTGCCGACCCGGTCGTGCAGAAGCGATTGTGGCTCGAGCTGGAGGAAAAAGGACTGGAGGTACTTCAGGGCGAACTACGTCGGGCTTCTCCGCAGGACGCGGCGCGCGTGGGTCGAAATCCCCGGCGGGTGGTGCGGGCGCTGGAGGTACTCCGGGTGAGCGGTCGTCCGCCTATCAAGGCCAAGCGACGTTTTCCAAGGTTCGCCTACCGCAAGTTGGTGCTTTGGCCCAAGTGGCAGGAACTCAGGCCGCGAATCGCCGGCCGAGCCGAAGCCCAGTTCGCAAATGGCTTGGTAGAGGAGGTGAGGGGGCTGCTCGAGCGCTACCCGGTGATGCCCACCGCGCTGCAAACTATCGGCTACAAAGAGGTGGCGCGCTACTTACAAGGCCGGTACAGCCTGGACGAGGCCCTTTCGGCTGATCGCGCCGCTGTACTGGCCTATGCCCGTCGCCAGTACACTTGGTTTCGTCGTGAGCCGGGTCATGTTACCTATCTGCCTACGGGATGGGAAGCGGCCTGGACCGGACTTGTGAGCTGGTTCGATTACCACTGGGCCGATTTTCCGGCCCCAGGGGCCGGCGGTATACCGCATCCTTGACCCTCTTTGAGCAGCGGATCTAGGATAGCGTTTATATCGGCGTAACAAGGGAGGGCTTTGGTGGAGGAGCGTCATAGAGGACATGCCGAAGCGGGGAAGCAAGAGTGGATCGAGCCGCCGGAGAGCTTCCGCAAATATGCTTGGATCGACAGCGGAGAAGCTTACCGGGCGCTCTACCAAGCCTCGCTCGAAGACCCGGAAGGGTTCTGGGGCAGCGTCGCTGCCGAGCTTCACTGGTTCCAGCCGTGGCATAGCGTGCTCGAAGGCCAGGGGCCGGACGCCCATTGGTTCTCCGGCGGTCAAACCAACTTGTGCTATAACGCTCTGGACCGCCATGTTGTAGGCGACCGGAAAGATAAGACCGCTTTGATCTGGGAAGGAGAACAGGGCGAGGTTAAGGTCTACACCTATGGGCGGCTCCTCCAGGAAGTGGAGCGTTTCGCGGGTGTGCTCGTTCGCGCAGGTGTGGGTAAGGGGGACCGAGTGGCTATGTACATGCCCATGATTCCCGAGGCTGTGGTGGCTATGTTGGCCTGCGCGCGGATCGGTGCGATACACATGGTGGTATTCAGTGGGTTCTCGGCGGGCGCTTTGGCCGAACGCGTTCGTGATGTAGGTGCTGTGGTATTGATCACCGCGGACGGCGGACGGCGCAAAGGGCGCGTGCTTTCTTTGAAGGCCAATGTGGATGAGGCGCTGGCCGGAATGGAGAGCGTGAAGCGCGTGGTGGTGGTGCGGCACACCCGGCAGCAGGTAGTCATGGAGCCTGGCCGTGATCGCTGGTACCACGAGTTGATGCGCGAGGCCAACCAGCCCGTACCGCCCGTACCCATGGCCTCCAGAGCCCCCTTGTTTGTGCTCTATACCTCCGGCCCCGCTGGGCGGCCTAAGGGTGTGGTACACACCACCGGTGGCTACATGACCTATGCCTACTTTACCAGCCGGTTGGTCTTTGACTTACGGCCGGACGATGTATTTTGGTGCACAGCCGATCTTGGCTGGATCGCAGGACATTCCTATACGCTGTACGGACCTTTGCTCAATGGTGCCACGACCTTCATCTACGAGGGTGCTTTGAGCTACCCCGAGCCGGACCGGATCTGGGGGATGATAGATCGCCATGGTGTGAGCGTCCTACATACTACGCCGACGCTGGTGCGCTCGTTTACGAAATCCGGCGAGGCCTGGTTGACCAAGTTTAATCTGGCCAGCCTACGACTTCTGGGTAGCGGTGGAGAGGCGATTAGCGTGGAGGCCTGGCGTTGGTACCACCGTGTGGTGGGCCGGGAGCGCTGCCCGGTGGTGGATACTTGGTGGCAGACCGAAACTGGAGGAGTGATGATTGCTACGCCTCCCGGTGCGGTAGCCGCATGGCCGGGACACACCGGACTAGCCTTGCCCGGGGTGGAGCTGGCGTTGGTTGATGGAGATGGGAAGCCGGTTCATGATGATAATGCCGAAGAGCAGGGCTACCTGATGGTCCTGAAGCCCTGGCCGGGTATGTTGAGTACTGTCTGGAACGATGATGAGCGTTACCGGACTGAGTACTGGGGTCGGTTTCCCGGACAGTACTTTACGGGAGACGGGGCGCGGCGAAGCAAGGACGGCTACCTGACCATCCTCGGTAGGGTCGACGACGTACTGAACGTTTCCGGGTATCGCCTGGGAGTGATGGAGATCGAATCGGCGCTGATCAGCCATCCATTGGTGGCCGAGGCCGTGGTGATGGGGCGCCCGGATCCTGAGAAGGGCGAATCCGTAGTGGCTTTCGTTACCCTGATAGAAGGCGCTGAACCCATGCCGGACTTCAAGGAGGAGTTGAGTCGGCACGTAGCTAGGGTGATTGGCTCGTTTGCCCGACCGGACGTTCTGAAGTTGGTTGATACTCTGCCCAAGACGCGCTCGGGGAAGATTATGCGCCGCCTACTGCGACAGATGATGGGGGAAGATAGTGGTAGTGGGCAGTCTATGAACAGTTCGCCGCTGTAGATACTTAGTTGGCTCAGTGCCACATAGCACGCAGTTCTTAGACTGCTTGTAGCTAATTAGGACTATACATTGTTGTTCCTAGATGATGTAGTCTCTCAATATGCAGACATTTGATCCCTTGCGTGAAAAAGAATTTAGAGAAGTCATGAGCCGAGCTAACGTTCGTATGACACAGCAAAGACAGGCGATATGGAACCTGCTCAGCGCATCAAATAATGGATATACTATCCAGGAGATTGTTGATGCTCTTTCGCATCTGCATGTCAGTACCGCGACTATTTACCGCAGCGTAGTTCTACTGGAGAGATTGGGCTTGATCAGATGGGTCCACGGAGAGCGGGGTGAGCACCGGTTTGTACGCTGGCGGCCTGGACACCGGCACGCGCTGGTCTGTACTGCCTGTGACCGGGTGGTGGAGTTTGAGCCCTGTGGGCTTGAGGTGCTTGAGCGGCTGTTGCAGAAAGAAACCGGATTCAGCCGGCTGGTGCACTACCTGGAGATGCACGGGTTGTGCCCAACGTGCCGGAAAAGCAAAGAGGAGCGAAAAGATGCCGAGACCTGAGGTGGAACCTGCTGTGAGGGTCGAGGATCTCACGGTACGCTTCGGTAGTTACGAAGCGCTCAGTGGAGTGGAATTTTCTCTACCCCAAGGCGCATCCATGGCTATCGTAGGTCCTAATGGTGCCGGTAAATCCACCCTGCTTAAGGTGCTCTTGGGTTTGATTAAGCCCGATTCGGGTGGCGCGTGGGTACAGGGGTATGCGGTGGGCAAGGGTCCGGTTGGGCGGGTAGGCTACGTTCCCCAGATGAAGACGCTGGACCGGAGCTTTCCGGCTCTGGTGGTGGAGCTGGTGGCCTCGGCGCTGTCGCGAACCTGGCCCGTACGTATCAAGGCGGTACAGATGGAACTGGTGATGAAGGCTCTCTCGCGAGTCGGGGCCGCGCACTTGGCCCAGTACCATGTAGGAGGACTCTCTGGGGGAGAGTTACAGCGGGTCTATCTGGCGCGGGCCTTGCTGCACGAGCCGGCCTTGGTGGTCTTGGACGAACCTGCCGCCGGTATCGACGCGGTGGGTGAGGCGGACCTGTACCGTCTGCTTGATGATTATTGGCATGAACACCAGGCTACGGTAGTGATGATTACTCATGACTGGGAGGTGGCCTACCATCACGCTACACATGTCCTGGTGCTCAACCGGCGCAAGATTGGCTTTGGGCCGCCTGAACAGGCGCTTTCCGAGGAATGTTTGCGTCAAGCCTTCGGTCACGTGGGGCATGTACACAAGATGGCACTAAACGGGATGGGTAAGGATGCTTGATGCGCTTTCCTTTCCGTTCATGCAACGTGCGTTGGTGGCGGGGCTCTTGGTGGGACTATTGGCCAGCTATTTTGGGGCTTTCATAGTACAGCGCCGCTTGTCATTCTTAGGGGTAGGCCTGGGTCACGCGGCCTTTGGCGGAGTGGCGCTAGGGTTACTACTAGGTGTGCAGCCTCTGTGGATTGCTATTCCTTTTACGGTAGTCGTATCCATCGGCATCACCTGGATAGCTCAACACGGCTATTTATCGGGAGATACCTCCGTAGGCATATTTTTTGCGGTGTCCATGGCTTTGGGCATCATTTTCCTGAGTCTGCGTACCCAATATTCGGCTGATGCGTTCACTTACTTATTTGGCTCCATTCTTTCGATCAACAGAGTGGACTTAGCCGCGGTGATAAGCGTAGCCGCGCTGACTCTGCTAAGCCTACCCTTGTGGGGGCGCTGGACCTACGCTACTTTTGACCGCGATCTGGCACAGGCCGACCGCGTACCTGTAGATCTGCTCGACTACCTCCTCAACCTACTAGTTGCGCTGGTGGTGGTGACGGCAGTGAAGGTAGTGGGCGTGGTACTGGTGGCTGCTTTTCTTACTATTCCCGTGGCAGCGGCACGTATAGTCAGTGACACCTTCTTGCGTATGTCGCTATTGGCTGCTGCTCAAAGCGTCATAAGTGTGCTGGCGGGTTTGGCCTTTTCCTACCAGGCCAACCTGCCTAGTGGCGCGAGCATTGTGCTGGTGCAGGCTACACTCTTCGTCCTTACGCTAGGTTTTGCCAGACTCCGTAGATCGAAAATCCCTATTTGACGTGCGGGATTTAGGGGATTAGTATGTTATTATGTGGGCATCGACAAAAGCACAATATGGTCTGCGGGCGCTGGTAGAAATTGGCTTGCGTGGTCCTGATCCGGTGCCGCTCAAGGAGGTCTCGGAGGCTCAGAGATTGAGCCTTCACTACCTCGAACAAATCGCTTCAGCTCTGCGCCGGGCTGGGTTTATCCGCAGTGTGCGTGGTGCCAAGGGTGGCTACCGTTTGGCCCGCCCCCCCGAGCAGATCACGGCACTCGAGGTGGTGGAGGCCATGGAAGGTAAACTGGCGTCGATAGCTTGCCTTGAGGACCCTAGATCGTGTTGGCAGGAGGGCCAGTGTTCCACTGAGGAGCTTTGGCGCCGGGTTGACTTGGCCATGCACAAGGTATTGAGTGAAAGCACGCTCGATCGCCTGATTGATGAGCGCAGGCTGATAGAGATGCGTAAGAGGCTTTTGCTCGAGCCAGCGGTCTGAGCCCCTTTCTGTGATTTACCTGGATTACGCCGCCACTACGCCGCTTGATGCCGAAGCTAGAATAGCCATGCAGGAGGCTATGGACACCTGGGGTAACCCCAGCTCGGTTCATGCAGTAGGGCGCGCAGCGAGGCGGGTGCTAGAGGAGGTTCGTGAGCATTTGGCGCGTGTAGTGGGTGCGCGTTCTGCGGAGGTAGTGTTCACTTCCGGTGGCAGCGAGGCGGATACCTTGGCGCTGGTGGGTGCCAGCTTGGTTACAACGCGCCGGGAGCTGCTGATCAGCGCGCTCGAGCATTCCGCGGTCTTGAACGCTGCGCGCTGGCTAGGGCGGCTCGGATATTTCGTGCGCTATCTGCAACCCGACAAAGATGGCTTGATCACTGCTGAACAGGTAGGCGAGAGTGTAAGTGAGAACACTGCTTTGGTAAGCATCATGGCACTCAATAATGAACTGGGTACGATTTACCCAGTGCCGGCCTTAGCCGAGGTGGCCCATAGGGCTGGAGCGCTTTTCCACACCGACGCGGTACAGGCTTTTGGAAGTATACCGTTTGACTTCAGGGAGAGCGGGGCTGATCTGGCTAGTATCAGCGCGCATAAATTCTATGGTCCCAGGGGGGCGGGTGCACTGTTGATACGGCGTGGGGTAAAATTAGCGCCTCCTGGGGCGGGGAGTCAGGAGCGAGGTCTGCGTGGGGGCACTGAGAACCTTCCGGCCATCGTGGGGATGGGTGTAGCTGCGGAAAAGACAGGCCGCTTATTATCCCAAGAGACGGCGCGTCTCGTCCCGCTGAGGGAGCGGCTCGAGCGAGCTCTGTTGCTAGTAGAGGGTGTGGAGCTAAACGCGAAGAATGCCCCTCGTGGTCCGAAACACGTCAACGTTACCGTCCAACATGCTGATGGAGAAGCCCTGCTATTGAACCTCGATCTTTTGGGTGTGGCGGCCTCTTCGGGTTCGGCCTGCAGCGCGGGGAGCCTGGAGCCCTCCCACGTGCTCTTGGCTATGGGCCGCAGCCGGGCCGCGGCTAAGGCCTCGATAAGGTTCAGCCTGGGCCGGGGTACCGACGCCAGCCAGATCGACCAAGCTGCCGAAGCCTTCGCCCTAGCGGTAAGGCGCGCGCGCGCGTCTTGAACGGTCCCGCCCGTGGCCAACTACGTCTTTTCGTTTGATTCTTCCTGCGGGCGTAGGCGGCGCCTAAGAATTTTACCAACCGCGGTCTTGGGTAGTTCATCCATGAATTCGTATGCTCGTGGTACTTTGTAGGCGGCAAGATTCTTGCGACAATGTGCTTCGAGCTCTTCCGTGCTGAGTGAAGCACCCTCCTTGAGGCTCACGAAAGCCTTCACTGTCTCACCCCGGTAAGCGTCTGGAATGCCGATCACCGCCGCTTCATGCACCGATGGGTGAGTATAGAGGACCTCCTCAACCTCACGTGGATAAATATTATACCCTCCAGCGATGATGAGGTCCTTTTTGCGGTCCACGATGTAAAAATAGCCCTCTTCGTCCATACGTGCCATGTCGCCAGTGAATAGCCAGTCATCCTGGAGTACTGCGCGACTCTCCTCGGGGCTATTCCAGTATCCCATCATCACGTTGGGCCCGCGAACGCAGAGTTCGCCCACCTCACCCGGCGGGAGAGGGTGTCCTTCGGTGTCTACGATCCGAGCATCCACCGAAGGGAGCGGCAGACCGATTGAGCCAATCTTTCGCTGGCCGTTTACGGGGTTACTGTGCGTGACCGGCGAGGCTTCGGTAAGCCCATAGCCCTCGGAAATTTTGGCTCCGGTCAGGTGCTCGAAATTCACCAACCCCTCCTGGGGTAACGGTGCTGCACCGCTGTTGCAAATCTTTACTGAGCGGATACTACGGTTCTCAATGCCGGGGAGGCTGCTCACGGCTATATAAAGTGTGGGTACGCCGGGGAACAGCGTAACACGGTATCTTTCGATAGCGGCCACTGCTTCTTTGGCCTTGAAGCGGGGCAACAGTACCAGCTTGGCACCCAGAGAGATGCCAAGATTCATGGCTACGGTCATGCCGTAGACATGGAAAAAGGGTAATACGCAGAGCATCACCTCCTTGGAGCCGCGCAATTCCGGGGCCCAGGCTTCGAGCTGATAGGTGTTGGCTAAAAGATTCTCATGGCTGAGCATGGCTGCCTTGGGGGCACCACTGGTACCCCCGGTGTACTGCAGTAAGGCTAAATCGCCGGGGCTGATTGCCACGGGTTTGGGTGTAGGCGGGTAGCTGGATAGGAGCCGGTGCAGGTCGTAGCGGTCCGAGCGGCGAGGCAGCCGAACCGAGTGACCTTGTCGTTTGAGCATCAATGGGTAGAGGAGGTTCTTGGGAAAGGGCAGAAAGTCTTCGATTCCGGTGGTGATGATCGTCTGAACCGGTACTTCATCTGCGATCTCAGCGTAGCGTGGCCAGAGTAGGCTAAGTATGACCAGCACCTTAGTCTCGGCATCGATGAGTTGGTGGCGAAGTTCGCGCGGTGTGTACAACGGGTTGACGTTAACTACGGCTGCACCGGTGAGGAGCGTGCCAAAGTACCCGAGAATGTACTGCGGGCTGTTGGGCAGCATTAGCGCTACCCGGTCGCCTGGCTGCACGCCTAGTGCTTGCAATGCCGAAGCAAAACGAAGCGCTTTGGACCAGAGTGCCTGATAGCTAATTCTTGCGCCCATGAAGTTGGTGGCCACACGGTCTGGGTATTGCTCTGCAGCCTGCTTGAGCAGAGTATAAAGCGGCGCGTTAGGATAACTCACCTCTTCAGGCACTCCAGGATCGTAATGGGTATTCCATAACTTCATGTGATCCACGCTCCTCCAAATTGGCTCCGGTACAAGCTTTTCGTCCAGATTATCACATTCATTTCCCCGACAGCCGGGCCCCGCCTTGCTTTTCACGGCTTTCGTGGCTCCGGCGTACCGGCTTGACTAGACAAAAAGCCGTCCACGGTATAAATTTATACTCAGTATAAACCAGGAGGTGAAGATGAGGATCAACAGGATCGGGGTGATAGGCGCGGGCACCATGGGAAGCGGCATAGCCGCTCTGGCAGCCAGTGCCGGCATTCCAGTGGTGTTGCTCGATATCCCTGGAGATCCAGACCGTAACGGTCTGGCTAGGGCGGGGATTGAGCGAGCTCTTAAGGCTCGGCCGGCGTCGTTCATGTCCAGAGAACGCGTGGAGCTGGTGGAGGTCGGCAATACTGAGGATGACCTGCGAAAACTAGCCGATTGCGACTGGGTTGTGGAAGCCATCATCGAGAAACTATCGCCTAAGCAGGCGCTCTATGAGAAGCTCGAGCCGGTGCTGAAGCCCTCGGCGGTAGTTTCCTCGAATACCTCTGGTATTCCTATGGAACTGCTGCTTGAGGGGCGTAGCGAAGGCTTCAGAAAGCACTTTCTGGGTACGCATTTCTTCAACCCACCTCGCTATTTACACCTTCTTGAGGTCATTCCTACTCCCGAGACCTCGCAGGAGACCCTTGCTGCCATCGAGATTTTTGGGCGGACAATCCTTGGTAAGGGTATCGTACGTGCCAAGGACGTACCCGGTTTTGTGGCTAACCGTATTGGGGTTTACGGTATGCTACAGACCGTCCAGCTGATGGGGTTGCACAAGCTTTCCATCGACGAGATAGATACCCTCACCGGCCCACTGATCGGCCGACCCAACTCAGCTACTTTTCGCACCGCCGATCTTACCGGCCTAGATGTCCTTTCGCACGTGGCTAGGGAGCTTTCGGAGGCTACCGGGGAGGATTTTGCTCTGCCCGGCTGGGTGGATGGACTAGTGAAGGAAGGCCGGCTGGGCGAGAAGACTAAGGCTGGGTTTTATAAGAAGGTGGGTAAGGAGATCCTCACCTACGACCCGGCGCTCGGTGAGTATCGCCCACAGGCTAAGCCGAAAAGCGCTGAACTGACTGCTGTACGTGCTCTGCCGTTGGCACAGCGGTTATCGGCGGTGCTATCGCTTCCCGGTAAGTACGGCGGCTTTATGCGCGAACTGTACGCGCGCACCATGCACTACACCCTGATACATGCGGCCGAGCTGGCCTACGATCTGGCCAGCGTGGACCAGGCTCTGGAGTGGGGATTTGGCTGGCGCATGGGCCCGTTCAAGCAGATGGACGCGGTGGGTATGGAGCGCACGCTCGAGCTGTTCCGCGAAGCGGGCCGCGCGTCCGCAGGACCTCTAACCAGACCGAATACGCGCTTTTTCAAGGACGGACAGCAGCTTTCGCTCACCGGTGAGGGCTACCAGGTCGTGCCTAAGGTGGAAGGGGCGCTCGAGCTGGCCGCGATCAAAGCCGCTGGCCCTGCACTTATAGAATCCAAGGAAGCGGCCCTGTTGGACCTCGGCGAAGGCGTGGCGCTCTTTGAGTTCCGCGGCAAGATGAACACCATCGGCGAAGGCGTGTTCGTCATACTGAAGAAATCCTTGAGTTACCTCGACGAACATGGCTATGCCGGCTTAGTGATAGGCAACGGCCACCAGCGGGTCTTTAGCGCGGGGGCTAACCTAGCGTTGATACTCATGGCTGCACAAGAGGGGGAGTGGGAGGAGCTGGAGCTTGCGGCACGGCGCTTCCAGCAGGGTACCCAAAGCTTGCGGAGCGCTCCCTTCCCGGTGGTGGTAGCACCCTTCGGTCTCACCCTGGGTGGCGGGGCGGAGCTCACCCTGCATGCTGACGCTGTACAAGCCCACGCCGAG
>CAYODT010000003.1:64795-69054 GCA_964402875.1 uncultured bacterium | reverse complement strand
CCGCTTTAGGTGATGCGGCGCTCGGTAACCTGCGTTATGCCATCTGGCAGTTCAGGGAAGCCGGGCAGATCAGCGAGCACGATGAGAAGATCGCCGGAGAACTGGCCTATGTACTCAGCGGAGGCGACGGGGCCGGGCGGATGGTGAGTGAAGAGGATATCCTCGACCTGGAACGCGAAGCTTTCCTAAAGCTGCTGGGCACGCAAAAAACTCAGCAGCGTATTGCCCATATGCTCAAGACGGGCAAACCCTTGCGGAATTAACCGTGCAGTTGACGGAGGGGACATGAACGAGGCAGTGATCGTAAGCGTGGCGCGTAGCGCCGTGGGTAAGGGAAAGAAGGGCGGTGCGCTCGACGGAGTCCACCCCACCGAGCTGTCGGCCGTGGTCATGAAAGCAGCGGTCGAGCGGGTCGGGCTGGATCCGGCCGAACTCGATGATGTGCTGTTCGGCTGCGCTATGCCCGAAGCCGGTCAGGGGCTCAATATAGCGCGGCTCTCGCTACTTAGGGCTGGTTTTCCGGTGGACGTGCCCGGTGCTACCGTGAACCGCTTTTGCTCCTCGGGCCTACAGACCGTAGCCATGGCCGCCCAGGCTATTATCAGCGGTATGGCTGATGTGGTACTGGCCGGCGGCGTGGAGATGATGAGTCAGGTTCCAATGTCCGGCTACCACACCCGCCTGGCCCCGGAGCTGACCGAAGCCTATATTGGCATGGGCTACACTGCCGAGCGGGTGGCCGAGCAGTGGCACGTCAGCCGTGAGGATCAGGACGCGTGGGCGCTCGGCAGTCAGCAAAAGGCCGCCCGGGCAATCGAGACTGGGCGCTTCAAGAGCCAGATCGTGCCCATACCCGTTTTTCACCAGTACTGGTCGGGTGGCAAGAAGATCAGCAAGCAAAAGATCTTCGATACCGATGAATTGGTGCGTAAGGATACCTCCATCGAGGTGTTGGCGGGCTTACGACCGGCTTTCAAGAAAGGCGGAACGGTCACCGCAGGTAACGCCTCGCCCTACTCCGATGGAGCCTCCGCGGTGCTGGTGATGAGCCGTACCAGGGCCGATGCGCTGGGGATTATACCTTTGGCGCGCTTTGTGAGCTTTGCCGTGGCCGGCGTACCTCCCCAGATCATGGGCGTGGGACCCATTAAGGCTGTGCCTAAGGTCTTCAGCCGTACGGGCTGGTCTATGGATGACCTGGATCTGATCGAATTCAACGAGGCGTTTGCTGCGCAGGTATTGGTGGTCATGCGTGAACTTGGCATGCAGGAGGAAAAGATCAATGTTAACGGCGGAGCCATTGCCCTGGGTCACCCCCTCGGCGCCACCGGCGCTAAGCTCACCACGCAACTCATTCATGAATTGCGTGCCAGGGGAGGCGGCCGGGGGTTGGTGACCATGTGTATCGGCGGAGGCATGGGCGCGGCGGGGTTGTTTGAGGTGTACGGAGGCTGAAAGGGAGGAAGAGGATGGCGGAAGAGAAGAATCTAGCCTACAAAGGGGGTGGCTGGCTGCTCGAGCCGCCGGGGGAGAGCTATACCCCCGAGGACTTCGACGAGACCGTGCGCATGATTGCCACTACCACCACGAACTTTGTGGAGCGTGAGGTGGTTCCGCTCTGTGACCGCATGGAAGAAGGTGAGCGTGAGCTCAATGTACCCCTGATGAGAAAAGCCGGTGAACTTGGCTTGCTGGCACCGGATGTCCCTGAAGCTTATGGGGGGCTCGAGCTGCCCAAGGTGGTTTCTTCGGTGGTCGCCGAGAAGCTGGCTAAGGTGGGCGGGTTCTCGGTCACCGTAGGGGCGCACACCGGCATCGGTACCCTGCCGCTGGTCTACTTCGGTACGGAGGCCCAAAAGCAGAAATATCTGCCCAGGTTAGCCTCGGGTGAGTGGATCGCAGCCTACGCGCTGACCGAACCGGGCTCGGGTTCCGACGCGCTAGGTGCCAAGACTAAGGCGGTACTCTCCGAGGACGGTCGCTACTATGTCTTGAACGGCACTAAGATGTGGATCTCCAACGCCGGCTTCGCCGACCTGTTCACCTTGTTTGCCAAGATCGACGGCGAACAGTTCACGGCGTTTCTGGTGGAGCGGGGCACGCCCGGACTTTCGTTCGGCGCCGAGGAGCATAAGATGGGTATCAGGTCCTCCAGCACGCGAATGCTGATGCTTGAGGATTGTAGGGTGCCGGTGGAGAACGTTTTGGGCGAGGTTGGTAAGGGACATCGTATCGCCTTCAATGTACTGAATGTAGGCCGCTACAAGTTGGGGGCAGCGGCATTGGGCGGCGCCAAGGAGGTGCTCGATGTGTCCACTAAGTACGCAGCCGAGCGCCAGCAGTTTGAGGTGCCCATCGCCAGTTTTGGCGCCATTCGGTGGAAGCTGGCTTGGATGGCTACGCGTACCTTTGTTGCCGAGTCGGCTACCTACCGCACCGTAGGCTTGATTGATGAGGCTATCGAGGCGCAGGGTAAGGAGCATATTCTGGCAGCTATTGAGGAGTATGCGGTGGAGGCCAGCATCATCAAGGTTTTGGGCTCGGAGGTTCTCGACTTTGTAGTTGATGAAGGGCTGCAGATTCACGGCGGCTATGGTTTCTCGGCTGAGTATGCTATTGAGCGGGCCTATCGCGACAGTCGCATTAATCGTATCTTCGAGGGCACCAATGAGATTAACCGCTTGCTAATCCCTGGTATGTTGCTACGCAGGGCTACGAAGGGTAGTCTTCCTCTGATTCAGGCGGCTATGAAGCTGCAAGAGGAGCTACTCGAGCCCGACTTCAGCGAGCCCCCGGAAGCACCTTGGGCGGTGGAAGGTGGCTACATCGCCAACCTAAAAAAGCTGGCGCTTATGGTTGCGGGTTTGGCGGCGCAGAAGTATATGCAGAAGATCGAGAGCCAGCAGGAGCTCTTGATGGGAGTAGCCGACATCCTCATCGACATCTTTGCGGTCGAGTCGGCTTTTCTCCGAGCCAAGCGGCTCCCGGCGGTCTATAGTCAGATGGTCCGCCTCTTCTTGGCGCAGGCGCAGGACCGCGCGGGGTCGGGAGCCCAGGCTTTGCTGGTGTATTTGGAGAGTGGAGACGATCTCAAACTGCTGCAAAGCGCTGCCCGGCGCTTGGTAAAGCACCAGCCGGTCGACCAGATCAGACTCTCGCGTGATATTGCTGAAGTAGTACTGGAAACCGGCGGTTACCCGCGGCCCACCGTGTAGCATTTCTCAACTAATCGCACCGCGGGTCGACCCGTCTATGATGTATCCTTTCCGGCACATCCAGCCGGGTCATAGGCCTACACTGGGAACATAAGGGGGGATCATGAAAGGTGTGCTTGCTGCGGTAGAACTGGGCCCGGCCACAGCGGCGATTCTCGAGTCAGCGAGAACTATGGCCGCTGGTCTTGGTTGGCCCTTACGGGTTTTGCACGTCGTTCCCGATGAATACCTGATGAAGGCCGCCCATCGTGCGGACCGATACGCGGCCAACGATCGCGCAGTGCTCGAGCAAACCTCGAAGTTGTTAGGGCGATTGGCCCAGGAAGAGTTGGTACGACTAGCACCGGAGGCCGATCGCTTGGCCCTACACGGTAATCCGGGGCTGGCCGTGGCGGGGGAGTCGCTGAAAAGCGGTATTACTGTACTGGCCGCCGAAGGCGGGAGCCAGCTCGAGCGGGTGGCTCGCGGCGGTGTTTCCCGCTACCTGCTCCACCGAGGTGAGCGTATAGTGCTCAGCCTGGATTCTAAGCGGCCACTGTCCAAAATCACTCGTTTGGGCGTAGCGCTCGATGCTGGCTCGACCTCAGCCTCGGCTTTGACCGCCGCGCGGTATCTGGCTGAACATACCGGAGCTAACCTGGTCGGGCTGCACCTGGTGAGCGTGTTACCTGGTTCATGTTGTGTCCCTAACTATCTGCCCCCGGAGCTCTTGAAAGTACCGGATTTGCTGGAAGCTGCAGAGCATGCCTTGCGCGAGCGCTTTCCGGAAATTGAGCGGTTGATCGTAAGCCGAGGTGAGGAGATCGAAGGACTACTGGGGCTTGCCGCCCAAGAGCAACTGGACCTATTGGTGATCGGCTCTAAGGCTAAGAGCAGCTTCCGTACCCGACTAGGGGCGTGTTTGGAGGGCATGTTATTCAAGTCGGAGCTGCCGCTGCTGATCGTGCCTGAAGCGGTATACCTGGATTAGTAGCGATTGAGATGGGGGATTGCTGTTGCGCTCATGCTGGCATCGGGCGATGTTACCTGAACCGATCGGTTGGC
>CAYODT010000003.1:60963-64695 GCA_964402875.1 uncultured bacterium | reverse complement strand
CTCAGGTAGTGGGATTGCCATAGCCGGCTGTCCACCGGGCTGATAGTTCATTAGCAGGTCGGTGGCGCCAAGCAGTTGTACAGCACGCAGGTAGCTCTCTTTCAGTGCAACGGTCTCAAGCCGGGCCGGTCGCATGCCCCCGGCAGCCGGGGTTTTATCCAAGAACAGTTGAGCCCCGGAGGCGTTTAGCCAAGTTAGAGCGTACCTCCGCTCCAGGGTGGAGACGGTCAGGTGTTCGCCGGGTGCGGCTGGGTCCTCCAGGCCGTACCAAGAAGATTGTAGCCACCCCCCGGGGATGCTCAATCTTCGTCATCCAGTCGGAAGCCGATCTGCACGGTGACCTGGAAATACTCGACTTCTCCATCTTTAATCCAGCCCCGTACATCTTTCATCTCAAACCAATCCATATGATGGATGGTCTTAGCGGCTTTGTAGACGGCAGTACGAATAGCATCTTCCAGGCCTTCGTTGCTGGTACCTACCAGCTCGACCTTCTTGTAGATATGGGCCATGGCAGACCTCCTTGGCTAAAGCCTAGCACGGCGGGAGAACAGCGGCTGTTACAGCAGCTCGGCGATCTGCACAGTATTGAGTGCAGCCCCTTTCAGCAGTTGATCTCCGGCCACGAAGAAGTCCAGGCCACCTTCGAAAACCAGGCTCTGGCGTAGCCGGCCTACCTCCACATTCCATTTACCCGACGCACTCTGCGGCATGGGGTAACGCTCCCGGCTAGGATCGTCTACCAGCTCAAGCCCGGGAGCTTGGGCCAGGACTTCGTGCGCCTCTTGCGGTGTAGCTGGTTTCTCGAGCTCAACCGTAACTGCTTCGGCATGGGCGCGCAGCGTAGGTACCCGTACGGCGGTGGCGGAAATGGCCAGCGTAGCTTCCCCGAAGATCTTGCGTGTTTCCCAAACTACTTTCATTTCTTCACGGGTGTAGCCGTTATCTTGGAAACTGTCGATGTGGGGAATTACATTGAAGGCCAGTGGATAGCTGAAGACTCGGTGTGAGGCCTCGTGGCCTGCTAAGACCTCGCGGGTACTCTCCAGCAGCTCGCTCATACCTAAAGCACCCGCGCCCGAGGCAGCCTGATAGGTGCTCACAATCGCTCGCTTAATTCCGAATGCCCGGTGCAAGGGCCACAGAGCCACGGCTAGGATTGCCGTGGTGCAATTGGGATTGGCGATAATACCTTGGTGCTGGATGGCGGCTTCTGGATTGATCTCTGGAACCACCAGCGGCACCTCCGGCGTGTACCGCCAGGCCGAGGAATTATCGACCACTATAGCGCCGCCTTCTACCCACGAAGGCGCCAGCCGTTTGGACAACTCCCCCCCGGCACTGGCTAGCACCAGATCTGATGAGAGCGGTCCCTCGGGCAGGGCTTCGATGGGCAGGACCGCACCCTTAAAGTTACGGTGCTGGCCGACCGAGCGCGAGCGGGCGAACAGGCGCAGCTCCGAGAGCGGAAAGCCGCGTTTCTCAAGTACGCTAAGTAGCTCTACACCCACAACCCCAGTGGCACCGACGATAGCCACTCTCATGCGATCTCCAGGGATTGCCACCCCAGGTTACCTGCCATCGAGGAATTCATACTCAAACAGACTAGCACGTCTCTTGGCAAGCCTCAGGCTCGACGGTTCAGCCCCTCGGTCAAGAAAACCCCCAGCTCGCTGATGCTCACGCGCACCTGCTCGGTAGTATCACGGTTGCGCACAGTTACAGTGTCGGCCAGCACCGGATCTTCGCCGCGACCTAAGGTATCGTAGTCGACGGTCACACAATAGGGTGTACCGACCTCATCGTGCCGACGGTAGGCCTTGCCGATATTTCCGGTATCTTCGTAGAGTACCCGGCCGAAACCCAAAGCTTGCAAACTCTGTTTGACGGCTTTAGCCTTCTCTACAATCTCCGGGCGATTCTTGGCCAGGGGTACTACCGCTACTTTGATGGGTGCCAGATGGGGTTTCAGCTTCAGCACGATTCGCTCGCTGCCGGAGTCCAACACCTCGCGGGTAAAGGCTTCAGTGAGCACCGCCAGTACACCGCGGTCCACTCCTGCGGAGGGTTCGATGACGAAGGGCACTGTCCAGCGGCCCGTTTTCTGATCGTGCATTGCTAAGCGGGCGGTACTGTCGGGGTTGTTCATTACCTTGGCTTGAATAGCCAATTGGTGCTGTCCTTTGGTGTGCGAACCCAGATCGAAGTCAGTCCGATTGGATATCCCCTCCAGCTCTTCCAAACCGTGAGGAAAACGGTATTGGATGTCTACGGTGGCCTTGGCATAGTGGGCGAGCTCTTCCGGGGCTTGCCGCGCTAGGATTAGGCTCTCCGGTAATAGGCCTTGCTCCAGCCACCAAGTCAGGCGCTCGTTCACCCAGTATTTGTGCCAGTCATCGTCACTGCCGGGCTCTACGAAGAACTCGATTTCCATCTGTTCGAACTCGCGTACCCGGAAGATAAAATTGCGCGGGGTGATCTCGTTGCGAAAGGCCTTGCCAATCTGCGCAATACCGAACGGCAGCCGTCGGCTGGTGGAGTCGAGCACGTTCTTGAAGTTAGTAAAAATCCCCTGCGCAGTCTCAGGCCGTAGATAAGCGAAGCTTTCTTGGTCATCAACCGGACCCACGGTGGTCTTGAACATCAAGTTAAATGGTCTGGAATCGGTTAGATCGGTACTACCGCATTTGGGGCACTTGCCGTACACCAGGTCGGCCCGCCAGCGGCTCTGGCAGTTTTTGCAGTCTACCATGGGATCGGAGAAGGTGACCTCGTGTCCGGAATACCTGAGTGCTAAACGGTGGGTGAGAATAGCGGCATCGAGCCCTTCCATATCGTCCCGCTCGTAAACGTTAGCTTGCCACCATGCGGCCTTGAGATTATTCTTCAGCTCCACACCCAGCGGCCCGTAGTCGTAGGTACCCTGCAACCCGCCGTAGAGCTCCGAGCCGGGAAAGATGAACCCACGCCGCTTACAGAGGGATACTATTTCTTCCATTGATGATGCTGACATTCCAACCTCCTTGGGTTTGAGGAATACAAAGACCCAAGGTAACTGAGGCTGCCTGGGGACGAATAGCCCGCGCTACCTATGGTTCCACCCCAGTTCCCCGAGGTATTCCGGGACCCTTTGGTATTTTTGCTCCCCACTGCTCTTCCCGCAACTTAGCCACAAAGCTCGCACTATTCCTCGCTCACTGTAAGTGGACACCGCGGTACTCCTGCGGATCAACGCATCCGCATCTTAACCACTCGCACTTCGTGGTACAACGGCCTGCCCTTTAGATGCTCTTGATTCTGGATGACCGTGGGGCGATGGCATGTTCATCCGAATACCCGAACCCTTGGGGTTGTCATCACGTCGTAGTGGTGATAACCATACTCGGCCATTGTGGAGGGTACGGCAGTGAGGCCATCCTAGCGATGGCCGAGCCGGGCTGACCTTTTATGTATCTGGATTCGACGATGTAGCGGCTATACAGCCATGACTACTGGTGCGGTGTCCTTGAGATAACCACGGCTCTGCAAAATAGCCTATGCGGTGCGGATTCCGAGGCTCCCAGGGCTGCGGCGGATTTTAGTCACGCCAGTGATGCAAAAGTCGTCGTCTACGGGAGACCCTATCTCTTGCTATTGCGGAGTATGTGGGGGCTAAATTGGCCCGGAACCATATTTCTTACGTCACCGGCGGTTCTGGCCATGCTCGTTCCGGCCGTATTGTCTCCGGTTGGT
>CAYODT010000003.1:57440-60863 GCA_964402875.1 uncultured bacterium | reverse complement strand
GTGCGGGCTGGCGAACCCCCGGCAATTACCCTACGAGCTAGGCGAGTTATGGAGCTGGCCAGCGCGGAAGCCAGAAATATGGGTAGCCCGGTCATTGGTACCGAGCATATTCTGCTGGGTATCATTCGCGAAGGAGACGGTGTTGCGTTTCGTATTCTCACGCATTTCGCCAAGGATATCGATACTATTCGCTGGCGTATATTGGCCCAGGCGGGAGAAGGCGATAAGGAAAAGCCGGTCAACACTCCTTTTCTCGATGAATACGGTCGTGACCTGACTCGAGCGGCCCGGGAGAACAAGCTGGATCCGGTCATTGGGCGGATCGAGGAAATCAATCGTGTAGTGCAGATTCTAGCTCGTCGTTCTAAGAACAACCCAGTGCTGGTAGGTGACCCAGGTGTGGGTAAGACCGCCATCGTGGAGGGATTGGCGAGGGCCGTCATGGAAGGACGAGTACCGCCGGTCTTGCGTGGTGCTCGCATCGTTAGTCTGGACCTGGCAGGCGTAGTGGCCGGCACCAAGTACCGAGGGGAGTTTGAGGAGCGGCTGCGGCAGATTATTGAAGAGCTGAAGAACGCTAGAGTTATTGCCTTCATTGATGAGCTGCATACCCTGATCGGGGCTGGGGGCGCCGAAGGTACGCTGGACGCCGCGAATATCCTCAAGCCGCCGCTTTCGCGGGGTGAGATTAAGGTGATTGGTGCTACTACCACTGGTGAGTATCATCGTTATATCGAAAAGGATGCGGCGCTCGAGCGGCGTTTTCAGCCGGTAATCGTGCTCGAGCCGGATCCTGAGGAAACCCTGGAGATTTTGAAAGGGCTGCGGCCTTGCTACGAAGCCCACCACGGGGTGAACATCCCCGACGAGATCCTGCGTATTTCGGTGCGGGTGGGGCTGCGTAGCCTACCGGGGCGCAATTTCCCGGATAAGGCTATAGACCTGATCGACGAAGCCGCCAGCCGGGTGCGTCTGAATGCCTCTTTGAGCCTGCCTGTGGTCGAAGATGAAGATGGGACGCCTTCGGTTACGCGGGAGGATATTGAGGCTGTAGTGGACTCCTGGGGTGGTGTGTACGTAGAGGGGCGGGATGATGATCGGCTGGCCAACCTGGAAGAGGAGCTGAAGAAACGGGTGATTGGCCAGGACAAAGCGGTTTCTTCCCTGGCCTCGGCGCTGCGGCGTTCCCGCGTGGGCCTGGGCGGGCAAACACGGGTGGCGGCCTCGTTCTTGTTCGTGGGGCCGAGTGGTGTCGGCAAGACGCAGCTGGCTAAGGCCCTTGCCGAGACTCTCTTCGGTTCCGAGCGTTCCCTGGTACGTTTTGACATGTCCGAGTTTCAGGAGTCCCACTCGATCAGCAAGCTGATCGGAGCACCGCCGGGATATGTGGGTTACGAGCAAGGCGGCCGGCTGACTGAAGCGGTGCGTCGCCAGCCCTTCAGTGTAGTCTTGCTGGACGAGGTCGAAAAATCCCATCCAGACATCTATAGTACCTTTCTTCAGGTACTGGATGACGGCCGGCTCACCGATGGCTTGGGGCGTACCGTGGACTTCCGACGGGTGATCCTGATCATGACCTCCAATACGGGCTTCAACGCTGATCCTTCGATCGGCTTCACCGGTAGCGAGATCGATACGGAATCCCCTCTCAAGCAATTATTCGCGCCGGAATTCCTCGACCGCTTGGACGAAGTGCTGCGCTTTTCCACATTGCATGAAGAGGAGCTGGTGCACATTGCCGGGATCATGCTCGAGCAGATGGCCGAGGAGCTCAGTAGCCGCAAGATGGAGGTACACTTCGACCCGCCTATAGCTGGCTGGCTGGTTGAGCATGCACCCAAGACGGGATCGGCGCGTGCACTGCGGGGCATCATCCGTGAGCGGTTGGAGGACCCCTTGTCGCTCGAGCTTCTCAGGCGGCCTAAGACCCCATTGTTGGTAACGATTCGTGAAGGAGCCTTGGTTTTTGAGGAAGTCAGCCTGGTTTGAGGACTGGATAGAACCCGATGTCCGAGGTGCTGGACATCGGGTGTGGGCTGCATGACACGTAGGGGTAACTACATTTGTGCCGAATGTGGTTATCGCACGCCTAAGCCGATGGGGCGTTGCCCCAGCTGTGGCGCTTGGGAGAGTTTTACCTATGAAACCCAGACTGAGGTAAAGCCAGGCCGCGATACTCATACTAACGGTATTATTATGCGGCTCGCGGAAGTGGGCAAAGAGGAGGTCAGCCGCTTTGGGAGCGGTCTGAACGAATTTGACCGGGTGTTGGGGGGCGGCTTGGTGCCGGGCGAGATCTTGCTTCTAGGAGGAGAGCCCGGCGTCGGTAAGAGTACTTTACTGCTTCAATTAGCCCATGGACTGATTAGCCGAGGACTCTCGGTGCTCTACGTAGCCGGTGAGGAATCACCCGCCCAAATCCGCCTACGTGCCGAGCGGCTTTCGGTTTCGCCTCAGCTGATGCTTACGCGAGAAACGCATATGAGTGCCTTAGAGGAGCTTCTGACTGGTAACCGGCCGCAGGTTTTGATGGTCGACTCAGTGCAGACCATCGAGAACTTAGGCGTGGCTGGCTCGTTGGCTGCTTTGCGTGATAGTACACAGGCACTCACCGATCTGAGCAAGACTTACGGAATAACTACCTTTCTCGTAGGTCATGTGACCAAGGAAGGCTCAGTGGCTGGGCCGAAGGTGATTGAGCATATTGTAGATGCAATTTTGTACCTGGAAACCGCGGGGTTGTTCCGGGTACTCAGAAGTGCCAAAAACCGTTTTGGACCGGTGGGCGAGGTGGGCGTGTTCCGTATGGAAGAGACTGGTCTGGTAGGCGTGGACAACCCTTCGGAGGCTTTCCTGGCCGAACGGCTGGTTGGTGTACCCGGTTCGGTTATCGGCCTGACGCTGGCCGGCGACCGCCCGATGGCTTTGGAAGTTCAGGCCTTAGCCGTGCGCACACCCTATCCTGCGCCGAGGCGTGTAGCCCAGGGCGTAGATGCGCGCCGGGTAGACGTGGTGCTGGCGGTGCTCGAGCGACGTCTGGAGATTAGGCTTGGTACGCTGGACGTGTACGTTAACTTGGCTGGGGGTATGCGGGTGAGCGATCCCGGTCTAGATCTAGCAGTAGCTATGGCGGTCTACTCCGCCGTAATGGGACAGGTGGTGCCTAAGGATATGGCCGTAGTAGGGGAAGTAGGCTTGGCGGGTGAGATCAGGAGCGTGGAGGGGCTTGAGCGCAGATTAGCAGAGGGCCGCCGCGCGGGGTTCTCCGTTTTTTTGCACCCGGGACGTGTGCGCAGTATCGAGGAAGCCGTGAAGGAGGTGGGGCGTCACGCGGGTTAGTATGTATTTGCTTATTTTGATATTTGGGCTGCTTGGGTATTGGTTATCCATTATCCTGGGCACGCGCGGGTTTTTGGGTAGCGC
>CAYODT010000003.1:16240-57340 GCA_964402875.1 uncultured bacterium | reverse complement strand
TGCTTGGGTATTGGTTATCCATTATCCTGGGCACGCGCGGGTTTTTGGGTAGCGCTATTAACAGCTTCTATCTAACCTTGATGGGGGTGTTGTTCGGTGTGCTTATCGCACCCCGGCTCGCCGCACTGCTACACCGTCTAGCGATGCGCGTACGGCGATGGTGGCACGGACTTCCTTCAGAGGTGCCGCTCGCGGTGACCGTAGCCAGTATGCTGGCGCTGCTGGCCTCGGTTTTGCTCACGAACCTGCTTTCGGGGATCCCCGGCTTTGCTTGGTATTACTCACTACTGCTCACTTTGGTGCTGGTGAGTCTATTTAATATAGTGGCCCTTGGTAACCAGCAGTTCTTTAGAGTTGTGCCAAGGCCGATTACATCGGCGCAGGCGGCTGGCCGGTTCTTGGGCGGCAAGGTCCTCGATAGTTCAGCGCTGATCGACGGCCGCGTGATCGAGGTGGCCGAGATGGGTTTTCTGCAGGGTCCACTTTTTGTGCCGCGGTTTGTCCTGCGGGAAATGCAAATGCTGGCTGATTCCGCGGAGGTGCTGAAGCGGAATAAGGGCCGGCGTGGATTGGAGCTGCTTGAAGCGCTTAAGAATGCCGTGGGGCTCGAGGTGTTGGAAGAGGACACTCCTGAGCAGGAACTTGTAGATGATAAGTTGCTTGAGCTATGTCGCCAAGGGCATTCAGCGCTGGTTACCAACGACTCTGCCCTCATTCAGCTGGCACGGATCTATGGGGTTGGGGTTATGTCTATCCAAGCATTGGCTGCGGCGTTACGGAGCAGTTTCTTCCCTGGAGAAACCTTTGTACTGTCCATCAACCGGCCGGGTAAGGAGCCGGGCCAGGGTGTGGGCTATCTTGAGGACGGCACTATGGTGGTGGTGGACGACGGTGCAGAATATATAGGCCGAGAGATGCAGGTGGTATTCACGCAGGTCATCCAGACTCAGGTGGGGCGGCTGCTTTTCGCTAGGATACGGCAGGACGAGTAGGCTTGGCGGTATCGCGTGACACGTAGGAGTCGGTCCGGTTACTAGACCCTTCTTCTGAAGCGGACCAATTCACTCCAACTCACCAGGACGGCTGAACCCACCACCATCAGTCCACCCAGGTACCCTATCGGAGTCAGGCTCTGGTCCCACCAGATGTAGGACACGATTGAGGCGACGACCGGTTCCAGGGTGGCCACAATGCTGGCGCGGCCGGCCTCCAAGCGGACCAGCCCTCTGCCGTACAGTAGATAGGCCAGATAGGTCGAGACCAGCGAGATAAACAATATACTGCCCCAACCAGCGGCGCCGATGGAGTCAAAGTGTACCAGGGGCAGCAGGCCAAGCGCCCCGGCGGGCATAGCATAGGCAAAGAACAAGGCCGGTGTGTAACGGAGGAAGTACCGTTTTCCGAACAGATAGTATAGAGCATAGCTGAAGCCCGAAATCAGGCCCCACAACAGTGTGGCAGCGCTGAGGTGCGCGTTGCCGCCCGCGGGAAAAGCCATAACTGCAACTCCGCCTATGGCCAACACAGCCGTGAGTAGCTTAGGTGCCCCAATACTCTCGCCAAGCCAAATAGCGGCCATAAGGATCACCCAAGCAGGTGCGGTGTACAAGAGTACCGCTGCTACCGGAGCGCCGCCGGTACGTACTGCAAGCTGGTAGGCGGCGTAGAAAAGTGAAACTCCCACGAGCCCGAAGAGCAGTACCGCGGGTAGATCGCGCCGGGCAATGGGCCGCTCCCTGCTCAGCCAGGCGTGTAGGATAAACATCGATCCGCTGATAAGTGCACGGAAGAAGGCTACTTCGAGGGGGTTTGCACCTTCGTGGAAGGCCAGCTCCGAGACCGGTCCGATCAACCCCCACAACCCCGCCGCCAGCAAGATGTACATATACCCCATGGCCAGAGCTTACCCGTAGTTTTGCCCGCTGCATGGGTCCCGCAGCATAGGGAAGGTTACCTGGATGGGTATTGTGAAGCTTTATGGCGCCTATACCGCCGTCGATACGGAACCCCACCTTATGAGTTTGGGTGGCTTGAGTGAAGCCGGAGACACTATAGGTACTTCTCAGCTAGGCGCTTCCCAATCCCCCGCGCATTGCCGGAGCGCTTGGTCCCAGGGGAATCGATCTCCCATATCCGCCTCGCCGGTTCCGGTGAAGAGCCCAGCTCCAAGGCAATGAGCAATGGTAGCGCCACGTAGTGATCAAGGATCAGGGCGAAGATCACGACTTTACCACCTTGATATTATTTCCGCCACAGCATCACCCCGCCGAGTAGGATCAGGGTTACCGCCCAGAAAAGCCCCGAGCCTAGCCATCCGGGCCAGGTCCAGCCTAGAGTTACAAGCAAGAACCATAGCCCCACCAGGATCAGCAAGAGAGCAAGGATCATGGTGCCTTTCGATTCCCGGCGCGCGAACCCTTCGCGCACATTGTTGGCCAGTCTACGAGCGCGACTTCCCAACTCTTCGGCACCTTCCTTGATCGTATCCTGTAATGGACCGCCGATACGCTCCTTGCTCGGTACGATCACCGCCAGAATGATGTAGAGCAGAACCCCTCCACCGTGGCCAAACACCGTGATAATTACAAAGAGAATACGGACCCAGACTGAATCTATGCCAAAGAATGCACCGATTCCCCCGCATACCCCGCTGATCATGCGGTCCTTGCGACTTCGGTATAGTTTCTTATCGTTCATGGCCGTTCCCCCAGGCGAGCAACCCAACCTTCGCCCTTTCGCAGCCGTTCACGTTCACTACATAACCTTGGGTGGCTGCAACTAATGACCCCCTTAGTTTAGCCGTTTTTGGCTTGAGCCTCTCTGTATAGTAAGGAGCCCTAATTTCGGAGGGTATAATGGCTCGGGAAAAATGCCTTCCAGGTAGGATGGTGTTTTCCGGATGGAGGTGTTTTTTGAAGCTTCATGAGTATCAGGCGAAGGAGGTACTGGCCCAACATGGTGTCTTGGTACCTGCCGGTAAGGTGGCCTATAGTCCCGAGGAGGCCCGCCGCATTGCCGAGGAGTTCGGCAAGAAGGTGGTAATCAAAGCCCAGGTGCACGTAGGTGGGCGAGGAAAGGCCGGCGGCGTTAAGTTGGCTGAGCCGGGCGAGGCTGAGGCGGCGGCCGGCAAAATCCTGGGGATGGACATCAAGGGCCTCACAGTCAAGAAGGTCTTGGTAGCCGAGGCGATCGATATTGACAAGGAATACTACGCCGGCTTTACCCTCGACCGGAATAGTCAGCGCGTCACGCTGATGCTATCCAGGGAAGGCGGGGTGGACATCGAAGAGGTAGCCGCGACCAAGCCTGAGGCAATCATCCACTATGCTGTGGATCCCGATAAGGGGTTGCGGGCCTTTGAGGCTAGAGGACTGGTACTCAAAGCCGGATTGAAGGGCAACCTCAATAAGCTGGCCGACATGCTTGTCAAGCTCTATGCTACCTATGTCGCGGTGGATGCCTCACTGGCGGAGATTAATCCCCTAGTAGTAACTAAGACTGGTCAGGTTATAGCTGCAGATGCTAAGATAGACTTGGATGATAATGCCGTCTACCGGCAGAAAGATCTGGCGCGGCACCGCGAGATTGAGGCAGAGCATCCGCTCGAGCTGGAGGCTGGAAACTACGGATTTGCCTATGTCAAATTAAGTGGACGGATCGGAGTCATCGGTAATGGTGCGGGTTTGGTGATGTACACCCTGGACCTGGTCAACCGTGCTGGAAGCAAACCCGCCAACTTTCTGGACATTGGTGGTGGCGCTAAAGCCGACGTGGTTTATAACGCCGTCAAGCTGGTGGCTAAGGACCCCGAAGTCAAAGGTATCTTCATCAACATCTTCGGTGGAATCACCCGTGCGGATGAGGTAGCCAAGGGTGTGATCCGTGCGATAGATGACGGTATCCTTACCATGCCGGTGGCCATGCGGGTGGCTGGTACGGCCGAGGAGGAAGCCAAGAAGCTGCTGGAGGGGAAGCCGGTCTATATGTATCCGGCCTCAGTCGAAGCCGCGAGGGCCATCGTGGCCATGGCTGGAGGAGAGAAGTGAGCATTCTCATCGACGAAGATACCCGTGTGCTTGTACAGGGCATTACCGGGCGCGAGGGCCTGTTTCACGCCGAGCAGATGATCCAGTACGGCACTAACGTTGTGGCTGGCGTAACTCCCGGCAAGGGAGGCCGAGAAGTCCTGGGCGTGCCGGTATACAATTCCGTCAAAGAGGCCGTGGCCGAGCTGGAGATTGATGCCTCAATCGTTTTTGTACCTGCGTCCGCAGCTGCGGACGCTGCCTTGGAGGCTGCACACGCGGGTGTGAAACTGGTGGTTTTAATTACTGAGGGCATTCCCGCCCTGGACATGGTGCGCACCGTGCGGGAGATCAAGGGGCTTGGCGTACGTTTGATTGGCAGCAACTGCCCGGGCCTTGTCTCGGCGGAGGCCTGCAAGATCGGCATCATGCCCGGTAACGTCTTCAAGAAGGGCCGGGTAGGTTTGATCACCCGCTCGGGCACACTGACCTATGAAGCCGCTGCAGCACTCTCGCGATCCGGATTGGGTATAAGCACCACGGTGGGTGTCGGTGGTGATCCAGTGATCGGTACTACCTTCAAGGATCTCCTGCCGCTGTTTAACGAGGACGAAGACACCGACGCGGTGGTGGTAATTGGTGAAATCGGCGGTAACGATGAAGAGGAAGCCGCCGCTTGGGTACGGGCTAACATGAGGAAACCGGTCATTGGTTTCATCGGCGGCCGCAGCGCACCCAAGGGTAAGCGCATGGGTCATGCCGGAGCCATCATCATGGGCGATGTAGGTACGCCACAGTCTAAGTTGCGTGCGTTTGCGGCGGCTTCGATTCCCGTTGCCGATACCGTCGACGAGATCGTAGATCTCGTTCGGGCAGCCCTAGCCGAAGGGTAAGCCCGCCAAAAACAGTTTGCTGGGCCGGCTTATGTTGCTGCTGTGTTGGTGGTGAGCCGGCCCGTAGTGAATAGAACTACGAAGGCCAGTCCAAACCAGAGGGTGCCGTATCCGGTAAGCACGAAGATCATGAAGGCCTGGAGGCTAAGAATTTCCCAGGCCCGCATTCGTGCCAGGATACGTGGAGAGGCCAATAGATGTAACAGAGCCCGTCCCTGTAGTAAGGACAGGTCGGCGGCATAGAGCGAATAAGCGCTCAGGGCCAGGGGTAGTGGGATAGTTAGGCCAAGGATGGAAAGCAAAGCAGCTACGAATACTAGGCTGCGAAGCCAGGGAAGGATTTGCCGAAGGTGACCCTTGGTGTCTATAAAGTCTAAGCTAATCTTCTCGGATTCGTGGAGCATGTTGCTTGGTTCTTCAGCCAGCGGATAGGCGGGTGCCAGGTATGGGGCAGTGCCCAACAGTGGCTCGAGCCCCCAGGCCAGCACACGGTCTCCGGCCAGCACACGATGCGCGAAGAAAGGTACTTTACCGGTGCCCTCGTCTTCGTGTAGGGGTACGAAGGTCTCCCGCGAGAAAGTCAGCCTGAGTCCCTCGTGGCTGCCCAAATAGTGTTCCGGTTCTGGAGCCGCGCCTATATCCAGGAGCCAAGCGGGGTTCTCGGACACAGCCTGATAGGCGAAGGGGTCGAAGGATAGCCAGCTCTGCTCGTGACAAACCTCAATCCAGGCGTGGGGTTTGCTACGCCCTGCCAGCAGCCCGAAAACCGGCCGAGCGGGAAGGCCAAGGCTTCTACATAGGCTCAGCAGCAAAAACGCATAATCGAGGGCATCGCCGGACCCCCGCTCGAGCACGTGGAGCGCACCCTTCACATCAGGGGAAGGGCTGGGACGCAAGGTTCGGCTTAGATAGCGAACTAGGCGTTCCACCTTCTGATGCCCCTGTGCATCCCGTACGATAGAGCGCGCCAGAGCTTCAAAGGGTGCGCCGGAAGGATAGAGGGGGTTCTCGGAATCAAGTTGCAGGGGGTTACGGCAAGTAACAGGTGAGGGTAGACGGATGACCACCTGGGTTCTCAGGTGGAGGGCGTCGCCTGGCGAAAGTGCAAACGAGGCTACCAGGGTCTGTCCGGTAATATAAGTATGTAGTGGTCGCCTGGAAAGGGTCAGCGTACCTATACTTTGTGCCGAGTCATCTTGCGGGAGTGCCAAGTATAGCCGGCCGGGTGCTTTGAACTGGTAATCAAGGACAAGGCGCACCTGTTCAGGATAAACGCAGCAAGCTCTTAGCGGGCGGTGAAACTCCCGGCGCGGAGGTATTCTGAAATGTGTAGCCTGTGGTTGTTGAGCTCTTTGAGTTAATCGCGGTCTTCTACACCTTGATTACCGCGATCACTGCGCTGCGCCTGGGTTGGCGCGGCGAAGGCCGCCCGCGACCTCCGTTCACCCCGCCCGTTAGCGTGCTTAAGCCGTTGCACGGTGAGGAGGCGGAACTTCTGGGCAACCCGGCTAGTTTTGCCCGCCAAGACTAGCCCAGCTTCGAGCTGGTATTCGGCGTAGAGCGCGGTGACCAGGCGGCGCTTTCCACGGTGGCCGAGTTGCAGCGCTGTTTTCCCGACTGCCGGGTGCGGGTGGTGGTCAGCTCCGACCTGCACGGACCCAACTATAAAGCCGTCAATCTTGAACGCCTGCAGGCTGCTGCCGCTTTCGATTATCTGGTGTTGAGCGATGCCGATGTGCTCGTTGGGCCGGATTACTTGCGCAAGGTGGCGCCGCTGCTGGCGGGACTGGGCGTGGGGCTGGTTACTTGTCCTTATGTTGCGACTTTTCAGGGTGGCTTAAAGGACTCGAAGGGTTCCTGGTACCGGTTACGGCGGTATAAGGCCTTGCAGCGTATAGTACGGTACCGTAAATGCTCCAGCTTAACCCGACTGTTTGGGTTGGTTTGACTTGGTAGGCCAGGTCGGGGGGAAGGGCCATCTTTACTTCCAAAGCACACTCCTTGGACCCGCGCTATGAACTATTGTTGATTCTACTACTAATGCGCCCAGAGGTTCTGATTGTTTAGAGCGCACTTGCGGTAGAGAGCTCAGCTTCCTGGGAGAGAAGGTGCGGTGCTCACCGGGTCCAGCTGGCTCGTAACACTAGCAGGATAAACCGCCAAAGCCTGGGCACGCGCCTCCAACGGCGCGGGTCCAGGCCTACCCGCAATAACCATTCAATCTGCAGCCTTTGTGTCCAGCGCGGCATTCTGCCAACCTCGCCGGCCAGCACGTCTAATGTACCTCCTACTCCCATGGCTACACGTGCACCCAGCTCGGTCTTGTGGCGATGGATGAAGGTCTCCTGGTGTTCGCCCATACCCACCAGCAGTAATTGGGGGTTGGCGCGGCGAATGCGGGCCACGGTCTCCGCTTCGTCCTGGAAGTAGCCATCTTGCGCGCCAACTACCTGAGTACCCCAGGATTTTGTAGCATACTCGGCAGCGCGCCCGGCTACGCCCGGTCGGCCGCCTAGGAAATATGCCGAGAGCCGAGAGCCATGATTCTTCATCAGGGCTTCACTTAGGTCTACGCCGGCGACGCGCGAAAGCCCCACTCCGCAAAGCCTATGTGCCGCCCAGATGATGCCTACGCCATCCGCTGTGACCAGTTCGGCCGCGTGTACGGCTTCGTTCAGCAAAATGTCGTCCCGGGTACGGACTACCAGTTCCGGGTTCAGAGTCACGACTTGCGCAGTGGAGGCGGCATCGGTGGAGAAGAGCAGAGATGAGAGTCTTTCCACGGCCCCCTGCATTGAGGCGGCATCGAGGGGTAATCCAAGTAGGCTTAGGCGTTCCACGGCTTAAAGGTAAACAAGTTGGGGGCCTCACCCGAATCATCTTGTAGGCGTGGCACTACGGTGTCCTGACTGATTAGGGTAGCCAGCGCCAAGTCTTCAGTGAACCCGAGTCTCCTTAGAAGTTGTCCAGCCGCCGATTGCCATAGGGCTTCTTGGGGGTCTGGAAAGGCCTTTAGGAGAGCCATAGACAGACGCGTGGCATCCTGTAGGTCGGTTCTTAAACCAAGGCTGCGAACTAGCCTTTTGGCTAGGAAGCCGGCTGCTAGAGTATCGTCAAGAGCCTCAGCGCGCGCGTGTCCGGCACATGCGATGGCGATTTCCCGCTCGGCCAGCGACAGAGCCGCACGGGTCACTGCGCCGGCGTTTCTGAATGTGCCCAGCAATAAATGCTGGGGACGCCCGATTCTGGATAGCGCCCGGGGTAGATTGTCACTGACGTAGAGGATTCGCCGTCCCTCCCCCTTGATCTGGGTGAGTTCAGCTGGGGAAGTGCCATGGTAAAAGCCTTCCAAGGGCATGCCCTGATGTTCGCCCAGCAGTATGTCGCCCTCTTCTCGGGTAGCTAAGGCTATCTTGGCTGTTCTGGCCACTACTACTTCCCGTGCTCCATGGGCCAGCAGCATGACGATGGAGGTGCTGGCTCTCAGGACATCAACCAGAATCACCAGATCTTCGTAGTTGTTTTTGGGTAATAGGTCCACGCGCAGGCGCATCGGAGGGCATTCTATCACCCTGATCCTTAGTATGTCGTTACCTTAAGATAGGCAGCAGAGTAGGGCTGCTGCTGGGTGGTGGCAGTTTGCCTGGGTTATCAGGGCCGAAGGCTTCTCAGGAAACGACCTACAGCACCGAATATCTAGAGCGGGCAAGCCTTCTCCACTTCGCCAGCCACCCCGACCAAGCATCGCTCGAGCGTCATACCAAAGCTTCCGTCATACAGGACGCGTACAAGGTTGTTGAGGGACCCCCGTACCTCAAGCTCGGACAAGCCACCAAGTTACCCGTAAGCCAAACTCAGGGAGGCCAGCGGATCTTCCTATGATAAAGAGCACCACCGGAACAATACTATCCGCATATACTACAGCCGAGCCTCGATATCGGTGGCCTCGATCTCACCTGTGCGTAAGGCTAACCTGTGCACCAGATCGTAGACCGTGGACGGGGTGTGAGCTGGTGGTTTTCCGGGGTGAAACCGCTGAATGAGAGGGAAGCGTCGCTGCGCTTCCTCGGCGGTCTCAAGCGGTGGGAGACCGCTTATGTTCAAGCTGCTAGCCGCTAAATGTCCCCCCACAGCCTTGAGTAACGCTCGCAGCTCCGTATGGCCTGGCACACGAAGCCCTACTGTGCCATCTCCACTTATCCAAGCAGGAATTCCCCGTGCGGGCACCACTAAGGTCAACGGCCCCGGCCAGAAGACCCCGGCCAGTTGCTCCAGTGCACTTTGCTCCGGGCCTGGCATACAGAGAGCTAAAGCAGCCTGCAGATCCGCTACCAACACTTGCAGGGGTTTGCGCATTGAGCGGTGCTTTAGCTTATAGACCGACTCACAGGCGGCCTGATCCTCTATGCGGACTAGTACACCAAAAACGGTGTCGGTGGGGAATGCCACTATCTGCCCTGCTAAGAGGGCCTGCACGCTCTTGAGCACCTCCTGGTCTACCACTGGAGGTATAATAAGGCATCTATGTCACTCTTTACCTATAAGGCGCGCGACCACCAAGGTCGCCCGATTGCCGCCACAATTGAGGCAGAGGACATACGCCAGGCCGCCAAAGCCCTAAGAGATAAAGGCTTTTTTATTTCGGAGATCAAAGAGCCGGGCAGGGGCCTAAGCACTGAGATCAAGATCCCAGGTTTGGAGGCCGGTCCTGATCTTAAGGATGTGGCCATCTTCAGTCGTCAGCTGGCCACCATGATCGGCGCGGGTCTACCCATTGTGCAGGCACTGGTGATTCTCGAGCGCCAGACACAGAAGAAGAAATTCAAGGATATCCTCAGAGAAATCCGTACTGAGCTGGAAAGCGGTTCTCCGTTCAGTGATGCGCTGTCTAAACACAAGGTGTTCACCCGGCTGTTCATTAACCTGGTGCGCGCCGGTGAAACCTCCGGCACTCTGGACAACGTACTAGACCGCTTAGCCATTTTCCTTGAGAAGGATTTGGAACTCAGGGGCAAGATCAAATCGGCTATGACTTATCCGGTGATCGTCTTTGTATTTGCGATTGGCGTGACCTACTTTCTGCTCACCGGTATTGTGCCGCAGTTTGCCAGTATACTCACCAGCCTGGGTTCGCAGCTGCCGGTCATCACACGCTTTTTGATAGTGGTATCCAATTTCTTACAACACGATATCCTGATTATTATAGGGGTGGCACTGGCGTTTTTTGTTGCCTACCGCTACTACTACGCCACGTATGATGGTCGGAGGGTAATAGACCGCATTAAGCTGCGGCTGCCGGTCTTTGGGAATCTTATTAAGAAAACGGCGATAGCCCACTTCGCTCAAACTTTCGCGCTTTTGGTGGCCAGTGGCGTGAATATAATCGAATCCATTGATATTACCAAGGGTACTGCGGGCAACGTAGTCGTGGAGGATATCCTCGAGGAAACCAAGGACACTATTCAGGTGGGCGAACCTATCAGTAGTACTTTGTTACGCTACCCACAGGTTTTCCCGCCCATGGTGGGTTCTATGGTGGCTATCGGTGAGGAAACCGGTGCGCTTGACACCATGCTCTCCAAGGTCTCTGATTTCTATGAACGAGAGGTGGATGAAGCTGTGTCCGGTCTGACTGCGGCTATCGAGCCTTTGATGATTATTTTTCTGGGCGCTATCGTAGGGCTGATTGTGGCCGGTATGTTTCTCCCGCTGTTTCAGATTATCGGTACGCTGTCGAAATAGGACCTTTGATTATATGGTGATAATCATCTTGGCCGTTAGCGATAGGGTGAGCCTTTTCAGACCAAGCCGGCTTGGTCTGAACTTCGATCTGGACTATGGCGCTTCTAACAGACAGCCTTCTCTGGTAGTTTGTATGGCCTACTGTACATAGCTGTTATCCCGTCTCCGAGCGTGATAGCCGCCCTATCCAGGTCGCTATCTAGCCTATGTACCGAAGTAAAGTTCAGATGCGCCGAGTATGGAGGCTTATTGCTACCACAAAGTATAGCCCCCCCCATAAACCACACCTAGCCTAGATCTGCTGTGGCTGAGCCGAATTGACTTAGGCCCCTGCACGCGGTTGGAAAAGAGGGTTGAGCTGGTGCCCGCATCCGGTGCCGTACCCCGTGCTTAGAATAGCCTTCTGCATCGGTAAAGACAGTAGGGCTATCGGCGGACCGGCTCAGGGTAACCATTACTCGCCGGCCGGAGCAGGAAACTAAGCCTATCGGCCTTTGGGAGATGGCTAAATATGAGATACCTATCTAAGCCATGAAAGGCGGATAATTATGGGACGTCCTACAGCTTGCCGTATTGTGTGTCTATTTTAAGGTTCGATCGTGAATGATGTATAAATACCGAGAATGACGCCGCAGCTTGTTGCGAGGAGGGTGACGATACGTATTATGCATAAATAATACTCAGTCGGGCCACGGCTTGGTATTATAGCCTAGATATGTACGCACACGAGATCGTGCGCGCTGTACTGGCGCGGAGCATACAGCCTACCGAGGTATTGAAGTTTTTTCAGGAGCGGATTGCGTCCCGTGATGCTGAATTGCACGCATTTCTCTCGGTCAATCCAAGCGCGGTTATCGAAGCTGAAGCCTTGGAGCGCCGCCTTGATAAAGGGGAGATGCCTGCGTTGGCTGGCGTGCCGGTGGCCTTGAAGGACAACCTAAATGTGCGAGGTATGAAGACCACTTGTGCCTCACGGAGTCTGGAACACTATGTTTCACCCTATGATGCGCACGTGGTCGAGAGGCTTAGGTCGGCTGGTGCGATCGTACTTGGTAAGACCAACCTAGACGAGTTTGCCATGGGTTCTTCCACGGAGTTCTCTTGTTTTGGGCCCACAAAAAACCCTTGGAATATAGGGTGCGTTCCAGGTGGAACATCCGGGGGATCGGCTGCTGCGGTGGCGTCCGGTATGGCACCTTTGGCTCTGGGTTCGGACACGGGGGGATCGGTGCGCCAACCCGCCGCGCTGACTGGTACACTGGGCTTCAAACCTACCTATGGCCGTGTTTCACGGTTTGGCTTGGTAGCTTTTGCTTCCAGTCTGGACCAAATCGGACCTCTTGCCCTCTGTACACGGGATCTGGCCATGTTAATGGACGTGATTGCTGAGTACGATCTGCGCGATGCAACCAGCTTAAATACGCCACCTCATTTTGTCGAAGGCCTGAGTAAACCTGTACGAGGTCTGCGCTTGGGTGTAGTGCGGGAGACCATGACCTCTGGCAATACCCCGGGTGTCGAGCAGGCGGTTCAGGGTTTTATAGGGGGGATGCGGGTCCTAGGAGTGGAAGTGAGAGAGGTATCCATCCCAAGTCTGCGCTATGCTCTGCCGGCCTATTACCTGGTGGCTATGTCGGAGGCTAGTTCTAACCTGGCCCGCTACGACGGCACCTTGTACTCACATCGAGCGCAGGGAGATGAATTGGTTGAGAATACTATGGATTCGCGCTCCGAGAGCTTCGGTAGAGAGGTAAAGCGACGCGTGCTGATGGGTACGTTTGCACTTTCTTCCGGATACTACGACGCCTACTATGGCAAGGCGCTGAGGGCGCGTACGCTGTTACTGGCCGACTTCGACCGAGCCCTTTCGGAGGTGGATGTACTGCTTATGCCCACTTCGCCGGTGCCAGCCTTTCGCTTTGGTGAACGGACCGGCGATCCGCTTTCCATGTATCTTGCGGATATCGATACTGTGGCGGCCAATCTCACCGGCCTACCGGCTTTGAGCATTCCGGCCGGATATGAAGGCGGTCTGCCCGTGGCTGTGCAGTTGATGGGCCGCACCGGACAGGATGAGCGACTGTTTGCGGTCAGCGAGGCTTTTGAGCATTCCACCGAGGCCGCGTACCTAAAGGTGGCGCCGCATTGATGAGTGCGCGTTGTCGGGCCGCGACCCGGTTAGTTAGAAGATTGCGCGAGCTCGGCCGGCCCCTAAGCCCGGAGGAGGCGGTACGTGAGATCTTTAAGAGTGGGCGCGTAGTGGCGCCTGAACGCATCCTGTGCTCAGTGATCGATGGTCGGTTTTGGCTCGAGCGGGAAGGTTTGGGCTTATGGGAGTGGCGCAATACCTTTCCGCCCCAGGGGCAACCTCTGGTGGTGTTTGATTTAGAGACTACCGGCCTGAGCCCCAAGCGTGACGAGATTATTGAGATCGCCCTGGTACGCCTAGACGGTGGCGAGCGTACCGTATTCCAGCAGCTGATTGACCCGGGCCGCCCAATTCCACCCTTTATCTCGCGGCTGACTGGTATCCACCCCGATTCGTTGATTGGGCAACCTGATGTGTACCAGGTACTCGAGCAAGTTGCACCACTGCTTGAGCAGACCACATTTATGATCCAGAATGCTCCCTTCGATCTGGGTTTCTTGCGCCCACGCTTGGCAAGGCTTGGCGTTAAACTGGAAGGTAGCATAGTGGATACGGTTCAGTTGGCCAGACGTGCACTTCCAGAACTCCAAAGGCGGGGGCTGGATCAATTAATGGAGGTTTTTGGGGTGCAGCTTTCGTCTGACTTGCGACATCGGGCCCTTGGAGATGCAGAGGCCACTTTGGAGGTCGGACGGGAGATGTATTTTATGCTTAGCGAAGGCAAGCCACGTAGGTTGGAGGAAGTCTGATGCGAGGACGTTATGTCTTGACCAGCACCTGTATTTTCACTGGATGCTTGAATCTGACCCAAAGCTTACGCGGCATGCTTGAGGATCGGGAGCGGGCCACGTTCGTGGACGAAGATGGTGAACGCTGGGAAGGCCTCGTGAATACTTCGCATGGTTGTGTGGAGGGTTTTCATCCTTACCTTCAGAAGCGTAGTCTGCAGCCTAACGACATTATTTGGCTCACCTTGCAGGAAGACGGCTCGGTAGCGCTGGAAGCTGCGGTGGCCCGGCCGCCGCAGCAGGTTTCTAAGCACCGCCTGCCACGAGTCGAAGCGGAGAAGGCTACTGTCGAGGAGGAGCAGGTACCGGTGAGGGCCCGGATGCAAGCTAGTGAGTCCAGAAGTGTGCGTATCACGCCCTATCCACGCACAGTTATGTATCCCCAAGAAGGTGCCGACCCTCCCATGCCAGCCTACGTGCGGGAACTTGCTCAGCTTGGTTTTTCTTCTTCTCATGACGGAGCGTTCCACGTTTTTCGGGCTCACCTGGGCCGGCGCAGTCTGGGGGTGGTTATGGGGCGCTACGGTGATACCGAGGCTAGTGCTCTGGCGCAGCAACGTGAGTCAAATGAATTGCCCTTTGCAGCTTGGGTAGTTTCGGAGTCGGAGCGTGAGGCGGCTCGATCGGAGATGCTGAGGCATCGCCTAGCGATGGTGACGCCGGAAGGGCTTACGGCACTTTCGCGCCTGAGCCGGATGTTTCCGGTCGGTGCCATAGATGTTGAACGGTTTCTCAAAGGGGGCAAACTGGATCTGGCTGCCGTTGATACCCTAGGGAAAGAGGTGGCCTCGTGGGTAGGTGAGCGTGCTGAGTTCTCTACCATACTGATCGCTTTGAGCGAGATCCATCCCCAGCAAGTGTTCTTGCTGGAGGACCTGGCCGAGAATCTGGTGGAAGCGGGTATTGGACGGGAGGTGCTGGTAAGGATACTCGATGTCTTATCGGGCCCACCATTCTTACTGTTACGCAAGTTGTCTCCCGGTGAATACACTTCACGTGAGTCGGTGGACGAATCGCTTAAGAAGATAGTTACCTATGCGGGGGCCCTCAGGGACCGCTTATCTGTGCCGGTCTGACCTCACCCAACACGGTCTCGAAACTCCTTAGCGCGCGCCGCTTGAGAGCCTCGGTTTTAGCTTGGTCTAAGGATGGCGCAGCTCGTACCAGCGAAGCCAAGATTTCGGTTTTACCGGGTAGTGGAAAGACCGGCATAGCTGATTCTGTTGCAAAGGCGTTGAGTTTGGGGTCGTAGGCCAGACCTGCAGCCGGGGTACCCGCGGCCGCAGAGAGAATCAAGCCGTGCAGACGCAACGACAGTACATACCCAGCCTGTGCGAACCAGAAGAGCGCACGTCTAGGATCCGCGGTAAGCTCTCCGGCCAAATCGGGGAACATGGCCAGAGCCTCTTCATCGCGGCCGGGTTGTAGTCCCAGGGCCATGACCTGGTAGCCTTCTTGCTGCAGGATATGCGCCGTTAGCATGAGCTTATGGTTGGCCTCCATATAGCCATAGCGTGGCACCAGCACCACTAGGTGCTTATCGCGACGAACAAGGGGAGGGCGTAACAGTAATGCAGGGTCTGCACCGAGGCCTGCATCAAGCCCCAGTCTTTCGGCGTAGCCTTGAGACGACTGATCGCGCCATATGGCTCGTACATCAGGTAGGGCTAGCCTGGTCCAACGTTGGCCGCGGGGGCTAAGCGGCCCCAGCGATTGATTGAAGATCCATACTGGTTTTTTTTGCAGCCGGGCAAGGCGGATGACACCTAGGTAGTACAATAAACTCTTGCTCGAGCTCTTATCCTGCAGCAACCCGCCACCTCCCGAAAGCAGCAGATCAGTTCTCCCTAGCGCGCGCCATACCTCCAGAAGGTTGCTCCGCCGGACGGACGCAACCTGGTAGCGTTGTTCGGTCTCCTGTGGGCTGGCGGAAAAGACCAAAGCCTCGTGCCCGCGGAGCTTGAGTTGCTGAATTATAGCTTCAAGGATAGCCTCGTCGCCAGCGTTATGTAGTCCGTAGTATCCGCTCAGGCCAACCACCATCGGCGTACGCTCCGTATAATCAAATAGGCAATCAGTCCTATGATCAACCCCACAGCGATACCATTGAGCACCCGTACTAGTGAGATGACCAAGGGTGTGTGGTAGTGGCTGAAAGTATTCATGATCGAGGCTTCACCCACCGCTACCAGCGCCAGCATGCTGTTTCTGACCCAGCGCGGCCAGGGTAGAAGAAGTGCTACTACTGCGCTGGCGTGGCCGATAATTGCTTTGAACCTGGGGCGGATCATGTCTGCAGAGAGTAGGGCCCTGAGTTTAAGCTCAAGGCTGCCGGCTACCAGGCCGGTGGCATTACCGCGAGCCAGATAAACAATCAACAAGGCCAGTGCAAGCCCTATGAACACCGCGGCTTGGCCGAGGTAGATGGGATGAGACCACAACTTCTCCAGGGTTTGCTTGATGCTTTTCCCCCTTGGGAAGAAAGAAAGCATCACCAACACCGGGGGTACCAGTAAGGTCAGCGAGACGCCCTTAAAGGGCGCGAGATCTATCACGGTGTCAGGACGGCTACCCAAGGCGGACAAAAAGACCACGCCCACCAGGGCGAAGGCTGTAGCGTAGATCCACAGTATGAACCCCTCCTTGCGTTCCAGAAAACCCAGTACCGGGAAGATCAGTGCGGCCAGCAGCGGGCCCGACTCACCCCGTGCGTAGGCCAATACCCCGGCGAACAGCAAGAAAGCCAGCAGCCAACCGTAGGGATTACGGTAACCCAAGCCCAGCAACAGCAGCCCAGCCAGCACCCCGATCCAGGCAGCGTAGCGCAGCGGCGAGGGCGCAAAATCGCGGGTTTTAGGCGTGCCCACGGCTATATGATCAGCTTTTAGCCTTTGTGTCAAGACTTTCAGGAACTGGTCGGTTTGGACGGCCTTGGCGAAGGGCCGGAAGTAGAGAATCTGCTGGCCGCGTTCGTGCGCGGCCAGCACAAACTTAGCCGTGGAAGTCAGTGGACCCAGTTGGAGCTGGTAAGCGGGGTTCAGGCTGAATAACCGGAGTACTGGATGGCTTTTCGCCACCTCCAGGAAACCGGCTTGGCTAGCGCCTTCAATGAGCGCCAGCGGAGCGGTCAAGAGTTTGCCGGCAATGGCTAGGTGACCGGGGTAGCCAAGCACATTGGTACCGGCAAACACTACATTGCTGATGCCCTGGGGTAGGGAGGGTTGCGGCCAGGCTAGGTAGGGGCTGTTGAGCGGCCGGTAGGATACCTGAAAGCCCTTGCGGTAGAGCCTGAGAATGAGCTGGGTGTCGGGTGGCGCGGGCAGACTGGAGACATCTGTGGGGAAGCCCAGCCACAAGTGGCCCCTGAAGACCACTCTGGCCTGTGGCAAGGTCCACAATTGTTCCAGGGGTGTGAGCTCGCCCTTGGGGGCGGTCAGGTAGAACCATCCGGGGCTGAAGCCTTCTGCGGGGTACAAGAAGTTCAGCAGATCTCCAGAGAGGTAGGTGAGTTGTCCGGCATCGGCGGCTTCGGTGACGGTGGGCTGGTAGATTGCCACGCCGTCTACGCCCAGCGAACGATAGTGCTCGAGCAAGGTCAGGGGGTCTTCACCGCGTTGCTCAGCGGCCCGTACAAGAGCGGTCCAGTCCACGGTGAGCACCACCGGGCCCGGATGTTCCACGCGCAGCCGGGGCGCCAGCGCCAGCAGGCTGGGTATTAGCGAAACTAAAATAAGGATGTAGAGAACTCGCTTCATTTATGCGACAACCTCAGTCTTGATGTGCGAGACCAGCATAGAAAGGGCTGCTTCGTTATGGCCGCCATGCGGGATGATGACGTCTGCGTAGCGCTTGGTGGGCTCGACGAAACGTAGATGCATAGGGCGGACGTACGCCAGGTACTGTTGTACCACTGAGGAGAGACTACGCCCCCGTTCGTGAAGATCCCGCTCGAGCCGCCGAATGAAGCGGACATCGGGATCGGCATCTACGTACACCTTTAGATCCATAAGCTCGCGAAGTCGTTCTTCGAACAGAATCAAAATACCCTCCAACACGATGACGGGTTGAGGAAACATCTGAATCGTATTCTCCTCATGCGTGTGGCGTGTGAAGGAGTACTGGGGCATCTCCACCATCTGCCCGCTGATTAACGACTGGACCTGCTCGTACAGTAGATCGGTGTCGAAGGCCGAGGGGTGGTCGTAGTTGATCTGTGCGCGCTCCTCGAAGGACAAGTGAGCCTGTTCCTTGTAGTAATTATCCATGGGGATAACTGCCACCTGCCTGGGCAACACCGCGCGGATTACCCGCTCTGTAACCGTGGTTTTGCCGCTTCCGGTTCCTCCTGCAATGCCTAGGACCAGCGGTTTCATGCCCTCACCCCGCCCATCATACCCACCCTTGTTCTAGGCGCGCCCAGGAGAGGTCGCTTTAGTTCTAAGCCAAGGCTGTGGATGCAGCCTGCAACTATACACGGCGAGAGGAGCCGTGGCCTGCAGTGTCAGAGGCCCGGAGACTGCAATGAGCGTTGGTACGGGATCTAGTGAGGCCAAGCGTAGCTTCCCCTTAGCTCCAGCCGCTATTACCGGGCTTCGCAAGCCGGGAGGGTGTTGTAGGGCAGGGGCTATAACGCGTCCGTCGCTGGGGATTGCTTCGCTGCACTGTATTTAGCTTGTAATGACGGCCCCCCAGACCTTGCGCTCTTGGCACAACAGCTAAGGAGGCAGGCTTGACCTTCGGCATCCCCATGCTCTACACTGGTTGCCAACCGCAGGCGGCGGCTACAAATCGACCTGGTTCTCTTATCCAGAGCGGTGGAGGGATCGGCCCTATGAAACCGCGGCAACCGCGAAAGCTTGCTTTTGGCGGTGCCAACTCCGACCCATATATGTATGGGAGAGATAAGAGAAGGGGACAGAAATGTAAAACCCCTTCTCGAGTTTTAGAGAACGCGAAGGGGTCGTTCATTTTTGTCCGCACGGCCTACGGGGGGAGGTTCCTAATGAGTAAGCCGGAATATAGGTTCGAAACGCTTCAGCTGCATGCAGGTTATAGCCCCGATCCCAGTACCGGGGCCCGCCAGGTGCCGATCTACGCCACTACCGCCTACGCCTTCAAGGATACCGAGCATGCTCGCCGGCTCTTCGCGCTCGAGGAGTTCGGCAATATCTACAGCCGCATCATGAACCCCACTGTGGCGGTCTTTGAGGAGCGTTTGGCTGCGCTCGAGGGAGGTGTGGCGGCTTTGGCCGCCAGCTCCGGACACGCCGCGCAGTTCCTCACCTTTACCAACCTGGCCCAGCAAGGGGATAACCTGGTGGCCAGCCCCAACCTATACGGGGGAACCTACAATCAGTTTGTTGTGACCCTGCCTCGGCTGGGTATAAAGACGCGCTTCGTCAACCCGGCCGAGCGGGTTGAGGACTTCATTGCCCTGACTGACGAACACACCCGCGCGTGGTATGTAGAGTCACTGGGCAACCCCGGGCTTAGCGTGCCCGATTTAGAGCCGCTGGCAGAGGCTGCCCGTGCCTTGGGTGTGGCTCTAATCGTGGATAATACCTTTGGTATGGGCGGGGCCTTACTCAGGCCGCTTTCCTTCGGGGTGGCGTTAGTCACTCACTCGGCTACCAAGTGGATCGGTGGGCACGGTGCGGTCATTGCCGGGGCGGTGGTGGACGGGGGCAATTTTGATTGGGAGAATGGTCGCTACCCCTTGATACAACAGCCCAACCCTGGCTACCATGGCCTAGAGGTCACCAAGACTTTTGGTAACTTGGCCTTCATTATCAAGGCCCGCGTAGATAACCTGCGTGACCAAGGGCAGGCGCTGGGGCCGTTCGAGGCCTTCTTATTACTCTTAGGTATAGAGACGCTCTCACTTAGGGCCGAGAGGCACGTACAAAATACCCTCAATCTTGCCCACTGGCTGCGTACCCAGCCTGAGGTGGCCTGGGTGAACTACCCGGGACTTGAGGACCACCCGAGCTATGCTAAGGCGCAAAAGTACTTTTGCGGCCGGCCCGGGGCGGTGTTGACTTTCGGGGTCCGTGGTGGCTATGAGGCGGCCAAGGTCTTCATTGACCGACTTGAGCTGACTTCGCATCTAGCCAATGTTGGAGATACTCGCACACTGGTTATTCACCCCGCCTCCACCACGCATTCGCAGCTCGATGAGAAGGCTCAGCGGGCTGGCGGCGTAACCCCGGAGATGGTGCGGGTAAGCGTGGGTTTGGAGCATATTGAAGATATTCAGGGCGACTTCAAGAGCGCGCTCACAGCGGCTGTGACTAGGGCGGTCTAAGCGCGGTGTTGCAGCGGAGTTTGGTCTACGAGGAATGGGGCGATCACGAAGCGGTGTTGCTTCGTCCTGTGCAGGAGCCTGCTTGGCGCGAGCTGTGCGTGCCTCGGTCGGTGGTGCTCTCTGCGGGATCGTCCCCGCTGAAGCTTGAGCTGGGTGGTGTGCTTCCGGAGGTGGAGGTACGCTTCGAAACCTATGGCCGTCTGTCGGCAGCCGGGGACAACGCGGTGTTGGTATTCCACGCGCTCACCGGGAGCGCCCATCTAGCCGGGCAGTACGACCAAGCTACCCTAGAGCGGCTCGAGCTACTTGAGCGGGCCTTTGGTGTGCAGGGTTGGTGGGACGCCCAGGTGGGCCCGGGCCGGCCCCTTGACCCGGAGCGTTACTACATCATCTCCGCCAATCTGCTGGGCTCCTGCTACGGCACCACCGGTCCCACCAGCAGAAACCCTTTAAACCAACAGGCCTATGGGCCGGATTTTCCTGAACTAACTATGCGAGATCTGGCACGCGTGCAGGCACGCTTACTTGATCATCTGGGGGTGAACCGGGTCAGAGTACTGGGCTCGAGCATGGGGGGCATGGTGGCTTTGGAGTTCGCGATCATGTTTCCCGAACGCACCCAGCGTGCTTTAGTGGTGGCTGCACCAGCGCGGCAGGGCCCTTGGGCGCGCGGGTTCGCGCGGGCCGGTCGTGAGGCTATTCTGAACGATCCCGCCTACGCCGGGGGTAGATATATCGGCCAGCCGCCGGGGCTGGCCGCGGCGCGTGAGATCGCCATGCTCAGCTACCGCTCGCCGCAGAGTTTTAGCCGGCGATGGCGTGAGGAACCTGCTTCTGGGGAGAGCTACCTGGCTTATCAGGGTAGGAAATTCAGGGGGCGCTTTGACGCTCAGGCCTATCTGGTGCTCACTAGGGCTATGGACCGCCACGATGTCGGCAGGGACCGGAGCTCTATCCCCGAAGTATTGGCCGGCTTGCGGGCCGATGTGGACTTCGTGGGCATTGATTCAGACCTGCTCTATCCGGCCTCCGAGGTTCGCGAGGCCGCCGGATTGGTGGGTGGAGACTACGCCGAGCTAAAGAGTCCTCATGGGCACGACGCTTTCTTGATTGAACACGCACAGGTGGCGGCGCTACTGTGGAGATTCTTGGGGCGCTGAGCACTGTACTTAAACGTTTTCCCAAGGTGGTGGCGCCCCACCATACTCTTTGATTAGCCGCAACAGGCTTCTTTCGTCGAGCACCGGGACGTTCAGCGGTTCGGCCTTGCCCAGCTTGGATCCGGGAGCTTGGCCGGCCACCACGAAGCTGGTTTTCTTGCTGATTGAGCCGGTGACTTTTGCGCCTATTCGTTCCAGCCAGGCCTGAACCTCGTGCCGGGGCCTGCTGAGCTCGCCGGTCAACACAAAACTCAAGCCGTTGAGGGTGGTCTCGGACGGTACCCTAGTGGTTTTTGCTGAAGAAGATACCCCTGCCTTGCGTAATTCAGCGATCAATGCCAGTACGGCCGGGTCACGTAGGGTTTGGTGAATTAGCCCGGCGGTCACCTCGCCCACGTCGGGTACAGCCAGGAGTTCATTCAAATCGGCCTCTAACAAATGGTCCAACGTGCCGAAATGCCTTGCCAGCAGGCGGGATAAAGCCTCGCCCACCTGGGGAATACCCAGCGCGAACAACAAGTGCTCGAGCCCTTGGTTCTTACTCTTTTCGATTTGCTGTAGGAGGTTTTGGGCGCTTTTCGCGCCGAAGCGCTCGAGCCCTTCGAGATCTTTCTGCTCAAGGTGATATAAATCGGCCGGCCCGCGAATCAGTCCGCACTCGATGAGCTGCTTCACGCGTCGGTCGCCCAGGCCCTGAATATCCATGGCCCGCCGGGAGGCGTAGTGCCGGATGCTCTCAAGGGCCTGTGCCGGACAAAGCGGATTGGGGCAGCGATGCAGCTTGCCTTCCAGGACCAGTGGGGTATGGCAGACTGGGCATGCGTCTGGGAAGGTGACTGGTGTCTCTCCGTCCTCACTGTTTCCCTCCACTACCCTGAGTACTTCGGGGATGATGCCCCCAGCCTTGTGTACCAGGACTTGGTCGCCTACGTAAAGCCCCAGTTCCTCCAGATATGCCTGGTTATGTAGGCTGACTCTGGAGACTGTAGTACCTTCGATCTCCACCGGAGCTAGGTTAGCCACGGGGGTGATACGCCCGGTCCGTCCTACCTGGAAAACCACGTTCAGGACACGGGTAATTTTCTCCTCCGCAGGAAACTTATAGGCGATGGCAAAGCGCGGGCTCTTGGCGGTAAAACCCAGCTCACTCTGCGCGACCAGATCGTCGAGCTTGATGGCTACCCCATCGGCTTCGAAGGAAAGTGTGTGGCGTTCTTGTAGCATTGCCTGGTAAGTTTCCTCTACCGCCTGGGCACCCACTGCCTGCTTGAAATGCGGCTCCACTGCGAAGCCCAGCTCGCCGAGTCTACGAAGTAGTTTGAGCTGCCCGCTGAGCCTGAGTTCGTCGAGGCCCACACCGATGCTGTAAAAAGAAGCTTGTAGGCCACGACCGGCGCTTATCCGGGGGTCTTGCTGACGCAATGAGCCGGCGGCGGCGTTGCGGGGGTTTTTGAAGGGTGCAAGCCCCTGGGTCTCGCGAGCTTCGTTGGTGCGTAAGAAAGCTTCGCGAGGCAGGTAGACCTCACCACGCACCTCCAGCCGCCGGGGGACACCATGCAATGTTTCAGGAATTCCCCTCACTGAGAGTAGATTCTGGGTGATCTCCTCGCCAGTGCGCCCATCACCACGGGTGGCGCCCCAAACCAAATTACCGTACTCGTAGAAGAGGTTTACCGAGAGCCCGTCGATCTTGTATTCCATGGCGTATTGGAATGGCGGCTCGGCGTCTAGTCCGCGGGCCAGCCGCTGCTCGAAAGCTTTTATCTCATCGGGTGAAAAGGCATTGTCCAGCGAGTAGAGCGGAGTGGGGTGGGTAATGGTCCGAAAACTGGCTTCGAGCATTCCCGCTCCCACCTGCTTGGTGGGTGAGTCGGGGGTGTTCAGCTCGGGGAAGCGCTGCTCGAGCATATTCAATTCGCGAACCAAGCTGTCGTACTCGGCATCCGAGATTACCGGGTTGTCCTTCACGTAGTAAAGATAATTATGCTTGCGGACAAGCCGCCTGAGCTCCACCGCCCTAGCACGACCCTCTTCTAGGTCCATGACGATGATTCTACCGTTAGGGGAGATAGGCGGACTTGGGGTCGGGCCTTGTGGAGGCCCGTTCGATTAACTCGGCTTCGAAGCGAGCCAGCCGGGCCCGGCCTGAAAAACCCCCAATTCGCTCGAGCAACATGGTAGCAGCCCTGGCACCCATAGTTTCTATTGGCTGTGCCAATGTCGAGAGGCCTTTGGCCGCGGCCCACGGTTGGCCGTCAAAACCCAGGACGCGGATGTCCTGACCAACCCGCAAGCCCAGCTGTTCGGCTTCTTCCAGTACTCCTAATGCCAACATATCGGTCGCGGCAAAGATGTTGAACGGTGGTTTGGCCACCTGAGTGAATCGTTGTAGCGCCAGCCGCCCGCCCTCGGTACTGAAGCGGGTACTGAAGCGGTGTTCCCTGGGTACCGCACGTCCGCCCTCACGAGCGGCTTCCAAGAATCCCTGGGTGCGCTCAGAGAAAACGGTATTTTTGAAGGAGGCGTCCAGTTCTTCCTTAATCTGCAGGCAAAATATGGTACCGCTGAAGCGCAACAGGTGCTCGGCGGCCAGGCGGCCGCCGAGGCGGTTATCCAGATATACTGAGTCGTGTAGTGGACTTTTCGCGTCCACCAACACTACTGGGCGCTCACTGGGCAGCCGACCGTCTTTGAATAACTCGGTGAGGTTGTATGAGGAGATAATCAGGCCGTCGGTCTGATAGGCCAAAGTGTGTGAGGTGAGATAGCGTTCTAGCCTACGCTTAGACAAAAGCGGAAACAGGGCCAGATCGTAGCGCTGCTCACTCAGTACCGACTCCACCCCTTCTAGCAAACGAGTATAGAACTCGGTGGTGAAGAAGGGCAGTATTACTGAGACTGTATAGCTGCGGCCTCCAGCAATGCGGCGGGCATGCGGGTTGGGCACATAGCCTAAAACGTCCATGGCCGATTGCACCCGCGCGCGGGTCATGGGCCGGACCGAAGGGTGATTGTTAATCACCCGGCTTACCGTGCCGATGCCAACGCCTGCATGATTGGCAACTTCCTGGATGGTAGGTTTCTTCATTCTTCCGCCATGATCCCCAATGTGGAAACTGCTTCCGTCGTAGCTTAGCACCTGATGATAGGCTTTGGCGGTGGTGGTTCTACTCGTTGTACTGGCTTACCTCATTGGCTCGGTCTCCTTCGGGGGCCTGGCCAGCCGTCTACGGGCTACCGGGTTCAAAGTGGTCGACCTACCCGGTGCCTCGGGTACCTTTCGGAGATACGGTGCCGGTGCCGGTTTATTAGTCCTCTTATTGGATGTTGGTAAGGGGGCTTTGGTCGGCTACCTGAGTGGGTTCACACCGGGAACCTGGTGGGCAGTACTCATGGGTATGGCGGTTGTCTCTGGGCACAACTGGCCGGTGTTCTTCCGTTTTCACGGTGGGGGCGGTATAGCCGTTACCCTAGGCCTATTTCTAGTATTTGCGCCTAGGACGGTGCTCTTGGCCCTGGGTCTGGGACTGCTCATTGCCGCTCTATATTATCTAGCCTACTGGAGCAGAGGCCGTAAGGGCATCTACCCCCTGCCGCTCGGTTCTATATTCGGGTTTGCCTTTTTGCTCTGGGCCCTCTCCGGGCAACCCCGCACCTTTTGGATGATGGTAGCGGTGGCAAGCGTGGTCCTGGCGCGGGGAGTGCAGATTCTATTGAGAGAGATCTGAAATGCGGGTTGTAACCTTATTGGACGTCGAATACATGGTGGGTGGGCAAGAGCTGTTTCACGGTGTGGGGCTCGAGTTGCGCCACGGAGACAAGCTCGCGCTGACTGGGCAGAACGGTAGCGGAAAAACTACCCTGATCCGGTTAATGATGGGACACCTCTCGCCAAGTGCCGGGCGGATTGTGCGTGCTTCTGGAACGCGCCTAGCGGAGATGCCGCAAGATCCCCAGTACACTGCTGGAGAGACTGTAGAAAGCGTGTTGAAGGATGGTTTCATACACTTGGAGGCTATGGAGAAGCGGCTTGATACCTTGGCCGCGCGGCTGTCCGACCTCAGTGTTCACGAACAGTGGGAGGCGCTGCACGAGCAGTTTGCAGCCGCCGGGGGTTACACCCGGCGGCTGAGATACGAATCGGTGCTCAAGGGACTAGGATTCGCGGGTCGGGCTGCGCAGGTTGCCGTAAGCCTCTCTGGGGGAGAAGCTCGTCAACTGGCGTTGGGCCGGACGCTGTTATCCGCAGCGGACGCATTATTGCTTGACGAGCCCACCAACCACTTGGACGCTGAGATGCGCGAATGGTTGGCTGGTTACCTTCGTGGTTATCAGGGCGCGATCTTATTTGTTTCTCACGACCGGCGCTTCATGGATAGCGTGGCTTTGCAGGTGGCTGGCCTGGACCAGGGTCGGCTGCATATTTACGCTGGTAACTACAGTACCTTCAAGGTTAAGCGAGCCGCCGAGATCGAGGGTATGCGTGTAGCCTTCGAGCATTGGCGGATCGAACAAGAGAGGCTTGAAGCTAGTTACGAGCAGGCCAGACGCTGGTCGGCCAGAAGCGAGAAGTTGGCTAAGCGCAAGGATGCCCTACGAAGCCGTGTAAAGCGGCACGAAGCAGAGCAACCGTCTAAGCCTCCGGGTGAAGACCATGGTTTGTTGATGCGCTTTGACTGCCAGGAAAGTGTCGGGGAGGTGTTATCCGCCGAGTGGCTGACGCAGCAAGCCGGCGGTTCAGACCTCTTTGAAGTGGAGCACCTTTCCCTTAGGAAGGGGGAGCGGGTAGCCCTGATCGGGCCGAACGGAGTAGGGAAGACCACTCTACTCAAAACGCTGCTGGGCTACCTGGAGAGCGCCGACCCCCGGGGCCGGGTACGTATCGGGACCCGTGTGAGCGTGGGGTACTATGATCAGCGACTTTCCGGCTTGGACCCGGAGCGCACCCTGTTCGAGACTCTGCGGACTTGGTTTGGAGATCAGCGAGCGCACGACCTACTGGGCGCTTGGAAATTTCCCTACCAGGCCCAGTTTAAGAATATCGATGCGCTCTCAGGCGGAGAGCGAGCGCGGCTGGCACTGCTATCGCTGGCCTCACAGCAAGCCAACTTGCTGGTATTGGATGAGCCTACTAATCACCTTGACCTAGAAACTATCGAGGCGCTGGAGAAAGCGCTGTCTAACTATAGTGGAACGCTCTTGGTGGTCAGCCATGACCTGGCCTTTGCGAACGCCCTAACTAACCGTACCTGGTGGCTACATGACGGTGTTCTTGAGGATCTGCCTTATCCGCCGCTTGCAGTCCGTGCGCGGCAGGAGGATAGGCCCCGGTCCGAGGTATCCCACGGTGGCATATCGAAGGATAAGCCTGCCAGAAGCAAGAGCCGCTGGCACTACCAACGGGAGCTGGAGGCTGCGGAAGCCCAGATCGATAGTCTGGAGATACGCCTGAAGGAGGTGCACGCCGAGGCCCAAGAACCGCGGCTTTCCGGCGAGGCTTACGCTGGGATTGCCCACAGAATCGCTGCGCTTGAGGCTGATCTCAATAAGTGCTTCACTCGTTGGGAGGAATTATCATGTATTCTGGAGGATACCTGCTAACCTCGTGGCAACGTAGACTAAAGCATGCAACTTTTGAGATTCGATGAGGGGCGGACCGGCTTGCTCAGAGAGGGGCGAGTCTATGAGACAGACGGCCGTTTCGGTATTGAGACTGGGGTAAGCTTTGCTCTAGGCGAGGTGCATCTTTTACCCCCAGTGGTTCCGGGAAAGATTGTGTGTGTGGGGCGTAACTATACGAAGCATATCAAAGAGATGAGCCATGCATTTGGTGGTGATCGTCCCAAGGAACCCGGACTTTTCCTGAAAGCTCCCAACACCCTGGCTGGCCCAAACGCGCGGATTTCCTATCCTGGTTGGACGCAGGAACTGCACTACGAAGGCGAGCTAGCGGTGGTTATTAGTCGAACTATGCGCAATGTACCGCAAGATCAGGCCCTGGGTTACGTACTGGGATATACCTGTGCGCTCGACCTGACCGCACGCGATAAACAGAAGAGTGATCTTCAGTGGATTCGGGCCAAATCCGCAGACGGGTTTTGCCCGCTGGGTCCTTGGCTGGAGACCCAGCTTGAACCCGGGGGAGTCATGGTCCGTACCCGAGTAGGTGGCGAACTGCGCCAGGAAGCCAGTACTAGCGAAATGCTCTTCTCGACGGCTGAGGTGTTGAGTTATATTAGCGGCTTCATGACCCTTGAGCCGGATGATCTGGTGCTCACGGGCACACCTGAAGGGGTGGGGCCCTTGTCCGCGGGGGATTCGGTGGAGGTGGACATCGAGGGTATCGGCGTGCTACACACGCAGATCATCTAGTGTATATGAGGCAGGCATGACCATGATCAAGATTTTAGATTTACAGTTCGGTAGGCCACACACGATCGCCAGCTTCTTGGTGGAAAGCCGCGAAGGGCCGGTACTGATTGAGACGGGACCAGATTCTACCTTCCCTGCACTGTGTTCGGCGCTCGAGCGGGCGGGCTACGCGGTACCCGACGTGCGGCACGTTCTACTGACTCACGTGCATCTGGATCACGCTGGTGCCGCGTGGCGGTTCGCCCGTGAGGGTGCGACCGTATATGTGCACCCTAAGGGAGCGGCGCACTTGGCTGCACCCCAGAAGCTATGGGCTTCGGCTGAACGCATTTATGGCGATGAGATGGAGCGTTTGTGGGGGCATATCGAGCCCGTTGCCGGGGAGCGGCTTTCGGTGGTGGAAGATCGCTGGGTGATCTCAATCGGCGGGCTGCGTTTTTTGGCTCTCAATACCCCCGGACACGCGCAGCACCACTATGCCTATCGCCTGGATCAGGCCATTTTCACCGGCGACGTAGGCGGGGTACGCATTGGTCAGGGCCCGGTGGTGCCTCCTTGCCCACCCCCGGATATCGATCTGACCGCTTGGCGGGACTCGCTCGGGCGGTTGGCTTTGGAGCGCCCCGAGCGGTTCTTTCTTACTCATTTCGGAGAGGTGTCGGAGGTGGAGACGCATCTGGGTATGCTCGAGCAGCGCTTGCTCGAGTGGGCTGAGTGGGTCCGTGGTGAGTTAGTCAAAGGCCACCCCCGCGAGGAGATCGTCCGAGGTTTCGCCGGGCTGAGTAGAAGCCTTTTACAGGCTCATGACCTAGATCCAGATGCCCAGGCTGAATACGAATTGGCTGACCCGGCGTGGATGAGTGTCGATGGGTTGACGCGCTACTGGCGCAAATATCGTCCGGAGGCTTTAGTCTAGCCTACGTTCCTAGTGTCTAAAGTATCCGGTTGGGGGAATAAAGCATGTTTGTCAAGCGACAACTCAGAATTCGTCCGGTGCGTGAGGTGGTGTTCGGACTACCCGCGGTGGTCGTAGCGGGCCGGGTGGAGCTGACCGGCGATTTTACCGTCCGGCGAGGCCTGTCCTTTCATAAGCTGAGGGTTGGACGGCTGGAGCCGGAGCTTGATCTTGACCCGGGTCCGGAGCGCTTCCTGCTTTCCGCTACCGCTTCCGGCGGGGCGGGAAGGAATGGTGGGAGAATAATTCCTGAACCGGGGCTGAAGTAGCGGGTGATTATGGCGGCTAAAATGCACTTACCAGATGCCGGCCGGATGCGCCCAGCTGGTATGACGGCAGAGCAGTTTCCCCTCGGCAGACCGGCTCGCTTGGCGGTATGGGTTTCAGGCCGGGGTAGCAACCTGCAGAGCCTGATGAATGCTTTTCCATCTGGTTCGACGGTTGGCGAGGTGGTGCTGGTGATCTCCGATTACGCGGCGGCTCCGGCGCTATTGCGGGCCGGGGAGGCTGCGGTGGAGGCAATGTACCTGCCATGGACTCGGAATAGCCGTGCAGCTTTTGAGGAACAGGCTGAGGCGGCGCTGGCACAATACAGTGTGGATCTGGTAGTTCTGGCAGGCTTTATGCGCATCCTGTCTCCGGTCTTTGTCCGACACTGGCGCGGCCGCCTGCTGAATATCCATCCCTCCTTGTTGCCCGCGTTTCCCGGGCTGGCCCCGCAGCGCCGGGCACTTGCCGCCGGTGTAAGAGAGTCGGGATGCACGGTGCACTTCGTGGATGAGGGCACCGATACCGGCCCAGTTATACTCAGCCGCCGGGTGCCGGTTTTCCCCTTCGATACCGAGCAGGATCTGTCTGAAGGAATTCTTGCCGAGGAGCACCGAGCCTACCCCGATGCGCTCCAGTTGGTACTGGAGGGCTGGGCCTTCTTTGACCTCGTCGCTGAGGAGGTATCTCGACTCTACAGTCCGGAGTCGGCCGCTTTGTACCGGCTGCTGCAAGGCCGTACACCGGAAGGTGCTTCCGAGCGCTTACGCTACCTGCGCGTGGCGAAGTTGTTGGCGCGTCTCGGGGTACCTGAGCGGGTGGCCGCGGCTTGGCGTGGTGAGAACGTACCGGTGCTACGCGCGGCTTGGCTGTGGGAGGCTATGCGGCTTAGGACCTACCGCCCGGCGCCTGAGCGGGTCGAAGCGGCTTGGTCTCGGCTGCCTGCGAAAGAGATCAGGCGGTTCACCACTGCTTTCGGACCGGTATAATTACTGGAGTGAAGGTACTGGTGGTGGGGAGTGGTGCGCGGGAGCACGCCATAGTTTGGAAGCTGGCGCAATCATCCGGCCTTAGCCGTATCTATGCGGCGCCAGGCAATCCTGGTATAGCCGAGTACGCGGAGTGTGTGCCTTGGTCGGGTGATATTGATGCCTTAGCCGACTGGTCCGAGAAAGTGGGTATTGAGCTGACCATAGTGGGTCCTGAGGCGCCGTTGGTAGCCGGACTGGCCGATCGCTTCCGAGCCCGTGGTTTGGTGGTCTTTGGCCCTACGCGAGCTGCAGCGCGTATTGAGGGTTCCAAGGCCTACGCCAAATCCTTGATGCGACGCTATGCCATTCCTACGGCGGCCTATCGTAGTTTTCGTGATCTACGGGCTGCACTGGCCTATCTTGATGCAGTAGGGGTGCCCATTGTGGTTAAGGACTCCGGTCTAGCTGCCGGCAAGGGGGTGACGGTGGCCGATACCCTGGACGAGGCCAGGGCGGCGGTAAACCGGGTGCTGGGCGAAGGTAAGCTTGATGATCAGTCCGAGGTAGTGATTGAGGAGTATCTGGAGGGTCAGGAGATCACCCTACTCGCAGTGACCGATGGGCGTACGGTGCGTGCTCTACTACCCAGTCAGGATCACAAGAGATTGCTAGAGCACGATCAGGGTCCTAATACTGGCGGTATGGGGGCTATCTGTCCGTTGGAGCTGCCTGAGGGGTTGGCGAAAGAACTAGAGCATACCGTTCTAGAGCCCTTGATACATGGTCTGTCGGCTGAGGGTATCGAGTACCAAGGAGTCATCTACGCTGGCCTGATACTTACTACAGCGGGACCTAAGGTGTTGGAGTTTAACGTTCGCTTTGGTGACCCCGAGATGCAGGTAATTCTGCCTCTGCTGCGCTCTGATTTGCTTGGGCTAGCTAGAAGCGTGACCGAGGGGCGGCTCGCTCATATAGAGTTGGCCTGGCGCAGGGGCGCCGCAGCCGCGGTGGTGTTGGCTGCGCCGGGCTACCCTATGGACCCGCGTGAGGGCCTACCCATTTGGTTACCTGAATCTCCGTTGGAGGGTGTACTCTACTTCCACGGAGCCACCCGAGAAGAGCAGGGGGGTGGGCTGGTCTCGAACGGCGGGCGGATACTCACCGTTGTAGGAATGGGTGAAGACTTGGAGGCCGCCTTGAGGAACGCCTATCAAGGAGTTGGAGCGGTGCGTTCTCCCGAGCTCTGCTTTCGGCGAGATATTGGTGCTCGAGCTATTGCGGGTGGTCTGCGCCGTGGTTGACGTGGGTTCTGGCCAGCCCTATAGTTTAATGTTGGTGGTACCCTACTGGGGCGACTAGATTGAGCCGGGATGGCGGAATCGGTAGACGCGGTGGACTCAAAATCCATTGAGTGGTGAGCTCGTGCGGGTTCGAGTCCCGCTCCCGGCACCAAGTCTGGAGGTTGTAGATGGAAGTTCTGAACGTCTTGTTGCTTATGGCCTACCTGATAGTGGCCGCCGTTATGGTCTGGATCGTTTTGGTTCAAGAGCCCAAAACTACCGGTGGTGATCTTATGGGTGGCGGTACTACCGATCTCTTCGCAGCGAGGGGTGTGACCGGGGGGATGTACCGCCTTACCGTTTGGTTGGGCATTATCTTTGCTGCTTTGGCGCTACTCATTGGTATGGTACCGCGCTGAGGGTATCTTAGCCTGAATTGCTTTTTTAAAATCCGGTCGGGGCTTGAGTGAGGATTGTGGGTACAAGTACCCATAGTTTGTTGCGAAGTAGCCTGGTGAGTTGTTGATTATAAGCCCGGGGCCTACACAACCTTTCATGGTCAATAATTTAAGAACCAAATGAGGTGCGTAAGTTAACTTTGCCTGCTGCTTTACTCAATATGTACTGGACGCAAGGCGCCTTGACAATGAGAGGATGATTTTGTAGCTTGCGTGTGGGCAAACCATGAGCGTATCGGCTGGCAGTTAGAGTAGGCTAAACCTGCAGGAACAGTTCGATATCAACAGGCCCTACGAAAAGGAGGAGCGATGCGAAAATCCCTACTGTTTGCGGTTGCGCTGGTTTTCGGGGTCGGTGCGATGGCCAGTGCCCAGGTATTTGCCTGGCCGACGGACTGGTCGGTAGCCAAACCCGGCCAGGCCGTTTACGGAGGTCAGTTGGTTGACTCGACCATCAGCGACTTCCGTACCATGAACCCCTTCATTTCCGCCGAGACTATCAGCATTGACCAAATTGAAAGCGACAATGTAGGCCTGACTAAGTACAACCCGGTGACCGGGAAGATAATTCCCTGGATGGCTACCGGCTGGACGATCAGCAATGGCGGCAAGACCTTTGTTTTCGATATCCGTAAGGGTATGAAGTTTTCCGATGGCACACCCATCACCTCAGAGGACTGGATCACCACCTGGAAGATCCATACCGATAAGGCTGTGGGCTCCAACGGCTACGACAGCTTCTTTATTAGTGGGAAGCCTATTATCCTGAAGGCGCTGGGCCCCTATAAGCTCGAAGCCGACTTTCCCGTAATCAGCGCTAGTGCTCTTGAGACTATGGGTTTCACCCCCTGGCCTGCGCATATATTTGGACCGATCTACAAAAAAGAAGGTGCGGCTGGTATTAAGAATATGTGGACCCTCTCCACTCCGCCTAGTCAGATCGTTTCCCCGGGCCCTTTCATAATCAGTGGATACCGCCCTGGTGAGCGTGCCGTATTTACTAGGAATAAGTACTTTGGCGAGTGGAACCATGATAGTCAAGGAAACCCACTCCCCTACCTGAACGGTGTAACCTACGAGATTCTTAAGGACGTTAACAGTCAACTGGCCTCCTACCTTGCGGGGAAAATCGATGTTTTCATCGCCACCACCGTTGCCCAGGTTTCTCAGATTAAGCAGGCGAGCGCCAGTGGAAACCTGAAGGCCAATATCGTCGCTAACGCCTCACCGGTGGCCAGCAGTCAATTCATTGTATTTAATTGGAATAAAGCCAAGGATTCTTTTCTCCAATGGGCTTTCCGAAACGTACAGTTCCGCCGCGCCATGAGTGAGTTGTCCGATCGTGAGGGTATGGTACAGTTGGTCTTCGGCGGTCTAGGTACACCTACCTATGGCTCGGTCTACCCGGTGTACAAACAGTGGGCTGACCCCAATACGCCCAAGTACAGCTACGATCCACAAGCCGCAGCTAAGCTATTAGCAGAGATCGGCTTTACTAAGAGAGACAGCAACGGTTGGCTGATATACGCAGGGCCTAACAAGGCTTGGCAGGGCAAGCGCCTGGAGTTTACCCTAACCACTAACTCCGGTAACAACCAGCGTGAACAGATGGCCCAGATCTTCCAAAAGAGCGCTAAAGAAATTGGTGTGAAGGTGAACTTCGCGCCTATTGACTTCAACACCCTGGTAGGCCAGCTTCTAGCTACCGGAGACAACCGTCCCTTCGATGCTATTCTGATTGGACTTGGCAGCGGCAGCTTGGCTTGGCCCTTCGGGGTGAATGTGCTGCCCTGCGGTACCAACCTGCACATGTACAATACCTCGGGTACTTGCCTTACTCCGCAGGAAACTTTGATGACCGCACTCTTCTACCAAGGTCAGGAGACCCTGAGTTTCGAGAAGCGCGTTAAGATCGGTTACCAGATCCAGCAAGTCCAAGCCGAGCTGCAGCCCATCATCTATTTGGTGGGCCCGGCGTGGAGCCCTTCGTGGCTGGACAAGGTCGGGGGCAATCACCCCAAAGATGTCTTGACCTCTGTGTGGGGGCAGCGAGAGATTGAGTTGACCTACATTAAGAAGTAACCATCAACCGGTCTGTATTCTTCCATGAGCCCCTAGTTAGGGGCTCATGGTTATGGCGGGCCTTTGCTATTGACAATGAGGACTGGCTTCAGTACGTTTTAAACAGTGTTCAGGGCTGGTGGTCATGCGCATTAATCCTTAAGATTAAGGGCATCTCTACACTGCGGTGGGGCTCCGGGGCTGTCCTTTCAACGCTAGTGCCGGTGACTTAAACCCTAAAGGAGTATACCTGAATGAGCGCGTATATTATCAGGAGAATTATCCAGATCGTGCCTACGCTCATAGGGGCTACTTTGCTGGTATTTCTCATCATTCAGCTCGCTCCGGGCGACTACCTCACCCACTTGGAGTTAGATCCTAAATTCACTAAAGCCACTATAGATAACTTTAGACACCTGTTCGGGCTCGATCAGCCGATTTGGGTCCAGTACCTGATATGGATGAAAAATATGGTGCTTCACGGTAACCTGGGCTATTCTTTTGCTTACCAGGCCCCGGTCATGCAGATCATCTGGCCGCGCATCGTCAACTCCATGGTGCTAGTTATGATCGGCATTTTCTGGCTATACGTCCTGGGCATTCCGGCGGGTGTATTTGGTGCGCTGCGCCCCTACACCCTTTGGGACAGCGTAGTAAGCTTCTTCGCCTACTTCGGCCTGGCTATACCTAACTTCTTCTTTGCACTCATCATTATATTCATATTCCTCAAGATCAAGTTCACTACCGGCGTGCTGATCTTCCCGGTGTCGGGGATGACCAGCAGCGGCTTCAGCCACCTGAGCCCCTGGCAGCAGTTTTGGAACATTGCTTGGCATGCTTTCGTACCCGGATTCGTGATTGTGACCGCAGAGATCTCCTCATTCTCGCGGATTATGCGCAGTCAAATGATGGAGACTTTGGATATGGACTTCATCCGCACCGCCCGAGCTAAGGGCCTTAGGGAGCGCACCACCATCTATAAACACGCCTTCCGCGTGGCGGTTATCCCCTTCGTGGCCACTATAGGTGCGCAGCTACCTAACCTGGTTGGCGGCGCGGGCTTGGTAGAAGTGGTTATGAGTTGGCCGGGCATTACGCCGCTCTTACTGGACTCCATATTCCAGCAAGATTTGTACGTGGTGGCGGGATTCCTAACGCTTAGCACGATCCTCCTAGTGGTGGGTAATGTACTAGGTGATGTGCTCTTAGCTTGGGTGGATCCTCGAATCCGTTACTCCTGAGGTGCTTACGTGATTGAGAGTGAACGGGTAGAACAAGCAGCAGGGGAGATAGGCCAGCTGCGTTCGCAGAGTCAGATGGTCTGGCGACGCTTCCGCAAACACAGGGTGGCCATAGTCGGTGGTGTGGTATTGGCGGTGCTCTACCTCATGGCTGCTTTTGCAGGCTTTTTCAGCGCTTACGATCCCAACTACTATACCCTGAGCTCTCCCTACGCTTTTGCGCCGCCGACCCCGATCCACTTCAGAGATCCTAAGACCGGCCTGCTCACCCGCCCTTTTGTGTATGCTGAGGAACGTACCCTGAACCTGAATACCTTCCAGACTAAATACGTGCCCGATACCAGCAAGAAGTACTACATTCACTTCTTCGTACGTACACCTAACCAGCCCTACACCATCTTCAAGATCTTCCATACCGATCTACGCTTTTTGGGTGTAGATGCTCCGGCACGTATCTACCTAGCCGGTACTGACAATCTGGGTCGCAGCCAGTGGGCGCGGCTGGTATACGGCGGGCAGATCTCGTTGACTGTGGGTATTCTATCTGTCATTGTTTCCCTTGTGCTGGGGCTGCTGCTGGGTGGTATCGCCGGCTACTACCAGGGTACTCGTCTGCGCCTGAGCCCTGGTTGGATGACGTGGCTTAAAAACCGTGAATGGTCAGGTGCGCGGGAAGGTACTCATCCGCGTCTGTCGCAGTGGCTAGGCATATTGCTGAACAGCGCGGTTTGGCTGGCACTGCTTTGGGCTGTAGCAGTAGCAGTGGTGAAAATGGTGCAACTTACCGAGATCGGCTGGGAGAAGGGGCTGTGGGTGGTAATAGCTATGCTACTCTTCTCTTGGATGCTGCGTGCGTTGGTGTGGAAGCCCTTTTTACTTGATCCCGATGACCTCATTATGAGGGTAGTCGAGGTGGTTGCTGCGATCCCGGGTCTTTTCCTGCTAATTTCCCTGCGTGCAGTCTTTCCCCTCACTATGGATCCGGCGGTGGTCTTCTACGTTGTAGTGGGTATTTTGGGGTTCATCGGCTGGGGCGGACTGGCGCGTACAGTACGTGGGATGATTCTGGGATACCGTGAGGCCGATTTCGTACAGGCTGCGCGCTCACTGGGGGCTAGTGATGGCCGGGTGATTATACGGCATATCTTGCCTTCGACCCTGGGGTATGTAATTGTTACGACCAGCATCGCGATTCCCGTGTATATTTTGGCGGAAAGTGGATTGTCGTTCTTGGGTGTTGGTGTGGTGCCACCTTATGTAAGCTGGGGGCTGCTGCTCAAGGCGGCTCAGGATGGTGGTATCGCCACCTTCACTAATCACCCCTGGATGCTTGCGCCGGGCGTATTCATTTTCTTGGCGGTGCTGGCTTGGAACTTCCTAGGGGATGGCTTGCGTGATTCCTTTGATCCTAGAAGCAGCCGCGGATGAATGAGTGCGTCCTAGGAGCCAGGTGTATAACTATTGGAGCTTGTCATGCTAGACTCTTAAGGGATACCCATGGATGATAAACGACTATTAGAAGTAACTGACCTTAAGGTGCACTTCCGTACCGATGAGGGGATTGTCAAGGCGGTTGACGGGGTCTCGTTCCATATTGACAAAGGGGAAACCCTGGCGGTGGTGGGTGAATCGGGATCCGGCAAGTCGGTCACCTCCTTGGCCATCATGCGGCTGATCTCCATGCCGCCTGGCAAAATCGCTGGTGGGCAGATCCTCTTTCGCGATAAGGACGGTAAAGAGAGGGAGCTGGTCAGCCTACCTGAGCCAAATATGCGGAAGATTCGCGGCAATAACATCGCCATTATCTTCCAAGAACCTATGACCTCCTTGAATCCTGTATACAGTATCGGTGATCAGATTGCCGAGGCAATCACGCTGCACCAGGGAAAGAGTCGTAAGGAGGCCTGGAGTATGTCCGCCGACATGCTTGATCTGGTGGGCATACCCGAGCCCAAGAAGCGACTATCTAACTATCCCCACCAGATGTCCGGGGGTATGCGGCAGCGGGTCATGGTTGCAATGGCGCTTTCCTGTAACCCCAGCTTGCTCATCGCTGACGAGCCTACTACGGCACTCGATGTGACCATTCAGGCACAGATCCTGGAGCTGATTAAGAAGCTTCAGGATGAAATCGGTATGTCGGTACTCTTTATTACCCATAACCTTGGGGTAGTGGCCGAGGTGGCCGACCGGGTAGTGGTCATGTACGCAGGGCGCGCGGTGGAAGAGGCCGATGTGGTACCGGTGTACAAGAGCCCCCGTCACCCCTACACCATGGGCCTGCTGAATTCCGTACCTAGGCTTGACCTTACCCATAGTCAACAAGACCGGCTGGAGGCGATTCCCGGTAATGTGCCGAACCCGTTGTATCTTCCTACAGGCTGTGCGTTTCACCCGCGTTGCCGATACGCGAAGAAAGGAATATGTGACGCCGAGGTGCCCAGCTTGGTAGATTCCGGAGGTGGACATATGGTGCGATGCGTGCGTTGGCAGGAGATTCAGGGGGAGCTGGCCTGATGGCGAGCGATAATATCCTGCTGAAGGTAATTAACCTCAGGAAGTGGTTCCCTATCCGGGGTGGCGTCCTGTCTAGGGTAGTAGCCAACGTGAAGGCCGTAGACCGTGTTTCTTTCGATGTCATAAAGGGTGAGGTTATTGGTTTGGTAGGTGAGTCGGGTTCGGGTAAGACCACCGCGGGCCGCACCATCCTGCGGCTGATCGAACCCACCTCGGGACAGATCATCTTTGAGGGGGAGGATCTGGCCGCCATCTCGAAGGGGCGAATGCGGGCCTATCGCCGCAAGATGCAGATTATCTTTCAGGATCCCTATGCTTCCCTTAATCCACGCATGACGGTGGGCGATATTATCGCTGAGCCGCTGGTAATTCATAAGCTGGCTAACACCCGTGCCAAGCGAAGCGAGCGTGTGACCGAGCTGCTCAGATTGGTGGGCCTCAGTCCCGACCACATGCGTCGCTATCCTCACGAGTTCTCGGGCGGCCAGCGACAGCGTATCGGTATTGCCCGGGCCTTGGCTGTGGATCCCGAGTTTATTGTGGCTGATGAGCCGGTGTCGGCGCTGGATGTATCAATTCAGGCACAGGTGGTCAATCTCTTACAGGACCTTAAGGATCGCCTGGGATTAACCATCCTGTTTATCGCACACGATTTGGCCGTGGTGGAATACATATCCGATCGCGTGGTAGTGATGTATTTGGGTAAGATTATGGAGGTCTCGCTGGCGCGCGAGCTGTACCGCTCGCCCAAGCATCCTTACACTGAGGCCTTGCTCTCGGCTGTTCCAGTGCCTGACCCTACCATTAAGCGGGAGCGAATCTTGCTGGAAGGCGATATTCCCAGCCCTATCAATCCACCCTCGGGTTGTGTATTCCGTACACGCTGCCGCTATGCAATTGACCAGTGTGCGCATGCGGTGCCCGAGCTACTGGAGGTCACCCCGGGCCACTATAAAGCTTGTATCCGAGATGACGTGCTTTAATACGCTTGGTGATGAGTGTGGTTCAATAAGGCATGCTACGTTGGATAGCTGGACTGGTATTGGCGGCTACTGCTGCAGTGTATGCGCAGGTACCGGCTGCCAGCGGAGTTGAGGCGCGGTTTTATTCCGGGTTTGCCGAGATTAGTGAGGTACTTGCGGTACCGCAAAGCCAGTTCCGGTGGACACCTGGTCAAATGCTTTTTGCCTCGTTGCTGCCAGGTACGGTAAGGCTGAGCGGAACGGACCTGCATATGACGCAGGAGGTTTTTGCGTCCAGCCCCGATCCACTCTCGGCCTATGCTGGGCAGGAGATCTCGGTCTGGCAGGACGGTGCGTGGCAGCCGATCAAGGTGGTGGACCCGGCCAGGGGTATATTCGAATATCAGGGACGCTACATTCAGGGTGCGCCTGGACGCCTGGGTTACCCGGATCAGGCGGGGTTTACCGGTCCTTCGGTGCGTTTCAGTTACCAAGGAGGCGGTGCCTCAACGCTGCGTTACGTTACCCGTGCACTTTCCTTTGACCTGAGCTACGAGCTGGAGGTTGGCAGCGGCTTGTTGGTGAGCAATGCTCAGATCAAGAACGATTTAGGATATAATTTCACTGTTCAACACAGTGTTTTTGTAGCTGGGCGAGTACCGTTGCTCGAGCGGCCTACTTCAGCAGAGCCTCTCGCCCCTGGCGTACGGGCGTTAGGGACAGCGCCGTTTTCTGCCGCATCTCCCGCTGGTTACCTTGGGGAAGCTGGGGGAACCTACCAGTATAGCTATGCCGGGAAGCTCGAGCTTTATCCGGGTCTGAACCTAATACCCTTTATGCGCGAGCCTGTGAAGACCGCGTTTCTATGGCGCTACCAGGGGTCTTTTGTTAACGGCCCGCGTCTGAACTTTACGCGAGGTTATACCTTTGTAGCCCCGTCAAATCTGGCTGCGGGTGTGGTGACGGTGCGAGACCATGGCGTACTGGTAGGCCAGTCCAAGCTTGGCGATACCGCTGCTGGGGATCAGCTGCGCCTGATGCTCGGGCCTGATCCGGCTGGCGTGGCCCAGCGAAGTATTATCGTTCTAAAGGAGAACGCTAACGAGCGTATATACCGGGTGAATACCGTGGTCGAGAACCCTAAGACCTACCCAGTAAGGCTTGAACTGTCAGAGATCTTCTCGGCCCGCGAGGTTCAAGTAGTTTTTCCTGGCGCGCGGATCGTGCCAGGTGGATATACGCTTGCTCTGACTCTGAGCCCCGGCTCTGAGCAGACACTAAGCTATACAGTTACCCTAAAGTACAAGTAAATAGTATTTTCTTGCTGATACCGTGAGGATGGTCGTTCTTAACCCAGGTCATTTCCTAGCCCCTAGCTTCCTTATTCGGGCGGCTGTTCGGCTCGAATAAGGAAGCTTATATTCATAGAAACTTGTGTCCGGCCCGGCGAGGGAGGCCAACCACCAATCTACGAGGGGCAGTTGATGTTTGATAGATGGCGAAGCCCGACAACCCCTACTACTGCAGCTGGTGCTAGGTCCACTTTATGCGCCAGGTAAATGATGTGAACTCCAACCTTCTATTCCGTGGTGTTGGTGGATTTGGTCCAGTGTCCGGTCTGGGGTGAAGTGCATGCCAGTCCGATGGGCCGCCTTGACCCTAGCCGGCTGAGAACAGTTGGTGGCAGCTATAGGTGGCTACTATGACCAAATTAGCTCGCTGCCAGTTATCCTACACACCTTCTGGCTGCCGCTACGCAGTATTTGATCTGCGGCGGGCTGGCTCATATGTGGCGCCTCGGGCAACTAGATCCCCACTAGCCACCGTCCTCCAGCTGTTTGCTGCCCCCTGGGGAGATCCCATAGGTGCGGTGTATCAGATAACAGACGTTGACCTTGGTGGCACATTACTGGGGAACACCCCTGCTGCCCCGTGGATCAGAGTGACACTCGGTCTACGGGGTTGGCTGGAGCGTTGGTATGACACTTGTGCATACCCGATTAAGGATTACAAAACTGATTGGCGGCTACCTGCCGAGTATCATTGCCTGAATGGGTGGATAAGCACCCTAACAAAGTAAAGCGGCTCCCTGGGGCCACTTTACTTGGGTGACACACGGTCTTAGGTCGCAGAGGCGTAGATGTTGGGATCGGTGGGGTTGCCGCCAACCATGATACGCTGCTCGCTGTCCGGTGGTACCTGTAACAAGACCTGGGTATATACCGAGGGTGGCAGCACGGTCTCATACCAGCGGGTGACACCGTGTGCCAGGAGCCAGTCAACCAGCTCCACCAACTTGGCCTGCCCGGCCTGCCCGAAGGCCGGGCCAAAGGCGTCCGCGCTTAGAATCGGTGACTTGGGTCCGCGAATGTACAAAGCGTAGCGCTGGTTCTTGCGGTTGCCTTGCCAATCGGTAACCAAGTAGACCGATAACGAAGAGCCATGGGTTGTTTTCAACGCCCGTCTCATCTCTTTGAAGGTTTCTTCGGGTGCTCCGCGAAATCCAACAATCTCCATAAATGTATTCTAAACCGGAAATTGCTGGTGTCTTAGAGCATGTGGCGATAACCGGAGAATTAGTGCCACATGCCACTGGAACCAGGGTATGGACTGCTAGGGGACTTAGCCATGATGCCCCTCCGGGGTTGTTCAGGTGGCCAGCGCTGGATCTTAAGAGTGCCAGGTAAGATTGGGTCTTGCTGCGAAAGCGGCCGTGCCCATGCTCCATAGCAACGATAACCCCACGTAGACCAGCCCGTCTTCTGTAGGATTTTGTAGTTCAATCGGGGATGGCGGCGCCGATGTATACACCTGGGGCAGCGCTGGCACCATGGCCAGGAGAGCTCTGCATGCCTGAGGATAGCCTGATGGCCTTGGGTGACAGTCCTGCCTCCTGAAGGCTGAATACCTGAATACTTTACAGATAGGTAGCGGTATGGTTGGCAGTAGAGACAG
>CAYODT010000003.1:9521-16140 GCA_964402875.1 uncultured bacterium | reverse complement strand
GGGTTGACCACCGCGATGCTGGGGTTGGGCGAAGGGGTGACGGTAGCCTTGGGTGCGGGTTCGCTGAAGCTGAACTTGCCCTTTTCGTCCACAGCTGTGGAATAGGCCTTACCGTTTATGGTTAAGGTGATTTTGCTGTCGGGGGCGGCGCCGCTGCCTTGGAAGGCCAGCAGATCGGGGAAGCGATTGTCCTTGACCTTGATGTTTGGGGTGATGCCCTTGTGCTGAATGTACTGCTTATCCGGCGTAAGCCACTCGAAGTTGACCAGGTAAAGTTCGCCGCCGTTAGGCAGGGGGAAGGCGATCTGCCCCACGCCCTTACCGAAAGATTGTTCGCCGATTACTGTGGCGCGGTGGTAATCCTGTAAGGCACCGGTTACGATCTCCGAGGCCGAAGCAGAGTTACGGTTGATTAGCACGGCCATGGGCCCGGTCCACCTGGGATTATCACTGGCCTCGCAGCGAGCGGTGGTCACGCTACGGTCCTTGGTGTAAACAATGACGCCTTTGGAGAGGAAGTCGTTAGCTACCTGACAACCCTGGTCGAGTAAGCCGCCGCCGTTGTTACGCAGATCTAGGATCAGCTTCTGCATGCCCTGACGTTTCAGGTCGGTGAGTGCTGCGGCTAATTGGTCGGCGACCTTAGCATTGGCAAAGGAGCTGATGGCGATGTAGCCGGTGTGGTTTTCGAGCATAGCATGGGAGACCGCTACGTAGGGGATGGTCTCGCGCACGATATCGAATTGAAGCACTGCGGGCGAACTATCTCGCTTGATACCGATCTTGACATGGGTGCCTTTGGGCCCTTTGATCTGGTTGACGATGTCCAGCCAGCTCTCCTTGGCTACATTCTGACCATTGACTTGGACGATTTCGTCTCCTAGCTGAAGGCCTGCGGCATAGGCGGGACCAAAGCTGAAGACATTAGTGATCTTGAGGCCAGTACCGCCGGCATTTGCTGGGGCGACCTCCACGCCGATGCCCGAGTACTTACCGGTCATTTGCTGCTCGGTCTGCCTGGCCTGTTTTGGCGGGATGTAGTAGGTGAAGGGGTCGTTGAGCGACTTCACCATGCCCTTTATGCCACCTTGCAGGACTTCGTCAAGCTGTGAATTGCTCTTAGGCACGATGTAGTGGGTTTTGATGAGTTGATAGGTCTCCAGCAGTGACTGCCCATAAGTGCTAGAGGCAAAATCTTGTTTCGACTGCTGGTTGAACTGTGCGTATACGAAAATCAGCGCGGTCAGCACACCAACCCCGATAAGCACCATCCAAATTCGCCGGGCGGTTCGTTTGGCCATGTCTGTTATTCTAAGCAGCTTTCGTGAGAGCACGGTGGTTGTCTATACTGTTTCATATGATCCATTTCCACCGGGTCTCCCTGGAGTACAGGCGTACCAAAACCCTGGCTTTGTATAACATTAACTTAGAGATTAAGAAGGGCGAGTTTGTCTTTTTGGTTGGACATTCCGGGGCCGGGAAATCGAGCCTGCTGGCCTTGGCCCTCAAGAAGCTCGAGCCTACCGCTGGAGCGGTATACGTCGACGGCTTGAACCTCAAGGGTATACGTGGCAATCGTGTGGCCTACTTTAGGCGCCGGGTGGGGATGGTGTTTCAAGACCACCGGCTGCTCGACGGTCAGACTGTGGAACAAAATCTGAGCTTTGTGCTCAGGGTGATCGGTGCGCCACGCGGCGAATGGAAGGATCGTGTGGTCAGAGCCTTACGTGTGGTCGGACTGACGCATAAGCGTAGAGCCTATCCATACCAACTCTCGGTGGGCGAGGCTCAGAGGGTGGCTATCGCCCGGGCCATTATTGGGGATCCACCGATTCTTCTAGCCGACGAACCGAGCGGAAACCTGGACCCCGAGAATGCGGTGGGCATGCTGGAGGTTTTAAAGCAGATCCACGGCCGTGGCGCTACGATCATGGTGGCTACACACTCGCGGGAACTGGTTGAAGCCTATCCTAAACGGGTGGTGGTGCTGCGCAATGGACAAATAGTGCGAGATGACCGACAAGGTGGATACGCGCTGGATTGACTCCAGTGCTCCGAGGAGACTCCCTGCCATACTCTGGGAACGGAGGATATGCTCCCCTGGGTCGATGTTAAGATAAGCTTGCAAGGTGGTTTGAAAGGGGGGCACATGAATATCTATAAGCTTTCAGGACGCAACATTGAGGTTACCGACGCCCTCAGGAATCATGTGGGTAAGAAACTTGAGCGGCTGGACCGTTACTTCGATCACATTGTTGATGCCCGGGTGACTCTTTCGATTGCTACCAGTCCTCACGTGGAGAACCGGGCTAAGGCTGAGGTCCAGGTGAACGTGCCGGGGGGCTTAGTACGGGCAGAAGAGGATGACCCCGATATGTACACAGCCATCGACCGGGCCGCCGACGTTCTTGAGAAGCAGTTGCGCCGCTTTAAGGGCCGCCTGCTGGCGCGACGTACCAGCACCGGGGGCAAACAGCAGCTCGAGCAGCTTCCGGATCATACTGATGAGGTCGAGGACTTCGAGCCGCAAATTGTGCGGACGAAGAGCTTTGAGATGAAACCCATGACCCCCGAAGATGCTGCGTATGAGATGGAGGCCGTGGGACATAATTTCTATGCGTTCCGGAACTCGAGCTCAGGGCGGTTCAACGTGATCTATCGCCGCCGCGACGGCAACTACGGTCTAATTGAGCCCAACAGCTGACCAAGGTATCTAGCGAGCCTTGTGATGTTCGGATGGATATGGATGGTTTGGACGCGACGAGTCTTCTCGGTGATTTCTTGTGAGAAGGCTCGTCGCGGGGTATGAGGGCAACACCTAAGGTTGCTTGGCTTGATGGCTGAGAGTAGTGTTGCTTTACCAGGCGACCTGCGGTCCTGCGTAACACAGCTTCGGTGGTTCCGTGCGTAATGATGGAATCTAAGATATGAACACGACAAGTGTAATAGTTGTGCCTAGAATTCTCGGCCTCTTAGATTCTGTTGATGTTGATGCCTGGCTGAGCAAGAAATTTGGTATTGATGTGCCGACAGCCAGCAGATCGGCTTTATGCAGGTTTGGATGCCGCCAAGCGGTCTCGGAGAGCGGCTTGTGCTTTTTTTGTCCGCGCTATTTTAGGCCTATCTTAGGAAGTACTGGGATGGATGTTTACCGGATGGGCTTCGACAAAAATAGGGACGGTATTCAACCGGAGGTCCAACGGCGGGGTATTTGAATACCCTGCCTCAAGGAACTTGTCGCTGGTAGGAAGTAGGGCCGGTCCGTACGTCGTACTTTGGTTTTTGCTGCAGACTCTCTTTCGTACATACTAGCTCATGATCCCGACGATTCCGGTCTAGGCCTGTGGCATCGAGCTGCTTAGCCTTTCTCGGGCATCACGCGGGTGAGATAGCTTGGGCCGGCTCGGGTCAGTCTTCCATGATGAGGGGCAGGGCCGTTCTGGCATGGTGAGTGCTGTCAACGGAGTTGGGTCGGGTATAAGCGCCATAAAAGGTTTATGCGTGTAGTCGTCCATCAGCGATTTATGGATTCAATCGTGGGGAGGCAAGGCCGAGTGTCCAGTAGCTAGTAGAAGCTTACTGCCACCAGTACCTCTAGCCTCGCCGGCGCCCACCAGGTGGGCGCTCGGGTTCATTCAGATTGGGTGCAGTGGCCAGGACTTTGCAGCCAAGCCTGGACTACTGCCTCTGCGGTGGGGAAACCTGCGACGATATTTCCTCCTACGAGGAGGATATATATAGCCGGCAGTTCAGAGACGCTCAGCAAGAGTGTTTCCATCCGATCCGGTGTGGCTGAGGTGGTTGCGGGCGGACATGTCGATGCTGTAGTTTTGAGCGACTGCAGCCGGATTAGTGTTTCAAGCCAGTGCGTATACGCCTTCGAATATGGCGCTTCCGCAGGTTCTAGCCGTAGTTCTAACGGTGTTGATCGCTGTAAACATGGTCACTTGGTTCTGGCTCAGTTGTGGTGGCAGGCCGAGTAGGCGGGCGCGAGCCGCTAAGAGAAGGATCAGTAACAAAATGGTTAGACGTATTTATAATTCATGGCGCGGGGCGGCTGATGACGATTCGATGAACGGTGGTCTATACTTGACTTATTAGTTGACGGTTTGTGAGTTGGCCTCAACTATACTCGTTGCCAGCAAAAGAGCCGCATCCTTGTCGAGAAATTGATTGCCGTTGCCGCATTTGGGGCTAAGTATGCAGCGCGGACAGCCATCATCGCAGGGGCAATCGGTGAGTAGGTCGTGTGCGGCCGAAAGCCATCGTACCCAGCTATGGGCTGCTTGGGCCACATAGCCTACTCCACCCGGGTGGCCGTCGTAGATAAATATGGTGGCGCCACTTCCGGAGGGTAGTGGACCGGGATACAAAGGGTAACTTACCCCGCCGATATCGCTGCGCTCGGCCAGTACGAAAAGCGGTAATAGACCGATGAGAGTGTGCTCGAGTGCGTGAATACCACCAGCCATAAGACCGGGATCTTCGAGCTGGGATGGGTGGAACCAAATTGCCTCGGTGGGGTAGGTAATCGGCGGAAGCTCGAGCGGTACCTCGTCCAGCACCGCCTCAGTCAGATAGCGTTTCTTGGCGAAGCCCACCACTTGATCGGTGATGGTCACGCGGCCCAACCATACGCCGGGCCGCACTTCGTGCCCATCCTGCACGGTGATGTCGGTCTCGGCCAGAACTTGGGTGTAATAGGCCTCTAGGCTGGGCAGCAGAACCACCTCTTGACCAAGCAGATCAAGGTTCCGCACCAGGTAACTTTCTCCCTGGTGCAGATAGACTGCACCAGGATGGGCCTCCCGGTAAGCCTGCCGCTGGTCGAGATAACCCATGACCTTGCCGCTGGCGTCTTTGAGTACGAAACTCTTGCCGCTTCCGCGCAGGCTGATGTCTCGGTGTGGATTTCTTCGCGTAGTGTGGATATGTCCGCCCCAGGTCTTGAAGCCGGGCCCGGACAGCTCAGGTCGGTAGAGTGGCTCGTCCTTGTCCAAGGGAAGTTCGCGGGCTGCCGCGTGCAGATGGGGCGGATAGAGGTATGGGTTGAAAGGATCGGCCACTGCCGCCTCGGGGGCCGAGGTGAGCAGCAGCTCGGGATGGTTGAGGAAGTATTCGTCCAGGGGATCTTCGCGCGGGATCCAGGTCAAGAGCGCCCGCCGGCCGCTTCGTCCTGCGCGCCCGGCGCGTTGCCAGAAGGCGTTGAGTGAACCGGGGTAGCCTACCAGGATTACCGCGTCCAAATCGCCGATGTCGATACCTAGCTCGAGCGCCGATGTGGATGCCAGCACATTGATCCGACCTTCCCTGAAGGCTTGCTCGAGCTGGGTCCGCTCTGCGGTGGTGTAGCCGGCCCGGTAAGTGCGGATCTCACCGCCGGCCATCTGCCCGTACCGCCCGATCAGCTCTGCGGTTCTGCGGCTGGAGGCGAAGACCAGGGTCTTTACGCCGCTCTCGGCGGCATAGACAGCCAGTCCGGCCGCTTCGAGATTTACACTCCTGCGACTTTGGCCGGTTTTATCAAGCGCGCGAGGCAGCCAGATGGTGAACTCCCGTTCACTGGTGCGTGCTTGGGCTTCAACCAGGGCGAAACGCTCCCCAAACAGCGTCTGGGCATGCTCGAGCGGATTCTGAATGGTAGCCGAGACGCCGATCAGCTTGGGCTCGGCCCCATAAAACCGCGCCAGCCGCAGAAGCCGCCGCAGGATCAAGCCTACGTGGGTGCCGAATACGCCGCGATAGTAGTGTAGCTCGTCTACCACAATATAGGCCAAGTTAGTCAAAACCCGGGCCCAGTCGCTGTGCCGTGGCAGTAGGCCATAATGCAGCATGTCAGGGTTGGTCAAAAATCCCAGGCCCTGTTCGCGAATCTTAGCGCGCCGATTCGTGGGGGTGTCACCATCGTAGGTCTGGACCTGCCCGGCTAGGCCGAAAGGCGCTGCTAGTGCGGTAAGTTTATCACTCTGATCGCGGGCTAGGGCCTTGGTTGGATAGAGGAAGATGGCCGCCTGCCCCTGTAAAAGCGCGTGCAGTGCCGGGATCTGGAAAACCAGACTCTTGCCGGAGGCGGTGGGCGAGGCCACCACCACGTTGTATCCACCCTCCAGCAAGGAGAAGGCCTCGGCCTGGTGCGCCCAGGGTCTAAGCCCCAAAACTCCCAAGATGTCCCCGAAGATGCCCTGATAGGATACCGGCAGCATTGGCCGGCCGGGAATCCGCCGGGCAAAGCGCAACTGATCGCTATAGCCGGGTAGGTCCTTCAGCCAGTCTGCAAAGCTGGCGTAGGGCCCGAGCGCCGGCGGCAGCATTCTGCCATTTTACGTCTCTAACGGGTGATCTAAATGGGCCGCAAGCTTCAGTCGGTGGCCGAATGGGACCTTGCCGCCTTGTCGTAGCGGGGTCCCTCGAAACGCATGAAGACTGAGGGTACTACGAACAGGGTGAGCAGCGTGGAGGAGAGCAGCCCCCCCAGGATGATGATGCCCAGGCCGCGGCGGAACTCCGCACCTTCGCCGCCGCCGAAGATGAGCGGTAGGCTGATGATCAATACGGTTAGGGTGGTCATCAGGATAGGCCGCAGGCGTAGACGGGCGGCTTCTACCAGGGCGTGGTCCAG
>CAYODT010000003.1:3106-9421 GCA_964402875.1 uncultured bacterium | reverse complement strand
TCATCAGGATAGGCCGCAGGCGTAGACGGGCGGCTTCTACCAGGGCGTGGTCCAGGCGCATGGTCTTGGCCCGCTCCACTGCGAAGTCGAGCAACAGAATAGCGTTCTTGGTAACTAAGCCGATCAGCATTACCACGCCGAGCACGCTGATGACATTGAGGCCGACGCCGGTTATGTAGATCAGCCAGAAAGCCCCCACCAGGGCTAAGGGCACCGGAAGAAGGATGTAGAGCGGGTAGCGAAAGCTGTTAAACTGACTGGCGATAACCAGGAAATTGAGTAAGAGGGCGAGCCCGAAGGCGATCGGCGCCATAGTAGCCAGGTTCCCAAGGAAGCTGGACGCCCCGGTCGCAGCCAGGGTCACGCGCTGGTTGAGCACGCCTCTTCCGGCGAGTGTCTGGATGGTCTGTCGCTGCACCTGCAAAGCGCCCGGCGAGTCGGGCGCCAGTTCGGCTTTGATGTCTGCCGAATAGGCCTGATTGGTGCGGTTGATAGTGCTGGGAGCCTGCTCAAGCTTAAAATGCCCCAGCGATCCCAGGGGAAGTGATGTGCCTAGCGCCGGGGCATAGATCGGCAGCGAGAGCAATGCGCCCTGGCTGCCTACATATTGTGGTGCGGCCCGCACCACAATATCATACTCCTGCCCTTGCTGGCGGATCTGCGCGGCGGTAACCCCGTTATTGTAGATGCGCAATGCCTGGGCGATATCGCTGGCCGTCAACCCTGTACCGGTCAACTTTGCCGGATCGGGTACGAAGACTTGCTCGTTAAAAGTTTCCGAGAGGCTCGAGCGCACGTTCAGCAGATCGCCCCGCGACTTCATATAGGCCAGTACCCGCCGGTTGGCCCTTTGCAGGCTGCTCTCGCTGGGTGCTGACAAAGTGAGTTCCATACCGCCGACACCGGTGGGCCCGCCCTGCTGGGCCGCGAGTCGGAGATTCGCTGAGGGGAAGGCTTTCTTTACGATGCGCATGAGCGGCGTTTTATAGGCGGCTGTCAGTGCCTGGATACCGGACCGTTCATTGCGCGGCCTCAAGGTGATTACCAGCCCGGCCTTGTTGGTATTGGCGCTGCCGGAGAGGGCATTGTTCGAGGTGCCCACCGTGCTGAGCACCGTCTCGACCGCAGGTTGCTTAAGCAGATAGTCAGTCAGTTGTTGGGTCAGCTTGCTGGTGGTGTTCAGGTCTACCCCAGGGGGCAAAGTTAGATCGGCGGTCATCACTCCGGTGTCGCTTTGCGGCGTGAAGTTGAAGGGAATGCGTGTGAGTATGGTAAAGATACTCAGGAATGACAGGACCGCGACGAACAGTACCCAGCCGTTGTACCTCAGCAACTTAGCTAGAGCTGCGGCATACCAGACCTGGAGCTTCTCGAATCCGTGCTCGGTCCAGCCGAACAGTGTACGGGCCACCGCTCCCAGCAGCACATAGATCAGAGTGAGGACATAGTGTAAAACACCGAGCAGCAGGGGATACAACACCAACCCCACCAGGCCCGCCGTACCCCAGGTTCGGTAAAGAAGGTAGCCGAAGCCCACTAAGCCCACCAGGCCCAGGGGCCGGTAAAAGCGTCGTAGGCCAAAGCGAAGGCTGGCCGCGAAGTTCAGCAGGTGAGCCCGGGCCTCACCCCAGCTCGGCGGTAGTGGATCGGGAAAATAGGCCAGACGTACCGTCAGGAAGAACAGGGCCTCTGCCCAGGAGGTGAAGACCGCCGCCGCCAAACCGAGGCCGAATTCACGGAAGAACTGGCCGATTACGCCTGGTAAAAAACTGATCGGCAGGAAGACCGCCAGTAGAGAGAGCGAGGATGCTGATACTGCCGAGATGACCTCGCTCGAGCCCATCAGTACAGCATCCTTAAGACTTCGCCCTTCGCTGTGATAGCGGTCGATATTTTCGGCCACTACAATCGAATCGTCTACCACAATACCTACCGCCACGATTAGTGAGAGTAGGCTGATGATGTTGAAGGTAAAGCCCAAGAGTGCAAAAAGCACCAGCGCGCCGGAGAGTGAGATGGGAATGGCCAGCACCACCGAGAAGACTGAGTTGAGCTTACCCAAAAAAATCAGGATTACGAACGAGACCACTAATGCGGTAATCAGCGCCTCGCTCAAAGTGTCATGCACGGTAGCCTTGATGAAGCCGGTAGTATCACCGGTAATGTGGGCCTGATAGCCTTTCGGGAAACCCATTCGTCCGAGTGCCTGATGTACTCCATGCGACACGTTGACCGCGTTTGATCCGGGAGTTTTGCGTACCGCCAGTAAAACCACCGGCTGACCGTTCAGGCGGGTATAGCTGGTAGGGCGGGCGCTGGTTTCACGAACGGTGCCCAGATCGTCGGCCTGCAGACCGGTGGTCGGATTAACTAAGAACTGCGCTACTTGTGAGGCATTGTTGGGCGTGGTGCGCAGGCTGTAGGACTGACGCTTTCCCTGGGTACTGAGAGTGCCTGCGGGCAACGACAGAGCCGAGTTACCGAGCGCCCCTACCACTTGCTGTGGGCTGAGCCTGAACTGTGCCAGCAAAGCGGGGTTCACCAGTAACTGTACTTCCTTGCTAGCCCCACCTTGAATCTGCACGTCGGAAACACCTGGCACCCTCTGCAGGCGTGGCTTAATCGTTTGTGTGGCATAATCAGTAACCTTGGTGAGGTTTTGGCCCGGGGCTTGCAGCGCGACATAGAGAATTGGGAAGGCACCCGGGTCAAACTTCTGTACCGCTGGTGTCTTAGCGCCCTTTGGCAGCGTGCTCTGGATCGCCGCTACCTTTTGTGAGACGTCTACTGAGGCTTGAGCAGGATTCACCCCATAATTGAACTGTACGACGATCTGAGAGAACCCTTCACTACTGATCGAGGTAATTTGGTCGATTCCTGAAAGCGTGTTCAGGCTCTCCTCGATGGGTTTAGAGATCTGGTCGCTCACCTCCTGAGGACCGGCCCCCGGGTATAGTGTGCTCACTGCAACAATCGGTAATTGAAAGGGAGGCAGCAGATCTACACCTAGGCGCGTGGCGCCGAAGAGGCCGAACAGAACCATGGCACCGAAGATCGCCGTGGCGATCACGAAGCGATTGACAAAGAAACGCAGAACTGGGTTGACCCTCACGGCACGACCTTAACCGCCTGGCCGTCGGTAAGACCGGGTGGTAGGGGGTAGATGATCGAGTCGCCGGCTTGGAGCCCCTCCAAAGCAACCTGAGTGCCGTTCTGCGCGACGAGCCGTACCGGTATGCTTACCGCCTTGCCGCCTTGCACCACCAGGACTACCGCCTGGTTACCTATGAACCGCACTGCGCCAACGGGCACCAGGCTTCCCTTGGCCAGGGCTGCGGTGTAGTCCAGCGTTGCTGTGACCCCTACCGGCGGGAGTTCGGGGCCGTCCAGGCGGGCCACCATCTGCACCAGCCGATTCGCCATGGGTATGGTGCTGCTGTTGGTGACGACCGCTCCGTAGGTCCGGCCGGCATAGCGTACTTGTACTGTCTCGCCGATGGAAAGCGCGGCGGCCTGTTCGGGCGGCAGATTGAACTTGGCTTTTAGCGTACTCATCTTAGCCAAATGGAAAACTGCGCTTCCGGTACCCACGAATTCGCCGGGGTCTACATTCACCTGGGTGACCACACCGGCGAAGGGCGCCGCCACCCCGGTTTCGGCGAGGTTTCGTTGAACCAACTTGAGCTGATACTGGGACTGCTGTACTTGGAGCGAGAGTGCTTTGAGGTGGTCCTTTTGTACTTCCTGTGCCTGCTGCAGGGCGTTCCTGGCACTTTGTAGGCCGGCCCGGGCTTGTAGGGTTGCATTTTCGAGCTGTTTGAGATTCACCGCTGAGATACCGCCGACCTTGAACAGGGCCTGTCCTTCCGTATACTGCTTGTCGGCTATGGCTAAGCTGCTCTGAGCGGCCGAGAGCTGGTCCTTGGCTAACTGCACGTTCTGGGCAAAGCTCGATTGCGCACGGCTCAGGCTAAGCTGCGCGCCTTTCAACGCCAGCTCGGCATTCTGCGCTTGCAGGTGGGTGGTGGTGGGATCAAGCTGCACGACTACCTGGCCCCGGTTCACCTGGCTGCCCTGGGGTCGGACCACGCGCTGGACCCGGCCTGAGGTACCTGCGGCCACCGCGCTGGTCTCACCAGGGTCAATAATCACGCTGGTATTGCGCCGGCTCCGGAGTGCGCCCTGTGTTGCTGTCACCATGCGGACGGCTTGTGCGGCGCCCGTCGAGGAGGCCTGCTTGGCGCCCGTGTTCTTTCTTGGGGCGCAGGCGCCAAGCAGCAGTAACCCCCCCAACAGAGTGACCGCCACAGTGGGTTTCATTATTTATTGCCCATCCCTAGCGGCTAGGAGTGCGTAATAGGCCTTGAGGTAGCCGTTTTGGGCCTGTAAGGTGCTGAGTTTGCTCTGGGCAAAGGTCAACTGAGCCTGTAACAGCGCCATTTCACTTATTAACCCCGACTGATAGCGGGCCTGTGTGTAGGTGAACTGTTTCTCCGCGTTCTTGAAAGCTCCATACTGTATGTGCATGTTCCGATAGGCATTCTCAAGTTGGTCATACTGGTTTTGGATCTTAATTGTTAAGCCTCGGGCGGCGTTTTGCGCCGCGCTCTTGGCTTGTTGTGCTTGCGCGTTGGCCGACTGGATCTGTGACCTCGAGGCGTAGCTGGGGCCTAGCAACGAGGCTTGGAGCTCAGCCATCTGCGCACCCTGGTCGGCCTGCACCAAGGTGGTATTAACTGCCGACAGTTGGTCCCAGAGCGGCTCGGGCATGGTCGGGATCTGACTATCGGATAGCGGGCTTAGGTGACTGAAGGTCCCGACCAGGCTGGACAGGTTGGCCTTAGCCAGAGCCAACCCACTTTGCGCAAACGATATGCCACTCTCAGCTTTTGCGAGCTCAGTACTCGCATTAGCGGTATCCAACGCGGTGCCGCTGCCGTTTTTCTCGCGGATTTTTGCGATGGCAAGCCCTTTCCCGGCTACCGTAGACCCAAGCGTGGCCACCTTCAGTTGTTGCTCGGCTTCCAGGTATTCTGTATACGATGATACAATTTGACTCTTAGCCGAGGATAACGCGGCATCGACTCTGAGCTTCGCAAGCGTAGCGGCCTGCTGCGCTTGCAGCAGAGTAGGTTTGGTAGCTAGGGGGTCAGACTGAGCGCGCTTCAGCTGATCCTGTGCTGCGGTGAGTGTGACCTCTGCGCTCTTGACTGAGGGTTGGACTTCGGCTGCCGCCAACGCCCGACCTAGATTAAGGACGGTAGTCTGTGCCATGGCGGGTACGGAGGCTAGGCACAGCACGATGTAGGGGAATATGTGCTTGGCTAGATTCATGGGTGCACCTCCAGGAGCGGAATTGCATAGTAGCGATAGATATCCAGGGTTTTGCCGAGAACCTGTAGACGGGCTTTCTGCAGATAAGTACTTGACTGAGCCCGCTGCGAGCGGGCCTGCAGGAGCTGGAGAGGGCTGACCAGGCCCAGTTTCTCACGTTCCGTAGTCTCCGATAGGGTTTTTTCGGCATCCTGGTCCTTGAGCTGGGCCAATGCCGACTGCTTGTCTGCCAGTTCAAGCTGTCCCATGAGTGTTTCTTTTTGCAACGTGGCCTGGGCCAAGGCTGCGGCAAGCCCGGCTTTGGCGGCCGTAAGCTGCTCCTGGGCCGCGGCGAGCCCCTTGAAGGCCGCTGGCGAGAGCGTCAGGGAGACCGAGACTTGCCATTCGCCGGTAATACGATTTTGCGGCGCGGTGTTGCCCGGGTTGACAAAATTGTATCCCAGCGTGGGCTGCAATGTGCTGGAGTTGATCGAAGCGCTCAAGCTGTCGTTGTCAGAAGTGTGCCGAGTATAGCTGAGCTGAGCGACCGGCCAGAGGGTATGTTTGGCCTGGTTGTACGTGGTGAAGACACTTTGTAGGTTGAGTCGTGCTTGGATGACCGCTGGAGGTTCGGCGGTAGCTGGAAGGCTTGGTGGGCCCGGCATAGAAGGGATGGGGATGGGCTTCTTTCCCACCAGACCACTGAGGTTGGCTGAGGCCAGTCTGAGATTTAGATGGGCCTGCCACAACTGACTTTCAGCACTGGCGAAGACCAGTTGCGCCTGGCGTAGCCCGCTTTTGCTGACAGCTTGCTTACCAACCTGAAGTTGGGTACCGGCCAGCACGGCTTGTGCCGCCTTGGCGCCGGTTTGCGCGGCGGTGACGCTGTCTTGAGCCAGTTGTTGCTGGTAAGCGGCCTCCAGCGCCTGGGCTTCCAGCACGGCCAGGGTTTGCCGGTAACTGAGTCGGGCTAATGAAAGCCGCACCTGGGCCTGGCTGATC
>CAYODT010000003.1:0-3006 GCA_964402875.1 uncultured bacterium | reverse complement strand
GGTTTGCCGGTAACTGAGTCGGGCTAATGAAAGCCGCACCTGGGCCTGGCTGATCTGTTCCTGTACGTTTCCAAAGGGGAAGGGGGTCAGCTTCAAGCTTATGCTGATCCGCGTATTTTCACTGGGCAAGTTCACGCAATCCGGGCTCAACGATTTAGGGTTGGTCTGACAGCCGGCCGGTGGCGTTTCTATCTCCATAAAGCCCTTGCTGCCTTGCGCGCTCAGGGACACGGGGCTTTGTAAGGCGGAAAGCTGTGCTCGAGCGGCCTGCAGTGAATACCAGGATTGCACCAGCGCTGGGTAGTACGAGAGCCGGGCAAGGAGTACCTGTGTAGGACTCGGCTGTGATGCTTGTCCTATCGCCAGAGCCGTGAAGATCCATCCGGCTGCTAGCCATCGCCACAGCTTCATGCGGTTGCCTCCGCTGGTGGCCCCGGCAGAATCGAGTGGATCTGCTGGGGCAGTAAGCCATGCGCGGCGCGGACCTCAAAAGATTCGAATATGCGGACAGCTGGCTGCCGGTGTTGCCGCATGAGCTGAAGCGTCGGTGCGGCTAGGTGCTCCGGTGGCCGAGGCGAGTGCATGTTCACATAGTGAAGTTTAACATCTTAAGTGAGCTTGGCTCATGTACCATACGTTGTATCCCGGTTTTCCGGTCTGGCGTGAACAGGGTACCTATGACGCAGGATTCATTTGATAAGTGGGTGCCCGTTTCAATGATACTTCTCGGTACGGAGACTGTTTTTACCCGGTGGTGCCTTGGGTAAGCCGGGGGCTCTCAGACGTGGTGGATAGCAGATTCCTCCGCAGACTCCAGTCCGGTTTATATGGGTGGTCCTCGAGCGGATGCGTGGACCTAGGTGCTACTTATACTGTCTACCACGACGCCGAACGATGTCGTCACCGCAGTCTCGGAGCAATTATGTCCGTCGACCCGTGGCTCCGATCGCAGCCGGGAGCGGCAAGGGGTGTTTGGCTTTTGGCTGATCTGGTATAGTCTATGCCCAATCATGGCAAAGGAAACAAGGCTGACCAAAACTGGATATGATCGATTAAAGGCCCAGCTGGAGCGGGAGTACCAGCGGCTCGAAGAAGCTACGCGGATCCTGCGGGAGCTGAGTGGATCTTCCGACGATTACGACGACTCCGGCATCGAAGATGCCAAGCGTGAGAAGGTCGCAATTGAAGACCGAATCGATCTTCTGGAGAATACTTTGGCTAACGCAGTGATCCTGGAGGAGGGTGTGGTTACCGATACGGTGATGCTGGGTTCGCTGCTGCGCTTGGTGGAAACTGCGGGTGGTGAGGAGCTGTGGGTGCAGGTGGTCTCGGCAGCCGAGGCCTCGGCGATTGAGGAGCCTATCAGGATCTCCGACCAGTCCCCCGCCGGCCGCTCGCTGATGGGACAGAAGGTTGGTACGGTGGTCAAGGTAGATACCGGCCGTGGGGTGCGACGCTTTCGTGTTGCCGAGATTGGTGGCTAAGCCCTGCTGCTCATCGGCGGGTAAAAATGCCCCCCTGAAGTTTGTGTGTAGGCAGGCTATGATGGAGGGCTGATATGGCTGACTGGAGTGAACAGACTAAGCAACGTCTCGCTAATAAGGAGGCGCTGGCCGAGGCCGGTCATGATGTTTCTCCGTTTCGTTTCGAGCAGACTCACGCCGCTGCGGAGATCCATAAGGCCCATGCGGATGCAGTTCCCGAACAGTTTTGGCCGCAGGAGCAGGTACGCCTGGCGGGACGTTTGCTGAGTTTGCGCCGCATGGGTAAGGTGACCTTTGCGCATCTGCAGCAGGAGGGCGTGCGGATTCAACTCTACTTTCAGCGTGAGCTTACCCCTGACTATCCCCTGCTTAAGAAGCTCGACACTGGTGACTTGATTGGTGTGATGGGCAGCGTATTTACCACCAAAACCGGTGAGGTGACTATCCGTGTGGGCGGCTGGCGACTATTGACCAAGAGTCTGCTGCCTCTGCCGGATAAGTTCCATGGTATCCGTGATAAGGAGGTCCGTTACCGCCAGAGATATCTAGATACGATACAGAATCCTGAGGTGACCGAGGTATTTCGTACCCGGGCCAGGGTGGTACGGGGAATTCGGCGTTTCTTGGAGGCGCGTGGCTTCCTGGAAGTGGAGACCCCGGTAATCGTACCCATCGCTGGCGGTACCGAAGCTCGGCCGTTCACCACCCACCACAACGCGCTTTCGACCAACTTCAACCTGCGTATTGCGCTCGAGCTGTCCTTGAAGCGTTTGCTGGTGGGTGGTATCGAGCGGGTCTATGAGATCGGCCGGGTATTCCGTAATGAGGGTATCGACCTAAGCCACAACCCCGAGTTCACCATGCTTGAACTGTACTGGGCCTATGCCGACTATAATGATGTAGCTGACTTAGTAGAGGAGATGATCTCCGGCCTGGCGCAAGATCTCCGCGGCAATTACACGGTGCCGTTCAGGGGTACAGAGCTCAACTTCACGCCGCCTTTCTCGCGCATAGACTTCGTGGATTCGCTGGTCCATGCTACCGGTATTGACTTTGATCCGCTGGACCTAGGCCACCTTCGTAATTGGGCCGATACCCGCCATCCAGAGATGAAGAACGTGCCCGATTACAAGTTGCTCGATAAGTTGTTTGGGGAGTACGTCGAGCCCGAGTTGCAAGACCCTACCTTCGTCTTCGACTTCCCCTTGGCTATTTCACCCCTGGCGCGGCGACACCGATCGCGTCCCGGCCTGACCGAACGCTGGGATTTGTTTATCGGGGGTACGGAGATTGCGCCCGCCTATAGTGAGTTAAATGACGCTCTGGACCAGCGGCTGCGTTTCGAGGAGCAGGTCCGGCGCCGTGCGGCCGGAGATGATGAAGCTCCCGAGATCGACGAGGATTTTCTCACTGCCCTGGCTTATGGTATGCCCCCGGCAGGGGGGCTCGGTGTAGGTATCGACCGGCTGACTATGGTGCTGGCTGATCAATCCAGCCTGCGGGACGTGATCCTTTTTCCCCT
>CAYODT010000002.1:103349-135996 GCA_964402875.1 uncultured bacterium | reverse complement strand
GCTCGAAGAGGGTCTCTTGAGACACGTCGCTCGCAAAGGAAAGCGTTCTGGTCCACCAAGCCAGCATGTCCCCGGTAGCCGCTTGTCCGGCTTCATAACCGTAGTAGCCCGGTAGGATACCGTCCTTGACGATGCCGGGAATTCCCACCGTCGGCACCGGCCGGCGCGAGAGGGCCAGGTGGCAGGTGGAGGTACCCAGAACCACCGCCAGGACACCAGGTTCTTCCACCCCCAGACCCGGTACGGCGGCATGGGCGTCGATCAGGGCTACTGCTACCGGGGTGTGTTCTTTAAGTCCGCTGGCCTCGGAGATAGCCCTATTCAGGCCACCCGCGCGCGTGCCCACCGGCCTTGGTTCCGCAAGCTTGGCCAGCCAGCCGGAGAGGCCGGGCCGTAATTGCTCCAGCGCATCGGCGGGAGGATAGCCGCCTTGGTCCAGTTGGTAGTGGGCCTTGTACCCCGCTTGGCAGCTCGAGCGTACTTCTTCTCCCGTGAGCTGCCAGACCAACCAGTCCCCGGCCTCGATCCAGCGGTCTGCTTCTTCCCATACACGGGGGGCCTGCTCCATAACCTCCCAGGCCTTGGCTAAAGACCACTCCGCACTGGTCTTTCCCCCGTAGCGTTCTAGAAAGGCAGGCTGTGCCGCATTGATCGCTTGGGCGTAGGGCTCGGCGGCGTGGTGCTTCCAGAGCTTTGCATAAGCGTGGGGCTGGTCGTTCCAGGCGTCTACCCGGGCCAGGGGGGTGCCATTGGCCTTAGCCGGTAGAACCGTGGAGGCGGTGAAGTCAACACCGATCCCCAGGACTTCACCGCCCCGGGCCGCCGCTGCGGCCCGGGCCTTGGAGAGGAGCTCAAGAGCTGCTTCGAGATAGTCTCCCGGGTACTGGAGTGCGTACAGCGGCGGGAGGTGTTTCCCGGAGGGCAGGCTTTGTTCCAGCACACCGTGGGCGTAGAGGTGGACGCCTACCCGGGTCTCCTCGCCGGTGTTCAGGTCCAAGAGGAGGGCGCGTACGGATTCGGTGCCGAAGTCCAGGCCGAGGGCGAAGGTGGTCATGATACCCCCAAAACGATGGATTTGACCCCAAGATTGCGACAGGTTTCCAGCAGCTCCTCAACGAAATCTCCATATACGCCATGGATATGGTTCGTTGGAAAGTTCTGAAGGAAGTCTTCGGCACTCGTATCCAGCCGGGCAAAAGCGTGAGGCCAATTGGGCTGCACTTCCTCAACGATTCGGGTTTGTGTGTCCGGCTCGAGCTGGACAAACTCACCTTTCAGGATGTGCATCCGGTACCACCCATCCAGGCGCGACAGGCGAGCCAGCGTCACTTCTCCCGGCATGGCGATGTGGAAGACGCTGGCACCACCTGCTGGAAAGTAAAACCCTTGGGGCTTAAGCTCGACTCTTGCGAGGTTCTCCTCCGCATTCAGGCTGTGCCCCGCGAAATATGTTGCATGTTGACCCGAGTTCACTAGATCGAAGACGCCAAGATCCTTAAAATAGTGACGGACATCCGCAAAGAGAACGGGCCGGCCGGATAGCTGCTTGAGGATCTCCATGGTCAATGCACCATCCATATCGGCTTCGGTCGCGCATACTATCGGCGCATGCGGGCCGTCCCAGTCATAGGGATCGTTCAAGAAAGCTTCGGCCACGTCCATGGTGACGAAGTGTTCAGTGAGCTCCGGTTGGGCCTTGACGCCAATGAAATCGAGTCCTCGCTCATCGATCAACTCGCGTAGAGCGTAGTAGCTGGCAATTTGCAACTCTAGCTTCTCGGGCGTAAGCTGTCGGCCGTCGAAGTGGATCTTGCGAACACGTGCCGCTAACCATTCCCGCGCCCACCGGAGCTTTTTAGGGTCAACCTCTTGAGCGCGGCGAACGATCTCCCACTGGTCAATATGCTCGACATCAATTCCGAACTGCTTGGCCCATTGATCCGTGCTGGCAACGGCAGTATTAATACCGATCGCACGCCCTCCAATCAGACCATAAGTCTCACCGCGCAAGGCGTGGGCTGCGTGGGCCGCACGTGCCCAAGATTCAACCTGTCGATACACCACAGGGTCTTCTATCTCACCGAAGACGCGTGTATGTAAGACGCCCAACTGATCCAAAGCACCCGCCGCAGCCAGCACCGCCACCACCCCCGGCTTGGCCGGATTGACCTGGCCAAATAGCAAAATAGGGCCCGGAGCAAAATGCGAGGCCATTACGCTGAACTGTGGAAATGCCCATACTGCGTAGTTGAATATGGTGCCCTCGACCCCCTCTCGCATCATGCGGTTCGCTTCCTGGCGGGCCAGAGCGTTGTTCCATACGAGTTCTCCGGTGACGATGCTGTGTCCCTTGCTTTCGAGGCTGCGCCGCATCCTGTTCTGGAATTCGTTGAGTTCGCCAACCTGGGGACCGTGCGCATAAGCCCGGCCATCGGAAAAGGTCAGAATCCCCAATTTAGCCATGGCAACACCCATCGTGCGTATGAAGCATTATGATATCGATTGCATCACTTGTTGAACATTTCACTAAATATTTCATCATAATCCATCCCGCCTATGTAGGAGCTGCTGTTGAACCGCGAACGATTAGCCGTGGAGCCAGTCGCAGGATCGCCTGGCTTTCCCCCCTGGTTTCTATACTTTGAAACAGCATCTCTCCTGCTCTCAAGCCCATTTCGTAGGCGGGCTGTTCGACTACGGTCAGCGGTGGATCCATCAACTGGGCCCAACGGGCATCATCAAAAGAAACCAGTGAGATATCTTCAGGAATCCGAAAGCCGAGCTCACGAGTGGCCCGGACTGCCCCGGCGGCCGACTCGTTGTTCACTATAAATAGAGCGGTGGGGCGTAGGCCTGCGGGTAGATCAAGCAGACCTCGCGCAGCTCGGTAGCCGCCGTCCTCCCGGTGGTCGCTATGCACAACCCAACGCGGATCAATAGCCAACTCCGCGTCACGCATGGCCTGCATGTAGCCCTCCAATCGCTCTGCACCGGTGGTTACTTCGGATTTACCCGCGATAGTTCCAATTCTTCTATGGCCCAGCCGCACCAGGTAGCCGATAGCCTCCAGGGTCCCTTTGATGTTGTCTACCAGCACGGCATGTGCGTTCGGGTAGCCGGATGTACGGTCCACCTCTACCACCGGAACGTGTCCGATAGACCTCAGATGTACGCGTGTACGAGCGGTAGGTACGATAACTAAGCCTTGGAGCTGATAACTAATGAACGTATCAAGGTAGGTCTTTTCACGCCCCGGGTCCTCATCAGTATTGCCGAGAATCAGATTGTAGCCGTGGCGAAACGCTGAATCCTGAACCCCCTTGGCTACCGTTGCATGAAAGAGGTTCAATATGTCCGTAATGATCAGACCCACCGTACGCGTGGCTCTCTGCCGCAAACTCCGAGCTAATTGATTGGGGCGAAACCCAAGCTCCTCCACCACCTGCAGTACTCGCATGCGCGTCTCCAATGAGACCATATCGGGTTGGGAAAGCGCCCTGGACACCGTTGAGGTGGAAACACCTGCACGAATTGCCACGTCCTTGATCTTGAAGTTCACCTAGATTTCACCTCTATGCAATCGTTTGCTATATATAAGTTTACACTCCCGAGAGCCGGAAGGTCAAGTCTGCATATGCTGGACTCTATCAAGCACAACACACCAGAAAAGGCATAGCTCCAGCAGCTATACCCACCCATTCTCCAAGGGTCACCCCACACTCTAAGCCGAATCCCAACCTTACAGATGGTACAAATCATCACCCACCATGTTAGGTTCGAAATACCACTTGAACCAGGGCAATGTGCGGCCCCGATCGGCATCACAATCGTGCCTAGGAAAAGATGTTCCACATGAGAGCAAGTGAAAAACGCAGTAGTTCGATTCGAGCACGCCCAGCGCGGATGACGAGTTTATGGACTAAGGAAACCTAACCTACTTGCATGAACGGCTCAGACTATTAAGGGGCCGGAAGGGGAGTAGGCGAGACGCGGTAAGGGCGGTGGTTTCTCCGTCATTATCACCCCGAGGAAGGCTTATGTCGCATCCGGGACGACCAAGGCGTAGGTAGAGCCTTTCCCAGGGATATCGAGGTTTCCGTGGGCACGCAGTTTTACGCTTGGAGTGAAAATAGGGTAGGCCGCACCACTGGCCATGACCATCGCCGGCGGCAACGATATGCATGTGAACTTCAATCATCCGCCAGCGGGCAAGACACTCAAGTTCGATACCAAAGGTAGTCCATGTTCGTACGGCAACGTCCGAGGAGTTGACGTATGGGCACATGCACGACTCCCGAACGCTGCGAGATATCAAATATACACGACACAATTATCTCGCGGGGCCACCCGGATTCCGGTAGTCAAACTAATCCACACCAGACGATCCACACTAACATTCCGTCATGTAAATCGTATAGGTGTTTTTCCACAGATTTCTATTCCTTGCTATTTATCCATTTATATCGTACTTCTTGTACGCCCTGAAGAGGTACTGGCATTCCACATAGCCGGTGCTCCGGTAAGGCTTTTGATGAACGCGGCCAAAGCTCCATTTGTAGCAAGCGTGCGCAATTTACGTCAACCAAAACCAATTTACTCGCTTCGGTCCCAGTCTCGCTCTTGAGTTTCTCCGTAGACTCTCACCTGAAGGGCCCCTTTCTCTGCTAAAATATGGGCCGTGGCCACGGAAACCCGAAACAGCACGGATAAGCGCGAAATGATCCTCGAAGCGACTATTCGCGTACTCCGCAGACGGGGACTCTCTGGTCTTAAGGTGGAGGACGTAGCCAAAGAGGCTGCAGTTGGGAAGGGTACCGTATATCTCTACTTCCATGATAAACAGGACCTGCTGAAAGCCTTGGTTGAGCACCATACCTTGTCTTTTTACCGGGATGCCGAGGCAATCATCCACACCCACCAACCTTTTGTGGTACGGCTCAAGGTGCTGCTCGAGCGGCGTTTGGCCTTCATCGACGAGTGGCAGGGACAATGGGAGGCGGTGGCCCACGAGGCCCGCGCCGACACAGGTGAGAAGCAAGCCTGGCTCAAGTCCTTACATGAGCGTTACCAAAAAACACTCGAGGGCTTCGTGGAAAGCGGCGTCGCCACCGGCACGTTGCGCAGGGATCTGGTAGTACCTCTCACAGCCGCGGTGCTTGCGGGCTTGTTCTGTAGTCCTCAGCTCAATTTCCCTCGTGAAGCGTACGTGGAGCACCTGGTGTCTGTATTCATGAAAGGAGTGAGCGCGTGAAGCAGTATTTACCAGGAGACAAGGTAGTCTTGCCCCCCTATGGTGTAGGTGTGGTCAAGGAAATTGCGGTTCGAAAGGTGGTGGCGGGTGTGGGGCAGCTGTACTACCAGGTAGAGTTCCCGGGCACGCGCTCCAGGGCCTTTGTGCCCACCAAGGCACCCGCGCGGGTGGGATTGCGTCCCGCACTGACCCGTGACGAGGTGCCCGAAATTCTCAAGCGGCTTAGGACCGGCCGCGTGAGTCTGCCTAAGCAATGGGCTGCGCGGCACCGCCGCGTGACGGAAACTATCGGTGAGGGGAACCCCCATCGCATCGCGGTATTGGCGGGACAGTTGCGGTACTGGGAGATTGAGCGTGGCCTACCTGACCTCGACCGTCAGGCCTTCCGCCGAGCCATCAACCTACTGGCCGGCGAGGTGTCCCAAGCACTCAGTCTTTCCTCTGAAGAAACCCGCGGGCTGTTCGAGCAGAACTGGGCCCAGGAGTTAAACTGATCCACTCCGCTCTTCTCATGACCCCGCCGCTTCCGGACGGCGGGGGTTTTTGTTACTTTCCACGGGCCTCATCTATGCCATACGCCGGGAACTACGGCACCCTCTTGTCAATGAATCACAGTATATAAAGCACTTCAAGGAACCACTTGAACCTACCACTGAGCTACTCGATCGACCTAGGGGAAACCTCCGAAATGAGAAGGTGAATTATACCGGTCACCTTCCTAGAAGGGTTGCCACTTGGATTGCAATTAACGACAATATAATACAGAGCAAAGCGATCATATGCGTTCGACAAATAGCGTTCCACCCGCTATCCGCGAGTCTATATAAAGGGGCTTCCCAAGTAAAAATGTCACCGGAAGGTAAGCCGTCGCCTGGCGCAAGTTTACCTCTTAGAACTTTGCTTTTAATAGATTCTACCATCCACGTAGATGGCAGATTCTCAGATTTTCTTCTGTCTCCTCCGAATAGGAAATCGATTTTTCTACAACCTACACATTCCCTGGCCGTAGAATTTTAACTACTCTCTGTTTAGAAAGGATTTTTAGCGTTCGGTAGATTGAATATTCCCGTTTAACCAAGTATCACCCGCCCTGAGACGCAATACCCTAGTAATCAATTACTTATATACTTTGAGCGTAGTTATAGGAGGGTGCCATTGTCAATCCAAATTGAAGGTATGCTAACGATCTGGTACTTGCTGACGGCGGGTGCCCTGGTCTTTCTTATCTGGGATCTCCTTACGAATACTCCGGCCGGGTGGGTAATGAAGCTGGCTTGGGTTCTGGTTGTACTTTACACCGGTCCCATCGGCTTATTCATTTACATTTTGTCATGTCGGCAACCCATGCCAGGAACTCATGATGCCTTTATAGCACCGCACTGGAAGCAGGCTACCGGATCACTGCTACATTGCGTTGCCGGCGATGCAACGGGCATCATAATCTCAGCCGTCATCGTCTATCACTTCGGGCTGCCGAACGGTATCGATCTGATAATCGAATACCTTTCCGCTTTTATAGTGGGATTATTTGTTTTTCAGGCACTGTTCATGCAGGCCATGTATAGCGGCGATTATTGGTTAGCGGTACGTAAGACCCTTTTTGCCGAGACCATCTCAATGAATATGGTCATGGTGGGCATGATCCCCACTATGGTGATTCTGATGCACCTCCTACCCGGTGCTGATAATCCTCATCACGCCGTATTCTGGGGGGTGATGTCGGTAGCCACTATGGCAGGTATGATCACGGCTTACCCCATCAATTCATGGATGGTGGCTCGGGGTTTAAAGCATGGAATGATGTCAGCAATTCCCAAACCAAAAGGTGGAGTTGAAGCGGGCATGCCTGCCGAGATGGGTATGAACATGGAGATGTCGCATAGTATGCAACACAGTCATCATGCTTCTGTGCTGCCCAAGGTCCAGGTTGTTGCAGTCTTGATCGGTATCTTTGGTGTACTGGCTTTGTCCCTGTGGATCACCGGCCTGTTTGCACCCATTATCTTTACGCGCGGGGGGTGAATACGCTGCAGCATCGTGTTTGTGTGGTCAGGCTTTGTACTCACTGTTCGACACATAACCAGACGCTACACCTGACCACCCACCACCCCACAGCTCATATCGGATGAACTGCAACACCATCCCGCCATCTATAGCACCACAGTAATCATATGGAGAGTAAGTGGAGATAGGCCTTCTACTCAGAGGAATCATCATCGGCTTCTCGATTGCCGCCCCGGTGGGCCCTATCGGCATACTGTGCATTCGCCGAACACTGGCTGGAGGACGAACGCATGGAATGGTATCCGGCCTAGGTGCCGCCACCGCTGATGCCATCTACGGAAGTATCGCCGGGTTCGGGCTGACGGTCGCCTCGGGTTTCCTGGCCAGCCAACAACTATGGCTGCGTATCGTAGGGGGTGTATTCCTCTGCTACCTGGGAGTCAGGACTCTACTGGCCAAACCACCGCAAGAAGCGGTACCTTCAGTTGGCGGCGGACTACTGGTAGGAGCATACGTTTCGACCCTCTTCCTGACCCTTACCAACCCGGTAACTATAATCTCCTTTGCGGCGGTATTCGCTGGCTGGGGACTGGTGGGTAACGGCGGTGGTTACTTGGCTGCGGGGATCTTAGTATCGGGTGTCTTTATTGGCTCGTTATTGTGGTGGTTCCTCTTGGTAGCTGGAGTCGGTATCTTACGGGAGAGGTTCAGTGCATCAGGGCTGAAATGGGTAAACAGAGTTTCAGGGGGGATCATAGCTGGCTTTGGATTACTTGCTCTTCTGAGTGTAGTGTGATAAGTAATCACCAAAAACAGGGCTTGCCGCAACTGTGGCCGCGACGATACGCGCCTTCCTTACCGGATGCCTCGGAACGTTTGACCGGGGGAATGGATCACCCGGGTTGGGTTTCGGTGCGGTGATGGTGTCTGGCCTTGGCTACGTGGCACACATGAAGCAACGCAGGGTGTGTGCCGGAACAATGGCCTCTATTAGCAGCGGTTCCTCACGTTTCGATAATACTCGCACCAATTAGTTCCTCATCCGTTGGCGGCTCAAAAAATGTTTCTATATAATCAAATATTTCATGAGCCACTTCTATAGAGAATGATCTCCCTTTTTTCAGTATTTCTTTCAAGAACTCGTTTTCTCCTGGTCTCACTATCTGAGGTTACGTAGTAGAGATGGAAATCTACATTATTATCAGTAGCCTTCTTCCTAATAATATCTCCTTGTTCTTTATTAACTGCTGCGCCATCGATAACGATAGCCACCCCTTGTAATAGCAGTTGTTCACATACCAGCCAGATTTGGTCTCTACATCGCTGATACCTTCCTGATGCCCACGCCATAAACCTCATGCAGACATACTTACACTAATGATGCCGTATCGGTCGGTTACCACGGCGCAATTACCCGGATATCCGAAGCAAGTAGGTATTTATACGCCGGGTTTTCCATGGACATACTATAGCATTAGGGAGAACGAAATTAAGGTATACTTCATCAGCGACATAGTTCGAGATAGTATCCGCTGTAGAGGTTAAAATATCACTTCAGCTATTGAGCCAATCGCTCACCGAATCATATCCCTTAGGAGTAGCACCAACAGCCTCTCAATGAATATCTCATCCCTCCTAATACCCCTTGTCATACATACCTATCCCAATACCATTCGCCGACAGAAGGCCGGGCCGGTGAACTGCAGGTCGCAGTCCCCTACCTAAGCCACGAATAAATCCGGCTTCTCTCTACGGTATCTTAGCCCCCGACAACAAACGCCGTGTACTGGTTAATACTGGTCGAATATCGCGTAACCACGAGCCTTAAGTACAGCGTCTAAACGGGTTCCTAACGACATGTGCAGTGGATACAGCACTATGCCCCCGGCCTCGCCCATATGGATAAAGGGGATGGCATACACAATCGTAAGCTAGTATCAATATGCGTTTAACCAACATAATCCTGTTATCAGTTTGTTGACAACGTAGTAGTCTTTAGTCAGCAATTGCTCCGACACATAGAAAGCCACGGTATCAGGCTCACACTCATTGATGATGCACTAAAGTCCAGAAGTCACCTATTCAACGCTTGGCCTGGACTACGACGCACCTAGTCGATCTCCAAAATAAAGTAGGTGTCTTTCGAGACCAATGATCCACCTAATATTGTATCCTTAGAATGCGGCCTATCAAGGGTACACGGACTACTACCTACCACGGACATGCCACAGCCTACCTCGCAGCAAGAGCATGCCAGTGCTGTTGCTCCCGCCATAGCTATCACTTCATTCATAACCATCTAATCTTCACTCACATTTTATTCTATAAACCTACGAATACGCCCATCAACACGCAAATAGCAATGGGTAGAGCATTGAACAGGTGTAGAATCAGCCTTAGGCTGTCAGAGCAGTTTCCCTAGGTAGCTGAATACCCTCGGCACCAAACACAATGGCAATCGACATGATCACAACTGACATCCTGGCGCTGGCTCCGGTAACGACCGTTGGCCCAGGACCTGAGCAAATATTTGGGCCAGGATGGCTGGTACTGGCGCCGCAGCGACCGGCGTATATCCTTCCTTGATAATAAGCGCCGCAGCGACCAGCGGTAGCCCCGATTACCCACCAGCGAGTAAAGGGCGCGATTGACCACTGAAGTCTGCATTTGCGGCAGTAGCTCACAGCGCCAAAGGGCATCATAATTCTCACCAGTAAGCAAGCTCTGTGCTGCCAACATACCCGAGGAAATCGCCAGTCGCATGCCAAATCCCCACAAAGCATCCTGAAATCCAGCTTGTTCGCCGACCAGAGGATGGTGCCCGCTGTAGGCGCTGGCTGGCACACGAAGATTTCCTACGCCACCATGGGGAACGGGATTTTTCATTTTTAGCCCGGCAAGGCGCTGAAAAGCCTCTAGGCTACGCTCGACAAAAACCTTTTCATGTTTAAAGTCAGAGAATATACAGCTTTTCATAGTGCCGCGCCCGCCCGTGACCAACAGATAGGCGTATCCCTTAGGCGCTAATCGGTCATCACAGATTGCCCAGAAGCCGTCCTTCATATCAGTATCGAAATGATAACCCACGGCAATGGCATCAGCGGCCCGTGGCCCGGCGGCTAGAATCCCCTCGCCATGCAGGTGTTTCAGGCGACTGTTGAAACGCACCTCGACCCCCACAGAGCGAGCCTGTCTGAGCAGGGCACTATCCAATGAACCGGGGCCGGGGCCACGCTCGACCATGTAGAAGATTGGCAATTCGCTATGAATAGCATACGCATTGCCCCAGGGATCAAAAACCGTTCCATTACAGCAAGGCTGCACAGTAAAACCGATATCCAGTCCCTGTGCCTGCAATATATTCAGGACATCTTCCGCTGTACTCCAGTTCTCTAAGCCCTGGAAATCCCGCCCGAAACGGCTTCCTACTTTGCGCTGTGCTTCGTGTACCACCACCTGCCGTCCCGCTCGGGCCAACATGATTGCAGCAGCCAGGCCAGCCGGCCCTGCACCAGCAATCTGGATAGTGGCAGGGGGTTGAGTGTTGTCCCGATCAGCTGCCATGAATTCATCCTTTTAGAGAATTAAGTATAGTACTAATATTTATTGCACTGTAAAAAGACGCCACGGCCAGGACAACAGTCAGCTTCCCTACTCGCATCATCATTGTCCGGTCCTGATACCACTTCTCTGAAATCATACAAAGTGCCTTCGATGACGATACCACCATGGCGAGCCCGCTTCCTTCGGGCAGCACATGACCACAGACCCTTGAACAAGGTCTGTACCTTCCGGTGGTCCTCATAGGCCAGTATCTGCTCTGATAGGAAAGCGGCAATGTCCATTGCCACCTGACGACTGCGATTAACTGAAAAGCATCTGTGGAGATGTAGGTCTCTCGGAATGATAATATAATTCGGATCATATCTCGGGTGGTCGTAGGGCTAACTGCAGGGTGAATAGCTACCCGCTATCCGTGAACCACCAATGGACGTTGGGGAAAGAGTGTGTATTCTTGCACACCCAACCTTGGCCTATATGCTCTTTAGGTTCATCAGAAACAATCCAGTTAGTATATGAAAACATTAAGGTTAAGTGCGGGGTCAAGGCCAATACACCTAAAGAGCAGTAAGAGGAACTATGGGCCTATGCTCAAAGACCTCTCCCGCTTCAGATATGCCCTACAACTCAACATCAGTCACAATAGAAACAGAGTAGTTTGTAGGATATACGACTAACTCTTAGTATAGCAAATAAACCAATTTATACTATCTAAATTATTTTATGCTATCAAAGTTATTGTATTTCTTATAGATAACTGAAATATCTTAAAGTATGGTGTAGATTGATATCTACAAAGTAAGTAACTCTATATCTGATGAATATACATAGGAGCTTGACATTATAGAGAAATAAGAGGATTATTTAGTATGGATTACATATTAAAGATTAATATACGATGTGAGGACACGGCCACACACTCGGACGATAGCATCGGGTGCATCCCCCATATCGAGGAGAGAGGTCTAACATGGTCCCGCTGAGACCCAACCGTGTCACCAAGCTTCCTCTTGTGCGAGGAATTCTCGCTAATGCGCCCCAATTTGTCCTACAGACTCTACTGGTCGTCTTTGTCGGACTCGCCGTGGGTACCGAGAGAACTGTACTACCCACACTAGCCGCCGATTTCGGGGTGGCCAGCGGGGCCTTTCTCCTGCTGGCTTCGTCTGTCATCGCTTTTGGCTTCGTCAAAGGGCTGGTGAATTTCGCCGCCGGCGTACTCGCAGATCGTATCGGCCGAAAGTGGCTACTCGTCCTGGGCTGGGTAGTGGCCCTACCGGTCCCGTTCCTCTTTCTCTACACGCAAAGCTGGGGATGGGTAATTGCCGCCAATATCCTTCTGGGCATCAATCAGGGGTTAACCTGGTCGGTGACAATTATCAGTATGGTCGACCTCGCCGGAACCGAGCAACGCGGGCTCGCCGTGGGCATCAACGAATTCGGCGGCTATGCCGCTATGGGGATAGCGGGACTTGTAGTTGGCATCTTGGCTGGTACTCTAGGCCCCCGGATTGCCATATTTTGGTTCTCGCTGATCGTCATCGCCTTAGCACTGCTGACAACCGTGCTGTTCGTCCGCGAAACCCGCCCCTGGGCACGGGCGGAGAGCCGGGCTCATCAAGAAGGGGAGCACGAGGGGCCGCGCCCGCGCATTCCCGTGACTCGCTCACAGAATCCTGGGGCCTGGGAGATCTTTCTCCTTGTCTCCTTCCGCCACCGCACTTTCCGTGCCCTAAGCCAAGCGGGCGTAGCCAACAAAGTAGCCGATACACTGGTCTGGATACTGTTTCCCGTATACCTGCATGCACGCGGGCTCGACCTGGTCTCGATCGGCTGGATTACCGGCGTCTACGCGGCTGTCTGGGGGGCTTCGCAACTGTGGTCCGGGCCATTGTCTGATCGCATCGGCCGAAAATGGCTCATCGCATCAGGGCTATGGCTGCTGGCGTTAGGAATTATTGGCGTTCTGCTACTGGGAACCGTCAGTGAATGGCTTGTAGCTGCAGTCCTAATGGGCATCGGAATGGCCATGCTCTATCCGAACATCATTGCAGCAGTAAACGATATCTCTGATCCCCACTGGCGGGGCGCCTCTCTTGGAGCTTATCGCTATTGGCGTGACACCGGCTACGCGATCGGAGGAATCATACTCGGGTTGATCGCTCAAGCAACAACGCATGTGAGCGCCGCCTTCTGGGTTACCATCGTGATCCTAGGTATCTCGGGTGCATGGGTGGCCTTAGGCTCTGAAGAGACGCATCCGCGCATCAATCCCACACCCCCATCTTCCCGCAGTCCCCAGTGACGCTGTCGCAACCCTCGCACAGCTCTGTAGCGTCCAATCGTCCAATCCCAGGATCACGGTCACGGAGCTACATACCAGGATAACCGCTGGAGACCCTTGTGGTTCAGGGACTGCAACGCCTAGCGGGCGAGCACGATGGCAGAGTCCGTCTTCATCACTTCCGGCGCGAGGACGACACACGATCCCCCTACTACAGCGACACAATAGGAATCCTGAGGCTACACCTAATAGGCATCGCGAGAATTCGCCCGCTCGGCTCCCGCCCCGCTACTTTGCTGCAAAGAAGCATCAAAGCGCTCATCACTTGGCCCCTAATTATCTCAGTGCAAGGTTCGGACCCGCAGCAAACCGAAATACATCCCATAAAAGCACGTATCTTTCGATCCACTCGATATAGGCCTACAGCGAATTGACGACAGGTGCAGAGGGGAAAGATGCTATTAGGAGCAACATTATCGTAGTTTATCCTCACGGCTATTTTAGTACTGTTCGTTGCAATTGACACCCTTAGAAGCACCATTGAATACTGAACCGGCTGGGGCACACATAAGTGCGGTAACAATTACACTTGCTATATCTAAGGCATGAATCAGTGAAATAAAGTTTCCACCATCACAGGAGACGATCTCTTTGCCTGCATATACATTTTCAATTGTCCGGTCTTGAAACGTACCTAAACCAACAAAATATACCCGCCTACAAAAAGTGCACCAGCGTAATTCTTCAGGTGGGGCATTTCGTATTATCTCTTCCATCACAATTACAGGAGTGCAAATCCAGGCCCGATCTGGAGATAGGTCAAGGGGTATCTTCAGTAATCCAATCCTCGCTGCAGTCAGAGTAAGCCACCGTAATACTTCGCTGAATACAGCGTCCTACCCCGGCTTCCAGGGACGCTTTGAGTAATATTTTCACGATATCTGTACGTAAACGAGTATTGGCATCTCAAGTATTAGGTGCTGTGAAATCGCAAGGCATAGAGGTGGCAATATGCACTACTGCCTCACAGCCATCCAACATTGTTAGCATAAGCTCCTCAATATTTGGTAACAACAAATCGCACTCCACTATCTCCACCCCTTGTGGGAGGAGCGCTCGCGCCTTCTTGGCTGAATGCGCCAAAGCCCGCACAATATAACCTTGCTCTAAAAAACAATAGAGGCTGAGGCAAGGCCAAGAATTCCAGCCGAACCGGCTATTGCTACTTCTGTATATATGATCTCTTAGTATTAAAACACACAACCCGCCGTGACCAGCCACTCAGCGCAAAAGATCGACCGCAAGTGTAACGGGTTGGCTAAATTGCACCACCGAGCGCTCCTCAATTACCATACCTCCACATCAGTATATAAATATGCTCGGTGGTGAAAAGAGCCGAAGATGCTCTCAAATCCACGAGCCTCGCTTCGCTTCCAACAAATATTGCAGGTAGCTTTTGGCCTGATGTAAATTAGCGACCGGAAGGACCTTCTCCCGGCCATCACCACACCTCGGTAATCCTACTAATTATTTCGCTAATGCTTATGCCTTGAATGATCGTCCAAGCTCTTCGCCGGTTCCGAAGTAATGTCGGAATACGTAGAGCAGCGGTTGCCAGCGGCTGGTGTCAATATAGTCAGATCCGGGCACCACGATGTCCTCGTGGGCGTGGATCTTTGTCATCAGGATTTCTACTATAGAGAAGGTTTCCGGGCGCTCGCTGGACCACTCGCCGCCCGGTCCATGCGTAGCTACAACTTTCCCCTCCACCTGAATTGGGCATTCATTTATGCGGGGTGGCTTAACTGTTTTAGACGAGATAGGCGTAAGGCCGCTCTGCATGAATTTATCTTTTACATATCCATACCCGATCTTGGCCTTATGCGGGGGCACCGGGTTTCGGCCGGTGGAGTGTGCGATCTTTTCTACCGAGGGCCATAATGAAGCGGACGGGAAATTGATTACACACTCCATTTCACGAAGTATGTTTTCATGGCCTTGGCTGGCGGAACCTATGCCGCATACAAATCTATCCAAGAGAGCCCAGGTAGACGATACTGGCGAAATATTGACTGTACCATCTTCATTGCATGTCGTAATCAGCACCACCGGGTTTCCGACATAGAGGACAGGTGGGCGCACCGTCTTATGTTTTATATGGGATACGGTTTTATCGGTCATTCTATCTCTCCTTAGAACCGTGAGACTCAGCGGGTTACTCACTAAGGCAAGAATATCCTGATAGATACTAATATTGGCAAGATACGGACATCTATACATTGATAATGCTGTATCGGCCAATTACCGAGGCGCAATTATCCAAATATCCAGAGTAAGCGGGCATCTGCGCGCCAAGTCTTCCATATAAATATTATGGCGGAGAGGGGGAGTCATATCCTGGAAAAGGGCATACCGGGCGAACCGGCTACTTGACCAAGCCTGAGCGTCACAATCCGCTTTGATATACACATCCACGCCCCCGCCTACTCCCACTTAAGGACTACCCGGGAAACATGCTCAACCGCGACCCGCTGAGCCCCTCATATTCTCGTTACCCGGACCTCGTCTCAGGTCGGCGGGCGAACTATAGCCCCTACCTGCTCAAGACCATCAAGTTCACTATCTGAAAGGCCGAGCTCGCGCGCGAGCACTAGGCGGGTGTGCTGGGAAAGCAGGGGTGGCGCGCCGTGGGGTGTAGCCGGCGTACGCGACATGTGGGCAAGTGGGGAGGCCAAGGTGGGCAAGGCATCCAGCGTAGGATGCTCAACCGGCCAAACTAACTCCCGGGCCCGGGCCTGGGGGTCGGCAAAGACCTCGTTCACGGTGTTCACCGGCGAAGCAGGCACAGTAGCCTTATGGAGCAGCTCAAGCCAGTAGGCACGCGGCCGGGTACCAAACAATTTAGCCAGGATCGGCACCAACACCTCACGGTGCTTCACCCGACCGGCGTTAGTTGAGAACTGCTCTTCTATACAAGACCCACATTCCCCCAACACTCCAGTAAGGCGCCGGTACTGTGCGTCGTTACCCACTGCCAGCATGAACCAGCCATCAGCAGCCTCAAAAGCTTGATAAGGCACAATCTGCGGATGCGCATTCCCCATCCGCTGAGGTACCTCCCCCACTAGTAAGAAGGCTTGCGCCTGATTGACCAGCGCAGCCGCCCCCACATCGAAAAGTGCTAAATCTAGGTGTTGGCCTATACCACTGGTCTCACGCTCCCGCAGGGCAGCCAGAATACCCACTGCTGCAGTGAGCCCGGTAAGCACATCAATCCAGGCCACCCCCACCTTGGTAGGTGGACCATCCGCCGCGCCGGTGAGACTCATGATACCGGTGATACCCTGCAGAGCCGCATCGTATCCAGGCTCGCTAGCCCTGGGCCCGCTATGGCCGAAACCGGTGATCGAAGCATAAATCAGTCTAGGATTGACCGTCGCCAATTCGGCGTAGGAAAGACCGTATCGGGCTAGATCCCCCGACTTGAAATTCTCTACCAGCACATCGGCCCGTCTCGCCAACTCTACGACAAGATGACGGCCCTCGGGTATTTTCAGGTCGACGCCCAGGCTCTCCTTGCCCCGGTTTGCCGACAGAAAGTAGCTGCTTTCACCCCGGACGAATGGTGGACCCCAGCGCCTAGTATCATCACCGAGGGGCGACTCCAGCTTCCAAATCTCAGCCCCCAGATCGGAAAGCATCTGCGTACAGTAGGGGCCAGCCAGAACCCGTGAGAGATCCAGCACCTTAAGGCCAGCCAACGCTTCGTTCATCGACTAGAATATGCCGCAAGTCGAAGCTCGCCATCCTCGAAGAGCATCTGGTCATCGAGTTCTACTGTAGCGTCATGAAACACCATGTCCCAGTGAATCGGGCAGCTGTACGTTCCCCCGTAAAAATGATCGTCACCCAGCGCAATGTGCACGTTGCCCATGGCCTTCTTCTCCTCCTCAAAGTCACCGTTTCGTGAGGACTCGGCGTTTAACCCGATGCCGATCTCCGCCACGTGCCGGGCCCCGGGCATCTCCTCGAAGACCGCCGCCAATTGCCGGGTACGCGCACCGCCACCCTGCAAACCCGTTACCAGTCCGCGCTCAATAGTCAGGCGGAACGGATCCAGGCCTTCCAATCCGGCCATGGGCCCATCTATCAGTACGGTTCCAGAAGCACTGTCCGTACCCGGGCGCTGGGAAACCTCGCCGTCGGAAAAGGCTGCTTCCCGGCCCGGCTCACGTGCTATGCCACACTCTACGATCACTAGTTGTCCCATCACCGGCTTCTTGGATACCTCCGCTGCGAAATCGGTGCCGGCCTTGGTATGGATGTGAATCCGACCAGCAGCACCCCATATCCCGGCCATACGTTGGCCCAATTCCTCCAGCGCCTCATAGTCGGCCGTAGCCGCTCCCTTCAGGTAATTGTCCAAATCCCTCATAACCATAGAGAGCGCCCTAATCCGTTTCTGGCCCAGCAACTCCACCACCGGCCGAGCGTAGGTAGGTGCACCTGAGGCATGAGTCACACCGATCAAGACATCACAACCCAACAAGGCCTTCTCGATCGGCGCGGTTAAAGCAATAGCACGTTCCTTACCTCGGGTAGGCATCAAAGCCACTGTATATTCGCCACCGACCGATTGGACCGCTCCTGCAAGCGCCAAGTAAATCTCGGTCTCAGTCTCCGGATCGGCAACGATCAACACGTCCTCTCCCGGCTGTACGGCGAGGTGCTTACGTACGATCCGCTCCCCAAGGTCGATCATGTCAATAGTACGCTGACGACTCATCGCTCACCCTTCCCGGCTAGCACTGTAGACGTATAAGTAGAGCCCTTTTCGCACACCCGTAATAAGGTATACATGACCATCACCATACCCCTATAGGGCCTCTTGACATCGCTTTTCCTACCAAAATCAAGGTGGCTATCAAATATAAGAGGTCATCTTATAAGAGGTTCGCGTACATGGAGAGATCCAGTTTAGTGATATCCACTATCTTCGTAAGCACCTTGCCACAGTTAGGCCGGATTCGACCACCGGCCCGTACTACCCGGCAGTAGTGGACAGTACTCAAAATCACCATATTTAGAGTACTGGACAAGCAGTGCGACTGCTGCAGGACGGTGCACCAACATGCTCTTCCACGCACTCTGCCTAAGTTTGACCGCCATCCGGTAAGCCACCCAAACCACCCTCACCCCCATCGCCCCCGTCGGAAATTACAGAGCCGATCCATAAGTACCTTTACCACGCTCGCTGCTTCACCCCCCGGTAGCACCCTACAAGAGCGTGGGTAACCAGTACTTACAGCTACAATAGGCACTATCCCGACGGCTTCGTCTAAATAGTCCGAGGTTACTGATACGAGAGGTAGAGCACAGGATCCACGCACCAAGAGTAGCCCAGCAATGATAATCAAACTCCCTTAAACTTGATTCATCCGAACAGCCACACCCAGCCTCCCGCAACCGGGGGCAATCCAACCAGCCTTCCTAGTTTATCCGGCTAAGCGGGGCCTCGGAACCAGATCCCTTGGCTCGATTGGCTTTAGCTAGGGCTCTGTCGATGATCGCATCAGGCTTACTTACCAACACCATAGGCCTGGAAATTATTCTGCCGGCCTATCTTGGCCCAACACTACCGTATGGACAGGGACTAGCCCCAGCTGGAAGTATGACGAAGATGGCGAGAGAATCAAGGCAGTTAGCCCGGTGCCAACACAACCTTCAAGCCCACCCGCCGGACTACGGCTGCGAGCGCCTCGCGGTAGTGAGGAATCGTGAAGCGATGTGTAACCAGGCGCTCGAGCCCCTGCCCTTCAGGCTCACTCAAAAGCATCACCGATTTCTTAAAGTCCTCCTCGGTATAGGTGTAGCCGCCTACCAGCTCGACCTCTCTAAACCAGTGAGGGGAGAAGTCATGGCGTTCTTCCCCGGTGGCACCCAGAAGTAGCACCCGCCCGCCTTCCCGCACCGCCCAGACCGCTTGTTCGAGACTACTTCTGGAACCCGCCGCATCAATCACCAGATCGTAGCCGCCCCGCCAGGCCCGCGGCCCAATTAGGGCTCGGTATGAGTGCGCGCCTACGGTCTTGGCAGCCTGTTCAACGGAACCAAAGACCTGATCTGCGCCGCGAGACTTTGCGAAAGCCGCTTGAACCGAGTATCGAGCCACAACCGCCATGCTGCCCGAAAATCCCAACCGGCGGGCCGCCTCCAAAGCTAAGAGACCGATGCTACCGACACCAATAATGAGCAGCTTCCCAGACATCCCATGCTTCAGTAAGATCCCGAGCCCATGCACCGCTACCGCGAGGGGCTCGGTTAGCACCGCGCGCTCGTCGGGTACATGGTCTGGTACCGACACCAGCCGCGCGGGATGTGCCACCAAGCCAGGGCCAAATCCACCAGGCAGATCGTGGTTATAGCCCAGCAACCCTGGAGCCAGAGGACCGTCGGCAACGCGCCGGCACAGATTATCCTCACCACGTGCACAGGCCACACAGGGCTCTTGGCCAAACTCGCGGCAGGCCAATACAGGATTTACTACGACTCGGCTGCCTTCTATCTCACCAAGGATCTCGTGGCCCAAAACTGCGGGAAAGGAAAAGAATGGAGAGAGCCTGGGCGAATTCTTCCCGAAGAGTAGGGCCATATCGGATCCACAGATACCCGCCAGTCGCACCATTACCGTTTCCCAACCCTTAGGGGCAGGCGTCTTGGGCGGCCTCTTCAGCGAAAGCGGCAGTGCAGCAATCGGATAGCGCTTGCCTAAGGCCCGAGCGGCCAAATAGCGCGGAATGGAGGCCCGAAAAACCAGGCTGGGCAAGGTCTGTTCCACAAATCTAACTCATGGGCACACGCGGCAGCAGGCGGCCCTCGATGCGCTCCAGAATATCCCCCACGCTGCGGCCGGTGATGGTCAAGCCGTGGTTCTTGAGGCCCACCACTGCACGGGAAGGATCCTCAGCCTCTCGCACCTTCTGTGCCACCGCCTCACCGAGTTGGTAGGTCCCACAGGGATAATTAAACTCGGTAGAGGGAACCCCGGACATCCAGGCATGCACATGGATGATCGCCCCAACCTCGGGGTGTTCACGATAGATCATCCAGTGCTCGATAGCGTCTACTGAAACCCGCCTAGGATCTACGTCCGGCGGAACCTGCAACACCATGGCGTTGTCCTCCGGGCGGTAATCGCTTACCAGCAGGATGTCACGCCCGATCTCGCGCAGTTTGGCCTTGTTAACGCCCGAAGCAGACATCCAAAAACGGCTGTTGTCCAGCCGTGCGGAAAGATTACCGTAGGAAAGCCCGCCTATACCGTAGAGGAGCTTGATATGGCGCTGCTCGGTAGGGCTCAGCACCTCTTCGAGGGAAAACGGTGTGGGCAGCAGGTTAAGTTCTTCCAACCGGGCACCGGCTTCTGCAAGGGCTATGGTTTTGCTGTCACCCGCCCAGAGCTCGGGCTCGAGCGTCTTATCATAGATATTGTTGATCACCAGCACGCTGCAGGCGATGGGATTGATTCGTTGATACAGTCGCTCGAAGAAGTCTGGACCCTCCGGTTCGACGTAGTGGCCCAGTTCCAGCGTCACGAAGTGCACGCCGTCCCCCGGCACGTAGACCATAAGCAAGTTGGATAGGCCACGCACCAGGTAGTGGTACCAGCCCTTAATCGGATCCGGCGGCACCCTATCGGCAGCGAGCAACGAAACCACGAAGGTAGCCTGCGCACGCCTTCGGTAGGGCTTTGGGTTCTGGGGATCAAGGAAGTTCAGCACTAGGCGAGGATCCTGCGGGGCCTCTTCGTTCACGTAGCCGGCGGCCTTCATGGTGCGCACTAATCCTCCAACAAGCTGCTCGAGCTGCTCGGAGAGCACGCCACAGAAGGTAAATACAGGCGCAGCAATTGTTTGCAATAGGTCACCTCCCTTTCAACTGGACCGTATTCTATCAAGCCAGGGCGCAGCCCGTCCTCCCGCCGACACTTTTGCCCCAGGCGCAAACGCCGATAATAGGTCGGTCGCGCGAGCTGCACCCCATACGGCTCTCGGAGCTAAACCTGAATGCCTAAGCGGGCTACCATCAGGCCCTGGGATTTATCCTCAGGTGACCCCCTCTAATGGCTAACCCCACCGGTACCAGGGGAGTACCGCACTTTTATCGCCGTTCTAGGGCGTCTAAACGATAGCTGTCACAGTCTTCAAACAGCATTGACACCGGTTGAGTATTGGGGGGAGGCTGGCTGAAGTTGCGCATACCAACAGATGGACCCGTTGGTTTCTTGGCTCAGGGCATCACCGGGTAGTAATAACGGTTGAGATCCTTCAGGTGGCCCTTAAAGGTTCTGTTCAGGTAAAGCTTACCTGCTGGCGTATGGAAGAAATACAGATAAGGTCGGCCCCTTTTATCGCTTAGGCGGGCCTCCAGCACACTCAGGAGCGCCGCCTGGCCGGGGTTTCCAATCGCGCCGGGTGGTAATCCGGGGTGCAGGTAAGTATTGTAGGGGGTATCAATCTTGAAGTCTCCATCCGCTGTATCCAGCTGATCCATAGGAATATGCAGCCCATAGGCCACGGTGGGATCGGACTGCAGGAGCATACCCAGTTTCAGCCGGTTCAGGAAAACCCCAGCGATCCAGGGCATCTGCCGGGTGTTAGCCGCCTCGGCCTGTACCATGGAAGCCAGAACCACCCACTGCTGAATGGTGAAACCTAGCTCCTTGAGCCCCTTGGTCACCTTGGGTGAGAGCTCGGCGTGGAAACGCAGCAGCATAGCCCTGACCAAGTCTTTGGGTGTATCCGCGAGCGGCAGGTCATAGGTAGCCGGGAAAAGATAACCCTCCAGGCCCGGTCCGGTATCGTAAATCGGCTTTAAGCTTCCTGGCGGATCTCGCACCAACTTCAGGAAGGCAGAGCCATCGAAACCCTCCCGGGCTAGCCGTGCAGCGTACTGCGCAGCCCGCCAACCTTCAGGAAATACCACCTGAACTGTGGCCGGTACCGCCCGGTAGGCCAAATCGTCCACCAAATTCCACACCCCATCACCACGCAAGCGCCAGACACCGCTGCGTAGGACCGCAGCCTTACCGGCTAGACGAGCAAAGAGGGCGAAAGCTCTGGGAGAGCTAACCAGTTCCTCTTGATATAGCAACTGCCCCACTGCATCGGCGCTCGAGCCCGGTGGAATCCGTACCAAGGACACTTTTCCCGTAGGTCCCAGTAGGTAATAAACCCATCCCGACAGCGCTCCCGCAGTCAGGGCAAGAATCAGGATTAAGCGCCAAGAGCGCATCACTCAAACGCCCAAGTAAGTTTCGAGAATAGCCACCGCAGCAGCCTCATCCAGTTTGCCCTTCTCCCCGCGAATCCGCTTCGGCACGTGCCGAAGCCGTGACTGTGCCAACTGCGTGGTGAAGCGCTCATCAAGAAACTCCAGCTGTACGCCCGCATCCTGCAGAGCGCGCGCCAGCACTATGGTTTTCTCTGCTTGCGGGCCCCTCTGCCCGCTACTCAATAACGGAAGCCCCACCACCACTCGCTCTACCCGCTCTACAGAAAAGAAGGCCAGCAAGGCCTGTACGTCGGCTACCGGGTCTTTACGCACCAAGTATCCACGACCAAAAGCAAAACCTAGCGTACTATCCCCCACCGCTAAGCCAATACGTGCATCGCCCACGTCAAGGGCCGCCAGCCTCGCTTCTCGTTCATTATCTCGTTGCTCAAGTGCCTCCGGCACCCGACAATAATACCAGCCTTAGTGCCCTCGTGCGGCCGACCTATAAGGCTTAGGCCATTCAATCTTCTCCCCCAGGGCCTGCGCAGCCGCTAGTGGCCAGTGGGGGTCGCGTAAAAATGCGCGCCCCAACAATATAAGGTCAGCCTGGCCCGTGCGCACTATCGTATCGGCCTGCTCGGGAGTGGTGATCAGGCCCACCGCCCCGGAGGCCACACCGTCTCCCCGCAGCGCCTGCGCGAAAGGCACCTGGTAACCAGGCCCAACCGGCGCCTGCACACCGGGTATCGCTCCGCCCGACGAGCAGTCAATCAAGTCCACGCCCAGTGTGGTCAATTGCCGTGCTAGGCGCACGGTATCCTGCAGGCTCCAGCCACCCTCGGTCCAGTCAGTGGCGGAAACCCGTACGAATAGGGGCCGTTCCTCAGGCCAAACCTCCCGTACACCGCGTACCACCTCACGCAAAAGACGAGTGCGCCCCTCAAAATCACCGCCAAAGGCGTCACCCCGGTGATTGGTCAAAGGCGAGAGAAACTCGTGTAGCAGATAGCCATGGGCTGCGTGAATCTCAACTATGTCGAAGGCGGCCGAAAGTGCCCACTTAGCGCTTTGCCGGAAATCCGAAACCACCCTGCGAAGGCCCTCCTCATCGAGTGCTACGGGCCTTGTATAGTTCGAGGCAAAAGGTTCCTCGCCGGGGCCCACCGGCCGCCAACCGCCTTCCTCTTCGGGCACCGCCCCGTGGGCTCCGACCCAGGGGCTGAAGGTACTGGCCTTTCTTCCGGCGTGGGCCAATTGAACACCCACCGCCGCGCCCTGATCGTGCACGAAACGGTTGATCCGTCCAAGCGCCTCGGCGTGCGCCTCTGACCATAAACCAAGATCATGTGGGCTGATTCGCCCCTCGGGGCTTACGGCAGTAGCCTCGGTAAGCACCAGCCCAGCACCGCCGCGGGCCATGGCACCTAAATGTACCAAGTGCCAGTCGGTAGCCAAACTTTCTTGGGAAGAGTATTGGCACATAGGCGAAACAGCTATTCGGTTGCGTAAGGTCAAGCCGCGCAGCCGCAGCGGAGAGAAAAGGTGCGCTTGAGACATAACTACGGACTATACTCGCACCGCCGCCGAAAAAATGTGATACTTCTCCGCAGGCCCAGCACCGGTTTAACCGCAGTAAACCAAAATCCTAGTTCTGATCTGTAAGTCCTGCGAGCTACACATTATCTTGGTGTAGATAGTTTACCGGCTGAACGCCAAGGTCACGTACTGTTCCCTAGATGTTCCCGGTAGGATTCATAAGTACCCAGGGACTTAGTCCGGGTACAGCAGTGCGCAAAGTCAACTAGGCTCGCTAAAGGACCTGCACCTCCTATATATCCAGCAGAATAGTCAGTAAGCTAACTCGGCCGTGACCACAACTCCTTGGTCTGGGGAGGATACCACAGAAAACCATCCACCCTTGGCTACTACCCGTTCGCGCATCTGTACCAGCCCGAAGCTACCCATGTCCGCGGTCCGTTCCGCATTCACCTGGAAGCCCTTACCATCGTCCTTGACCACCAGCTTGGCCCCATGCTCGTTCACCGGATGCAGACTCACCCAGACCAGACTGGCCTGAGCATGCTTGGCCACATTATTAAGTGACTCCTGCAGCACCCTAAAGAGCACCAGTTCGGAAGCCTGCGAAATATCCACCCGGTCGGGGAGATCCAACCGGACACGCACACTATCCTGCTCTCCAAAAGCACGAGCATAGCGCTTGACTGATTCCAGGAATCCATAGCGCTCGAGGTCTATGGGACGCAGCGCAAAGATACTGCGCCGTATCTCCTGAATCTGAGCGCGCAGGGTGCTCTTCACCGTCTGCACTTCATTCAGAGCGGCCTGCCCGTCGGTGCTAATCAACCGAGCGGCCAGGTCAAGCTTGAGGGCCATGAAGGCCAGAGTCTGGGCAATACCATCATGAATCTCCCTCGCGATTCGACTGCGCTCTTCGTTGATGGCTAATTCCTCCGCCCGCAGGTAGGCCTGGGCGTTGCGTACCGCCAGGACTACCTGCCCGGCTAAAAAGCTCAGGAAGGGCAGCTTTTCGACCAAGTGCTCATGGTTTGCGTCGAGAACCAATACGCCGGTGATATGTTGCTTGTGGAGCGGCACCGCTAAGAGATGCCGCTCCACAAAGGTTGGTTCGGCCAAAGCAGCCCGCCAAACCCCCTCAGGCAGGAAGATATGGGCTAGGTCCAACTCGCCTCGCTGCGCCCACAGGTGCAACGCCCCTCCCTCGTCTAGCATATATACTGCTCCTGCCGATGCCGATGCCCAATCCATAATCTTCTCCAGCAGTCCCCCGAGGAGTTTCTCTAGGTTTTCCTCGGCCTTGAGCGCCTGGTCGACCTCGAACAGCGTCAGCAGTTCACGCGTTCTCGCTTTGGCAGCTTCCAGTACGCTATCGGCCTCAGCTGCCAGCACTTCTAAAAAGGTTTCATCTATACCCGTTCCGTAGATGTACAGCCGCCCCCTGGAGCGCTGCAGTGGGTAAGTTGCGATGCCCGGGTCGTCCCCTCCCGGAAAACCAGGTGTGGCGGCGCGAAATCCCTCTAGACTTAAGGCTGCCTCAGCGCGCACAGCTTTGCCGATAGCACTGGCCATATCCCCCATAACCTCGTCTAGGGTCTCCGCCAACAATGCGTGTTGGAAGACCTTGCGAACCACCTCCAGCCGACGGTTCGCCTCTATCAGCGCGTCTTCCGCCTGGCCCCGCTGCCGTAGCTCCTCAACGATCCAACTAAGGGTAATCCAGGTAACTAGCGGACCTACCAAGCCATAAAACCCTAGTTGCACCCAGAAGAACCAGCGTTGACTCTGGAAAGGGTGCCCAAAAAGCTCGAAAGCCACCACTACCACCAGAATGAGCGCGGGTAGCAGTGCCCGGGCCATCCGCACTCGGGCCACAAGCCAGCCGAGGGATTCAGTCATGCGGACGTCCAATCGCCCAGCGACTCTGCCGGAGCACACCCCGCAACTGGCGAACCTCGCGGGCACTCAGTGCGGCCTTATGGTAAATGCGCCTAAAACCACGCATTACCGTCTCCATACGTAGCGAATCCGCGTACCCTACCTCGGCCAGATAGGCCTCCAGGTCAAGGAAGAAGTGCTCGAGCTCATCAACATCAGCTTGCTGCTCACGGTTTGACTCTATTGTTCCCAAACGCGCCAACCGCAGCTCATATGCTATCAACAGCACCGCCTGCGCTAAATTCAAGCTGGTATGTTGAGGATCCGCCGGTATGCGCACAATGTACTGGCACCGATCCAACTCCTGGTTAAACAACCCGAAGTTCTCGCGCCCGAATAAAAGTGCCACATCTCCAAGGCGTGAAACCTCCCCTATCTTGTACGCTGCTTCCCTGGGACCTAACACCAAGCCTGGATAGCGCTCTCGCACCCTGGCGGTAGTACCTACCACCAAGCGGGCGCCGTGAAGAGCCTCATGGAGGTCGGCTACCACCCGCGCCCCATCCAGAATTTCACCCGCGTGGGCGGCCAGCCGGTAGGCCTCTTCGTCCAACGGGCACGCAGGCGCCACCAGCACCAGTTCGCCAAGTCCAAAGTTCTTCATGGCTCTGGCTACCATGCCAACATTACCTGCCCTCTTGGGACCCACCAGCACCACGCGAACCACAAGGCTATACTAAACGCCCCCGAGGCCTACTGCACTCGGGGGCGTTTAGTATAGATGGAACCAGTGCAGCCGCTCAGTCGTGCGTAAGATCCTCCAGATAACGTACTAAAGTGCGAACACCGTAGCCGGTACCGCCCGAAGGACCCAGCATATGCTCCTTATCAGCAAAAGCAGGACCAGCGATGTCGATATGCACAAACGGAGCTTCGGTAAACTCACTCAGAAAGAGCGCCGCGGTGACCGCCCCACCAAAGCGCCCACCGGTATTCTTCAGGTCCGCCACGTCGCTCTTCAACAGCTCCCGGTACTCCTCGACCACAGGCATACGCCAAGCCGCCTCTCCCGCGGCATCGGCAGCCTTAAGCACGGCCTTGCCTAATGAGTCATCAAAGGCAAAAATCCCGGCTACTTGCTCGCCCAAGGCCACCACGCAAGCCCCGGTAAGCGTAGACAGCTCGATAAGCACATCCGGCCCCTGTCTGGAGGCGTAGGTCAGTGCGTCGGCCAAGGTCAGCCGGCCCTCGGCATCGGTATTATTCACCTCGATCCGCTTGCCGTTCATAGCCGTTAGAACGTCATCGACTCTATAAGCGGTGCCGCTGATCATATTCTCAGCCGCTGCTACGTAGGCTCGCACTTCAACCGGCAAAGCCAGCCTGGCAACGGCCATCATGGTACCTAGAACCGCTGCTGCCCCGGCCATATCACCCTTCATGGTGGTCATGTTCGTGGGCGGCTTGAGGGAGTATCCACCGGTATCAAAGGTCAGCCCTTTACCAACCAGGGCTACGACCCGCTTCGGCTTGCTATTGGGCCGATAGATCAACTCTATAAACTTAGGTTTATTGATGGAACCCTGCGCCACTCCAAGGTAGGCGCCCATACCCAGTTCCTCGAGCTCGGCCCGGTCCTTGATACGGGCCTCGAGCCCCTCCGCCTTAGCCAAAGCCATAACTCGTTCTGCGAGTGCTTCGGGCGAAAGTACGTTGGGCGGCTCGTTCACCAAGTCGCGAGCCAGGTATACGCCCTCCATCACCGGCAGGGTGCGCTCCACCGCAGGACCCGCCGCTCTGGCCAGGGTATAGCGAATCCGTTGCCCCGGCGAGTCTTGCTTGTACGTACGGAACTCGTAGCTGCCCAGTAGCAGCCCCTCGGTCATGGCTGCGGTAACCTGGTGCTTGTCCAGCCGCTCAACCAGGAAACTCTCTACCACAGCCTCACGGAAGCCGGTATCCGCCAGTTCCCTTGCCACCGCCGCTGCAGCATGACGCACTGCTCCAAGCCCTTGCCCACGCTTCTTACCAAGCCCAACCACCAGGGCAAACCCTTCCTCGGTTCCGATCAGCAAGGTCTGGGTCAAATCACCTTTGAACCGCGCCTGCTTAACGGCCTTCACCAGCACGCCACCCAACTCATGATCTAGAAGGCTCCCCTCTTCCGTCAGTTCCCCAGCCAGCATACCCACTACCCGTATAGGAGCGGGGGTTTCAAATACCCGTCTGCGTACTGCCTTGATTCGTGTCTGCATATCGCTATCACTATACCATTCACGGTTTTGTGGCAGAATGGGCAGGATGAAGCAGATTGGAGGTTCGGCCGCTATGGAAGGCGTCATGATGAAAGCACCCGACGCCTGGGCCTTGGCAGTCCGCCTACCCGGTGGCCAGATTCATGTCGAACGGCACGAGGAAGTATCCATCGCGAAAAAGTTCACCTGGGCCCGTTGGCCACTGGTGCGCGGTATAGTGGCCCTATTCGACGCCTTACAGGTCTCCTACCGCTCGCTTTCGCGAAGCGCCCAATTGGCTGGCGAGGAAGAGGAGGAGCTTTCCGCCACGGCACTATACCTGACCATGGGCATAAGCGCGATTATCGGTATCGCGCTGTTCATTCTATTGCCCGCCGCGGCCAGTCGCCTACTGATCAACGCAGCCACGCATCCCTTAGTTTTTAACGTATTAGACGGCCTTATCAAGGCTGCTCTACTGGTAGGCTACCTAGTCTTTATCGGCCGCCTACCTGATATGCAACGTTTTTTTATGTATCACGGGGCCGAGCATAAGGCCATCGCCACCTACGAGGCAGGATTGCCGCTGACCGTAGAACAGGTGCGAGCTCAGCCAGCTTTTCACCCTCGTTGCGGCACCACCTTCATCGCCTTTGTAATTGTGAGTAGTATCGTGGTCTACACCTTCCTGCCCCGTCCAGATGTACTGTGGTGGTTGTTCGCCGGACGGGTGATTCTTTTACCGCTGGTAGCTGCGGTAGCTTTCGAGCTGCTTATGTACTCCTCGCAGCATACCGATCCAATTTCGCGGTCCTTACGGACGCTGGGTTTCCGCTTTCAGATGTTAACCGTGAAAGAGCCCACCGACGAGATGATCGAGGTATCCATCGCCAGCACCAAGTCCGCCCTGGGAGAGGCACCAAGCCGGGATCCCCTGCCGGTAGCGTGATAATAGTAGTCCAGGTTGCCCGGCATGGCAACTGCACGCGGTAGGGTTGTCACTTGTGAGTAAAGGCCGCGTGTTGGTCGCCATGTCCGGAGGGGTAGATTCATCAGTCTCCGCGGCCCTGCTGGCCCAGCAGGGGTACGAGGTCATCGGGGCCATGATGCGCTTCTGGCTTGATGACCGGCAAGGTGACGACTGCTCTGAGGGCTGCTGCAGTCCTGATGCCGCCTACGAGGCTCGCCGAGTAGCCGACCAGATCGGTATTCCCTTCTACCTATTGGACTACCGGGATACCTTCAAGGAAAACATCATCGGCCCGTTTATCGAGGGCTACCGCCACGGCCGGACACCTAACCCCTGCGTATGGTGCAATACTCGCGTCAAGTTTGACGCCTTGCTGCAAAAAGCCCGCAGGCTAGGTGCAGAATATGTGGCTACCGGGCACTATGCGCGCCTTACCGATTCGCCACAAGCAGCCTTATTCCGAGGCGGCGACCCCTATAAGGACCAGACCTACTTCCTATGGGGCACTGCGAAGGGCGCCATACCGCACATCCGCTTCCCCGTAGGGCATATGCACAAGGATGAAGTGCGTAAGCTGGCAGAGCAGCTTGGCCTGGCAACCGCGAAGAAACCGGAGAGTCAAAATATTTGCTTCGTTCAGGGCGGTCTGAGGGGGTTCCTCGAAAAACATCTCGACACTAGATCCGGACCGCTGGTGGACCTGGAGACTGGCGAGATCGTCGGCCAGCACGCTGGGACAGCCTTGTACACGGTGGGCCAGCGCAAGGGCCTGGGTCTCTTTAAGAGCCATTTGGACCGTTACGTAGTGGAAGTCCGGCCGCAAACAAACGAGGTGGTGGTCGGCCCGCGTGGAGCTTGCAGTTGGTGGGGGCTAGAAGCTCGTGAGGCCAACTGGTTGGTAGATAGACGCGATCTACCAGAAGAGGTATCGGTGCAAGTTCGCTACCGGCAAAAACCTGTTCACGCGCGCATCATCAGCCACCAACCGGAGAAGTTTGCGCTTCGCTTCACCGAGCCGCTGTTTGCTGTTACTCCGGGCCAATCAGCAGTGGTTTACCAGGAAGACCGCCTCCTGGGAGGCGGGTTCATTCACAAAGCGCAAGGACCGGCTTGGGCTCCCGGCAGCAGTACCGAGCTTTCCTAAAACGTCCCCTGCCGGCACACGATCTATCACTCTATCGGGCCGGCAGGGTTACGCGTGTTCAAGAATATCGGATCTAGGTCATTACCTAATTACAGTCTAGAATAGGCGGTCACAAAATTCCCGGTTCTTCCGGCCGTCGCAGGAGCCCGAGACAGGATGGTTCAACTTTCTGGATACAGCGCCCGATAGACCGCATAGGTATACAGAACCTTGACCAAATAACTCCGAGGCTCCTCGCGGGACTGAAAGCGCAGGAAATCGTACAGATTGCCCGCTCGAGCCAGGCCACGGGTGGTATATCCTATGCCGCCGTTGTAGCTGGTGATTACGCAAGCGAGTTCGCGGTCACACTGCACACCCAACCAACGCAGATAACGGGTTCCATACCGGATACTGGTCCTCGGGTCCAGCGGATCGCCGGGCTGGACTCCAAGCAATTTGGCCACGTCGCCCCAGGTCACGGGGACAAACTGCATTAACCCCTTAGCCCCAGTAGATGAAACCGCCTCGGAGTCGAAGCGCGACTCCACCCAGATAATGCTGTAAACCAGTAGCGGATCGAGGCCGTTTGCTCTGGCATACTTCTCGACCCAATCCTGGTAGCCCCGAGGGTAACGCAGCTCGAGCACCGTCTTATATGTAGGCGCAAGCATACTGGCAGCCAGCATTCCGGCCTTGTAGGCCGAAAGCGCCTCCAACTCCTGGGCAATAGCTAAGCGTTTCTGTGCGCTAGGCTTTTGCTTCCTCAGGGCGTATCCAAGCGCTCCCACAGCCCAACTCCGTTCGCCCAGCCCGACCAGCTTCTGGGCTAACTTAACCACCTTGGGTACGGATGCCTGCGGCGCAAGAGGCAGCGCTACGTCCGGGGCTACAGCCTTGCCTACCAAAGCACCAAGGCCGCCAGAAAGCAATGACCAAGCTTCTTCCCGCGGAACAGTGTCCCCTAGCCGCTTCGCTAATACCCAGGCTCTAAAAGCGGCGTCTTCAGCGTAGCTCGAGTCCCCCTTGGCCAACCGTAGATAAAGCGGTAGGGCTTCGTGCAGTTGATGCTGCGCTTCGAGCAGACCGGTGGCACGCCAGATACCCTCGGCGGAACTGCTCAGATACATCTTCAACGCACTTGCCACCCGGCCCTCTTGTTCATATATATAGCCCATGGCATAGTGGCCCTCAGGTGATGGGTAACGGGCAAAAGCCACCAAGGCCTGCGTAACATCGCCCAGATGATACAGATCCCAACCCAGCCCGAGGTAGCCGAGGGCATCGGTCGCCGCCCATGTACGATAGTATGGCAACGCCTCCTGGTAACGGTGCAACCGGTAGTTGGCCCTGGCCATCCGAGTAGGCGGGGAATCCTTGGAAGCTACCTTCAGATAGGCCCGGTAGGCAGCGTGCGAAAACAGCGCGTTACGTGCGGCTTGGGCAAGCACGGGGTTGTCCCCTTGGGCATACTGCTCGAGCGTCCTAATAGCCCCCTTATCCGGCATCAGCCTTGCATAAGCGTCCACCGCCTCTTCTCCCTTTCCAGTTGCGGCAAGCAGGTGTGCCGCACGGCGCCAAGCCATTCGCCCATCCTGGTACAAGGCATATTCACGGGCATAGGCAGCCCGGCTCATCTCAGGCAGTGCGGCCTCGTTCGCTAGAACATTAGCCGCCAGTATGGATATGTACCCACCTGCAGCGTATAGCCGTTCCAGCGCGCTCACATCATGATGCCTGCCGGCCTCTACAAGGGTTTGGTACGGTTCGGGTAGAAACGCAGAGCGGCAGCTGGAAAGTACAAGTATCAACAGTAGAACCAGGTAACGCATACCTACACCCTACAGGGCTCGGGGGAGCAGGCCTTCTAGAATTGCTTCTTCGCCGAGCTAATCAGCAAGTGATGCGGTGTTTATTTAATGCCGATACGATCCGTAGTTCAGACCAAATACATCGTACACCCAAAAATATATCAGCTAGGTTCAAGGGTTTGACACTTCCAGGGGGATTCTCCTAAGATATTGAGGCGTTGGGGCGTCGTCTAAAGGTAGGACAGCGGTCTTTGGAACCGCCGGTCGTGGTTCGAATCCACGCGCCCCAGCCATGTTTACGGCGACATCTTCGCGATGTGGCATTTGCCCTTCATTACGCCGTACAGAGCTTTGGACTGAAATTATGGGCTCCCCTACTGCATTTATCGTAGGTAGTAGCGCTGCCATGTTGGACTATTTTGGGAATGGTCCCTGAGGGGCAGGATCTCGCGGCCACGACGTTCGGGAATTGCACTTAGTGGCCGACTACCTGAAAACCCATACCCCACAACTCATTCTCCTGGATGAGGGTGGCGAGATACCGCCCATGGACCTCGCCTGGCACATCAAGGGCATCAAACAGCTGCAGCCCGTACCCGCGTTTGTACTCACTTCACACTTGGGCAAGCGCATCCAGATCACCTCGGAGATATCCAAGGTCAACCGGCTGATCAGGAAACCCATAGAAGGTCGACGATCTCGTACTTATCTGCGAGAAG
>CAYODT010000002.1:92724-103249 GCA_964402875.1 uncultured bacterium | reverse complement strand
GGCGCAGCTCTACTGACAGTCAGGGCAGAGCCCGCGCAGCTCGAGCCGGGGATCGGCGATAAACCAGCCGGTCTGTTGCTCCACAGCACGTACCACAGCTTCTCCACCAAACTCCGGCACTTCATCCATCAAGACATCGTTGATCTTACCGCAGTTGACACAAACAGCATGATGGTGTTTCTCCGAAAAGCCATCATAGCGAGTATGTCCCTGCTGATCCTTGAACTCCCATAAAAGGCCCACGTCTCGTAGAACCTGCAGGTTAAGGTAGACCGTAGAGAGCCCGATTGAATAGCCCTTTTTCTTCAGGCCTTGGTACAACTCCTCGGGGGTAGGATGCGTATTCTTACTATCCAAATGCGAAAGTAGGCGCTCGCGAGGAAGCGTGTACCTCAATCCCACACCGTGCAAACGCTGTTGATAGACTTCCTTTTCCGTCGTTCTTGTCATATAGTCCTCCTCAATCTCCGTACGGAACAATGCATCTCAAATACATTTAAAGAGCACTGCCCAACTCTTTATTATAGCATACCCGAAAAGCATCCAAACGGGAATTGCACGATGATTTAGATAGTTATGCTTATAAACCAGCATTTTACTTATACCCCCAGTATCGGCCCGGGCTGACCCGCCTCAGGACTATACTGCTGGATGCGCATGGCATCCAAGAGACCCCGGGAAAACCATTTCACTTACCGCCTACTTTACCTGTTGATGGCGATAGGATTGCTGCATATGGTTTTCTTGAGTGGCCTGGAAGCCTATCGGCAAGTTCAGGCTACTTCGCAAATCAGGACTCTCAAACAGGAAAATACTCTACTGCGGCTGCGCACCAAGGTGCTTCGGGACGAATTAGCTCACGACAACGACCCTCGCTTCCTGAGCGATTTAGCCCGTCGGCTTGGATACGTAGGTAAGAACGAGGTATTGGTACCCAACCGAGCACTACCTGCCCCAAAACCACCGCCGCCCACGAGCGGTCCTTGAACGCGGCAAGAGGAGCTCTAGCGCTAGAATGGCGCTATTTCCCCTTCCCCTTGAGCCGAGTCACCCCCAAACTGACCGTAAATCAGAGCCTCGCGGTCAGGAATGGTATACGCTTTAAGCCAGTCAAAGCCCTCCAAGGACCTGGCTACACCGGCGTCAACCCGTATCTCGCGGGTTTCTAGTAGGGCCGACCCCTCCGGCCCGTCTACCCTGATCAAAAGAGGCAGCAAGCCGCTTTGCTCATCAAGTAGGCTGCGAAGCTCTTTGATCCTTCCCTCCTGCAGCTGATCAAGCTCAAACCGTAGCTCTAGCACCTGTGGTAAGCCGTCCATTTCTTCGAAGGGAAATACATCGCGCACAATTACCCGTAGGTTCTCGCCTTCCCCGTCCGCCTCTACTTCACAAACAGCCAGTACCAGCTGGTCTTCCTGGATCCTCGGTGAGACCCGGTCATAGGCGCGGCCGAACACCACAACCTCCACTACACCGGTTTCATCGGCCAGGTTAAAGCGGACCATCATGCCACCCGACTTGGTCGGCTTGCGCGAAATGCTCTCGATCATGCCCGCCAACAGCACGCGCATACGTCCACTCGACCTGCGTGCCCCCCGCTTGGCCTGCCCTAATTCACGAACGGCGCCTCGGTGCTGTCGGAAAAAGTATGGCAGGGACGCCACCGTGCAACTAGCCGCCTCACGAAGCCCTGCAAAACGTAGTAGAGGGTGACCGGTCAGATAAATACCTAAAGCGTCCTTCTCAGCCCTGAGCATCTCGACCTCCAGCCTAGGCGGTACATCGGGCAAACCAGGCTCGGTCTGGACAGCGCCAAACAAACCGACCATGCCGGAAGCGGCATTCTGCTGTTCGGACTGTGCCCATTTCAAGAGTGCCTCAAGACCGTCCAGCATACACTCCCTCCGCCCCATAGCATCGAAAGCACCGGCGTTGATCAAGGACTCTACCGCGCGCCGGTTGAGTACGCCATGATCGATATGCTTGAGGAAATCGGCCAGCGAGGTGAAGCGGCTGCCCCTCTTGCGCTTTAGTAGGATCTGCTCCACCACCGACTCCCCCACGTTCTTAACCGCGGATAGACCGAACAAAATCTCCGAGCCGGCTACGCTGAAGCCGAATTGGCTCCGGTTGATATCGGGCGGCAAAACGGGGATACCCGAAGTCCGCGCGTCGCGGATGTACTCGGCCACTTTGTCGGAGTCGCGCCGTTCGACCGAGAGCAGTGCAGCCATGAAGGCCACAGGATAGTGCGCTTTTACGTAAGCGGTCTGATAGGTAAGCAGCGAATAAGCCGCTGCATGCGACTTATTGAACCCGTAATTAGCAAAGGCCTCTAATAGATCGAAGAGTTGGTCGGCCTCTTCCCGCGGGACCCCCCTCTTCAATGCGCCCTCAGCAAAGCGCGCCCGCTGCTCCATCATTTCTTCGAGCTTTTTCTTACCCATAGCCCGGCGCAGAATATCGGCCTCACCCAGTGAGTACCCCGCCACTGCGCTGGCGATCTGCATGATCTGCTCCTGGTAGACCGGGATGCCGTAGGTCTCACGCAGAATGGGCTCGAGCTGCTTCTGGGCATGCGGAAAGGCCTTATATTCCACCTTCTCGCGCCCATGGTGCCGGCGGATATAGACGGGGATATTCTCCATGGGACCGGGGCGATATAACGCACCCAGCGCAATAATATCCTGAATACGCCTGGGTTTCAGGGCACGCACGGTACTGGTCATACCCGCGCCCTCGATCTGAAAAACCCCCTTGGTCTCACCGCGGCTGAGCAGCTCGAAGGTCGCCGTATCATCGAGGGGCAGGTTATCGTAGTCGAGCTCTTCATCGTAGGCTTCGCGTACGATCTTGCGAGCTTCCTCAAGGAAGGAAAGGGTGCGTAGCCCCAAGAGATCCATCTTCAACAGCCCCAGGGACTCCACCGAACCCATGTCGTATTGCACCACCACGCCGGAGCCGGAGGTATCGCGCATCAAAGGAGCCAAATCCATCAAGGGTTCGTTAGCGATCACCACCCCTGCCGCGTGCACCGAGGCGTGCCGGTTCAGGCCCTCCAAGCGCTGGGCCACCTCGAACACCCGCGCCGTCAGCTCATCCCGGTGCATAGCTTCACGGATCTCGGGGATGGATTGCACCGCCTCGGCGAGCGGCATGGGTCTGCCGAAGGTTAACGGGATGAGTTTGGCCAGCTCCTCGGCCTGCTTGTGTGGCATACCGAAAACTCGGGCTACATCCTTGAGTGCTGCCTTGGAAGCCATAGTCCCAAAGGTGGCGATTTGAGCCACCCGATCTTCCCCATAACGTTCGCGCACGTACTGAATAACCTCGTCGCGGCGAGTGTCGGAGAAGTCCACATCGAAATCGGGCATACTCACCCTCGCGGGGTTCAAAAACCGTTCAAAGAGTAGGCCGAATTCCAGAGGATCGATGTTGGTAATGCGTGTAGCATAAGCCACCAGGCTGCCGGCGCCGCTGCCTCGCCCGGGACCCACCGCAATACCCTTATCTTTAGCCCAGGTAATGTAGTCCTGAACAATCAGGAAGTAACCGGAAAACCCCATCTTCTCGATCACTGAGAGCTCATACTCAGCACGAGCCAGAATGGTCCGCCCATCCCAAACCTCCACCATCTCAGGAGATGGCAGAAGCAGCCGCAGCCGCTCTCGCCGCACGCTATCCAAAGAGGCCAGCGCCGTAATCAAGGCTACGAGATCAGCTTGTGTAGCAGGCTTATCCAGCTCTTTCAGGAGTCCAGCCAGAAGGCCCACGTCCACCCGGTCGGAATAGCGCTGAGACAGGCCCTTATAAGTCAACTCGCGCAGGTAAGTAGCCTCATCCTTATCCTTCGGCAGCGGATAACGGGGGATTCGATAACTTCTACCCTCCCCGATGGGCAGCTCGAGCTGACATAAGTCGGCCACCTGCTGGGTGTTATCAAAAATCTCATCGCCCCACTGGCTCTGGGGCAATACCTCACGCATCTCCTCAGGACTCTTGACATAAAACTCATTGCAGGGGAACCGCCAGCGGTTAGGATCCTCCCAGCTCGACTTGGACTGTATGGCCAACAAGACCTCGTGCGCTTTGGCATCCTCGCGGGTCACGTAGTGCCCGTCGTTGGTGACCACCATACCAATACCATGCTTATTGGCTAACTCAACCAACAGCCGGATGACCTTTTTATCCTCTTCCAGACCGTGGTCCTGGATCTCCACGAAGTAGCGGTCCTTGAAGATTGACAGATACTCCAGCAGGCGCTCCTCGGCCAGATCGGGCCGGTCCTGCAGAATAAACTGGGGTACCTCGGCTCCCAAGCAACCCGACAATACGATCAGTCCTTCATTGTGCTCGCGCAAGAGCGCCCGGTCGATACGAGGTTTCATATAGAACCCCTCCAGGTAGGCGCGCGAGGCCAGCCGGCTCAAGTTTTGGTACCCTTTGAAATCCTTGGCCAGGATCGTCAAGTGAAAATACCCACCATCCAACCCCTGACGCATGGTGCGATCGAAGCGAGACTCAGCGGCTACATAGGCCTCATATCCGATGATTGGCTTGACCCCAGCCGTTTTGGCCTGTTTGTAAAAACGCACCGCTCCGTACATATTACCGTGATCAGTAATAGCCAACGTAGGGTCTTCGGGACTAACCTTCCGAACCCAGCTAAAGAGGTCATCGAGCTTAGCGGCACCGTCCAAAAGACTGTACTGGGTATGTTGGTGTAGGTGCGCGAACTTCATGGTTTTACCTTAACCCCCCTGCGACCCTTCCGGCCGGCGGGCCCGGTATGAGCCGTGCTCAGTACATGGGGAACGTACTCCGAACTAGAGCTGCTCCGGAGATCCGGGGACGGAACCGCCTAAGCAGATCTCCCTTGGGCGCGCCGGTCATCGTGCAGCCACCGGCTTGAACCCATCTGTACAGGCACCCGTAGGCAATTCCAGGCAGCGCCGCCGGTCCCCCGGTGTACATATGCCGCAAACCACTCCATGTTCAAGCGCCTGATATCCAAAAATTGACTCTTTAAACCTGTACTACGAGTACCTTTCGCGTCAAGAACCATGCCTCCTGCCAGCCCACCCTCCGGCAACCGGCAAGGATGTAACAATCTAAGCATGTGCCGCCCACAGGATAAATTGTCCCTCTTCAGCCCTAACCGCAATCCTGCTCGGCCCACGGCAGGATTACAAATCTATTCTTCGCGTCAGTACAAAAACCTGCACCGGCAGCCGCCGGCTAAAGGCGCCCGGCCAGCCGCCGGAACAACTCCGGCGGCTGCGGGTACCCGGTTCCATCGGCCCAAGTAAAGCGGGCGTCCACCAGAGCATTACCCTCTCCTACCCCCATACCATTCGGGAATAATCCTTGGTAATCTATGTGTCCCGATAGAGGCTCTCCAGGTAAGGTCTGCGTCAGGTGTTTTAGTTCCCTGGGGTGGCCGAAATGAAAGGCGTGGAGAAGTCCCGAGGCCAGCCAGGCAAAACGTACGCCCCCTGCACCGAGTTGTTCCAAGTTGTCACCCGGCGGCCGCCACAGCAGCGAATCCCGCCCCGGCCTGAGGCGAATAACAGCCTCCTCCGCCACACCCAGAAGGCCGAAGCTACCCACGAACAAACGTACCAAGTCGTAGCCCTGTACGTTCTTCACCACTCGTCCGCCGGCCTTAACCCGTCGTCCGTTTGGCGTGCGGTAGGTGAGCCCCAGGATCTCGGAGGCAAAGAAAAACTGCTGGCCGAAGCCGCCCCGTTCCAGCAAGCCGCCGAGCCCGCCGGGGAGCTCTACCGGCGGAAAGGGGGGGAATAGGTTATGCGGCAATGCATCGTACAGCTCGAGCAGATCCGTATCGGCACTGGCCACCACGTACTGGTCAGCTAGATTCAGCTCCTTGACCGGCATGTCCAAAGTCTAACGCCGACTGGGCATCCAGACTGCGCAACGCTCCGGGTAGGGGTTGGACAACCAACCACTCTTGGTATTAATCCTCAACACGTAACCCGAAGCCAGGCCGGGCCAGGGCATGAATCCCGCCCGTGGGCGCCCGCTCTTGGCAAAGCTGGTCCAAAGATCCTGCAAGACCGCGGAAACAATACGGCTTTGTCGGTAAGCTGCCTCGGATGCAAATAGTATCCATAGCGGCCAGACCTTTTGAGTACCGAAAACCAAGGGTAGCTCGAGCCCATGGAACGAGCCCATAAATGGAAACAAGGGGCTTCGGTAGGTGAACAAGTATACATAGGTGGGCGCGTAGTGCGATTGCGCTCGCGCCGCGAGGTAACTCGGGCAACCCAGGAGCCGGTCTCCCTCAAAGGCCGCGGCGGCCCTTTCGGCGTCGCGATAAGCAGCATGGTAGTAAGCGTAAACCAGCGCCGCCTTCCCACTGCCCAGTTCACGTTTCATACGCGCCTTCAAAGCCGGCCAACTACTCGGCAGCTCGAATGGATCAAGCAGCGCCAAACCATACTCCTCGGTATTCGAGCCCGCGATCAGCGCTATACCGCTTGCCCTCCCCTGCTCGAGCGCTAGCTGGGGCAATTCAGTCAACGCGTATCCATCGATGTGCGGTTTGTAGGGACTCTCGGAGAACGGATCAATTTTCTCGCGTTTTACCAGGATCTTGAAGACCCCCGGTTCGGATCCCAAGACCACCGAGGCAGGCAGAGCGCGCAGACAAGCCGGGTCCGCCCCAGGGCAACCGTGTTGGGCCGCCCATTGTTCACCATAACGAAAATCAGGCCCCAACGGCCGTACCTGATCACAACCACCCGACTCGAGGATAGCCTTCTCAAACAGACCGCGTGCCAATGGGCTGGTCATCAAATCACAGACTGACATTGCACCGGAGGACTGGCCAAAGAGGGTGATATTCCCGCGGTTCCCGCCGAAAGCAGCTACATTACGCTGCACCCATTGCAAGGCGGCGATCTGATCGAGCAGGCCGTAGTTGCCGGTCGAGTGGTGCGGATCCTCGGCGGCAAGCTTGGGCAGAGCCAGAAAGCCGAACACTCCCAGGCGGTAGTTGATGGTAACCACCAAAACGCCCTTCCGCGCAAGATTTGCCCCGTTGTACAAAGGTTCGGTACCGCTTCCGTCGGTGAAACTGCCGCCGTGCACAAAGACCATCACCGGAAAACCTCCCGGCGGCGGCGCAACCACCGGACGCCACACATTCAGGTTGAGGCAGTCTTCCGACATGGGCGGTAAGGCTTCACCGAGGCGGACACTGATAACCGGGTGTTGTAGGCAGGCCAGACCAAGATGCGTGGCGTTAAATACGCCGGGCCATTTCGTCACCGATACCGGTGCCTTCCAGCGCGCGGCGTGCGCATAGGGCAGACCAAGGAAGGCCACCACCCGCCCACCATCCACCTGCTTTCCACGCGCCCATCCCTGCGGAGTCTCCAACAGGACCTGCGCCGCCAGGGTGAGGGAGGAGAACGCCGCCCAGAACAACACCAGCACACGGAAGCCTACCCAGCTCACCATGCGCCCCCGAGGAAACCTGGCACTCACACCGACAGTATAGAGCCCACTCTGTCAGCCAAAATCAAGCCCCGGCTTGCTCGAGCCCTCTCTCGATCTGCCCTACCAATCCTGCCTCCACCGCCTTTGCAGCCCTTAGTAGGGCGCTCCGTACCGCTCTGGCGCCCGAGTGCCCGTGACCAATAAATACCAGACCGCACACCCCAAGCAGTGGCATAGCCCCATATTCGGCCGGATCCAGGCGGTCCGCAACACGCAGGAGGCCGGAGCGGGCCAAAAGCGCTCCCATGCGGGCCAAGGGAGAACCGGTCAAGGCACGCTTCACCCAGCGGAACAGAGTACGCGCCTCGCCTTCGGCCAGCTTGAGAACCACATTTCCGGTAAACCCGTCGGTTACAACAACGTCGGCCGGGCCGTCGAAGATATCGTTGCCTTCGATATATCCCACGAAGTTAAGGGGGAGTCCGGCGATCAAGGAACGCGCCACAATCACCAGCTCACTGCCCTTAGTTTCTTCCTCACCAATTGAGAGTAACCCCACGGCCGGATTATCCAAGCCGCCCATAGTGCGTGCGTAAACCTGCCCCATCCGCGCGAACTGAGCCAGGAAGCCCGGACGGCAGTCGGCGTTGGCACCCACGTCCAACAGAAAGGTATGCCCCCGTTCGCTGGGCAGCTCGACCAGAATCGCCGGGCGTTCCACCCCGCTAATCCGCCCAAGACCGAATATCGATGAGGCCATAGTAGCTCCCGAATGCCCCATACTTACTATCGCAGAAGCTTCCCCGGACGACACCATACCCACCGCCACATTGACCGTGGCCCCTCTCTTTTTGCGAACCTCGGTGGCGGCATCGTGCATGTCAATCACCTCAGTGGCATGTACCACCGATAAATCAGCCTGCCGGCGGTCCAATTCGGCTGCAAGCAGTGATTTGTCACCAACCAACACTACCGGCACACCCAACCGCGCCGCCTCGACGGCCCCCGCAACAATCTCGCCGGGGCCGCGGTCTCCGCCCATCGCATCGAGGGCGATGGGTTTCATGCCTGTGTGGTCAGGTGCTTCTGCAAACGCATCTCGAAGTTACGCTTAGGCTGGGCACCGACCATGACCTCGACCGGTTCTCCGTCCTTGAAGAGAATCACCGTGGGTATGCTCATCACACGGTACTTCATAGCCGTCTTAGGATTCTCATCCACGTCCAGCTTGGCGATTTTGATCCTTCCGTCGTAGGACGCCGCCAACTCCTTCATGATGGGAGCGATCATGCGGCAAGGGCCACACCATTCCGCCCAGAAATCCACGAATACCAAGCCCTGCCCGACTGTTTTATCGAAAGTTTGATCGGTAACTACCAGCGGTTCCGTCATGAGCCCTATGGTACCACTTGCCAAAGCCGGCAACGTGCCCCATGTTTCAGGCGCACTCCTAAGCGGCAGAACCCTAGAGTGGCGATAATACCTCTCTCCCTTTGGCGGCACGCAGATTCTCCTTCCCGCACGGAACAGCGCCGCCGGGCTGGACATATACTCCGGAAAGACTCAAAATAGCTCTGGTGAGTCCCAGCGCACGCGCTACATATAGGTTCGTAATCAGCATAAGTCTGGTGAGCTTGTTCGCCGATTTCACCCACGAAGGTGCACATGCCATCATGGGTCCCTGGCTGGCTGTACTGGGCGCAAGCCCGTTCTTGGTGGGGTCTATCGCCGGTGGTGGGGAGCTGGTCGGCTATCTAGTCCGTTTTGCCTCGGGACGCTTGGCTTACCGACTGGGCAGCTACTGGCCAATGGTCTACCTGGGGTACGCAGTGAATATGCTGGCCGTGCCGTTGCTGGCGCTCAGCACAGGACTGTGGTCAACCTCTTCACTAATCTTCACCGAGCGCATCGGAAAGGGCATCCGCAACCCCTCCGAGGACGCCCTTTTGGCCGTGGCCAGCCGTGAACTAAGTAGCGGGCGGGTGTTCGGGATACACGAGCTTTTTGACCAGACCGGCGGGGTACTGGGGCCCTTGCTGGTGGCGGCGGTGATAGCTTGGAGCGGTAACTATCGGCTCGGTTTTGCTGTGCTGGCGATCCCTGCGCTGGTAGCCCTGTTATTTTTAACGCGGTCTAGGAGTCTCGAGCCCAAACGGGAGGAACATGTGCAGATGCGGGCTGGTCGCCTGCCGCGGCCATTCCTGATCTATTTGGGTTTTATGGCCCTCACCGGACTGGGTTTCTCGCACTTCTTACTGGTGGCCTACCATCTGGAGAAGAGCCATATACTGAGCGCCGCGTACATTCCGTTGGTCTACGCGGTGGCCATGGGCGTGGACGGCCTGGGATCCCTGGTGCTGGGCCGCTGGTTCGATCGGGCCGGGCTGTTGGTACTCTACCTCTTCCCTATAGCCAGCCTACTTTCCCTTCCGGTTCTATTCCTAGTAAATACAGCTTGGGCCGCATGGCTGGGCATGGCGCTGTGGGGCATAGCCAAGGGCTTCGTGGAAAGCATGACCATGGCCGGCGTAGTTCGCTTGGTGGACGAAGCGCAGCGCGGCTGGGCCTATGGTGTAGCCGATACGACTTTCGGGGTGGCTTGGTGGCTGGGCAACGCCATCATGGGCGGGCTCTATGAGACCAACATATTGTTCCTGGTGGTGGTGGGTGCGATCTTCAGCCTGCTGGCGATACCGGTGCTTGGTCTGGTAAGAAGAGAATACCTGAAGCAGGGCCACGGGGCTTAGGGCACCAGCAGGTAGCCGAGGATTCGCAAGCGCTCGTTAATGCGCCGGTGTACCTTCGGTGTAGCCCGTATGGTGTGCAGATGGGCGCCTCCGGTTACCGTCAGCAGGGGTTGATCGCCGGCAAGTGCCAGGGAAGCCAAGAAGTCCCGCACCTCGGCACGGCTTTGGATCATCAGTAGGCCACGCAGTTCACCGTATACGCCGTGTTCCACGATCACGTCGAGGACGTAGCCCCCTTCATCCACAATGGCGTTCAGCTCGCTCTCCAGGTCTTTCGGTCCGTGGTTGACCGCGATCACGCGATCGACCTCACC
>CAYODT010000002.1:88894-92624 GCA_964402875.1 uncultured bacterium | reverse complement strand
CAAGGTATGGAGAGTTAACTTATGGAAAACGATATCCAGCAACTTGGCCACGAAATCTATGGGAAAAAGGTGCTGGCGCTCGAGCCCTTCAGTACCGAGCGAATTCCGAAGCTCGAGCGGCATGGGCGCCCGTTTCAACTGTTTACCCTGTGGTTCGGTAGCAACCTGACCCTGGCCGATTTCGCACTGGGATTCTTGCCCATTCATCTAGGCCTGCCGTGGCCGTGGACAATCCTGGCTATCCTGCTAGGCAACTTACTGGGCGGACTGTTGCTGGGCTTAGCGGCGGCGATGGGGCCTGCAGCCGGCTATCCGCAACTGGTTCTCGCCCGGCGTGCCTTCGGACGCGTTGGCGGCTACCTACCCGCAGCCCTCAACTGGATCAGCACCGTGGGTTGGCTAACGGTCAACACGGTGCTGGGGGCTTTTGGCCTGGTGGTACTGCTGCCGGGGCTGCCGTTTTTCGTGGCGGTTTTGATCCTCATCGCGGTCCAGTTCGTACTGGCGGTTTTCGGTCACAACCTAATTCACGCCTTCGAACGCTGGATGGCGGTAGTACTGGGCGTGGTTTTTGTGATCGCCAGCATCGTGGTGCTGACCGGGCCGGTGCCGCCCGGCAGTTACCAGCCGCTAGGCGCGCACGGTTTCTCGCTCTTCGCCATCGTACTTGCCGCGTCCTTTTCGTACATCGCCTCCTGGTCTCCCTACGCCTCGGACTATAGCCGCTATCTGCCCGAGCAAAGCCCTAAGCGTACCCTGGTCCTGTGGACCTGGCTGGGCGGTGGGCTGGCCTCCGCGTGGCTCGAGCTTCTGGGCGCGGCGGTAGCGGTGGCTGCGGGGTCACAGTCGGCTGACCCGATCTCGGCCTTCCACGGCGTAATGGGTGGGCTGGGCATGCTGGCGGTAATCGCGCTGGTGGTTGGCGGGGTGGCCGCAAACGCCCTGAACCTGTACTCCAACTCCCTTTCGGCAAGGGCGCTCGATCTGGCCTGGCCGCGCTGGGTCCTGGCAGCACTAGCAGCCGTGGTGGCTATTGGCGCCAGTCTGTACGGCGGTGGGCGTTTTGAGAACTTCTACGAGGAATTCCTGCTGCTGCTTGGCTATTGGGTAACCCCTTGGCTGGCGGTAATCATCGTGGATTTCTATTTCGGCGTCAAGGGCGGCGATATGAACCGTGCGCCGGGCACCATGGGCTGGTGGGGCTTATCCTCCTACCTCCTGGGCGTGCTGGCCTCGGTACCCTTCATGAGCAATTCGATGTTTACCGGACCACTGGCCCTTAGGATGGGCGGCGCAGACCTGAGCTTCTACGTGGGCTTCGTCGTAGCGGGAGGCCTGTACCTGCTGTGGCGACGGGCACCGGGTACTAAGACGATCGGGCAGGTCCCTTGAGGTAGGACATTTAGGGAACTCCTCGGCAGGTAACGGTGTACCGGTCGGCCAGCCGGTGTGTACGCTCGCGCAGCGCTTGGTCTGGGTTGCTAAATCTCACCGGGTGTCCCTTGGCCTACGCCGTATAGATCAAGGCCGATAAGGGTCGCCCACGCGGTACCAGAGTAAGCGGAACTGCTGTCAGCTGAGTGGACCAACTTCCTGATCCGGCACATACCGGGTTTGCGCAGAGCCCATCCTGGTAGACGGACTTCTATAACTCGAAGTCACTAGGCCCACCTCACGATTCAGGGGGTTTGCCCCAGTACCGGTTCTAGCCTATGAGCCAGAAAGGTGCGACCGGTTCTACAGCTCCATTGGGTAGTCTACGCTGCTCCTCGGTCCGGCTTTATCACGGTGCGGTAAAGCCAAAGCGTCATAGCGGAGAGATCCCGCAATAGAGAGGTTAACCAGCCGATGTAGCCAGAATCCCAGCCGATTCATTGTGGATTCTTACGCCAGGAAAGAGGCTTGGGCGTAGTCAGGATCACTGTGTTAAGCGTCCGCTCCGCGAACGCAGCCAAGAGCTCCAAGGACGATACCTTCCCCACATAAGATCTATGTTTCCCTTATCCGGGAGGTAGCAGATGAAGTAGAACTTCTTAAGTAACTCATCGACGAGCTCCCCAAGGGGGTAACCACACTGCTGCTCGTGATCGCCAAGGTCAAGGTCTACTTCAGTGAACTCACCCGGCTGCGAGCTCTGGTAGTGAACCTTCATTACTGCATAATGACCTTCTTTGTCGCACGGCATGATAGAGAGGCGATTTGGTAAGACATAGACCCGCAGCTTCTCGGGCTCGGCGGTGGGCCGAGGCATGACGCACCAACCCGGCAGTTCTCCTCCCCGGCCAGGTCGGTACTTTTCCGGTTCATTATTTAGATCTTTGGTTAGCTTTTCCTTGGTGGCGGGTAGGGAGGACGGATTATCCGGCACGGACAAAGCCTCGCCAAGCTTATTCAGTTTTTCTTCCGAGACCCGACATCTCCCGGGATTGGCCCAATCATCGATGCACGCGCGTACAAGCACACACAGGTAGCGGGGTTTACGGAGCTCGCTCAGACGGTCCGGAAAGTTCTTCAAACCCTCAACTTTCTTGATCATGTCGTCATACCGCCCATCCAGCGCGCTTATCAGAGCATGGAACATCAGGGCGCGCCCCTTACCCTTACCAGTATCTTTTTCACTACTGGCCCGCTCCAACCAAAGCGCCGTCTCGATATTCGTCGCCGGCAAATCAGGTTGTAAATCGTATGGATTCTTAACGATTTGCCATAACTCCAGGTACACCGAGAGCATGTGCTCAGCGGCTATCTCGCCAAGAAGCCCATATCCTGCCGTATATAGTCTGGGGTCGCTATTAAGCGCCCGGTCAATATTGCCTTTGATGCCGCGCCAATCCTGACCGCCGCTCTGCTCGGCAAGCTGTTCTGCTGTCTTGAGGTAGATCCGCCCATCCATGCGCCTATCGAACTCGGGAAATAGTTCGTTGATCTTCGTCTCCACGGCTACGCCGGCTCTCTCATTCAAGGTAAAGTACATTAGTGCGGACATCAGCGCGATAACCAGGCCACCTACGGTAAAGACGGCTCCCATAACAGCCCCGAGAAGGGATAACAAACTCGAAGATGATGCGGGGAACCTGAGTACCTCTATGACAATGGCCACTACAACAAAGCACACTAGCAAAAAGCCTAGGATCACCAAGGAGTAGGTCAACCATTTGGGCCACTTGGTCATGATGAGCCAATGATACCTTAGGGAAACAGCTCACACTGCTTGTCCTTCTCGGGGCCGAGGATGGTTCTTGCCACCGCCCGCAGCCCCTTATTGCCCAGGACGAGCCGCCGGAACCCCAGAAGAGCCGGCGCCAGGGGTAACCCACAATCTATCCGCGGTTAAAAACAGTTACCGCCCTCACTATCAAGAGCGGCAACTTTGTATCCCAACCTGGTGGCGGTGGGCGGACTTGAACCGCCGACACCACGATTATGAGTCGTGTGCTCTAACCAACTGAGCTACACCGCCCCGCCTGCGCGTCTATCTTAGGTGCCGGAGGTAGTTCCGTCAACCTTTCTCGCCGGCCCGAACACGCTAGAGCCGGCATGGTGCCGGGAGCGGGATTCGAACCCGCACGCCCCTGAGGACAACGGATTTTAAGTCCGTAGCGTCTACCATTCCGCCATCCCGGCACACGGCTGATACGAGCCTACCCCAGTCATTTAGTACCGTCAACGCAAGAATGCGCGAACCCCGAGCCCTACTCGCGCACCTAGGCTCGGTGCACACGTACCCCAC
>CAYODT010000002.1:75334-88794 GCA_964402875.1 uncultured bacterium | reverse complement strand
GCCGGGCACGAGTCGTCCCAGCTCGGACTGCACCAACAGTGCCTGCTGATCAGAGCCTCCCTGACACGTTTAAACCGCAGAGCGTCACCAACTACAACTCCCCACCGCCGGGCAGCGCCCGGCTGGGGCGGCTACCTAGATCTGGTTTCTTGGGTGGATTTTGCTCGAGCAGCTCCAACACCTCCTTTAAGGCCACTTCAAGTTGCCGGTCTCGTCCCGCTGCGTAATCTTGCGGCCGGTTTTCCACCTCGATATCGGGCTCCGTCCCGTAATTCTCGACCGCGTAGCCGACATCGGTAAAGTAAAAAGCAAACTCCGGCTGCGTAACGATAGAGCGGTCCACCAAGGTACGCCGGGGATTAATACCGATGACCCCGCCCCAGGTACGCTTGCCGATCAACGGTCCTAACCCCATCATCTTGAAGCTGTGCGAGAATATATCGCCGTCCGAACCGGCATATTCGTTAGTCAGGGCCACCATGGGCCCGGGCGGGGAATCCTCGGGGTAAGGCTCCACACCCCACCAGCGGCTTTGTACGTAGGCCGACCGGCGGCGAGCCAACTTGCTCAAAAGCAAAGAAGACACGTGTCCGCCCCCATTATAGCGCACGTCTACCAACAAGGCCTCACGATCGATCTCGGAAAGGAAACCACGGTGGAACTCGGCATACCCCAAAGGGCCCATATCCGGCACGTGCACGTAGCCCACCCGGCCGGCGCTCTTCTCGTGGATCAAAGCACGGTTCTGCTCCACCCAGTCGCGGTACCGCGCAGCCTGCTCGGACTTCAGGGTCCGCACCGTAACCGTCCGCTGATGAGCCCCATACTGGTCGGCCACGGTAAGGGACAGCTCGAGCCCCGCCTGGTTGACCAGTAGCGCCATAGGCGAAGTAGCTCGGTCTAGCGCACGCCCAGCTACCGCCAACAAGGTCTGGCCCTCGTGCACATTCACCCCCGGCGCTAAAAGCGGCGAACATTTCTCTTCGTCCCATGGATCGCCTTGCACAATCCGCTCGATACGCCACAAACCCGCTTCAGCATCGAAATTCAGGTCCGCCCCCAGAAAACCCTGCGGGTACTCGGGCCCTTTACGATAGTCCCCGCCCATTTCATAGGCGTGCGAGGTAGCAAGCTCTCCCTGCATCTCCCACAACAAATCGGAAAGTTCTCCGCGGCTGGCTACGCGCGAAATCAAAGGCTCGTACCGCTGGTACACGGCCTGCCAATCAACCTGGCTCATGCCCGGATCCCAGAAATGATCGCGCTGCTGACGCCAGGTCTCGCGGAAGATCTGCCGCCACTCAGCGGGTGGATCCAGTGAGATACGCACTCGGCTCAGGCCGATCCAGCCCGACTTCTTTCCCGGAGTGTCATTGGGCCGAGCCTCAGGTGGTTTAGTTGCCGCATCCAGCATCCGCAGATGGTTCCCAACTCGTAGCAAGAGCCGCCCTCCGGCCAGCTCAAAACTGGTGATGCCGCTGATCCAAGTCTCCTGAGTGCGGGTGGCAAACTGATAGCGCTCCAGGCTATCCTTAACCGGAGGCTCGGCGCTGAACCAGTTGTGGTTCAGGCTGCCTTCCACCGGGCGCGAGGAAAAGAACACTGCATCCTTGGTACCCTTTATCCCGGTGTACAGGCCGTCCGCCACCGGGAAAGCCACCACCCGCCGGCTGAGCCCCTCAAGGTCGATACGAAAAGGCTCCTTCTCTTCGTCATCTTTCGCTTGTTCGGCCTGCTGTGCGGGCAAGAACGGCGAGGGCAAGTCCTTCCGTAGAACCACCAGGTAGGGGCGCATACCACGGGGAAAACCTAGGTCAAACTGCAAGCTATCGTAGACGGGGTCGAACTGCCGGTGAGATAGGAAATACAGATAGCGCCCTTCGGGGTCGAAGCTCGGTGCCAAGTCGCGCAACACTGGTTCGGCCAGGCGAAAGGGCTTGCCGCCTTCGAGGTTCAGTAGGTAGATGGCCGAAGTGTGCACGGTCCCACTCTTGGCATATGCTAGATAATTGCCATCAGGAGAGAAGTCAAAGCCTAGGATGGGCCCGTGGGCGCTCTGGTCCAGCTTCCTTGCGCTGCGTTGTTCGCCCAGATCCACTAACCACAGCTCGCCGCGATGATTAGTCAAGGCCACCGCCTCTTTAGTAGGCGACGCTCTGAGTGCGGTAGGACTGCCCAGATTTAGCTCCTCGGCCCGCCACAACCGCTCTCCCTGCGCGCTGTACAGCTCGAGCACCTCCTCCTTGTCTTCGTCGCTCACCACCAGCAGGCGACCATCATGCGTCCAGGCGGCCAGCCGGTAGCGTACCCCCGCGGGCGCACCATAGGGCTGAACCGGGCCGCCCCAGGCGGATACGGTAAATACTCGGCCGCGGGCCACCAGCGCCACATGCTCCTTTTCTGGATGTAGGGCACAGCTTTCCAGATAGGTCTCGGCCGGGGCAAAACGACGGGCGGCCTGGGTACGCGGCGCATGGGTACGTACCTCCAGCTTCTCCGCCCGGCCCTGCTCAAGATCGAAGATATATAGATCACCGCCGGCGTGGTAGACGATCCGGCACCCGTCACTTACAGGATTACGCAGGTAGTAGTCGGTATGGCTGGTGTGCTTCTGCAGGTCTTCGCCGCTCGGCAAACAGGAATAGAGGTTGCCCACGCCCTGGTGGTCCGAGACAAAGTAAATACGTGCCCCTATCCACATCGGCCGGGCCAGGTTGCCCTCTAGCGAGATCAGGGGGCGAAAGTCGCCGCTTCCGTCCGGGTCCACCCAGATATCCCCCGCAGTACCACCGCGGTACCTTTTCCAGCGGGCCGGGTCAATTTGCTTGCGCCCCAACGCTACCCCCTCGCCGGGCCCATAGCTGACCCACATAGCCGGCCCAAAAGGCAGCGGTGCATGCCGACCAGTTTCTAAATCGAGGGCTAGAGGGTATACAGCCTTCCGGAAGGGCTGCTGGGCGTTGCTGGCAAATAGGAGGCGGCCCTTGGGGTCGAAGCCTACGGTATGTAGCATAGCGCCCAGGTAGGTGCGCCGTTTCGCCGGACCACCCTCGGGCGGCATCGTGTAGATCTCGCCGGGGCCCTCATCCTTGCCCACAAATGCAAGCACTCCTCCACCGGGCGAAAGCATCGGCCAACTGACTTCAGAGAGCCCTGCCGAGAGCCGCCTAGCCTCGCCGCCTACAGCCGAAACAGTCCACAGATCATCTTCCGAGACAAAGACCACTCGCTCACCCGAGATTGTGGGAAATCGATAGTATCCTTCCTGGCTCATATATCCCCTCTTATTCGAGACCCGGGCCTACCGGCCCGAAAAAGCTATTCCTCAACGCTACTTGAAGCTTAATAGATTGGGTCAGCCCTTAAAGAGACTATCGAATGCCTGCCTGGCGCCATGTACCGTGGTCACCCTGTACAAGTCGCCCTTTTGCTCGATCCGTCCCTCAGAAATCAAAGCGGCCAGTGTACGGGAGAGCTCGAGCTTCGACAACGCTTCACCCTCTTCATCCAGAAAGCGCATGATCTCCTTATCGCCGGCCCAGCCCAGCTTATCCACCGCCCGCAAAACCCAGCCTCTGGTGTCCATGACTCCATGCTAGAACAGGTAGGGCATGAAGGTCTCTCGTGAGCCGTTCCTGAAACCATCACTCCCGGCGGTAGCAGGCCTTTCTAAGCCATGGAAGGGAGCAGCGACTAGGTCCCTAATTCGGTTTTCATACTATTAGCTAGCCAAAGCTATAGTGTGGCTCAAGCCACCGGCAGCATCGCCCTATATCTCGTTCGGTCCTGCACCCAAGATCAGATATATCAGGGTTGCACTTACTCGGGTGTAACCTTAATAGAGCCTAGACCCATTCATAAATTCAACCGGAAACCTATCGCCGACAAGATCACCACCAGTAGCCCAAATCCAATTTGGCTCCAGCCCACCACTCGCGCCGGCAGCGGGGGCCCGAGCAAGAACACGCTCGAGCCCATAGCCAGAATCACTAAGGCCAGCGCTGCCAGCCAGGGGAAAAAGCCCACCGCCGCAGCTCCCAGGCCCAACGCTGCCACGGCGGCCTGCACCGCGACGGTGGCAGGTATCGAAACCGCCTGCCTACGGGCCCGGCGCACCATACTTCGCGCATATATCACCGAAGCCAGCGCCCGCAGAGATAAAAGGGCCCACGCGGCCCAGGCGACCGCAGGTTCACCCCCCGAAGCCAGGACCATAGCCGCGGCTACCGAGGCCAACGCCATGGCTCCTAAAAGCTGGGGCCACAGGGCTCGGCCACGATTCTGAACATCAAAGTAAAGCTGCACGGCTACCAGCGGGAAGGCCGCCAGCAACGGCCGCCAAAACTCCGGCTGCCCGCGGTCTACGACCACCGCCAGACCGACCAGTGCCACTGCAGCATAGATACCGGCCACCACCCAGGCCACGCGCGTGCGCGGATAGCGTTTGCCCCGGCGTAGGTCGGCGAGGGCCAGCTTCAGCGGGGTGCGAGTTAGAAAGCCGAAGAACGCGAAAATTGCCACTCCCGCCGAGGCCAAAGACGCACTCAGCAAGAGGCCAAGAAGAATAGGCTCGAGCGTGAACCCCCAGCCCCCATGCTCTATAGGCACGGCCACAGATTTCCACACTCTCAGGGCCGCGCGGTCTTTAGGGCTTGGCATGGTTCCTCTCATGTATTTCCCTCCCGGTCCACTCTAGCCTCTTGAAATAGGACATTTGTCCCGTGTCAGACGCTTGACCCAGATCATAGCATCCGGATAAACGGTTGACGCAAGATAGATGGGTAGGAGAAACTCGCACTATTTATTCTACAGGTGCGATTTGGGAGGTTGATCATGGGAAGAATCAGCATAAAGGTATCCCGGCTAGTTGGGCTGGCCATAACGCTTCTGGGCATAAGCACAGCCCAGACTCCGCCGCCTTCCATCACCCCGGCGGAGATCGAGCAGGCCAGCAGCATCTACTTCAACCGGTGCTCAGGCTGTCACGGCGTAACCCGCAAAGGCGCTACCGGACCCACGTTATCACCTGAAAAGATACAGCAGCGCGGCGCGCCCTATATCGAAGCGGTCATATTCGGCGGCTTGCCGGGCGGCATGCCCGACTGGGGGCGGCAGGGCGTGCTAAACCCGGACCAGGTCAAGCTAATGGTGCGCTTCCTCATGAACGAGGTGGTGGTACCGCCGCAGCTGTCCTTCTCGGAGATCCAGAAGAGTTGGAAGCTGCTGGTGCCCCCTGATAAGCGACCGGATAAGCCCCTGACCAAGCGTAATTGGGAGAACTACGTGGGGGTGATCCTACGCGACGCGGGCAAGATGGCAGTGGTGGACGGAGACACCCATGAGTTGGTCACAATCCTCAACACCGGGTTCGCTACACATATTCTGCGTTCGTCCAAGAGCGGCCGTTACTTCTATGTCATCGGGCGCGATGGTAAAACCACCTTGGTAGACCTCTGGCCCGAAATTCCCAATACCGTAGCCGAAGTACGCCCGTGTCTGGACGCGCGAAGTGTGGAATCGAGCAAGTACCCCGGTTTTGTGGATCGCTACGCGGTCGCCGGCTGTTACTGGCCCTCGCACTTCGTGATCATGGATGGAATAACGCTCAAGCCGCTCAAGATCGTCTCCACCATCAGCTACGCTAAGGGGCAGGGGGAGCTGGTTACCGAATCACGCGTAGCCGCTATCGTCGCCAGCGAGTACCACCCCGAGTGGATCATCAACCTGAAGGAGTCCGGGCAGACTTGGCTGGTGGACTACAGCAACCTCGAAAAGCGCGGACGTCCCCTGGGCCTAACCATGATCGACGCCGATTTATACCTGCACGACGGCGGATGGGCCAACAAGCGCTACTTCATCGTGGCTGCCAACACTCAGAATAAATTGATCGTGATCGATACTAAAACCCGAGAACTGGTCGCCAAAATACCCGCTGGTATCCGGCCTCACCCTGGCCGCGGGGCCAATTGGGTGGACCCAACCTACGGCCCGGTCTGGGCCACCGGCAATATGGGTACACCCCAGCTCACCGTAATTGGCACCGACCCTGAGAATCACGCCGGCTATGCCTGGAAAGTGGTCAAGAACGTTGAGTTGCCTTACACGGGCACTCTGTTCGACAAAACCCACCCCAACAGTCCCTGGGTTGTAGTGGATTTCGCCATCAGCCCCAGCCCCGAGGGTGCTGCCAGCCTGTGCGCCATTTCCAAAGCCACCCTGAGCGTGGATCACTGCTGGGAGGTACCCGGGGCCAAGGAAGCCGGGATACGCATGGTGCACCCGGAGTTTACGAAAGACGGCAAGGAGATGTGGGTCTCTGGTTGGGGTAAACCCGGCGTGCCCAGCTTTATCGTGGTATACGATGGCCGGACGCTGCAGGAAAAGCTCAGGATCACCGGCGACTGGGTGCTTACACCCACCGGCAAGTTTAACGTCTACAACACCGCTAACGATATCTACTGAAGTCCATCTACCCCGGCTCCCAAAGCCACAGTACCCGCCCCGAAAAAGGGCGGGTACAGACATACATCAGTTCATTGGCCGGTCAACGCCTGAAGACCTCCGGGGTCCAGTAACCGAACCCGCCGCCCTTCCAACCTGATCAGGTTCTGACGATCGAACTGCCCCAACCTGCGGCTCACGATCTCCGGCACCGTCGCCAGGGTTCCCGCCAGTTCGGCGTTACCAGGCAGCAGAAGACCCTCCTCGGTCCTGACTTCACGCAGCAGATACTCGGCCAGCCTTGCGGCTACCTCGTAGAACAACACCCGCTCAAGTCGCTCGAGCAGAGCTTGTTGTCGCCGGGCTAAGTAGTGGATCAGAGCTCTAGCCAGTGCTGGACTATCCCCGATCAACCGCTCGAAATGCTCGCGCGGGATGGCAGCAACCTCGCTCTCCTCCGCCGCTTCCGCCGAAGCTGGGTAACGCGAATGCTGCGACAGCACCGCAATCTCAGCCACTACTCCCAGCGCTTCTTCCTGGTGCAGGAGTATCCGCCTACGACCCTTGGGATCCTCCTTGAACACCTGAATCCGCCCGCGGATGACTACGAACAGGTAGCTCGCCGGATCGCCTTCAAGAAAGAGCGTAGCCCCCGGGGCCAGGTGACGATACACGACATTCTGAGTCAACTCGCTCAGATCCCGCGCGTCCATACCGGCGAATAGGGGTACTCCCGACAACAACTCCACCGGCGAACGCATCATCTCAGCTCCAACCTACCCCCAAGTACGGCTTGCTAAAGGCTCTCAACACACAAAAAGCGCTGAGGACATTAGAGCCATACGCACACATCAGGCATACATTTCTCAACTAGACTATAGCCCGTGAGGCCCGAAGACCGCGCCTACCAAGAAGGCCAAGCTCTGTCCCAGAAGGCTTGGCTGCATGGGATATTGCAACGCATACGCGGGGAACCGGGCGAGTTGCTGCCCTTTCACGCGGTTGCGCAACTCAGGCCGTCCGGCGAGCACTACCTGGGTATCCAGACTATTGAGGTGGCCAAGATCATCGGATCGGTCGACCGCTACGCCGACTTCGACCGACACTTCCTGCCCAAGACCGATTTCACCGTACAGCGCTGGACACAGCTCCGCAAGGCTACTTTGGAGGGTATCGAACTCCCCTCTATTCAGGTATATAAGGTAGGCCAAAGTTATTTTGTAAGGGACGGCAACCACCGCGTAGCTCTGGCCAAGACCACTGGGCAGATTTACATAGATGCAGAGATCATCGAGCTGGACGTATCGGTGGCGCCCGAGCCCGGCGATACCTTACTTGATCTGATCATTAAGGGTGAGTACGCTCGCTTCCTGGGGGTTACGCGGCTTCCCTCACTGGTTCCGGGCCATCCATCCATCCTGTTTTCCAAGCCGGGCCGCTATGATATCTTGCTCGAGCACATCCACACCCGGCAGTACTTCAAGGGTATAGAAGAGCAGCGCTATATCCCTTGGGAAGAAGCTGTCGTCGACTGGCTACACAGTCTCTACGAACCCCTAGCCTACGAGATTCTGGATGGGGGCGTATTGGCGGATTTCGAGGGTCGCACGGTCGCCGATCTCTATCTGTGGATCATAGACCATCGGTACTATCTCTCCCAAGAGCTGGGGCGCGACGTGGACTCTGCCCAGGCCACCATCGATTATCAGCGACACTACGCGCCCCATCCGAGCTTCTTCCGGCGCCTCTGGCGGCGCATACGAAGACTTGCTAAACATGGATAAAGAGCCTCATAAGCACAGGGGGATGCCGCGCTGACTTCACCATTGACGCATTCCGGCTGCCGCCCAGCCGCCGCGGCTGGGCGGTTCATGCTTGCATCTTGACAGCCGTCCACCCCACCGTCGCCGAAGCCGCTTGAGATAATGCCTTGCCCAAATCGGCGGCAACGGAAGAGGTGAGGGGCCCTTATATCAAGCCGGCTCGGGACCAATAGGAACAACCAACCATCCCCCCTACGCGTACAGCCAGCAAACCGGCCTACAGGTAGAAGTCGCCTATGACAACTCCAATACGCTCATCCGGGTATCTCCGTCCCGGCGGCTCTTCGGTCTGCCGACCAGCTATATGGCGCAGAGCGCACCCGCGAACAACGCGGATAATGCTACGGCCTAGAACAGACCCTATCCCAACAACCCAAACTGGCCGGAGTTTGTTGCTGAACAGCATATGGCCGGTCTATTTGTACAGTGACCACAGCCGCCCGGCCCTGCGTGAAGCTCATCGCGATCCCCTTGGACCGATAGTCTCGCAAAAGGTATTGGCAGGGCCTTTGGCTCAACCCCGCCTACGGATTAGGCCCTACCGAGTCGTGATATACGTGACGCACTTTCCCTATACACGCAGTATCAAGGCTGTAGCGGGCTAACAACTGGAGAAAAGCATATCCTTTGCGCGGCAGTACCCCGGACCTTGCGCTTCATCCTCATTCTCCCCGATAATATAAAGTATGAGTAATTTTCTCGCAACAACCGCCGATGATCTGCCAGGTTACCGCGTGGTGAGGGTGCTTGGTGTAGTACGCGGCGTCACGGTCCGTAGCCGAAGTGCACTGGGCAATATCGGTGCCTCCTTTCAGGCTATGTTGGGCGGCAAAGTCAGCCTATTCACCGATCTGGCCGAGAAGGCTAGGGCTGAAGCCTATGAATTAATGATCGAACATGCTGGTCAGCTGGGCGCGAATGCGGTGGTGGCTATGCGCTACGATGCAAACGACATTACTGACGGCATCACCGAGGTGTTGGCCTACGCCACGGCTGTAGTGGTCGAACCGGAAACGAATCGGACCACTTAAATACTCCACTCTTAAGGTATTCATAATTTACCACCCCAAGAATTACTAGGCTACAACCGGGCGTGTACCCAGTATCCTGATGGGGTGCGCCGGATCTTCAATCAAGGAATTCACAAGACATCGATAAACCGCCCACAGACGAGAAAAGCTCTTAGCGTTCTGGGAAGCGCCGCTTTCTTCGTGGGTAGCATTTTGTTTCTGTATCAGGACCTAGCCCGTATCGGGGTATGGCTATTTATCCTGGGCAGCCTGAGCATGCTGCTACACGGTCTGGCAGACATGCTCACCAAATAGAGAGCCGAGGCGTTCTGAGCCTTATAATTGTCGCAGTACCTCCGGCAGTGGGGTTCCGGCCGGCAACACCCGGCGTCTGGCATTCTCACCCGGAACCGGATCATGATCGAAGCGTGATCCTATGCACATATCGCAGTCCACCAGAAAAACACCTATCTTCTCATATTTATCCTCGCCATGTAGGTTCGCATATGGATTGAGACGAGTTTCTACATGCTTCCACCCATCCGCGGCCCACACGTAGATGGCGAAAGTATCGGCGTGCCCAAAAGGCCCGGAATACAGGTGAAGCCGATCATTAGATAAAGCTATAGCCACACGCATCCGACAACCTCCATAGCTCCCAGATTAATAGCGGGGGGATGGAGGAATGTCCCACCCATAGCAGTTGATCTCTTCGGGGCCGGCTGCGCGTATTCCCGGGGGGAGGTCTCTACACTATCTCGCCCGCTTCGCTCCAGCCTTTGTAGGCGTAGAAACGACCGGGTGCAGCACCTTGGAGATACTGCAGAAGGGGTTCACAAAGCGGCTTTCGTGCTTCCATACGGACGCACACCTCATCAGGCGCGAAAAAGCGCGCCTCAACAACATGGCCGTCAGGATCGCCAGGGTTCAGAAGCCCCTCCCATTCCACGTGAAAGGCTATGGCCAGGGTGCGCTCATGGCGCCGCAGGTCCTCGATCTGCACTACGTAGGCCATATGTAAATGCCGGCGTATCACCAGCCCCGTTTCCTCGTAAACCTCGCGTACCACCGCTTGGTGCGTAGCTTCTCCCGGCTCGACCATACCGCCCGGCAAGGTGTAACGTACCCGGCCACGACGGCTCCAGTCATTACCAACCAGAAGAACCCGCCCTTGCTGGTCCAAGAGAATACCGGCTGCGACCAATAGTTCACGCCTAAGCCCCATGGCGCGTTTCCTCAACCAGCCCGGCCAGCATCCTTTCTTGATCAGCGCGCTTCAAGGCCTCGGTCAACTCGCTCAAATCACCCGAGAGCACACCTTCCAGGTTGTGAATGGTAAAGCCGATACGGTGGTCGGTCACGCGCGATTGGGGGAAGTTATAGGTGCGTATTTTCTCGCTGCGCTCCCCACTACCGATCTGCGCAAGGCGGTCTTGTCGCTCCTGGGCCTCTTCCCGGGCACGCTGCACCCCGGCCAAGCGGCTCCTAAGGATAGTCAGCGCCTTATCACGGTTCTTGATCTGGCTGCGTGAATCCTGACAGGTGACGATCGTGCCCGTCGGCATATGCAGCACCCGCACCGCACTGTCAGTGGTATTCACACCTTGCCCGCCAGGCCCGCTGGCCCGCTGGACATCGATACGGATTTCCGACATGTTCAAGGCAAATTCAGAAGGCTCCACCTCTGGAAGTACGGCTACCGTAGCTGTTGAGGTGTGAATACGCCCTTGGGTTTCGGTAGTCGGTACCCGTTGCACACGGTGAACACCAGATTCGTACTTCAGCGCGCCGAAAGCTTGCGGGCCCAAGATCCGCAAAACCACCTTGGAGAAACCGCCCAGTTCGTTGGGACCAGCGTCCATGACCTCCACCTTGAGCCCCTGGCCTTCAGCGTAGCGAGTGTACATATCGAAAAGGTCACCCGCGAACAGCGCCGCCTCTTCTCCACCGGTGCCGGCGCGAATCTCCAGGATGGCGTTTTTATCGTCGTTGGGGTCCTGGGGGAGTAACACGCGTTCAAGCTGCCTCAGTAGCGCCTCTTGCTCGGCTTCCAGGCCGGGTAGTTCACTCCGCGCCAGCTGGCCCAGCTCTGGATCGTGCAGCATCTCACGATCCTCGCGGATATCGCGCTCCAGCTTTTTGTGGCGCGTAAATAAACCAACCACCTCACCGAGCTCAGCATATCTGCGACTCAGTTGCAAGTAGCGGCCTTGGTCGGCCAGAACCGACGGATCGGCCAGCTGCATCTCGATCTGTCGGTATTCATGCTCTAGTTCTTGCAGTTTATCAAACATACCTAACATCCCTTGCTATACAGGATACCATCGCCTTGCAGGGGGTTGACAGAACTTTTAGGCTTGGCTAATATTGAGGAATGAATACTTTAGGTGAACCTAAACCAATTGGTGCAGGCTTGAGTGAGGCTCAGGAAAACTATCTGAAGCAGATCCTGATCCTGGAGGGGGTCGACTCAATCCTCGCCAAGAGCGCCGACTCAGCCAGCACTCAGGCTCTGGCTGAGCACATGGGCGTGCGGCCCGCTAGTGTCACCGGTATGTTGAAAAAATTAGCCGCGCTAAAACTTGTCGAGCATACCCCCTACCATGGTGTTCGTCTGACCGATGCGGGGTTCAAAATAGCTCTAGAGATATTGCGTCACCATCGGTTGATCGAAGCTTATCTCAGCCGTCGGTTGGGCTACGCCTGGAACGATGTTCATGAAGAAGCGGAACAGCTCGAGCACGTCATCAGCGAGGCTTTTGAAACACGTATCGACAAAGTACTAGACTACCCCAGCTACGACCCACACGGTGACCCCATACCCTCGGAAAATCTGCTGTTTCCTACCGTACATGAGCACCGTCCCCTTAGTGACCTCAAGAGCGGCGAAGCGGGCATTATCCTGCGGGTCACCGCACAAGACGCCGACACCCTCAACCTGCTGACGCATCTGCGGCTGGTTCCAGGCAGCCGCGTCAGCCTGCTCGAGCACACCCCCTCCGGGCTGCGCGTGCGCGTAGGTAAAGAGAGCTTCCTTCTGCCCCTATCGCTGGCCCAGGTATTGCAGATTGGCAGGGAGGGCGTGCGCGCATGAATAGCCCTGCGATCCTAAAAGCGCTTCCGGCCGTCTTACAGGCATTATTCACCAAATTGTTTACTTGGATACCAACCACTTTAAGCGCAATAGCAGGCTCTCTACTGAGCGTCGGATTGCTGCAGCTGAACCTACAGGCCTCCAGTGCAGATACAGCGGCACCCATGCCGCCACAGCAAGAGGGCCTTGGTGGCAGGGTACGAAACTTATGGTACGGACAGCTCCCTGTCTTGACGGAGTCCCTGACCGTAGCGGGGGGTCTTTCATGAACGGCAGCGACAACGGAAACAAAATCAACCTCGCGGCTCGCTCCAGAGCCGACCACCATACAGTCACCAACGCCAAGGACGTGCTTGAAGCCCGCAGCAAGAAACGAGGTCTGGCGCGCATCCTGCCCTTTCTAGGTCCCTCGTTCATCGCCGCGGTGGCCTACATCGATCCCGGGAACTTCGCCACCAATATCCAGTCGGGCGCGCAATACGGTTACATGCTGCTCTGGGTGGTGCTGTGGGCCAACCTCATGGCCATGCTGATTCAAGGGCTGTCCGCCAAGTTGGGGATCGTCACCGGCAGGAACCTCCCCGAGTTGCTGCGCGATAACCTCAGAACCAAGACGGCCAGGTATTTTTACTGGATCCAGGCCGAATTCATGGCTATAGCTACCGATCTAGCCGAGTTTTTGGGGGCTGCAATAGGTTTTCATCTTCTGTTCGGTATGTCGTTGATGGAGGGCGCCGTCCTGACCGGCATCGCCACCTTTGCGATCCTGGCCTTACAGCACTACGGATTCAGGCCGATAGAAGCGGTAATCACCGTTTTGGTGGGCGTGATAGCCGGAGCGTACTTATTGGAGATCATCTTCAGCCATCCGCACACTATTGCGGCGCTGCAAGGCATGATAATACCGCGCTTCAAAGGGGTCAATAGCATGTACCTGGCCGCCGGGATCCTAGGAGCTACGGTTATGCCGCACGTGATCTATCTGCACTCCGCACTCACCCAAGATCGCATTATGACCGGTGAGATAGCCCACAAGAAGCGCCTACTGAGGCTCAATCTATGGGACGTGTTTATCGCCATGGGCATAGCGGG
>CAYODT010000002.1:68638-75234 GCA_964402875.1 uncultured bacterium | reverse complement strand
CAGACTTTCATGAGCATGTGAGATTAGAAGTAGTATAAAACACGTATGCGTCCCAGCCGGATGCTAATCTCCGCAGTTCTAGCTATCGGTGTGGCCGCCGTTTCCGTGGCGGCCATATTTATTCGCCTGGGGTTCTCGGCGGCGGGTCAGTCGGGCCCGGGGGTGAGTCTGCTGTTGGCGGCCATGCGGCTGGGTGTGGCCGCGCTGCTGGTAGGCCCGGCTTGGCGGGGTTTACTCAGGAATAAGAAACAGCTGCAATCGTCGCTGGTGTTCGCCGTAGGAGCCGGGGTGTTCCTGGCTTTACATTTTGCTTTTTGGGTGACCTCGTTGTCGTATACCTCGATCGCCGCCAGCGTCAGCCTGGTCACCACCAGCCCGGTCTGGATCACATTACTGGCCTGGCTCTTGTGGAAGGAGCGCCCAAAGCGCTTAACCTGGCTAGGCATCAGCTTAGCACTTTTAGGCGCCCTTATCATCGGAGCCTCGAGCGAAGGCAGTCACAGCGGGGCTAGGGCCCCGCTGCTTGGGAACTTGCTGGCGCTCGCAGGAGCTTGGGCGGTCAGCCTCTATTTCCTGCTGGGCCGCGAGGCTCAGCGAAGAGGTATGAGCGTAGGGCAGTATGTCGCGGTGGCCTACGGGGCCGCGGCGGTGGTGTTGTTTCCGTTGCCGCTGATCTTCCACACCTCGTACGGTGGTTGGCCCCTGGCAGTCTACGGGTATGCAGCAGCCATGGCTCTCATACCGCAGTTGGTGGGTCATACCAGCCTCAACTGGAGCATGCGCTGGATCAGTCCCACCCTGGTCACGCTCGCAGTGCTCTTCGAACCGGTGGGATCGAGCTTCCTGGGCTATCTGGTATTTGGTGAAATCCCGGGTATAGGCGTCATCTGGGGCGGTTTGGTTCTGCTAGCGGGGGTGGCTGTAGCGGTAATCGCCGATCGGCGAGCCTGAACCAGCAACTCTAGTTGCAGTAGGCTCAAAGGGAGATGCTACGCCTCATCCGCTCCACCCTTTTAAGCCTGGTCACCGCAGCGCTGTTATCCGCCCTTCCGGCGCTCGCGGCCACACTACCACTCTCAGCCGTCACCATGGGTACGCCCACCGCGAGCTTCACTCCGGGAAAGCTCGGCAGCTACGCTATCGGCCAAAAAACCACCCGCTTCAGCCCCGGCGACACGGCGGTATTGTTTCGTCTGCGCTGGTTGTTCAGCAAACAGAACCTGGGTACACGCAGCCTGCAGGTCTATTACATCAACCCAAAAGGTGTGGTTCAGACCGCAGGTTTCACCTTGAACATTCGCCAAGGTATGCTCAGCACGCCCATCGTCACCTACTGGTACTTGATGCTCAGCAAGGGAACGGCACCAAGCAGCGCGGTACGGTGGCAAGCCTACTTTCTGTTCAACGGGGTACTGGTGGACGTGGCCGATTTCACGTTAGTCCCTTAGTAAGTTCATTTTCCCCTACAATGGGGCGTGGGTAGTTTCCTGAGTCTTCATGTACAAAGCGAAGATCTACCTGCTGTGGTACAGCTTGTACAGAGCAATCTGCTTTCGGGCTTAACAGCCTATCTTACGCTACACCAGGGCTGGGTCAGCCTGTGGCATGAGTGGCTGGAAGCAGAGGAGGACTGGATAGCCATTAATATGCTCTTGGCGAGCCTGTCCCACCTGGGCCGTGCCGCAGCGTTCTTGGTGCTGGAAAATGAAGAGCTCTGGTTCACCCTGGCCGACGACGGCGCTCCAAGCTACCGATATCCCGCCGAAATGGACGGGGCCTCGTGGAGCGGCCCGGCCCCCCGAGACCTTGATACGGAACTCCTGGCGGCGGCGCTGGCCGTGCAGCCGCGCATCAGCGGGGTGACGGTATTAGCGGGCCTACTGGGTCTCTCGGCGGATTACGCTACTGTGGGCTTCGATGACTGGCTCGAGCTGGACGAGGAGAATGGACTTCCCGAGGAGATCTTGGTGCTGGAGGGACAATGAGCCTAGTAGTCAAGGTGGGTGGCAGCCTACGCGAAGCACCAGAGCTTATGGAGGCACTGGTCGCTCATCCCGGGGAGCTGGTGGTGGTGCACGGTGGTGGTCCGCGGATTGGCGCGTGGCTCGAGCGCTTGGGTTACAAAACCCGTTTTGCCCACGGGCTACGCGCCACTCCCCCCGAGCAGATGGAGGTGGTGGAGATGGTTCTGGCCCAGACCGGCAAGGTGTTGGCGCAGCTGCTTTCCCGCGCCGGACGCCCGGCGATATCTCTCAGCGGGCGCGACGCAGAGCTTTTTATCGGTGAGGTGGCGGATGTGGAACTGGGGCGGGTGGGCCACATCAATACCATCAATACCAAGCTGCTGAACACCCTCTTGAAGGCGGGGCTCACACCGGTGCTGGCACCGGTTGCGCCCGATGCAACCGGTGCCCTGAACATCAACGCCGACAGTGTCGCCGCCTCGGTATCCGGGGCGCTTTATTCGGAGGTCATCTTCCTCACTAACGTGGACGGCGTGCTGGCCAACCCTAACCAACCGGACAGCCTGCTTTCCGGGATCGACGCCGAAGAGGCTCAAACGCTGATCGAACATGGGGTGATCTACGGCGGCATGATTCCCAAGGTGCAAGCCGCTCTGGATGCACTCAGCGCAGGTGCACCGGGCGCACGCATCACCCGCGGGTCGGCCGAATCTGCCCGCAAGGCACTCGCCGGACAGGGCGGAACCGTGCTGAGGTCCTACACGGCCACAAATCCGCCGCAGCGCACCGATGAACCCGTATAATCGCGTTGAGCCTATATTAGGCTCAACCAGGAGGATGATGTATGCGATACCGCACGATCTTCGTGCTCGTTTTTCTGGTCTTGTTGGGGCTCTTCGCAGGCCTGAACTGGACGTTGTTCAATACGACTGCCAGTTTGAACCTGCTCTTCACGCAGGCACAGGCACCTTTGGGCCAGGTCATGCTGATAATCATCGCGGTACTAACGGTGCTGTATCTACTGTTCACCGCTGGAATAGAAGGAGCCGCGCTCATCGAAGTCCGTCGCTACGCGCGCGACCTTCATACCACCCGCCGGCTGGCCGAGAATCAGGAGGAGTCTCGCTTTAATCAGCTTGAGAAGTTTCTCCAGGGCGAGCTCTCCACCCTAAAGAGCCAGCATGAAGACCAAAAGGTGCACCAGGGCGAACTAGCCCAGCAACACCTCATGGCGCTGCGCGAGGAGGTAAGTAAGCTGCATGCCACGCAGGCCTCCACCGAGCAGCGCCTGACCGAAACCGTGGAACGGGCCGCCAATACCATAGCAGCTTATTTGGGTGAGGTGGAATCGCGTCTGGGGCGGTCGGGCGAAGAAGAAAAGGAAGAGTAGTAGAAGACTAAGACAAGCGGGCGGAACCACGTAGTTCTGTCCCGGGTTTTGAGCACACATGCATACCGAAGCCGCCATTCTCTTAACCATCGTCTGGGCCAGCGGATTAGGCCTTCTGGCGCAGATTCTGGCGCACCGGTTCTCGATGCCGGCCATCGTTCTATTGCTCATATTCGGTGTGTTGTTCGGCCCGGACGGGCTTAATGTAGTGCAACCAAGCTCACTGGGTGGTGGTCTGAACGTATTGGTCAAGCTGGCCGTGGCCATCATTCTCTTCGAAGGCGCACTCGGTCTTCGTCTGAGCGACCTGCGCCAGTCCCTGCTGGAGGTCCGCGGGCTGGTGACTGTGGGAGTAATAATCACCTGGGCGGGCGCTACCTTGGCCGCGCTGCTCATTGCACGCTTCAGTTTCCCATTATCCCTCTTGTTCGGCGCACTGGTAACCGTGACCGGCCCCACCGTGGTGCAACCTTTACTGAAGCGGGTCAAGGTGCCCCGCCGGGTAAAGGCGGTGCTGGAGGGGGAAGCGATTTTGATCGACCCCATCGGTGCGATCCTGGCCGTGGCGGTGCTGGATATCGTCCTAGGGCTTTACGGCGTGCAGCAATTGAGCGTGGCCAGCGCAATCTGGGGTTATCTGGGACGGCTGCTGATCGGCGGGCTGGTGGGTTATGTAGGCGCACTGCTGCTCTCACTACTCTTGAAGGCGCCCCGGCTGGTTCCGCTCGAGCTGCGTAACCTAGTGGCCCTGGCCGGGGTATGGGTGGTCTTCGGAGCGGCGGAATCTTTGGAGAGTGAGGCCGGCATTCTAGCCGCGGTGGTTATGGGCCTAGCCCTACAACGCAGCGCTATACCCGAGGAACGCCGCCTGCGGCTGTTCAAGGAACAGCTCACGGTGTTGGCTATCAGCCTGCTTTTCATTCTACTAGCGGCCAGCCTCAAGCTCGAGGTGGTCATCGCCGAGGGCTGGCGTGGGGTATTGACCGTGCTCACCCTAATGTTTGTGCTCCGGCCGATCTCGGTATGGCTGTCTACTCGCCACTCCAGCCTTAGTTGGCGCGAAAAAGTGTTCGTGGGGTGGATCGGGCCACGGGGCATTGTGGCGGCCTCGGTGGCCTCGTTGTTTGCAGTGAGCCTTTCTGCCGCCGGAATCGGCGACGGCGAGCATCTGCTGGCACTGACCTTCCTTACCATCGCGCTGACCGTAACCCTACAGGGGCTCAGTGCTGCCTGGGTGGCCCGTGTGCTGGGCTTGGCCAGCGTAACCGGCAAACATGTCATCATCGTGGGTGCCGGCGCGCTGGCCCGGACGGTGGCGCGCGTTCTGACCGAGCATGGCCGTCCGGTAATGCTGGTGGACCGCAGTCCTACCCTAGTCTCGGTGGCCCGGCAAGCTGGGCTGGAAATCCTTCACGGCAACGCATTAGAGGAGGAAGTGCTCGAGCTGGCTGGGGCCGACGAAACCGACACCTTCCTCTCTATGACCCCCAATCCCGAGGTCAATGTGCTGGCGGTCCAGCTGGCCCGCGAAGCCTTCAATATTGAACACGCCTACCCCATGCTTGACCAACCCGGCAAGGGCGCCAGTCCCCGACTGGTAGCCCAGATTGGAGGCAGTATAGCCTTCGGCCGGGCTATTAACATCCGCGACTGGGAGCATGCGCTGACCTACGAAACCGTCGAGCAGTTTGAGTGGTCGATACCAGACGCCTGGCGCGGTCTGAACCCAGAGGCCACGCCGCTCCCCGAGGGGGTACTCTCTATCGCGCGCGTGCAAGGTGACGAAATCGAACTCACCAACAACCGGCAGGTTTGGCACAAAGGCGAAAAGATTGTTCTGCTCTCGCGCGTTCCCGAACACAAAGCCAGGAAAGCTTTACACAAGCTGCTTGTTTAGAGCGGGTAATCCTGTTAAATTAGCCTAGCTTGGGCCCTTAGCTCAATTGGTCAGAGCAGCCGGCTCATAACCGGTTGGTTGCAGGTTCAAGTCCTGCAGGGCCCACCAAGCTTCCCCCGGTTACGCACAATGTTCAGTACCGCCGCGTTTTGCGTACGTATCGTGGTTACGACACTAAAACCTCACTCAATACCTTGTTACCCTATTCGGTGCGGCTTGGTAACCAGACCGGCGATCCCGATACGGCACCGGTGCCCTAGTGCAACAAGCTTCGGAGGAGGTTCTCCGCTTCAGGATGATAATTGGTCTTTATCATCAGGCTCCAGATAGGATAAAGGATCTAAGCCTGCTTGTTTATTCCCTAAGCCCCGGCCCAGGCTGGCCAGCCTGAGTACAGATGTCCCTTGGCACCCTTTTCGTTCGGTAATAGGATTCATTTGCCAAGGTCCCGAGCTGCGTGAAGCCTGCCTGCGGTTAGCGCAGTCGAGAGTAGGGTCTCTCCAGGGCTGACCGGGTAACCGGCTGACCTGCCGAATGCAAAGGGACAACCTAGGTGTAAAGCGCGGTGTAAGTATGGGAGTTTACCGTCGGGGCGTTGCAGGATGGGTAGTGGCGGCTGCTGCTCTGGCTGTGGTGGCTTGGGTCGCTACCGCACAGGGCAATCAGCAGGTTAGTAGTAAACCCCTCCAGATGTATACCTCTGCAGCGGCTACTACGTTGTACGGGGGTCCACAGGGAAAACTGGCCTTAGGTGTCCTGACACCTGGGACGCCTCTTACCCTTACGGCCCCCATGCAAGAGGGCGCATCACGGGTAGAGGTGACGCTACAGGGGTGGTCCCTCCAAGGTGGAGGCTCGGTGGTATACGCCGCTATGGGAAAGAGAATTACTCTGCTTACCCTAGACACAGCCGGTCTTTCAAAAAGGAAAATCACCAAGCAGTCCACAGATAGCTACGGCAATGTATGGCGGGAGATCCAGATCTCTGGATGGGTGAGCGCCAAACCCCTTACTAGCGATATCTCGACAGTGTGGAGCACAGCCGAGAAAACTTATGAGACTCGCTGTAGCGCCTGCCACGCCCTCCACGCCCCAAACCAGTTCACCGCCAACCAATGGCCGAGCATCCTGAAGACCATGGCTAAGAATGCGGCGCTGAATCCCGATCAAATTGCATTCGTAACCAAGTATTTACAGACTCATGCACGGGGTCAATAGGAAGCGAGGATTTAAGAATTGAGCGGTTAGGAGGTAAGAAAATGCCAGAGGAGCAGAAGAAAGACAAGAAGGTGCCAGAGGAGCAGAAGAAAGATAGGGGAAACTTTCTAGAGAAATCCGTATCTCG
>CAYODT010000002.1:18566-68538 GCA_964402875.1 uncultured bacterium | reverse complement strand
TGCCAGAGGAGCAGAAGAAAGATAGGGGAAACTTTCTAGAGAAATCCGTATCTCGCCGTACCTTCATGAAAGGTGGCGCTGCCCTAGGGAGCGGGTTGCTCCTCTCGGGAGGGGTAGCGGAGAACCTTCCTGCCCAGTTCGGAGGGAACCAACTCCAGACCAAGTTGCTCACCACCGCAACCCACTGGGGAATGATCTATGCTTTGGTCCAAGGGGTCCGGTTTGTCAAGGCTGAGCCTTTCGCCAAGGACGTGAACACCACCCCCATGATCCAATCCTTTCCCGATCGAGTATATTCCGCGAGCCGTATCAAGTATCCCGCAGTACGCCGGGGCTTCTTGAAGAACCCGGGGAAGAGTGATACCTCGGGGCGGGGCCGGGAAGATTTCGTGCGAGTCTCCTGGGATGAGGCCTTGGGCCTTGTGGCCAGCGAGCTTAAACGGGTCAAGGCCAGCTACGGAAACCAAGCTATCTTCCCAGGCACTTCAGACTGGCAGTCCGTGGGCTTTCTGCACAGCGCCTCGGCCTTGGTCCGCCGCATGCTCGGCCTATTTGGCGGTTATACCGACGACTCCGGAGATCCCAGCGTTGCTGCGGCTATGGTCATCCTCCCCCACGTGCTAGGGGGACTAGAGGTTTACGACGAGCAGACGGCTTGGCCAACGATCCAAGACCATACGGACCTCCTGATCCTGTGGGGGGCAGATCCGCTGAAGGATAACCAGATAGGAACCCATCCTTCCGACCATTACGCCTACGGGGCAATCGAGCGCTTCCGTTACAAGGTGGCTGGGGGAGGAGCCAAGGTTATCACCATCGACCCCCGCTACACAGATACTGCTAAGTATCTGGGGGCAGAAGGGGTGATGCCCCGGCCTAACACCGATACCGCGCTGATGCTGGGAATGGCCCATACTCTTTACACCGAGAACCTTTACAACAAGGAGTTTGTCAAGAAATACACCGTGGGCTTCGACCGGTTTCTCGACTATCTCACCGGGAAGAGCGACGGCCAACCTAAGACTCCCGAATGGGCCGCCTCGATCACCGCGCTGGATGCCAGCCAGATCAGGGACTTAGCCCGCCGGATAGTCAAAGGGCGCACCATGATCATGGCCGGGTATGCGATTCAACGAGCAGACCACGGGGAGCAGCCTTACTGGATGCTGGTTACCTTGGCTTCGATGATCGGACAGATCGGGCTTCCCGGCGGTGGCTTCGGACTCAGCTACCACTACGACAACGGGGGCGACCTGGTAGCCAAAGCCCCCAATATCCCTGGAATCTCCGCCGGCCCCAACCCGGTCAGCAGTAACTTGCCCTTTGCGCGAGTCGCGGACATGTTCCTACACCCTGGAGACAAGGTTCCCTACAACGGAACTACCATTACCTATCCGGACATCAAGCTGGTGTACTGGGCAGGCGGTAACCCATTGAACCACCTCTGGCAGACCAACAAGGTTGTCGAGGCTTGGCAGCGCCCCGAGACGATCATTATCCAAGATCCCTTCTGGACTCCCTCGGCCAAGTTTGCCGACATCGTCCTCCCAGCGACCACGACGTTCGAGCGCAACGATATCGAGATTTCCGGGGCTTACTCTCACCAGTACATCGTGGCTATGCAGAAGGTCATCGACCCTCTCTTCAATTCGAAGAACGACATGGATATCCTGGCGGGTATCTCCGAGCGCCTTGGGTTCAAAGACAAGTTCACTGATGGCAAGTCAGAGATGGACTGGCTCCGCTCCTTCTATGACGTAGCCCTGAAGCAGGCAAAGCCTCTCAACGTGAAGATACCGGATTTCGATACGTTCTGGAAGCAGGGTTACGTCGAGTTCTCCATCCCGGAGAGCGCTCAAAGCTACGTAAAGTTCGCCGACTTCCGCCAGAACCCCGTATTGAATCCTCTGGGTACTCCCTCGGGCAAGATCGAGATCTATTCCAAGACTATCGAGGGCTATCACTATGATGACTGCCCACCCCATCCCACTTGGCTCGAGCCGGTGGAATGGCTAGGAAGCCCCAAAGCTAAAGAGTATCCGCTACACATTCTCTCCCCTCATCCCCGCTACCGGTTGCATTCTCAGCTCGACAATACCTGGATCCGGGAGTGGTACGAGGTCAACGGCCACGAGCCTCTAGAGATCAACCCCAATGATGCTTCGGCACGGGGAATTCAGAATGGGGACGTAGTACAGGTATTCAACGGCCGGGGAGAAGTCCTCGCCGGAGCCGTAGTCACAGACCGAACCCGGCAGGGAGTCGTCGTCCTACATGAAGGAGCCTGGTACGATCCGGGCGAGCCGGGGAAGGTAGGCAGCCTGGACAAGCACGGCTTAGTCAACGTTCTGACATTGGATAAAGGAACTTCCAAGCTGGCTCAGGGCAATATTGCCAACACGGCCCTTGTGCAGGTGAAGAAGTATATGGGACCCGCCCTCCCCATCACCGCATTTACTCCGCCTAAGGGGGCCTAGTTAAAATGCCCCGGGCCAATCGTCTGAAATGAATGCTCTGGGGCACAAATGGTGAACAAAGAGAGACAGCCCAAGAGGGGGAGTAGGTGGAAGAGCGGGCCAAAATATCTCCACCAATCCTTTCACCCCCCCTTGGGCTGTAGTGGTGAGGGTTAATGGTAGTTAGAAACTTCACTTCAAGCCTCGCCTCCGGGAAAAACAGCTTGATTGTGGCGGGCTAAGCTCTTCTACAGCGATAGCCACGAATGCGTGGACTCCATTGCGCTCACAGGTTATTAGGATTGATGTGGCCACCCACTCAAACCAGCTTGTTGGTTTCTTCCCGACAGCCGGCTCGATAGCAGACATACCTCCGTACTACCCATGAAGCCTCAATCTTTAAATAAGGAAGAGTTGCGGCTCATCCGGGCCGTACACATCACCTCGCTGGATGGAACAGCTTCCGGGTAAACGGTGTGCCAAGACCCTGCCGCCCGAGGTCTGACCCAATGAAGAAAGCAGTCGGGATACTGAGGTAGTACCGATTCCCACCACCGAACGGGCTCCGAGCCAAGAAGTAGTTCTTCAGACCCACCTATGTTACTGAATCGCTTTGCTCATTCCAGTAACTACTCACGAGCTTTTCTGACGAAGCCCAGTTTTGTATTAAAGAGAGTCAGGGGTAGGGCGAGGCGGAATCAGCACCCCTTATGACGGAAGCCCTAGGAACTACACGGTGGCCACCCCAAGGGGCTGGCATAAGTTGGATGCCTGTCTTGGGCCCATGGTAAGGTAGGCATTTCATTATCGTAGACCTGACGGAATTGCTCCCCGGTTACGGTACAATATCCGGGCCAACCCAACTGCCCCACAGGGCAGTTGGGTTCACGATCGTGTTTGGACCAACCTAAGGGAACCGGATATCCGCCCCCTAGAAGCTCCAGACTGAGTGTCTCCCTGGCGGAACCCCGGATATACCGGCGCGAGGACCCGTGCTTGACAGCTCAGGGCCCATCCTGTAGATTAGCTTTTGCAGTGTGGGGCCGTGGCGCAGCTGGGAGCGCGCCTCAATGGCATTGAGGAGGTCAGGGGTTCGAATCCCCTCGGCTCCACCAACCTTCCCGCTCTTTACGAGCGGGAGTTTTCTGCTTATAGTAGTAACCTGCTGCGGCTTGTGGCCTTGGGGCCCGGTAGACCGCGAGGAGGACGTGAATGTTTGCGATCATCAAGACGGGTGGAAAACAATACCGCGCACAACCCGGTGCGGTTATCCGAGTCGAGAAGCTCAATGCGCAGGTTGGAGATCAACTCGAGTTCGACGTATTCATGGTCGATACCGGCGAGTTAAAGGTGGGTAGTCCGGTGGTCGAGGGCGCCAAGGTCACCGCGGAAGTCCTACAGCACGGCAGGGGCAAGAAAATCGTGGTGACGCGCTTTAAGGCCAAAGTGAACTACCATCGAAGGAAAGGACACCGCCAACCCTTTACCGATCTCAGGGTCGGCGAGATTCGGGGGTAGGGTGTGTCACACAAAAAAGGACAAGGATCTTCCGGTAATGGGCGGGATTCTCAATCTAAGCGCCTGGGCGTAAAGAAGTTTGGTTCCCAGCAGGTACGTGCGGGCAATATTCTGGTGCGCCAGCGCGGTACCCGCTTCAAGCCCGGCAAAAATGTTGGGTTGGGCCGTGATTTCACGCTGTTCGCTCTGGTCGACGGCGTGGTCGAGTTCCAGAACAAGGGACGGATGGGCCGTTTCGTGTATGTCCGTCCACAAGAAGGTTAGGCCCTATCTGGCATGTTTCGTGACACTCGAACATTGACCGTCATCGCCGGTGCCGGTGGTGACGGTTCAGTGGCTTTCCTCAGGCTCAAATACCAGCCCAAGAGCGGCCCCAGCGGAGGCGGAGGCGGCGATGGAGGGTCGGTCTATCTACGGGCGCGTAGGGACGTAGATTCCCTGGCGATCCTCTCGCGGCACACCTATAAAGCGGAGCGCGGGCTACACGGGCTAGGCAAACAGATGACCGGCCGAAACGGTGCTGATTTATACATAGAAGTGCCACTCGGCACACAGGTTTGGGACGAAACCAGTGGCGAACTGCTGGCTGACTTGATCGAAGAGCATCAGCTTGCCCTGATGGCAAAAGGTGGGCAAGGCGGCCGAGGCAACGCAGCCTTCACCAACGCGCAGCGTCAAGCACCTCGCTTTGCCGAGGCTGGCTTAGTGGGAGAACAGCGCCGATTAAGGCTCGAGTTACGCCTGATCGCCGATGTAGGGCTGCTGGGTTACCCCAATGCGGGTAAGAGCAGTCTGCTTAGGGCCATGACCGCCGCCGAGCCTAAGGTGGCTTCATACCCCTTCACCACCTTGAGCCCCAACCTGGGCGTGGTTGAGCAGAAAGAGGACCCCAGAAGCGAGAAACGCTTCACCATGGCCGATGTACCCGGCGTTGTGGAGGGTGCCAGCGAGGGGCGCGGGTTGGGTTTGGACTTTCTACGGCATATCTCGCGAACCCGCATTCTGCTCTATGTACTGGCTGCAGACGACACCCCCATGAAAACCTTCCGTACCCTGCAGGCAGAACTCCTACACTACGATCCCGAGCTCGCCAAGCAGCCCACGCTAATCGCACTGAACAAGCGTGATCTCCTGAAAGAATCCGCGATCAAGCTACTTGAGCACGAGCTCTCTGCATCTGGACTGCCGTTGCTTTCGGTCTCCGCCACAGAGGGCACCGGCCTCAGGATGCTTGGTGGAGCCCTGTTCGACCTGTTGGCTAAGCTACCGCGGCCCACCCCGCTCGCCCTATCCCCTAAATCACCACAGGACGGGTACTTACGCGTGAATCGGGTCGGGGAAGACGAGTTCATAGTGGATGCGCCGAAGCTCGAGCGTCTGGTTTCCCGGATTAAAGGTGACCTGTCGGACGCAGCCGGCTACCTGGAAGAAAGCTTCCGCCGCACCGGCCTGAACAGTGTACTTTCAGCAGCGGGCGCTCGTGCCGGTGACACCGTGCGCATCGGTAAACTCGAGTTCGAGTATCTGCCCGATTAGGTGAAAATAGTGGAGAATTCGTCCCAATCGCGAGTCCCGGCCAGGGCACCACGCATCGGACTATTCGGCGGTAGCTTCGACCCTATCCATATGGGTCACCTACTGGCTGCATCAGAGGTGGCCGACCAGCTCGAGCTTGACTCAGTGCAATTCGTGACCACCGCCAGACCTCCCCACAAACGGCCCCACGCACCAGCGGAAACCCGCCATGAAATGGTGGTCCTGGCCACTAGTACTGACAGCCGTTTCTTCGCCAGTCGGCTCGAGCTGGATCACGCCGGCCCCAGCTTCACGGTAGATACCTTAAGGCACGCCCAGCAGCATCACCCCGGTGCTGTGCTCTTTTTCATCACCGGTGCCGATGCCTATCACGATTTGGGGGCCTGGAAAGAACCCGAGGCTCTGGTCCAACTCGCACGGATCGTGGCAGTCAGCCGGCCCGGTTCCAATCTGGCACGTCTGGATCCTTTTTTCCGAGAGCGGATTACTCCGCTGGAGATCCCGGGTTACGAGATCTCCAGCACCGAGATCCGCAAGCGGGTACGCGAACACCGATCGGTCCGTTATCTGGTCACCCGTGGAGTGGAGGTCTATATTGAAAAGCACCGACTCTATTGTGAACACACTTGAAACCCGGGTCAGGGCACGGGTTTCTGCGCAGCGGATGGTCCATATTCAGCGGGTAGCCGAGCTGGCGGAAGCTATCGGCCAAGCCAATGGGTTGGACGGCAAACGATGCTACCTGGCAGGCTTGCTACACGATGTGGCCCGCGACTTGGACAACGAGGAGCTGTTCCGGCTGGCACCCGTGCAAGATGACTTGGAACAGGCCCACCCCATCATGCTTCACGGACGCGCAGGGCGCGCGCTGGCCGAGTCTTGGGGGGTTCACGATCCGGAGGTCCTTGATGCGATCGTGGGGCATGTAACCGGCGCACGGCCGGAGAATAGTGTGGCTATGGCTGTCTTTGTGGCCGATAGCGCTGAACCTCATCGCGGAGTTAACGACGAGGTTCGCCAGCTGGCGCTTTCGGGCCATCTGCTGGAGGCCTACGCGCGCACTCTGAAAGGCAAAATCGACTATCTCAACGACAAGGGTGACCCCGTACACCCGCGAACGCTCGCAGCTTACGCCGCACTGCGCAAGCACCACGCAGACCGTTAGACCGCGATCTCTGGTAGACTCAGGGCAATGCCGCTAATCAAGATAGCAGCCGACACAAAGGCGCTAATCAAACAGATCACCACAGCGCTCGGGGACAAGAAAGCTGATAATATAACCGTACTGGACCTACGTGGGGTCTCTCAGAGCCTGGAATTCTTCGTCCTGGCCACGGGTACCTCAACGCCGCACCTGAAGGCGCTGGGCGCAACGGTTAAGGACTACCTGCGCAGCAGCGAGGGCCTGCGTCCCGAACACGTGGAGGGCCCCTCGGACCGCTGGGTGTTGCTCAGTTATGGACCAGTAGTGGTGCACCTGTTTTCCCCTGAGGCCCGCGCTTACTACGACCTGGAAAGTCTTTGGGCCGACGCCGAGCGGGTACCGGTCTATCCCGGGGATTAGGCTAATGAAGGGTGCCTGGGCCGAGGATTTAGCTCTCTCACACCTTGAAAAGCGTGGGTACCAGCTGGTGGCTAGGAACAAGCGCGCGCCCTATGGCGAGGTCGACCTCTGGATGCTGGACAGCGACGTTCAGGTTTTTGTGGAGGTCAAACAACGCAGAAACGCCCGTTTCGGCAGTCCCCTGGAGGCCATCACGGCCAGAAAGCTAGCCCGCATACGGGCCTCGGCTCTGGCGCTGCTAGGCCGAGATGATCTCCCCACCCGCTTTGAGGCTGTATTAGTCTACGGTACTCCACGTGCACACCGCCTGGAGCATCTGCTGCTGGCCTGATAGCACACACCCGGAAGAAAGGCCTTAGGCTAAAGGCCGATGTTCAAGAACTTGTCCGCCTACCTGCAAGCGCTCGAGAACCGCGGCGAACTGAAGCGTGTAAACGCGCCGGTTTCCGCCGAGCTGGAAATTACCGAGATCGCTGATCGGCTGGTGAAACGCGGTGGGCCGGCGGTGCTGTTCGAACAGGTCGAAGGGAGCGATTTTCCCTTAGTAACTGGGTTATTCGGTACCCGCGAGCGCACCGCGCTGGCCTTGGGTGTGCGCGATCTCGACCAGCTAAGCGAGCGGGTCGAGCGGCTGCTGGAGTTCAAGGCCCAGGGCGGCCTTAGGGGCCTGGCCGGGTTATTACCCAAACTACGTGATCTAAAGGGCTTTTCCCCTTCACAAGTGCGCTCGGCACCGGTGCAGACGGTGGTGAAGCGGGGTTCCGAGATTAATCTTTCTAAGCTGCCGATACAAACTTGCTGGCCTTTGGACGGGGGCCCGTTCATCACCCTGCCCCTGGTCATCACTAAGGATCCCGAAACCGGTGACCTAAACGTAGGCATGTATCGCATGCAGGTACTCGACGCCACCAGCACCGCGATGCACTGGCAGCTGCACAAGGTCGGGCGGCGGCATTTAGAACTGTCCCGTGCGCTGGGCCAGCGCCTGGAGGTGGCCGTGGCGCTCGGCGGGGATCCCTTACTCATCTACGCGGCTACCGCGCCTCTTCCGCCCCTACCGGGGGTCAGTGAGTTCAACCTGGCCGGATTTCTGCGTGGACGTGGCGTAGAGCTGGCCCGGGGTGTCAGTGTGGACCTGCCGGTACCCGCGGAAGCTGAGTTCGTGCTAGAAGGCTATGTTGATCCCAGCGAGGAGCCGGTGACCGAGGGGCCCTTCGGTGATCATACCGGCTTCTACACCTTAGAAGAGCCCTATCCACGTTTTCATATCACCGCGCTGACACATAGAAAGCACCCCCTGTATCCCTCCACCATCGTGGGCCGCCCACCCATGGAAGATGCTTATTTGGTAGAAGCCAGTGAGCGGCTGTTTCTTCCCGCAGCGCGGGTAGTGCTGCCCGAGATCGTCGACTATCACTTACCACCGGCCGGAGTGGCTCACAACTGGCTCAACGTGGCTATACGAAAACACTACCCCGGCCAGGCCTACAAGGTAGCCAGCGGACTTTTGGGGTTGGGGCAAATGATGCTCACCAAAGTCGTGGTGGTCACCGATCATGATGTATCGCCCCGTCCCGGCCTGCAAGCCCTCCAGAAGGCGCTCGAGCTGGCTCTTCCAGGGCGCGACACCCTGATCACTCGCGGGCCGATCGACGTGCTCGACCACTCTGCCAGGGCAGAGGGCTTCGGCGGCAAGCTGATCATCGATGGTACCGCCAAGTGGATCCAGGAGGGTGGCCATATTGCCTTCACCCCTACGCAGCACAATATCCTGCCCCACCACCCCGGCGCGGTAGCGCAACAACAACTGCCGGGTATTTGGCTGATTACCCTGGACAAACAACATCCCGACCAAGCACGCCGTCTAGCTCAGGACCTGGCCGAGACACCCCAGGGGGTAGGTATCCGCCTGATGCTTCTAGCCGACGCAGACACCAATCCCAACAACCCCGAGGAGATGCTCTGGTCAGTGCTGAACAATATCGATCCTGGGTGGGACGCCTGGATAATTGGGGGTACAGGCGGGCCGATATTAGCCCTCGATGGAACCCGTAAGCTGGCCGGGGAAGGCTTTGTCCGGCGGTGGCCGGAAAAGATCAGTATGAGCCCAGAGATTCACGCACGGATAGACCAACGCTGGTCGCTCTTGGGTCTTGACGAGGCCTAGAATCAGCATCTCCGAGACCGGCACGGGTCCATGTATGAAGCAGCAATAACGATGCAGCCATCCATATCCGGCAGCTTGTTCACCATCCTGAGAAGCGTTCGCCACCCTCATTTTTGCGGATGACTTACCGCTTTCCATTGCCAGGAGGTTGCACGAAATCCGCGGGAGTAAACGGGGATTGCTCTGTATGATACTATATAGTTAAATATACGCTCAGGCAGTATAGACCAAACGGCTGGATGTGGTAAACCGAGACCATCACAAAACGTGATCACGGCCCAGGCTTCTTCGCACTAATAATTGGCCCTGACGTTTAGCTTGACTACAGCGCAAACCTTGATCGGGGTGCAGGTCGCTACCCTACCGCCGCCGAGCTCAGCCTAGATTACGCAGGTGCACCTACCTTCGGGCTCGTACCGGGCATTGGGTGGGAACCGCACCCGAACTCATCAACCAGGTACCCGGCCACACCGCCTGGGCAGCCTACTATTGCAAGCGAACTAGCCGCGCGCCTGCAGCCCCGCCTATATCCACGATCTGGCTACCAATTCTGCGATAGCCGGCTATTTGCAGGCTATCGGCAAGGAAAGGAGTGGGGAGGCCAGGTTCGTACTCAATACCCGTTTCAAGACAGCGCCGGGAAGACTGTTATCCTTTACGTAATTCGCACCCCCGAGACTCTGGTATGGTTAGCCGGCAAGGAGCCCTAACCTCCATTTCACCAGCCTTCAGACCAAGTCGTTTCAGCTAGAATAATAAGATATGCGCGTCATTGTAATTGGTATGCTGGGAGGCGTACTTGCCCTTACACAGACACGTCAGATCATCGCTCAGCTGAAAGAGCAGTGGCCCGAAGCTGAGTTCAAGGTCAGGGCCGTTTCCGCTCGCGAGGAATACCCCTCTAAACCAGGCATGCCGATCCTGGAACAGGCTCTATTGGCTGGAGAGGTGGACATCGCCGTCCACACGCTCGATAAGTTCACACCCTTGCCTAACTTGAAGATCGCCTCGACGCCCAAGCGTCTGGACCCTCGCGACGTTCTGGTGGGCCGAGAGGGGCTTCGCAAGCTGGAGGATCTGCCGATTGGAGCTCTGCTAGGGGCCAGCGGAGCCGGGCGCCGAGCCCAGTTACTAGCCTGGCGCCCAGATCTAGGTATTCGAGAGGTGGGCGGAGATGCCGAACAGCAGCTTATTTCCTTCGGCCGGGGTGAGTTCAGCGGGCTAGTACTGGCCGCTTGCGGCCTATTGCGCTTAGATCTGAGGAACCGCATCCAGACCTTCATCGAGCCTGATGCTCTGCTTCCTCCACCAGGACAGGGTGCGTTAAGCTTGGTGGTTCGCGAGGGAGACGAAGTCGCCGATGAACTGGCCTATGGTCTGCACCACAACCTTACCGCCCTACGAACAGCCGCCGAGCGTGCCTTCGTAAACCGGCTCGGCGCGGGTCCGCTAGACCCGGTAGGTGCACTTGCCCAGATCGAAAGTGACGGCAGTCTGCGCCTGGAGGGGCTGCTGGCCACCCGTGACGGCTCAACACTGTTACGCGGAGAGATCTCCGGTAAGCCTGGAGAGGCCGAGGAACTCGGCTATGAATTGGCCGAAGACATCCTGCAGCAAGGAGGCCTGGCCATTATGGCCAGGCCCTGAGACAGCCACGCCGGCTCTCACCCGCCGTAATGGCGTCCGGGCCGGTTTTATAGATGCCCATTCTAAGCAAATCGCTCGGAAATGTGGTGTTTCCTGTGCCACGAGGGTATACTGTTATAGTTATGGCGATAAAACGACTTACTCGCCAACGAAAGGCTGTACTGGAAGTGATTCGCGACACGGATGACCACCCCGATGCCGCTTGGATCTACCAGGAGGTACGACGGATAGTGCCCAGCATTAGCTTGGGCACTGTGTACCGAACCCTGGATACCCTTACCGAGGAGGGATACGTACATCTTCTAGTACGAGCCGGTGAAGCCATTCGCTACGATGGCAACCTGCATCGCCACTACCACATGATCTGTAGTCATTGTGGCCGAATTATGGATGTGGACGCTCCCCTACCCGATCTGCTTGCGCCCTTGCGGGCTATGCATCCTGAGCTCGAGTTTCATGCTGCACATATAGAGTTCGAAGGGCTGTGTGTGGATTGCAAGCAGGCCTTGAGCTCCTAGACCACTGGCTACCTTCCTTGCAACGGATGGGCATTCAGCCCGGGCTTGCACGTATTCGCGCCCTGCTCGAGCGTCTAGGCCATCCCGAACAGCACTTCCCTGTGGTGCTGGTAGGTGGAACCAACGGGAAGGGCAGCGTTGCCAGGGCGCTGGCAGCAGCGCTAGGGAGCGGCGGTGTGCGTGTGGGCTGCTATACCAGCCCACATCTGAAGAGCTTCAATGAACGCATCGAGACAGCCGGACTGGCCGCCCCACCAAGCCGGCTCGAACTTCTCTTACACGATAACCGCCCACACGCCGAGGCCGCCGGTACCAGTTACTTCGAAACCGTCACCGCCCTGGCCCTGTTGTATTTCGCCCGCACAAACGTGGATCTCGCGGTACTCGAAGTGGGCCTGGGTGGGCGGTTCGACGCTACTAATGCGGCAGAGCCGATACTCTCGATCATCACTCAGATCAGCCTGGATCACACCGAGATTCTCGGTAGTAGCCTGGAGTCCATCGCGCAGGAAAAAGCGGGCATTCTGCGCCCCGGAGTCCCATTATTAACCGCAGCCGAAGGCGCGGCGCTCGAACTGATCGAGGGCGAGGCCGCTCGGCTGGAGGCGCCGGTTTATGCCCTAAATAAAGCGTTCTCCGTGCACCAGGTGCATACGGACCCCGGTGGGCTACGTTTTGAGTTGGAAACCAGCGAAGACCGGATTACGCTCTTCTCACCACTGCTCGGTGCCCACCAGGTCAAGAACCTCTCCCTCGCGGCAGTAGCAGCCCACAATCTAGGCACCAGCTGGCCAGACATACAAACCACTCTCGCTGATTTTCGGCATGCCGGGCGGCTCGAGCTGATCCCTGAGCACAACCTCCTACTCGACGGGGCACACAACCCCGGCGGCGCCCGCGCCTTAGCCCACGCCCTTAACGACTATTTCCCGAACCGTGCACGCGTTCTGGTACTCGCCCTATCCAAAGACAAACCCGTAGAGCAGATGGCGAAAGCGTTAATACCGGCCGGTTTCGCGTCCGTTATCCTCACTCGCTATGCCTCGCCACGTAGCCAGAATCCGGAGACCCTTTCCGCCTTCTTTCCCGGAGCGAAGGTCGCTCACAACATCCGTAAGGCCCTTACCCTGGCGCAAAGCAATGTACCGGAAGGCGGGTTGGTAGTAGTTGCCGGCAGTCTATATTTAGTAGGTGAGGTCAAGCGACTCTTATCGGGGCTCCCTGCAGAAGAGCGTTGGCAGTAGTGTGAACCTACTACATCCTGTAATAGGCCCAGCGTATTATTAAGCTAACTATATCAAAGTTATAACGATTATATCGGTTAACGCTATACCTATGGCCCTTGTCGATGCAGGTACGCCCTATGAGTATACAAGGATATCTCCACTATGGAAGTAGCACCCCACAAGCCCTCCGAGTACAGAAAATTATCTCGGCACGCCCGGTTATTTATAAGTGGGTGGCGGTGAGCAAGTTACGGCCGGCCGGTAGCTATGTGGGGACCACGTAACAAGATCAAGATATGGATTTTATAGATGCACTGGTCAGCCAAGTCATTAAAATGGGCCCTCTAGGCACACTACACAGCTTCTCCACAGAGAGCTTAGTCGGTCAATACAGTCCTTTGACTGGGTTAGCGGGTGCCAATCCAGCCCTAACCCCAAGCTTTCTTGTTATCGCTATAGCCACGATGTGTGGGGGCCACGTTCACCCTGTCGCCCGTATTCCCGGCTTGGTCAAGGCTTGGCCACTTTACGCTAACTCAGTCCCTTGGGCTGCCAAAGTCCCACTCCACTCTGATCTAACCCCGCCAGTAGACACCGGTACTTTTTACCCCCCACCGGATGAACCCCTTCGGGGATCATATCAACCAAGGGTACCAGGACGAAAGCCCGCTCCAACATTCTGGGATGCGGCAACACCAGTCCCGGCCTCTCTTCCACTCGCATACTAAGGAGCAATAGGTCCAGATCGAGGGTCCGCGGTCCGAAACGTTCGCTCCGCACCCGGCCCAACGAGGCTTCGATCTTCAGAAGTGCAGCCAGTAGCCGCCGTGGGCCAAGCGAGGTACGCAGTTCCATCACCTGGTTGAGGTAGCGGCCCTGGCCAGCGGGCCCCACCGGTTCGGTCTCGTAGATCGGCGAAAGGCGCGCCAGTCCCACACCCGAAGTAGCCGAGAGATGCACCAGGCCGCCCAGCAAGAAACCGGCTCGGTCGCCTAAGTTGCTCCCCAGGGCCACATACGCGGTCTCAGTCTGGATTACGAACCGCCTCCTTTCCGCTCGGTCTCCACGAAGGTATCCCGGAAGATGCCGGGGATGGGCGCGTGTGGCTTATGCACGCGGACCCGCACCGAAAGCGCTGCGGGAAACCGTTCAGTGAGGGTACGTGCGAGAAAGTCCGCCAGGGCCTCGATCAGGTAGAAGCGCCTTTTTGTCACCGCATTCTGTACCACCTGGTAGACCTCTGCGTAGTCCACCGTCGAGCTGATACGATCCCCTTGCTCCTCAAAAGCCACCTCGAGTTCTACATCTACCGCAAACCGGGCACCCAAAGCGCCCTCCTCGGGCATCACTCCGTGACGTCCGTAGAACTCCAGACCCGTAAGAACAATCCTACCCATGGCCGTCTCCTTTCAAAAGCGCCTCGTAGACCGAGAGTGCCTCGCGGTGTGCTTTTACGTCGTGTACCCTAAGGATCCGCGCGCCCCGCGAGACACCGAATAGGTGGGCTGCCACGCTACCCATGACCCGCCCGGCGGGCTTCTCCACCCCGCTGAGTATCCCGATGCTCTTCTTGCGGCTGGCGCCCAGTAGGACCGGGTGACCCAATGTAGCGATACGATCGAGGTTACCGATGAGCACCAGGTTCTGCTCGATAGTTTTGCCGAAGCCGATCCCTGGATCAAGAACCACCTGCCGTACCCCTGCCGCCAAGGCGGCCTCCGCCTGCTGCTTCAGGAAGGCGATTACCTCAGCTACTAAGTCATGGTAGTAGGTGTGATCTTGCATGTAGGCGGGCTCTACCGGCGGCATATGCATGATGACCACCCCCACCCCATATCGCACCGCCAATTCGAGCATAGCCCGCTCACGCAATCCCCCCACGTCATTGAGGATCTGGGCACCAAGGGCCAACGCTTCACAGGCAACCTCCGGCTTACGGGTATCTATACTTACCGGAACCCCGAGATCCAACACGGCCTCGAGCACGGGCAAGAGCCGACGTTTTTCCTCAGTAGCCGATACCGGCGGCGCTCCAGGACGGGTGGACTCTGCACCCAGATCGAGGATGTCGGCACCCTCCACCACCATGGCCCTAGCCCTAGCCAAGGCATTCTCAGGCTTGGTGTATAACCCGCCGTCCGAAAATGAATCCGGGGTCAAGTTGAGCACACCCATCAGGCGGGTTTGTTCGAGCGTCATGGTACGGTCCGGCAACATCAGCTTCACGTCGGCATTATAGGCGCGCGCGGCAAAGCAGCGCTCCGGTTCGCAGCGTTATCACTATACTGGGGCCGATGCGCCCCTTCAGCCTGTCGTGGTACCTTTCTCTTTCCTCGTATTGGTTCGCCACTAATTTCAAGTGGTCGTTGGTGCTCCTGGTACTCGGGCCGGCCACGGTCGCGCGGCTGGTGCCCGGAGGTGAAGCCGCCACACGCTGGGGGCTGGTCTTCGGGGTGGGCGCCATTCTGGCTGTCATCGGCCCCCCAGTGGTGGGCTGGGTCTCGGACCGGTTCCCCACGCGCTTTGGGCGGCGTATGCCTTACTTAGCACTAGGCAGCGTCGTCACCGCCGCGGCCCTGGTGCTCATGGCCCACGTGCCCAGCTTCGGTATGTTTATGGTGTCCTACCTACTATTACAATTGGGTGATAGCTTGGCCACCGGGCCTTACTCCGCACTGATTCCTGATCTGGTGCCCTCTAAGAGGCGGGGTACGGCCTCAGGGTGGATGGGCGTTTTGCTGGTACTCGCACAGATTGCCGCAGGCTTGGTAGGTTTCGGGCTCTCAGCCAGCTATTTCACTACCTTGTTCTACCTGGCTGCGGCACTCAATCTGCTCATTGCCGGGTGGACCTTGCTGGTAATACATGAACCACGCGGGGTGCCTCCACGCCGGGAAGCCTTCTTACCCAGCATACTTGCACCCTGGAAGAAGCCGGACTTCCGTTGGGTGTGGGGTACGCGGTTTCTGGTGATGTTCGGGCAGTACGCAGTGCAGACCTACCTGCTCTTGTATCTGCAGAATGTAGTGCGCACCTTCGATGTGTTCGGGCATATCATCGCCCAAGATGCGGCACAGGCCGTATCACTGCTGCTGCTTTTGATCAGTGTGGGCGCGGCCCTGAGCGCCGCGCCCACCGGTCGCCTTTCCGATCGCTTCGGGCGCAAACCGGTCATCTACGTGGCCGGCGTAGTCCTGGCGGCCTTATTCGTACCATTCCTGATATTTCATAACTATGCGCTGATCTTGGGGCTTACCCTGGTCTTCGGCCTGGCCTACGGCGCCTATGTAGCTGTGGACTGGGCGCTCGTCGCAGATGTACTGCCCAACCCCCAAGGTCACGCTACGGATATGGGCCTCTGGCAAACCTCGATCGTGCTTCCACAGGTTTTCATCGGATTTCTGGGCGGTTCACTCGCTCGTCTGAACCAGGTACAGCCCGGCTCGGGCTATACTTTCATGTTTGTATTGGCCGCTTCGGCTTTCCTGCTGGGCACCTTACTCGTGCGCCAAATCCGCGGAGTACGGTAGTCGGAAAGTAGGGTGCACAAATATACAATCCATTGACGCAGCCTACCCCCACCTGTACCATGAAATGCAAGTGTAGCGAGAAAAGGAGAGTGCATGGGGAGCTTGCTTCGTCTTTCCGCCTGGGTTGACACCCTCAACTTCAGGATTGGCCAAGCCATGTACTAGCTTTCACTAGTGATGATCCTAATCGGGGCGTACAACGCCATAGTCCGTTATATATCACGGTACGTCGGGCGAAACCTTAGCTCCAATATGTACCTGGAATTGCAGTGGTATCTATACGGCGCCATCTTTAATGCTCGGCGCCGTATATGCATTGCGTTTCGATGTACACGTCCGTGTGGATATCTTCTACTCAAAACTCAGCCCCAAGGGGCAGGCGCGGGTTGATCTTCTGGGTACTATTCTCTTCCTGATCCCGTTCTCGGTGATCGTCCTTTGGCTCTCGCTATCTTGGGTCCAGGCGTCTTGGACCGTTCATGAAGTCTCACCCAACCCGGGTGGGTTACCGCGGTATCCGATCAAGACCGTCGTTCCCGTAGCTTTCGCATTACTTATCCTGCAAGGTATCTCCCAGGCTATCAAGGCTGTAGCTGTAATTCATGGGCTGCGGCCCACGTTGCATGAGAAGGCCGAAAGTCTTGAGGAGGCCCCACTGTGAGTTACGACCGGTTGGGCGGCATCATGTTCCTGGGTGCCTTGGTCTTTATCCTCACCGGTTATCCCGTGGCCTTCGCCCTTGGTGGCACCGCGCTGGCCCTCCTACCATTAGGTATTCACCTCGGGCTATTCGACATCTCTTGGATGCAGGCCCTTCCGCAGCGGATATTCAACATCATGGAGAACTACATCCTGCTCGCGGTACCCCCTTTCATCTTTATGGGAACGATGCTCGAGCGCTCCGGCCTAGCCGAGGATCTGCTCAAGACTATGGGTCAGGTATTCGGCCCTTTACGGGGCGGGTTGGCGCTCTCGGTCGTGGTGGTGGGCACACTGCTCGCCACCACGACCGGCGTAGTAGGAGCCACAGTGGTGGCTATGGGCCTCATCTCGCCCCCGATCATGCTCTGCTACGGGATACTCCAAGGAGCTTTCTACGGGGATTATCACTGCGTCTGGAACCCTGGGGAAGGTCATTCCTCCAAGCGTGGTGCTTATAGTGCTGGCCGACCAGCTCGGTGTACCCGTCGGTAGCCTCTTCGTGGGCTCGCTACTACCCGGAATTGTGCTGGCCATCATGTACGTGGCCTACGCGCTGATCATCGCGGTCTTCAGGCCCGAATCCGCACCCGCGCTTCCTTTGAGCCGAGCGAGTAACCGACCGCGTCAAGAGCTTGACGCGGTCGGTGCTGGTCATGATCCCCCCACTGGCGCTGATCCTCCTGGTGTTGGGTTCAATCTTCGCAGGGATAGCCACACCCACCGAGGCCGGGGCGTTTGGTTCGGTGGGTGCGATCTTGTTAGCCGCAGCCAACCGAAAATTCAACCTCAAGGCCCTGATCGGCACCATGGATGCAACCACTCGGCTCACCGCTATGGTGTTGTTCATTTTGGTGGGCTCAAGAGCCTTCAGTCTGGTCTTCAGGGGTTTCAACGGGGACCTTTGGGTGGACAAGCTTCCTGACCAATCTGCCTGGGGGCATGGTTGGCTTCTTGATCGCCAATAACCTTATTATCTTCAATCCTGGGTTTTTCATCGACTTCTTCGAGATCGCCTTCATCGTACTACCCTTGCTCGCGCCCGCTGCGCAACATCTCGGCGTAGACATGGTCTGGTTCGGGGTGATGATCGGTATGAACCTGCAGACCTCCTTCCTTACGCCACCGTTTGGCTTCTCTCTGTTCTACCTGCGGAGCGTTACGCCACCCTCGATCGCCACCTCGCAAAAAAGGTCCATAGACTGCTGAGCGGCACCTGCGGGAAGGCAAATTGATCGTAGACTAACTCGTTGGCAGCGAACCAAGCGTACTGATCGCCACGGAACTTCTTCCAACTAGCATAGACTTTCTTCCAACTGGCGTTGGTGTCCCTGAGACCCTCGAAGATGTCGAAGGCTTGGGTCTGCGCGGCCTTCAACATCTCGTTACTGAAGCTCTCCAGGTGTACTCCCTTGGATAGCAGGGACTTGAGCGCCGGTGGGTTGACGAAGTCGTAATGGGCCATCATGTTGACGTTGGCATCCGCCGCTACGGCTCTCACAATCTCCTGGTACTCCTTAGGCAACTTATTCCGGGCATTTATGTTTACATATAGGGAGAGCTGCGGTCCCGGCTCCCATCAGCTGGGAGCATAATAATACTTGGCCACCTGGTAGAAACCGAGTTTATGGTCGTCGTAGGGACCCACCCATTCGGTGGCATCAATCACACCGCGCTCCAACGCTGGGTAAATCTCCGCACCCGCCAGTGTTTGCACATTCGCCCCGAGCCTTGCCATGACTTTGCCGCCGAACCCAGGAATGCGCATCTTGAGACCCTTAAGCGCAGCTAGATTGGGCACCGGCTTACGGAACCAGCCGCCCATCTGCTGACCGGTATTGCCGGCAGGCATGGAGATAATATTGAAGTCCGCAAAACGCCACCCATCAACGCTTGGCCGCTACCGTAGTACTGCCAAGCGTTCTGTTGCCGGTCGGACAAGCCAAAAGGTAGGGTGGTGTCGAAGGCCAGAGTAGGATTCTTACCGATATAGTAATAGGAAGCGGTATGCCCCATCTCAACCGTTCCGACCTGTACAGCGTCCAGAACCTGTGTACCGCCCACAATCTCGCCGCCGGCGTAGACCCGGATCTGGAAACGGCCGCCGGTCAGCTCGGAGACCCGCTTAGCCACCAACTTGGCTCCCCCATAGATGGTGTCTAGGCTGATTGGCCAACTGGCAACCATGCGCCAACGCACGTTGGGCAAGTCTTCGAGCTGCGCAAAGGCCGTCCCCAAGGCTGCACCAGCCGCTGCGCCCACTGCTGCTTTCTTCAAAAAATCCCGTCGCTTCATAACCGAATCCACCTCCTAAGCTTGATGTGCGTGTACCTCCCAGTTGTTTGTACTCGACAATTATAAACATAGGCCCTCGGTCGGTGCAAGTTTTTGGTACGACAATACCGGCACAAGGTTGCCAGGAAAACCCTCGACACATTACACTAAACAGTTTCGTAGCAAAGTGCTAACCAAAAAGAGCAGGAAGTACACCAATAAGGCAAGGCTACGAGACCGAACCGGCCGCCGGCCGTGGCGGCTGAGTATGCAACGCATACTTCCCCAGGCCGATAGGGCGAATTAGGGCACCCGGCGGGAATACTTCATCCCACTATGGCAGTGCATATTATCCACAGGAGTGCATCTGTATTTCTCGCTTGGGTGACGTACAAATCTGCTATATCCACAATGTTATCCACAGCTTATTAACAGCCGCGTACGCAGCGGAGGAACGCTTCCACCAGGGCCGGGTCCTTCCGGCCCGGCACCTGTTCCACGCCGGAAGATACGTCAATAGCGTAGGGCGAGAAATGCGCAAGTAATCCCCCCACGTTCTCCGGCGTAAGCCCTCCGGCCACGATCAATCTGGGCCCATCCGCGAGTGGCTCGAGCCAGCTCCAATCGAAGGAATGGCCGGTGCCCGGGTTAGGACCGTCGAAGAGCAGTGCATCGGCCGGGTACTCGAGCCATGCCCGCGGAGGCGGGCTTGTCACCCGAAAGGCCTTAATCACCGGCACATGCGATCTGAGCGCTTCGGCCCAGGCCGACGGCTCATCTCCATGGAGCTGAACAGCGTCGAGACCGGCGGCTGTTACGACGCCGAGTACTTCTTCGGGTGGCGTGTCCACAAACACCCCCACCCGGCGTATAAAAGGCCCCAAATGGCGGCTGATCTCCGCCACTAGGGACGGCGTGACCCGCCGCTTGGAGGGTGCAAAGATAAACCCCAGCGCCGAAGCCCCGGCCCGCTCGGCAACCAGGGCATCCTCCAGCCGGGTAATGCCACAGATCTTAACCCGCACTCCCATAAACTCCACTCTAACGCAGCCTAAACGCTACCTTAACCCCGCTCCCACACGGTAACGGTCCCAACGCCGGATACTGGTCATACAAGGTGTTGCTATGCGTATTCTATGGTTAAGTCTCTTCCTAGTCCTGGCTCCCCTGCCCGGCCTCCCTAAGCTACCCAACGGCAGCGAGCTGCGTGTCGTCTCAGCAAACTTGCGTACCATCTACCGAGTCTGGGAAGTCAAGGACGGACGACTGGTCTACCTAGCCCCTCCGCTCAAGTTGCCCGAGGGCCGCGTGGTGCGGCTCCTAGTCCGCGTAGACCGGAATCTGCGAATCTTCGACGGCATCACCTCCTCCGGGCAGATCCTGCTATCGCTCAACCCCAGCGGCACGGAACAGGTAAGCTTGAGACAGGTCATCACCGAAGCCTACGGTCTGAAGTGGCCAGGGAGAGAAAATGAGGGCCAAGCGAATCCTGGTAATTGAAGACGATCCCGAGATTGCCCAGCTCCTACAGCTCGAGCTGGGTGAAGAGGGCTACGAAGTTAGTTGGGCACCGAGCGGTATGCAAGGACTAGTCCAGGTCAGGGAGGACCAACCCGACTTGGTGATACTTGACCTCGGCCTCCCTGACCTGGACGGGGGTGAGGTGGTACGCCGGGTGAAAAGCTCCGTCGATCTGCCGATCATCGTACTCACCGCCACCGACATGGTAGAGCGTAAGGTGTCTTTGCTGTTGGACGGGGCGGACGACTATGTGACCAAGCCCTTCTATCCGCAGGAACTTCTGGCCAGGGTCCAGGTACAGCTCCGCCATCAAGAGGGAGGAGAGGTACTGACCGTAGATGAACTGGTGGTACACCTTGGCCGACGGGAAGCTTTCTTCAAAAAGCACGTACTTCACCTCTCACCCAAGGAGTTCGAGCTTCTTACGTTGCTGGCCGGACGGCCCGGTAAGGTCTTCAACCGTAGCGAGATCGAACGGCGGTTATGGGGCAAAATATTGGACAGTAGCTCCAATGTTGTGGATGTCCATATGGCCAATATGCGTTCCAAGCTGCGCGAAGCTGGGGCATACGGCTACCTGCGGACGGTACGCGGCGTCGGCTATGCTCTGCGCAAACACGGCGAATGACCCTCACCGCGCGCCTAACCCTGCTCTTAGGCCTGCTATGGACAGTGCTGCTGTTGCTCAGCGTATTCACCGTCTACTGGGTCTTGAATAGCAGCCTGGAATCGAGAGTCGCCGACACCCTGAGCTCCGACGCAACCCGGCTGGCTGCCTTGTACGCCTCGGGCGATACCGGCAGCGTACCGCCGGGCTCCGGAGGTGTGAGTATTGCATTGTATGACTTCTCCGGGCTTCCGGTACTGCTACCAAGTAAGAAGATGTTGCTCCCACGGGCAGTAGTCGCTGCTGCGGGCAAGAAGTCACGTATCTACCATGGCACAGATTTTTTGGCTGCCTATATTGAAAGCCCCTTGGGTGTGCTGGTTTTTGCCGAGTCCATCGGCTTTATTGGCGCGCTAGTAACCAGCGTGGCCAAGACGCTAGGGCTGTTCTTTGTGCTGGCCCTATTGGCGGGATTATTGTTTGTTCGAGTGGTGAGTGTTTGGGCCGCTAAACCGCTACTGGAGGCCTCTCGGACCATAGCGCAGCGGGGACCCGAGGATTTGTCTCCCGTACCTTACCGCGGCCCAACCGACGAGCTGGGGCTGATCGTTACCCGTCTCAACAGCCTGCTAGGAGCCCTGGAGAACGCCCGAAAGCGGGAGCGTACCTTTTTGGCCGAGGTCTCTCACGAGCTTCGCTCTCCCCTCACCACGCTCACAGGCTACCTAGAAAGACTAGCTAAGAACCCCCATGAAGCCCAAGCCATAGAGGGCGCACGGCGCACGGTAAAGCACCTCTCACGCTTGGTAGGCGACCTACTGCAGCTGGCGCACGGTGAGGCCCAACGCGACGTAAACCCCTTCATCGTCGATCTGCGGGAGATTTTGACACCCCTAGCCAAAGAGTTCCCCGGCGTACGGCTTTCCCTTCCTGCAGCTAGCCTGGAGGTGCTGGGAGACCCTGATCGGTTAGCCCAATTAGCTCGCAATTTAGTAGCCAATGGAATCCGCGCCGCCGGGGGAGCTAGCGGCGTAGGCATAAGCGCCCGCAGCAGCCAGGACCAAGGCTACGTGCTCTTTCAAGTGCGCGACACAGGGATGGGCATTGCCTCGGAAATCCTACCCCACCTGTTTGAGCGATTCTCGCGGGGGCCCGAGGGCGGCACCGGCTTGGGCCTAGCCATCGCCCAGCAGATCGCTAAAGCACACCAAGGTAGGATCGAGGTTGATTCTGAACCCGGCCACACCGTCTTTACCGTATGGCTACCGGCCCTACGCGAAGATGGGGACTCTGACTGAAGGTTTCTCAGGTACCGGTGACTACCAGTCTTCCCAAGGTGGTTCACCTCGGAAAAGCTCCACAGGCAAACCCAGGCTTTCTGAATCGGGCAACGTCTTCATCCCCATGACCTGTGGGGGGCAGCTCTTGACGCAAGCCTCACAACCGGTGCAAGCCAGGGGGTCGAAGCGCAGCACGTACTTATCACCGTCATGCTCGCGTATCACAGCCTGGGTAGGACAGACGTTGGTACAAACTGGGCAGAGCGTACAACCCTCCTCTACCTGAATGGCCGGCCACGAAAGCCCCTCCTCGGCCTTGCGTGCAGCCATGGCCCTAAGCCGCAACTCAGCGGGGCGTGCGGTATTCTCCTCCACCCAGTCCCCCGGCGGCTCAGGCAGCACCACCGCTGCGGTGTGGCGCCCCCTCTCGAATAGTGCACCGAACAGCTCTCGGCGGCTCACCCCGCGATCCGGCAGGCCGCCTTCGAGGAGCTCAAGCCGAGCATTCGGCGCATATCTGCGAGCCTCGGTCAGGACTTCCATAACCCGCTGCGGCACCTCCGGCCCACCGATCTTGCAGCTCGCACAGTCGCCGTGTGCCAGGGTCAAAACGCCACCCACCCGCAGAGCGGCCTCAGCCAAGATCCCAGGCGTTAGTCTGCCCAAGCACTGCACTTCCTGTCCCGAACCACCGGCTTGGCTACAGCGTAGGCTTCCTTGACCCTCAAAAAGCATTTTTTGTATGGGGCCTAGGGGGAACTCCAAGGCCACACCAGGACAGACCGCAGTGCACAAGCCGCAACCCGTGCAGCGAACCTCATCCAGCTCCACCTTGCCACTCTCGAGGTCCACAGCCTCGTGCGGACAGACCCGCTGACACCGGTCGCAGCCACCCACGGCGTGATGCTCGAGCAGACAACGCTGGTATGTCAGTGCTGGCCGCGGGTCGGTCAACTTGAGCACTATGCCCCATAGGCGGTCCAACATACTCATAGCTAGTCTTTCTGCACCGCCGGAACCTCATTCATGGGGAAGAGGTCCGTCAGCCGGGCCATAAAGGCCTCGAACTGCACAAAATCCATCTGCTGTTGATTATCGGAGAGCGCCACACGCGGGTTGGGATGCACCTCCACGTGAACGGCGTCGGCCCCCGCAGCCAGCGCGGCCCGGGCCAGCGGAGCCAACAGATCAATGCGCCCCGCAGCGTGTGTGACATCCACCACCACCGGTAGGTGTGTCTCCTGCTTGGCCAGGGCTACCGCGGATAGATCAAGGGTGTTGCGGGTCCATTTCTCGTAGGTACGGATCCCCCGTTCGGCCAGGATTACCTGAGCATTACCTGCGGCCAGCACATATTCCGCCGCATAGAACCATTCCTCCACTGTCGCCGACATCCCTCGCTTCAAGAGTACCGGCCGGCCGGCCTGGCCCACCTCGCGCAGTAGAGCAAAGTTCTGCATGCTCCGCGCGCCGACCTGCAAAATATCAGCATACTCGGCAACCAAGCCGACATCCCGCGTATCCATAACTTCGGTCACAAAGGCCATGTGATAGCGATCCGCCGCCAGGCGGCCTAACAAAAGTGCGGCTTTACCCAAGCCTTGAAAAGCATAGGGGCTGGTTCTGGGCTTATAGGCACCCCCGCGCAGGACCTGTACCCCGTGCCCGGATAGGAAACCGGCAACCTCCATCATCTGCTCCTCGGACTCGATCGAGCACGGTCCTGCAATGAGCAGCGGCGCTTTGCCAAATACCGCCGGGCCCGCGTACACCCGGGTATCTTCCGGCTTGACCTTACGTGAATAGAGCATTTTATGCTGATCCTGGCATTCTTCCATATCCAGCGAAGCTCTGAAGATCTCCTTGAAGAGCTGCTTGATGGCCTCATCACTCAACGGTCCCCGGTTAGCCTCAACCAGCGCTATAAGCATCTGGTTCTCCCGCTCCGGGTCGTAGTGAGGTAAACCTAAAGCAGTCTGCAATAAGCCGATTTGTGCGGTAATTTCACCGCGCTTTGAAATGAGGCGTAGAATCTCCGCATTAACCTCGTCGATCTTGCGCCGTTCCTCGTGGATACGCTCGTCCATACGTCAGCTTACACAGCCAGCGGCCCTCAGCCAAGACAGCAGTAGACAGAACATGTGGGGCCGCACCTGTACGCCTCTAGAACCATTATATCGCAGTCTCTGGCACCTGAGCACCTGATTCGAGAGACCCGCTATCCGCCGGTTTTTCCCGTGACTCACGAGTACGTCTCGGTTCGTTCCGCTAGCCCCACGGTCCACACTGAGACTCCAAAAGGCGTCAGCAACAGCGAAACTAGGCTAATACTGATCGGAGATAATAGCTACAGTGGGCATCACGTAGGTAATTCGCGCACGCAGTTCCCCCAAAAGTACTCGGCCGCGGAGATCTCTCGTAGGTCTAAAGCTCCTGGGAATTTTTACTGGTCGGTTTTTCCTCCAATACCCTAGGCTTCCCCGTCGATGGGAACTTATCCTTCATGTTTACATCCAGCTCCCCGCCGGCCTCATAACTCCCTCTATGAACTCGCGGACCAGTAGCCCAAACTCCACCCCAACTGGGGCAGACCACTTAGGCCGAACAATACCAACATAATTTACCGGGGTCACCAACTCATAGACAATTCACGAATCTTTTTTGCCTCGCCGTCGTACATAGCCTTCGAGGTTGCGCTGTCGGCCACGCGCCACCGCCAGAGCCTGCTTGGGCACGTCCTGGGTAATGGTACTTCCTGCGCCCACCAGCGCCTCTTCGCCTATCTCCACCGGAGCCACCAAAACCGCATTGGAACCGATAAAAGCCCCCGCCCCGATCCGGGTGCGGTGTTTTGTACGTCCGTCGTAGTTTGCAGTGATGGTGCCCGCGCCGATGTTGGCACCTTCGCCTACTTCAGCATCACCCAGGTAGGCTAAATGGCCGGCCTTCACACCATCGGCTAAGCGGGTATTCTTCACCTCCACGAAGTTACCCACGCGGACCCCCTCGCTAAGCTCCGTACCAGGCCGCAGCCGAGCAAAAGGGCCCACCTCCGAACCTCGCCCGACCCGGGCCTGCTCGAGCACACTGTGGGACTTCACCTCCACCTCAGGCCCAATATTACTGTCGACCAGCACTGCGTACGGCCCGATCACAGCACCAGGCCCGACCCGGCTCTCACCACGCAGCACTACTCCCGGCCACAGGGTAACGTCAGCGGCAAGGCGCACGCCCGGTTCCAGGTATACGGTTTGGGGCTGGATCATCCGCACCCCGGCGTCCATCCAACGTATGCGCAAACGGTCCAGCATGATGGCTTCTACCTCGGCAAGCTGGCCTTTAGTATTGACGCCGAGAAGATCAGAAGCTACAGGCCATAATATGGCCCGTACCCCTAGACCGGAATTCTTGTATAAGGCTACTAAGTCGGTAAGGTAGAGTTCACCGGATACATTCTCGCCATTAACACCGGAAAGCATATCGAATACCCCACCGTCGAAGGCATATACCCCGGCGTTCACCTCTTGGACGCGTTTCTCCTCCAGATCAGCGTCCTTCTCCTCAACCACCCGTAGTATTTCACCGTCCTCGCGCATCACTCGGCCATAGCCGCTGGGACAATCCAGTTCTACGGTAGTCAATACCATGCCCCGTGGGCGGGATATATGAGTCCGAGCAAGCCTTCGCAGCATCCCCGAACTAATCAAGGGCATATCCCCGTGAGCCACCAAGACGCTTCCCTCAAAACCTTCCAGGGCCTGGCGGACTACCCCAAGGGCATGGGCCGTGCCCCGCTGCTCGGCCTGAAGCACGAAGCGCACTCCGGCATCCCTAAAGGCCGCCTGGGTCTCGTCGGCACCGTGACCCACCACCACCACAACCTCCTCCGCACCACTCGCCAATGCCGCTTCTACCCCATAGCTCAACATAGGCCGCCCGAGGACGGGGTGAAGCACCTTAGGTAGGCTCGATTTCATACGCGTTCCCCGACCTCCTGCCAACAGGACCACCACATGGCTCATGGGCGTCCCTTCTTCCGTGGTACAGTACCTCCCGAGTCCCTACCGGCCGTAAGCGCCGTACTTATGCTGATGCGCCGGCCCCGCCGGAGCATATAAATGGCCAGGATCACCAATGGAATAGACACCAGTTGGGTTGCGGTCAGTAAGCCGAAGCCGAAATGTATGTTGTTATAGATTGGCCACCACAGCGGGTTCAAACGGAAAGGCTCCTCGAAGACCGAGCGCAACACGCTGTACCACAGTACAAAGTTCCAGAAGGCATAGCCGCCGAATTGACGCGCCGAAAGCCAGCGAAAAACCAGCAATAGGAGCACCAACCCGATCACCACGCCGAACAACTGCGTGAACCAGACCGGGCCCCGCACCACTGAACCCGTACAAAAGTCCCAGGCTAACTGGTGCGAGCTGGTGCAGTATCCCGGATACCCGCTGGCCCAACTAGGCCAATTGATAGTCAAGGGAAACAGGTTGAAATTAGTGAGCCGACCCGAGGTATCCGAGCCGTTCATGATATTACCCAAGCGGCCGGCGATAATACCCAGCGATACCCCTGGAAGCGTGGCTTCCACAAAGGTGTAGAAGGGAGCACGGTAGCGCCAAGTATAGTAGGAAAAAACCACCAAGCCGCCAACAATCCCTCCAAAGAAGGATAGCCCGCCGTGCCATATATAGAGCATGCTGATGGGATCGAGCTCGAACTCCGAAGGGCTGGTGATCACGTAGACTAACCGCGCTCCGACTACTCCCCAGATCACCGCGAAGAACGTTGCGCGCTCAAACAGCTCAACATCGAACCCTTGTCTTTTTAAGTACCGTTCAGCCAGGTAGAACCCCACAAAAATGGCGGTTACGATGAGCGCACCATACCAACGAATGGCCAAAGGCCCAATCTGCAGCATCACTGGATGCATCTAGCTATCTCCTTCCTCCAGCGCAAGAATAGCCTGCGCTAGTTCCTCTTTATCGAAACGCCCCCAGATCAGCACTCGTCCATCCAAGAGCAGTACCGGCACCATATCGCCATAGGCTCGTTGTAGGTCGCCGTCAAGGTCGACATCCGCTGCTATGTACAGTAGGCCCAGAGAATCTATAAGTTTTTCCTGCTCGGTGCACAGGCTACAACCCTTACGACTGACATAAGTGTACATTCTAGAGGGACCCCCGAGTGACCAGAACTCCGATGACCACATGGACCGACGGCTTACCCAATATATGCCTCCCAGCATTCCAACCAACGCGCCCTAGGCCACACGCAGCGCTTTGCCTTAGGTTTATCAAACAGCGACTCAAGTAGGAATGCAAAATATCAGCACCTCCAGGACGGCAACAAGAAGATATTCACTAATCCCTTGCATTCAGCTGGAGGGGCCCAAACCCAAAGAACTGTTCCACAACTGCTACACCAATACTACCAGATCATATGGATCGGTGCACCAACCAGAAAGGTAGTCATCAGCCCAACCGCAAAGGGTACCGTGAATACTATGATTGGCGGGTAGACTCATAACTCTCCAAAAAATAGCCGCTAGCCAAGTGAGAAGGGTTAGCGGACCACCTTTTCTCCAGACACAGACACGGGTGAAGACAGTGGCATTCTCCTTTTTGCGCCGCCCCTCGTAAACTTGGCGTATGAAGCCCACGCGCGTATTAGTTTGCGCCTTCAGCCTAAGCCTGCTCCTGGTGGGCTGCGCCCCCAGCCTATACGCACCTACAGAGCCGCCCGCGCCCATAGCGCCTGTCAGTCGCGTAGCGCCGGGCGTATTGGTGGTTAAGGACGCAGGAAACCTGCCCTTGATGAACACTGCTATTCCCTTGACCACCCTACCGGGAAGCTTGTTGCTAGCGCAAAGTTACACCGGTAAAGAAAGTGTCAGTCGGTTCCATAACCCCTCCGCCTTCGAGAAGGTTCTGCAGGCGGTACTTGAAGAGGCCAAAACGGCTGGCTGGGGCGTATTGAGCGAAGATATCCACCTCAGCTCCTCCACGTCCGCTCAGGCCACTGCCGTACTGATCAAGAACCAGGTGAGGCTCGAGCTTCGACTCATCCGTAGCGAAGCCGGTTATTTGCTTGAGGTACGTTCTTGAGGCTCCAGCGGATTTTCCTCACGGGGCTCCTAGCTTTGTTGCCCTTATCGGTCACGGTGTACCTGATAATGCTGGCCTATACAAATTCCGCCAGCGCCTTTCGCTGGTTGGCCTCCGCGCTTGGGCTAGTAGTACCAGGATGGATGGCCCTCTGGTTACCCATTCTGGGACTGATGGCAACGGTGATACTCATCGCAGCAGTGGGTGCCGCTACGTCCAACTGGCTGGGGCGTAGGCTGCTTGGGGCGCTCGAGCGATTGGTAGGCGTCATCCCCCTAGTGCGCGATATCTACGGGGCAGTGGGACAGATATCTCGTAGCCTGCTCGGGCAACCTGAGATGCACTTTTCCCGCGCTGCGCTGATCGAGTACCCGCGCAAGGGCGTATATACGCTCTGCTTCGTAGTTCAGCCCGCCGAGAACCGCTTACCGCCGTTGTCGGAAGGATACACGGTAGTGATGGTGCCCACCAGCCCGGTACCGGTCTCGGGTTTTTTGGTCATGGTCCCGGACGCCGAGATCACACCGCTCGAGGTGCGTGTGGAAGAAGCCTTGCGCATGGTCATCTCAGTGGGTTTCTTAATGCCGGAGAATCGTACCACAATGCCCAAGAATGATTCCGTCCCACGGGAATCTGACCAAGCCACCCCTTAAGTATCCTAGGCTGCGCGTGACACCCTAGGGGGGGCTTGACAAGCTCGGTATACTGTGTGCCATGCCGGGAAAGACCCTAATAGTGGTGGAATCACCCGCTAAAGCCAAGACTATTGAGAAGATCCTCGACCGCACCTACGAGGTGCGCGCAAGCAAGGGACATGTGGCGGACCTCCCAGACCGTTCGCTGGGCGTAGACGTAGACAACGAGTTTACCCCGGCATACGAAATCAAGAAGGATAAAAGGGCAGTAATTAACGAGCTCAAGCGCGCCGCCAAGAGCGCTGGGCGGGTTATTTTAGCCACTGACCACGATCGTGAAGGCGAGGCCATCGGCTGGCATATCGCCCGCCTGCTGGAATTGGAACCAGGCGCGGTACTGCGAGCGCATTTTCACGAGATCACCCCACGTGCGGTCAGTGAAGCCCTAAAAAACCCCGGTCATATCGATCAGGACCTAGTGGACGCCCAGCAAGCCCGGCGCGTTCTGGACAGGCTGGTAGGATATAACCTTTCCCCGCTGCTCACTGAGAAATTCCGACAGCGTTCGCTATCAGCAGGACGCGTACAGTCGGTGGCGCTGCGGGTAGTGGTCGAGCGCGAGATCGAGATCGAAGCCTTTGTACCGGTGGAATATTGGACGCTTTCGGGTCGTTTCGACGCAAACGTACTCTTCACCACCGAACTCTATACCATCGGTAAAGAACGGATTCTGGATAAAAACAAAGAGCGTTTCCTGATCACCAGCGAGGCCCAAGCACGCGAAATCGAGGCGCAGATCAAGGCGGTACCGGCGTGGTCGGTAGCTTCCGTGGAGAAACGTGAACGCAGCCGTCGTCCCAGCCCGCCCTTCACTACCTCCACTATGCAACAGGCCGCCGGCGGTCGCCTGGGCTGGACGGCAAGTCGCACTATGCGCGTCGCTCAGCGGCTTTACGAGGGTATGGACCTGCCCGAAGGCACCGTCGGCCTGATCACCTACATGCGTACCGATTCGGTACGCATCAGCGGCGAGGCTATCAAGGACGCTCGCGACTTCATCCCCAAGACCTTTGGCAAGGCCTATTTACCTACGAAGCCCAACTTCTACACCGGCAGGAAGTCCGGTGTGCAGGATGCCCATGAAGCAATTCGCCCCACCTCAGTGGCGCGCACCCCAGAGGCCGTGCAAAAGCATCTGCAACCCGAAGAATTGAAGCTCTACCAGTTGATCTGGAGCCGCTTTGTAGCCAGCCAGATGACACCGGCGCGCTACGACCAGACTACGGTAACTGTAAAGGGTGGCATTTACACCTTTCGGGTCAGTGGTTCAATACTGCGCTTTGACGGTTATCTGAAGGCCTGGGGCCGAGAAGGAGACGAGGCTGAGAATCTGTTGCCGGAGATTCGCGAAGGTGCGGCCGCAACCATGGCGGGACTTTCCGGTGAACAACATTCCACGCAGCCGCCGCCCCGCTATAATGATGCTTCCCTGGTCAAGGCCTTGGAGGAGATGGGCATCGGCCGGCCGTCCACCTACGCCCCCACCATCGATACGCTCGAGCGACGCAGCTACATAGAGCGTCAGGGCCGGGCCTTGGAGCCGACCCCTTTGGGCCGGAAGGTAGTGGGTTTCTTACTCGAGCACTTCCCGCGAGTGGTAGCCTATGAGTTCACCGCACAGATGGAGGACCATCTCGATGAGGTAGAGGCTGGCAAGATCCACTGGCCCGGCGTGGTACGCGAGTTCTATAAACTCTTCATGGAAGAGTACCAGCAGGTACCCCGCAAAACCTGCCCGGTCTGCGGGCGCCCACTGGAGCTCAAGGTAGGGCGGTTCGGACAGTTTTTGGGCTGCTCGGGATACCCGGAATGTAAGTACACCGAGCCCCTGGTAGAAAAACGCCCGCCTGAGCCCACCGGCGAAGCCTGTCCCCTATGCGGCAATCCGCTAGTCCGCAAATGGGGGCGCTATGGGAGTTTCATCGCCTGTAGCGGCTACCCAGCCTGTGACTATACCCGCGACGAGGCCCCCTCAACCGGTTTCACTTGTCCAAAGTGCAAAGAGGGGGAGGTGGTAATCAAAAAGAGCCGGCGCGGAAAGCCCTATTATCGCTGTAACCGCAAGGGCTGCGACTTTATTACCTTCGATCCTCTGGTTGAAGAGAAGTGCGAGCTATGCGATTGGAACCTCATGGAGCGCGGCCGTGCGAAGAAACGGGTCTGCTCCAACCCCAGCTGTGTAAACTACGGCGGCCCAGACCTGAGCAAGCCGGCTACGGCTAAGGGGGGTCGGGCGAAGGGCGGTCGCAAGGTCGCGGGGCGGGGAGCTATGGCGAAGAAGCGTTCGGCTTCACCCAAAGCTACCTGGGCGGACCTAAAACCGCATCTCAATCGCCTGGAAACCGTCGAATCCCGCCTGATTCGCGCACTGGAGGACGAACACAAGAGCTTGGAGGAGGCAGCCAGGAACCTAGGGGTGGCGCTCGAGGAAGCCCGTGGTCTGCAGAAGAAGGCAATCTTTAAGCTGCGTATGGCCTATGGAAGAGCCAAGAAGGCCGAAGCATGATGCTTAGGCTTAGAGGAAAGGGGCCTATCGGCTGGGCACCACCTTAGACGTATAGGCTGGCTTTAATGGGTGTGTGAGCCGATCATTCAATGGCCAGTACCCCTCCTCCGGATATTACGAGAATAGGGCTGGAAAGCTTGTACAGTTGGTGGAAATCTCATGCCCCGTGCGCTGGCTGAGCGCGCCGCCAGCAGTCTACGATGCGCTCAGCCAGCATCAATATATCTACTGAACTATTATCTGCATTCGTCCCGGCTCCTGGTAAGTATAGCGCTCCTTATCCGATTCGAGAGCAGAAACGAGAGACTCCTGCCGGACTTCTCTCCCAGGGATCATCGGTTTGGCAGGTTGGTTTTACCGGGCTCGTTGGCCAGCCACCTGATCAGGATGAGCAAGGCTACTCTCCCAGTGCCCGCAAGGCCTCCCAGTCAAGCTCATCCAGAGGGAAAAACCGGTCGGAGTGCTGGGCCAGCTGGAAGGAGGAGAGAGCGTTGAAGGTGGTGTTCTCCACCTGTATGCCCATGTCCTGGATGACGCGGATGACCTCCACGAAGTCACCATCGCCGGAAACCAACACCGCAGTGTCGTAGGCTTGCGCATAAGCCAGTCGCAACATATCTACGGCAATATTGATATCTACTCCTTTCTCCACAAAGCTATCACCACGTCGCTCAAGCCGCCCCAGTCGTACTGACACGTAGGGCACCCGTTTCAGGTAGTTAAGGAAGCTTTGGTGGGCACGCGAGGCCGGGTCTTCAGCCGGCAGGGGTACGTTGTAGTAGTACGCGCGCAACAGGCTACGTCCTGCCACCAAGGACTCGATGAAACGGACGAAATCCAGTCGATACTCCGGCGACACCGTTGTGACCAAGCCCTTATAGAGATTACTACCGTCGATAAATACCGCTACTCGCTGCATACCATAACATCACCTAAAAACATTCCACCACCGCACTCGATCATTCAGCGGTGGGGGGAGGACTCACAATATGAGTTCAATCCCCTACAGGGGTAACCCCATTCTACACATGAGCAGCTAATATACGCAGGGTCTCTAATACTCCGCTCACAGTCCTATTGACTACGTTCTTAAGTATAGCGCTCAGCCTTCCCGGGCATATCCATAATCTGGTAACAACGCGCCAGACACGCGTAAAAGTACTTTCGTCCGGTAATGTCGCCCGCTTCTTCAGCCTGGTCCAGGCAGGCCAGGTATCGAGCCACCGCCACATTGTAGAGCCCCTTGCGCTCCGCGTTGGCGGCAATTAGATGCAAGATCCGTAGTTGCACAATATCGGTGTTCGTTTCCATAGCCTCTCGTTTTCTGATTCTCCCATAGGTGGGTCCAAATAAACGTGCCCCGTCTTCCTCTCGCTGGCCTACCAGCAGTCTCTACTTCCCGGTCAACTCAAAGGTAGTAGGTGTTGTGCCTGGATAGTAATAGCTCAAGATCTGCCTGGTGTTCCAACCATGCTCGGCAAACCCCCGGGCACCCCATTGGCTCATGCCCACACCGTGTCCCGAACCCTCCCCAGCAAAGTGCCACGGCCCACTCCCACTCAGGTGCGCACGGGTCCCAACCAACCCAAGTGCGCGCAGGAAACGTGCAGTCAGCGGAGGATTCAGTTCAAGTCGGCCACTACTCCCCGCCACCGCCACTGATTCGATACGCCCACTCTGGCTGTAGTGAGCAACGGACAGCGACCGTACCCGCCCCACACCCTTACCCACCGTCGAAAGCGCCCGCGCAATATCAACACCTTGCGTACTGAGCGTCCAGCTCCGCCTACCTGCATATGGATCCGGGCGAGCCACCAAGTAGGGAACCGCGTGTCCCCAGACCTCAGCAGCCGAAGCGGTATATCCACCCGAATCAGCGCTATACACCGCCAGAATAGGCCGGCCACCGTAGGCCAAGATCATTCCTCGCGTGGCCTCTACCGCTACGTTGGTCTCTTTAGTCTCAATCGAGACCCCCTGGTACACCTGGCAAACCTGCGTAGCACATATATCGTAGTTGGGGTTGGAACCCAGGTGGGACAACAGGTAAGTTCTCGCCAGGATTGCCTGGGCCTTCAGTACCACGAAAGGGAAACTGGAAGGTACTTCCGCAGGCACTACACCCTTGAGGTAGTCCTCCAGGTCCAGCTTGTTGATGAGTAGCATTCCGCCACTTTTACCGGGCCACACCACCCGAAGAACCCCTCGGTAGGCACGACCGTTCAAAGCAAATACCCCCCTCTTAGGCACAAAGGAGAGTAAGTTACCCATGTATTCGCCGTTCAGCATGATGCCCTTGTCGCTCGAAAGCAGCGTCCAGCTTCCATCGTGCCCCCCAGTGATCCGGCCTGACCAGCCCCAAAGGCTATAGGTACCCTTTATCTTGACTGAGGCCAACAGTGAATCCGCCAGTAGCACTCGCACCTGGAGCCCCTGTGCAAAGGCCAGACCCAGAACCGTGACAAACGCTATAAGCCAGCGCAATTAGATCTCCACTTGTACGCGGCCGCGTATGGGACACTCAGCAAGTTGTGTAAGTAGTTCCTCTCCGTGCTTGAGTAGAAATCCGGGCATGGGCAAAACCCGCTCCTGGGGCCGCCCAAGTGGCAGCAGATGTGTTGTCAAACGCTCATATTGACCACGGATCACACGATTGGTCCGCAGTTCGGCCAGCAGTATTTTCTCACGCAGACGCTCGATCTCGCGTTGAACACGGCCCTGGCCCCGCAAAAGCGCGCCTTGCAGGGTGGCATCAAGTCTGGGGACTGCCGCGAGCGCTCTGGTAAATTCTTCTTCCACTCGGTGTACAGACTCGTCCAGCCGACGTGCAGCGTGACTACGCTCTTCCACTACCTCGGCAATTCGCGATTCGGGGTCTTCAGTAAAGGCCCAAGCCTCCAATCCGAAGCGGCGTAGTATCCGGCTCACCGGCGGCTCGGCCACTACGCCATGCAGCCGGTCTACCACCGCTGGCATAGGCAACCCGTGCAGACGGTATACTCCACCCAGTTCAGCCACGTAAGCCATTTCACCTGGACCTACCACGAAGCCTACAGTTGGTAGCACGCTGTCTTGCGCTACCGGTCTGAGGCCTGCGGCAGGCGTTAAGCGATCTGGGGCCACTCGCAACAGGGCCTTTAGCTCTCCGGCCGAGTAGTGGCGGTTACCGTCGTCAAAGTGACCGTCCTCGAAGCGGAGCAGCCGTCGTCGGCCCGTCTCGTCCTCCAAAAATAAGTTCGTAGCGCCACGCCCGCGGGTCAGCGCCGGTTCAAAACCCCGGGTTTGCAGATCCTCTGCTGCAGCGTTCACCACCGAAGCGGAAGCCAAGGGATCCTCCAGTTCCCGCTCGAGTAATCCCGTAAAGAATGGGGCCAACTCAGGTGCCAGGGGATCCAGCACCACCAATCCGCGCCGTCCCAAAAAGCCTAGGATCTGACGCGCGAACACTTCAGCGTAGCTACCCCCAGCCTCCATGGCCTCAATCAATGTACGGCGGATTGAGGTTACACCCCCGAAACGCTCTAGGAACTCCGTGACCTCTTGACGATAAGGAGAGAAATCGACCCGCCCCACCGGCCTACCCTCCGGCATATTCAGCTCGAGCGTCTGAATCCGCTCGTCAAACCCAAGCAATACCATCCAGGAGACCTCTTGAACATCGTGATCCTGGGAGGCTATCCAGAACACCGCCTCCACCGGCCTATCTTCCCTATCGTGGCGTTCTGCCAACTTGAGGGCAGTATGCGCCTTGTAAAAGGTGAAAGCTGGGCCGGTCAGCAGCCCGGCTTGTTGACCGGTGACTATGGCTCGGCTACGCGGATGCGCTAGGCGCCTGGCTGCAGTCAGGCTTTCCTCGGGGGCACCCATACGCTTCAGATACGATACCAATGCGGAGGAAATCTCGCGCCTGGGTGCAGGCCTGGGAGTGGCTAACAGCGTGGGTAAATCCTCACACCCGTACGGAAGAAATTCGCGTAGCTTACCTTGTAAAAAAGCAGCTCTAACCGACGGCACGCCTGAGAGCCTCCCGGTCCAGGATAACGATACATCGATACCCTAACTCGATCACATCTTGCAGAGCTAGCTCTCCCAGGGTTTTGGTGGCTGTCTCCCGCGTGGTACCCGCAATATAGGCCAAATCCTGATGTGATAGCATCACTTCGTAGCCCCCGTTGTCCACCATTTTGGCAGCACGTAACAGTGCTTTAGCCAAACGTGGAAATACCTCGCGGAAACGTAGGTCGCGCAGGCGCTCTTCCGAGCGCATAAGTCGGCGACTCATGAATTTGAACAGCAGTAATTGCAGCTTGGGGAATCGCGTCGCCAGGCGCAAAAGGTTATCCTGAGGTATCAGGACAAGCTCCGCATCGGTCATGGCCTCGGCAAAAGCCCCGTAGGCCTCACCGGGAATCAACACGCCCTCTCCAAAAATCTCGCCCCGGCTAAGTGTGGATAGGGTGATTTCTTCCTGCTTTTTATTCAGCTGGAAAAGGCGTACCCAACCATCCCGGAGATAGTAGAGCGTAGCCGCCGAATCAGTAGGATAGAACAGGCTATTGCCCCGAAGCACGGTCTGAAGACGCCAAACCTGCATCGCTTCTTCCAGCACCTCTACCGGCAGGGCCTCCTGAAACTCGGGGATCATAGCCTCACTCTACCCTGGTCACACCGTGCGCCGAGGTAGAAAGGGTAGCTGAGGTTGAGACGGTATCAGGCCAGCCTCTTCTCCCTTGGCAAACAAGACTCGCACCGCCGACTCACCTTCTTCCCCCACATCAAGTGATAATGGGTTGACATAGGTATCGATGTGGGCCTGCACCACCTCGTCACTAAGCTCCTGGGCATGCTGTTTTATGTAGAACTTGGGTTCGTCTGGATGCGCGTAGGCATATACTAGGCTTTCACGCACCGCGTCTTCAAGCTGGTAAATGGCCCGTTCGCCTAAGTCCCGCCGAGCCAGGATGGCACCCAAGGGCAAAGGAAGGCCACTGGCGGACTCCCACCACTCCCCCAGGTCAAGCAACTTGACCAAGCCATGCACAGGGTAAGTGAACCGCGACTCATGGATAATCAAACCCGCGTCAACCTCACCGTGCTCCACCGCAGGCATGATCCGGTCGTAGCGCATCTCCACCGGCTCAAAGTCCGACTCGTACATCCGTAGGAGCATAAAGGCAGTAGTGTAGCGGCCTGGATGCGCAACGCGGTGCCCGCGCAACCCTATATCCGGCTTACGCGCCACTACCAAGGGACCCACCCCACGGCCCAGCGCCCCGCCCGAACGTAACGCAACGTATTTATCGCGCAAGTGTCCGAAAGCCGCGTAACTGATCTTGGTCAAGGGCAGCCGCCCCTCAAAGGCCCAGCGGTTCAGCGTCTCTACGTCCTCCATCCGCTCGCGCACCTCAGTAAAGGACGGGATACGACCATGAGAGAGTGCGTAGAAGATAAAGGTGTCGTTGGGACAGAAAGAATAACCAAGTTCCATATGTATAATTCTATTGCTACAGCGAAGTACAAGAGTGCATAGGTACGGATTTGTCTCGCCCAGTAACGGCTTGTGTTATTAAACCAAGTAAACCGAACTGGTATTTAGTAATACTGGCCTATCACTACTAAAGTACAAGAACCACAATGATTCCTCTCAGGGTTCCTTGCCCAACGGAGCCGGTTAATACAATTACATGGTCCAGGATACGGCTTGGCCTACATGGTCTGCACGTCGGCAGCTCACCGCAAGATACGCTCAAACGCTCGAGCAAGCGCATTCGTCGCTTCCCTAACGCACCAGTTACGCTTGTTCCGCTCGCCCGCCGGGTTGGACACCGCACGCAGCTCTGTAAAGGGTAGGCCCAGCCATAGCGCAGTTTGGGCAGCAGCTGCCCCCTCCATATTCTCAACCGCAGCCATCCAAAACTCGGCTCTCCGCCGGGCCTCGGAAGGAGATTCACTGGGGCGGTCGTGCGTCAGGAAGACACGGGGCACGAGGTTTAGCATCCCAGCCAGCTCACCTGTGAAGCCGGGGTCGGTTGGGAAGCGGTTGTAGAAAACTCGGCCCGCTACACTCACACTTGGAAAACCCAGGGCTTCTATACCCCCGGTCACGGGGCCCAGGTCGGCTTGGATCTCCTCAGAAGCTAAGGTAAGCGCACCGCAGACCAGACCGGAATCAGGATACGATCCAGCAATTCCCAACATCAGCACCCTGAGTGGTGCGTATGCTTCCACGTAGGCGGCCAGTGAGGCCGCAGCATTAACCTTGCCTACCCCGCCGACCAACCAAGCCCAGCCGTCTCCCAGATAAAGGGGCCGCCCCATGAACGAGACGCTGTGTGAGGCCCAGGACTCCAGGAAAGCACCCTCCATACGTGTAGCACTCAAGAGTAAGAGTGAATGCATAATCCCAGCCTATCGAAAACTGCGGTCCAGTGCCTGCACAAACATCATTCTAGGAGTAACTCTTCAGGACCGCTACTCCGGACGTGCTCTACCATTTTGGTCTGAGAAAGTGCCTAAAGTGGGTACACAAGAACCTCCCAGCCCTGATTCTCCACGGACAGATGCCCTTTGCTTTCTTGCGCTTTCACCGCCGCCCACACCACACGGCTAGGTGGCCCGAGCCTCATAGCTTTCCCCGGCAGATTGTGCGCCGAGGTCTCGCCTCGCACCCGAGCAGCTGCTGCCGGCAGGCGATCGCGAGGTACAAGGTCCTTACCACACAAAACGCTTAGCCTACATCCTTAATCAGTATCATAGGCAAGCCCGACCGCTGCCGAACAGCCTCTGCACACCATCTATCCCGGTTCAGCATGATCCGGCCAATCGCCCCGGCCACCGTCTTCCACACATAAGCAAGCGCACGGAGTCCCATATTACCCGGGGGCGTCCCACCCATCCACGACCTCAAACCCCAACGCGGCGGCTCGGTCCACGAAGAACTGTATATTCTCACTCTTGGTCTCGCCACCCAGACTCTTGCGGTCGAAGGCCTCTTCCGCAGCCAGCACCATGGTCTCAGCTAGGCAGGCGGGTACCGCCGCTTGGCCGAAGTGTAGGTCCAGGTTGCCTTTCATGTCCCCCGGTGGCCGCACCACGCCACCGGGAATCACTCGTACTCCCTCTACGGCAGCCACCTCGGGGTGCACATCCGGGGGCACTCCCTCGTCGTAGATCCAGGTCCCGGGTTTGACATGCCGGGCGAAGATCACCGGGCCAGGGTCGGAGGTGGCCGTGAAGATCAGATCGGCCTCCGAGAGCCGCTCAAGCTCCGTAGTCACGATCAACTCGGTTTCCGAGCCCTTGCGCACAAGCATCCGCTCAAGCGTCTGAGCACTCCTCGTCAATCGCTCCTCATCCCGCCCTACTAAAATGACCTTCCCTACCAACGGTGCAATCTGCCGAGCAATACCGAAGGCCACTACACCATTGGCTCCCACCACCGCCGCGGTGACTTGGGATAGTTCGCGGCCCTGTTCTGTGTAGTGGCGCAGCAAAGTAGGGATGGCGGCCTTCACTGTACCTGCCGTGTAAGCACCACCGTTGGTTACCTCGATCTCAGGCGCCTGTGCCTGAACCTGTGTCCCCTTATCGCCCACCACACTCCAAAATGCGCCCAACCCAAGGGTGGTGGCGCCCAGCTCCTTGGCCAAATGGGCCGCCTGCACCGCCCGGCGCACCGCAAGCTCGGGCTTCTCGGTGATCTGGTGGGGCAAAAGCGGTGCCGAAAGCAGGTAGCAGCGAATCTCCCGCCCGTCGGTGGTATGTACCCCGCGCAACTCGCCCAACTTCATAGGTCTAAACCACTCGGCCACAGCCTCAATCCAAGCCGGCTGCACCAGGCCCAGTCGTACCAAAGGGCGTAGCCACGAAAAGCGTGGACTCTGCCATAGGTCGTCGAGAGTCATGGGGTGAATCATGAAAGCACAGACTACCTGCTTGTCGGAAGGCAGTGGAAGCTGATCACCCAATCTGGGCTCGAGCCTCTCCAGGATCCGCCCCAGATTCTCCTTGTAACGCCATAGCGACAGCACAAACAAGACCCAGGACAGACTGATCGCTACGGCGGAAAAACCCAGGCCCGAAGCTACCACAGCCAAGGCTAGCGGAATCGACAAACCCGCGAGACTGGCGTATCCACTGATAGCATAAACCGTAAGCCCTACGACTATCGGTACGAAGGCCCACACGTATGGCACGCCGGTTACCGAGAGGCCGCCTAAAATCCCGATGAGAAGCGCTGCACCCTTGGCACGCATCGGCAGTACCGGCGTCAGCCTGGACAGCGGGTACAGGTGTCCCAGATAGGCCATAACTGCAAGAAGAAACGCAACCTCGATCTCATTCGAGGGCACCAGTGAAGCTGCATATACCGCCAGGTACCCCTTCAGAATATCCAGGAACGAAGCCACTAAGAGCGCTGGTACCCCCATCACATGGAGGCTAGCCTCGATACCTAGATTATAGGTGGACGCTCTACGCGGGTCCTGACCGGCTATGCGCCGCGCTGCCCAGTACCCCACAGGCAAGGAGCCGATCATATACGCCAATATCACCAACAGTGCCACGATGACGAACAAGCCGGCTACCCCCTCGCCCTACAGAGCACGCCCAGCCCTACGGCACTAGCGGCCGGGCGAGCTGCAAGCCTGATCCGCAAGAAACATTGTGGTGTACACACACACATTCTATATTCCTCCATATGGGAATTGGCAGGCGCAACCAAGAATGCTGACCCGGCTATTACTATATCAACAGCCGAACCTCGCACAAAACGCACAATCCAGCCTGGGCAGACTGAGCCTTACACCTAGCCGCTCAGGACCACCACAGTTACTTTGGGGGCTTGCAATCATAGAAAGCACCCATCATCCACAAGATGCGCGGTATTGAGGTTGCTTCGAGAACTCCATACCCATATTTGGTTCGGGGTTCAGTTTAGATATGTGGCGATATACGCCATAAAAATGGACCGGGCACTCCCCCGGTCCATTCCAACTATCCTCTAGCCCCAGCAGCTCGCTATCCACGAACCATTTCTACCAAGCGTGCGAAGGCCTCGGGTTCGCGTACCGCTAAATCGGCCATGACCTTTCGATCCAGCTCAATACCAGCCTGTCTCAGCCCGAAGGTAAATTCCGAGTACTTCATGCCGTGTTGACGGGTGGCCGCATTAATACGGGAAATCCACAAACGACGATACTCACGCTTACGCTTCCTCCGGTCGGCAAAAGAGTGTTCAGCGGCATTATACAGGGTCTCTCTGGCTTTGCGCATCAACTTAGAACGCAACCCCCGGAAACCCTTAGCTTCCTTCAGAATCTTCTTGTGCCTACGACGGCGGACTACTCCAGTCTTAGCGCGTGGCATAGTGCAAGACCTCCTTAGCCGTAGGGCAACAAGACCCGTACCCGCCGGGCTTCGCCATGTGAGAGAACCATCTTCTTACCCTTATTACGGATCGAACTACCCGACTTATGCCAGTTCAGGTGAGCCTTGCCCGGCTTCATACTGGTCACCTTGCCTCGGGCGGTTATCTTGACCCGCCCTTTGGCGCCCTTATGGGTCTTCATCTTCGGCATACTACCTCCAGTCCTAGAGCACCTTCAGAGTACTCTAGGGCCTAAACACTATAGCACATCGTCCTGAATCAGACGGGCGGGCGGGAAAGCGGGGCAACCACCATGTTCATGTCGCGACCAGCCATCTCCGGTCTCATCTCCACTACCGCCATGTCCTTGAGGTCTTCCGCCACCCGGTCGAGAATCTTCGCACCCAACTCCTGGTGCGCCATCTCGCGACCACGAAACATAATAGTGATCTTGACCTTGTGACCGTCCTTCAAAAACCGCTTGACGTGGCCCATCTTGGTCTGATAGTCATGCTCATCGATCTTAACGCGGAACTTGATCGCCTTGAGCTCAAAGCGCTTCTGCTTTTTTCGCGCTTCCTTCTGCGCAAGTTGCTGTTCGTACCGATAGCGGCCGTAGTCCATTAACTTAGCTACCGGAGGAGCTGCGCTCGCACCTACCAACACCAGATCCAGCTCGTGTTCTATCGCGATACGCAACGCTTCCCGCGTATCCAAGATACCAAGCTGCTGACCACCGTCATCAATTAAACGTACTTGTCGTACGCGAATCTGCTCATTTACCTTGACCTGCTGTTCCCGTATACACACCACCCCCAGCCATACCTCGGCCAGGTTCAGTGTACACGAGCCTGGCCATACTCACAAGAAAATCATCTCGCTCGAGCACTCGGCGGAGATCCAGACCTGCGGTCGCCGGCAGGATGAAGTAAGGTTTGGACTATGTGGGTACTTGACGAGGATAAAGCAGGAATCCGCGTGCTGACTCTGAACGACCCACAGGCCAGGAATCCCCTTTCCACCGAATTAAGCAAGGCTTTGTTGGATGCGCTTGAAGACGCGGGAGCAGCCCGAGAGGTGCGCGTAGTGGTATTGACTGGGGCCGGCACAGCCTTCTCGGCCGGCGCAGACTTGAATCTCCTTCGGAAGGTCACCAGGCAAGGTGCTGAAGCCAACCTAGCGCATTCCCGCGCGCTCATGCGGCTCTTCCAGGCAGTGTACTTCTTCCCTAAGCCGATCGTGGCCGCGGTAAACGGCCCAGCGGTAGCTGGTGGGGCGGGTTTAGCCAATGCTTGCGACCTAGTGATTATGGACGAGAAGGCCAAGATTGGCTATACCGAGGTGAGGATCGGCTTCGTAGCCGCACTGGTCGCGGTGCTACTGGTACGTAACGTGGGTGAGAAGCATGCCAAGGAATTACTGCTGACTGGGCGATTGATCAATGCACAAGAGGCTTGGCGGATGGGGTTGGTAAACCGCATCGCTCCAGCTGGCAAAGCACTCACCGAGGCGATCGAGCTGGCCACGGAGGTAAGCCATGGCGCCCCGGCCTCGCTCGCGCTGACTAAGGAGCTCTTAGTCGTATTACCCTCGACCGGGATTGAGGAAGGCTTTCGCTTGGCTGCTTTGGCCAATGCCTGGATCCGGGAGACCGGAAACCTCAAGGAAGGTATTCGCGCCTTTTTCGAGAAGCGCCCACCGCATTTTTAAATCCCTGGGCACCATGCCCCCCACAGTGCGGAGTTGCTAGAATCAAAGGATGCGTATCTTGGTCACCAATGACGACGGTATCTTCTCCCCGGGTCTCAAGGCTCTGGTAACTGCGCTCAGCACACTGGGTAAGGTTTCTGTGGTGGCGCCCGACGTCGAACAATCTGCGGTGGGCCATGGAATCACTGTGCGAAGACCTCTGCGCTTCAAACACACCAAGGCAGCCGGATTCGGCGACATACCCGCTTACCGCGTGGATGGTACGCCTGCAGATTGCATCACCCTGGGTACGCACCTCCTGGGTCGCCCCGACCTGGTGGCCTCGGGTATCAATATCGGCGTGAACCTTGGTTTGGACCTCACTCATTCGGGCACCGTAGCTGGAGCCTTAGAGGGCACCTCACTGGGTATCCCCAGCCTGGCCTTCAGTTTGGACGTAGCCGGGCGCGACGATCTGGACTTCTCACACGCCTCGGAGTACGCACTTCGCGTGGTACGGTGGGCTTCCGAACACGGTTTGCCCAGAAAGGTACTGCTCAACGTTAACTTCCCGCAGGGGCAGCCGAAAGGTTTTCAATTCACCAAACTTTCAACCCACCATTACGAAGACACTGTAATACAACGCGTAGACCCCTCGGGTATCCCCTATTTCTGGATCGCCGGCGAACCCACCGGGGAGGTGGAGCCCGGCACCGACCTGTGGGCAGTACAAAACAGCATGGTCTCGGTGACCCCTATTAGCTTGGACTTTACACATTATGGCTATAAGTCCGATCTGGAAACGCTGGTCGGGCGTAACGGGCACTCAAGCTAGGATGGCATCTTCAGCTGCCGCACCGGCATGCCGACCTTCAGGCCCAGCGCTTCTTGCGCGTTACCTTGATATAGGGCCAGCTCGAGTAATCCCGAACTACCCATCAGTGCAAGCGGTTCGTCCTTGGCACCCTCCGCGTAGTAAGAGACGCCAGTAAACCGCCGACCGGCAGTCCACACATCCACTGGAGACTCTTGAATCCGTAGGGTGGTAATCGCATTCCCAAAGCGATCGAAGGTCAGGATCTCTCCTTGGGGCCCCTCGCTGATGCTCAGCGGTAAATGGACCAACGACGAAAGCTGCACCGCTTCTCCCAGAAAGCCTCTTTCACCCATGGCTAACCGCGCCGCAGCGGGCCCGAACAGGTCCCGGCCATGAAAGGTGTTGGAAATTAGCGGCATCCCGGCCGCTTCCAGCAAGTAAGAATTCTGCCAGGTGTCACGTATGGCAGCCAGCGTCAGCAAACCATTATCCGGCACCACATACCAAAGGTGCTCGCCCCGCACCACCACCGCCCGGCGCTCGCTACCCACACCAGGATCGACGACCGCAAGTACTACCGCGCCATCAGGGAGATATGGCACGGCCTGGTACAGTTGGTAAGCTGCGGCTCGAAGATCATGTGGGGCAACAGCGTGCGTCAGATCATGAATCTGCAGATCGGAAGCTATCCGTCGCATGGCCTGTTTGACCAGGGCTACGTACACATCGACTAGGCCAAAGTCGGATAAAAAGAAAATCTCACGCATATCTCGTCCGCCCGTATGGTCCAGCCAAAAGCGCGGCTTGGAACCCTAAGCTACTGTCGATGATCCACATATCCCACACCCACCCAGAATAATGTGCGGAAGATCGGAGCTTGTGTTACAAGGGCCATAGCTACTCCGAATACTACAAACTCAATTATGCCGGGGAAAGTACTTTCGTAACATCGCCTAGCCCAGAACACTGCTGGAGCAAGTAGCGCCAACACCGGAGCCAGTACGGAGAAATACGGCGCTAAGTCAGCACCATAGCGTTCACAAAACGCAGCATAGGCAAAGCCCCGGAAACCGGACTCCGGCCAGACCCAGCCCGCTTCCCGAGCCACGTATGCATAGCTGAGGAGCAACATACTCAGCGCCAGACCCACCAACAGGCCCTCCGCCCAAACTTCGCGGCAGCCGAACGACACCTGCGAACGACTCCTACCCAGCCCGAGCGCCGCATGGAAAACAGCAACAACAGCAAGGCCAGCGCCAAGTAGAAGATGGGGCGCACGACCTGGTACCGGGCGGGCGTGAATTCCACTAGGAGATTGTGCCGTACAAAACCCAACCAGCCCACACCACCGCCATCAGTACCCAGAGACCAGGTAGCACATCATAATCGGTCGGGCAAGCTGACTCGGCTGAAGAGCTGACCAAGCACCAAATTCACCACGGCGCAGATCACCCTGTCCATAGTAGACCATAGCCAATGTCTCTAAGACATCACTATAGGTTAGGTGTAAAAGGGGCCTAGCTTGGCTATAGCCCGTTCCAGCGTCCGTGTGGCAGTCCAATAGATCATTGCTCGACCACTGCAGGCGACTCCTCAAGACTTGGGTTTGCAAGGTATCGGCTTTTAGAATCGTCAAAGTCTCGCTAGGACAATTCTACGTTCCAGGGCCCTGGCCTCATTGAGCAGAGCCTGACTATCTCCCCAGGAATAGGCATTACGAAGGGCCAAGCAGGCTTAGTCATAACAACCGCTAGTCGTCGAGCCCGCCCGTGTAGCCGGAAGCCCTCCGGCAAAGCTACACCTAAATTACTAGACAGCCCAGCGTCACGGAGGCTCGGGCTCTGGCCCAGCGCGTACCGCGCGGCCGGCAACCGAGCCTGAACGGCATTTGTGGCCAGTTGCCCAAGTTCAGCGAGGTAGTTGTCCGCCTTAATAGACTGGCCTTGGTCCAGGTAGATCCGAATGAACAATCCCAGCGCTGGCACATAGTAAGCATCTGTGGTAAGCGCCGGCTCACAGCTCGCCCTGAGCATAGAGACCCCAACATTGCTGGATAATACTCAGGCGGGCCTCTGGCCGTCTGGGCCCAGACTAGGCCCGGCAGAAACACTGCGCTAATACACTCTTCATGTATTCACTGTAGCACGCACTATCTTCACGTCCATCTGCTAGAATAGAGCGAGAGTTGTTCCGGGAAAGGAGGGGTTCTGTGCGTAGCTTATTCATACTGCTATTTGCGCTCTTGGCCTTTGCCCAGGCAGCGACCCCGGTAAATTTGTTTGACCAAGGCCGGTATCAGCAGGCCTATCGGGCAGCATCTTCGCTCCACACCGCAGCTGGTTTTGCGCTAGCCGCAGAATCGGCAACTTTCTACGCCATGTACCAGGCCAAGGACAACGGTACCAAAGCAGCCTGGTTCGACAAATCCGTAGCGGCGGCGAGAAAGGCTATTAAGCTGGCGCCCAAGGGCTCGGCAGGATACATGGAGCTGGCTCGTGCACAAGGCCGCTTGGCTCAGTACCGGGGTATCCTTGAGAGCCTCAGCCTAGCCAATAGCGTGAAGAGTAACCTGAATAAGGTGCTCAAGCTGAGCCCCAATAATGCCACAGCCATGGTAGCGCTGGCTCTGTGGAACCTTGAGTTGTCCCAAAAAGGGGTGGGGTGGTTGTTCGGAGCCTCTATCAGTAGGATAGTTCCACTATTCGAGAAAGCTATAGCGCTCGAGCCACGGGTTATCATCCATCGACTGGAGTTCGCCAAAACCCTGGTCAGCCTCCACCAGCAGGCTCGAGCTGAAAAGCAACTCAGGATTGCCCTCTCCCTACCCGTTGTGACCGCCGCCGACAGCTACGATCAGGCCGGAGCACGGCATCTACTGGATCAACTCCGCAACACTAGCCACTAGGCTGATACTAGAGGAGAAGATGGTTCGGTAGACCACCATAGCAGCAGGACAGCCCGGAGAGCTAAGGCTCCTAGGTGACTAGTGTGCTCGTCGTGGGTATGCTGGCCCGTACTGATAAAGGCTCAGCACTCTTGCCATCCCGACCAACGAGTCACCCGTGGAATCCGGGACAGCACCGCATCGGCCCGGTACTAAGGTCACTCAGGGCAATCTCAAAAAATCCAGTAAGCCCTATTCTGCTTGACAAACTCGGTGGACGGTCTGCATAGTGGTTTTGCGGTCGGAGGGTTGGCCGAGCGGTTGATGGCGGCGGTCTTGAAAACCGCTGTGGGCTTTGGGCTCACCGGGGGTTCGAATCCCTCACCCTCCGCCAGGAAGAATTTTGGAGAGGTGGCCGAGCGGTTGATGGCGACACCCTGCTAAGGTGTTGTACTGGGTGACTGGTACCGCGGGTTCGAATCCCGCCCTCTCCGCCAAGCTTTATGGCAGCCTACAAGATTTGGCTGCATTAGTTCTTCTGCCTAATCGTTCCTGGGAGAACCCTTGTTGTTATCGGTGTCCGATGGATGCCTGTTACTGGGCGGGCCCGGCGGGAGCATATTTCGGGGCGGCGGCCGCAGAAGGGGTCTCCGTGGATAGCGACGATAAATTATCCTAGGGTTAGGTCTCTTTAATCTCGCTTACGAAGCAGCTCATATCCGGCAAAACAACCCGGGGCCTGTACTACGTCTGTCCAGACTGGCAGAGGCGCAATTCCTTGACAAAAGCGCGACAAGCAGCTAGCATAATCTTCGCACTTGGGCCCGTAGCTCAGTTTGGATAGAGCGGTTGACTACGGATCAACAGGCCGCGGGTTCGAATCCTGCCGGGCCCGCCAAATAAAACAGGCTGGGTAAGACCCCCAGCCTGTTTGTATATATACCTCGCCAAAGTTGGGATGGCGTAGGTCCGGGAGTGAGTACTATACACAAAATAACTTTCAGCCTTAGGAAAGTCGCCCAGCTACTCGGGCCGGCTGCGGCTGGTATCACCCGGAGCCAAGTGGAACATCTGGCCAGCCGGTGACTCTTGCAAGCCATGGAACAATTACCGTCCACGCCCGGGCGGCCCCGGAACCCAACACGCCCCTTCAAGGGGCCAGCAGCTGCACGAATGAACTGGCGGCCGCATACACCCACGCCCACAGCCAAGCAGCCGGTTCTCTTATGGTATGGGCGTTCTACTGCCGAGTTGAGTAAAGTGCCCAGCGGGTTCCTGCCGTTGCCGTGGTGGGGGGTGGCCTTCCTTGCCCTGGAAGGAGGGCCTTGAGCAATTAGCAGTGTGCTCCTGGATAGCGCAGCACGCGGTCTGGGCATGCTGGCTCAGCTCAATAATGCCGACAAACAAAACCTCATCCTATCGAGAGCCGGGCTCACGAGCTAATGAAACAGCTCACGCTGGGTGGATTATACCGAAGCCGATGTGCAAGCCGCCACACGGACCCTTACAGGTTAGTCAGTAGATTAGGAGGAACTACCGTTTCTGCTGTGTGGAGCAATGATATCTCAAATACCCGTTCCCTAAGACACAGCTCACGCAGCAACGAGGAGGTACTAAGCATGTTTGGCAACATAAGGTAAACCCACCGTTTCGTAGCCGCCAGACTACTGCGATTTACCTACATCCAAAAACCCGAATGAAGCGTCGGCCTTTGTTGCCGTAGATGTACCGGCGGCCGGCGGTGCCCGTACGATCATCGTTAGTCTGCCGCCCAGCACCTAATCACACTTCGCCGAGTGGGTTCGACACCTATAACTAATCAATCCTCAACTCATTCACGGCAGCTTTTAGTTCTGACTGTGTCACTCGCGTCCTATTGGCGGGGTCTAGTTACGATTGGGACACCGGGAAGGGGTGATGGCAGTAGGATTCAGCAAGCTCTAGCCAGCGGGCAGCCGAGAACAGCCCCCAGATATCGATCACGGTAATGGCAATCCAGCGCTCTTCTTAAGTGCAGAACCAAGTAGGCCCTATGGTACTATGGTAGTCTACCGGACCCCTAGGATCTAGACGGCGATGACCTGCTTTACCGGGTGGATCTCTGCAGTGCCTATTATGCCAAGGTGCTCTCGTTCATTGACGTAGGTGCCTACGGAATGCCGGGACAAACCTTCCTAAACCGCGCTTCCGCTGCAGCCTAGTAGGGCTTCCAGTCGGGCAGGTGATGCGACTCATGGAAGGCGGCCGAGTGGGGCAACCAGCCCAGCCGGGTCAAGGGAGCGAATAGGGGATGTGAGAAGCCGGTGGCTTGCTCGAGCGACTTTCCACCGGCTGTTATCTCGCCTCACGGATGCCACGCAGAAGCTCGAGCATCTCAGGCTTAGGCAAGCCGAAGCCGCCTTGGGGCGTCGCCGCCCGTAGCCTTATACTGCAGCCAGTAGATTATCCGGGCCGTTGAATATCCCGCTAACATAATGTGTTCAGCGATCTACGCAGCACACCAAGCCTTCGGTTCCGGCTTCATAAGCCCAGCATCGTCGTCGAAACGACCGCAAGCCAGAGCAGCCGCTTCCCAGAGCTTTAGGTAAGATAGGTAAGTTATGGTGTCGATTGATCTGAAGGGAAAGCGGGCCCTGATAATGGGTGTGGCCAACCAACGCAGCCTCGGCTGGGCCATCGCCAAGCAACTGCACCAGGCCGGTGCCGAACTGGCCTTCAGCTATCAGGGGCAACGGCTTTTGGGCGAGTTGGAGAAACTGACCGCCGAGATGCCCACCGTACGTTTGTACCAGGCCGATGTGACCCAGGAAGAAGAACTAAAGGCGCTGTTCACCGATCTGGGCGCCTCCGGCGGGCTGGACTACCTGGTGCACGCTATCGCCTTTGCGCCACGTCCAGCTATGGATGGGCGCTACCTGGACACTACGCGCAAGGACTGGCTCTCGGCCCTGGAGGTCTCGGCTTACTCGCTGGTCCAAGTAGTTCGCTATGCCGAACCTCTCATGGGCCCAGGGAGCGGTGTGGTCACACTCACCTACTACGCCTCGGAAAAAGTAATTCCCAGGTACAACGTAATGGGCATCGCTAAAAGTGCCCTGGAGGCTAGTGTCCGCTATCTGGCGTACGAGCTTGGCGAAAAGGACATCCGTGTCAACGCCATCTCTGCAGGGCCGGTGCGCACTGTGGCAGCACGTAGCATCCCCGGCTTCGGGAAAATGTGGGATAAGGTGGGTAAGGGCGCACCCCTTAAGCGCAATATCACCCACGAGGAGGTGGGTAACCTGGGGCTCTACTTGCTCTCTCCACTTTCAAGCGGCATTACCGGCGAAACCATCTATGTAGACGGTGGATATCACATCATGGG
>CAYODT010000002.1:15232-18466 GCA_964402875.1 uncultured bacterium | reverse complement strand
GTGACAGGCCGCCGCCAAGCTGTTATAATGAGCGGCCGTGCCCCGAGTGGGGCTACGTCTTTGCCCATGGAAGGAGGTGAGTATGCCCCAATATAACGTTGGCGTAATATTGAATCCCAGCCTTGAGCCCACACAACTAAACAACGAGAAGGAAGTTATCGAACACGCGCTGGCCGGTGTGGAAGCACAGATCGGCACGGTGGACGAGTGGGGAAATCGGCGCTTGGCCTATCCAATTGAGAAGGAGTTCGAAGGCTACTACATTTTCTATAGCGTCCAGATGGAAGCCAAACATGCCAAGCCGCTCGAGCATGAGCTTCGAGTGCGAGATAACGTTCGCCGTGTGCTGGTTGTACGCGAACGGTCGGAGTGGAAGCAGGAAAAAGCGTAGGCTAATTCTATGGCAAAGGGCTTGAATAAGATTCACCTAATCGGTGCCGTAACTCAGACACCCGAACTCCGGTACACGCCGGGCGGGTTGGCTATCCTTGAGGTTACGGTGGCCGGTAATGATGCGGTGACGGACGAGGGTGGCCAGACCCGGGAGCTGGCTTTTTATCACCGGGTCAAGCTCTTGGGCCGCTACGCTGAGGTCATGGCCGACGCCATGCAGGCCGGCACGCCGGTCTTCGTGGACGGACGGCTGGAGTACCGCAGTTGGGAGGTCGAGGGCAGCCGGCGCAGCGCGCTCGACATTCGCGTAGACCGTATCGAGACCCTAAGCACCGAGGGCAAGAGCGGCGAACTCACCGTTTCCGACGCCAAAGGGCAGCAGCGGTGGCGGGACGGGCTGAACCAGGTGATACTCATCGGCAACCTGACCCGTGAACCCGAGCTGCGCTATACACCCCAGGGTGCCGCGGTAACCCGTATGGGCATAGCGGTGAACGAGCGCTTCACCACCCGCAAGGGTGAGCAGGAAAAGACCCATTTCATCGATATTCAAGCCTGGCGCGAAATGGCTGAATGGGCAGGCGGCTTTGCCAAGGGCGAGGCCGTATTCGTCATCGGCCGACTGGTTAACGACTCCTGGACAACCCAGACGGGCGAGCGGCGCTACACTACGCGCGTCGAAGCCCAGCGGTTGGAACGCCTCACACGTGGCCCCGGAAGCGGCGGATCCGGGTCCCGGAAAGTCCAAACGAGTGGGGTAGATATTGAAGAAGGCTTGGAAGAATTCCCGCCAGAGGAGGATCTACCGTTTTGAGCAGCAAGAAGCCTATGCGTCCTCGTCGTTTCCGTAAACAGAAGTCCCTGGTGGGCGAGTTGAAGGGATACGACTATGATTATAGAAAGACCGATGTTCTCAAGAAGTTCCTGACTGAGACTGGCCGTATTCTGCCACGTCGGCGTACCAGTCTTTCGGCCAGGCAGCAGCGACACTTGGCCCAGGTGATCAAGCGAGCCCGTGTAATGGCTCTCTTGCCATACACTAAGCGGTTAGTCCGCAAGTAGGGGAAAGGCGGGAAGATGAAGGTTATTCTGCTCGAGCCCCTGGAGAATCTCGGCGACGTAGGCACCGTGGTTGATGTAAAGCCCGGCTACGCCAGAAACTATCTGATCCCCAGCGGCTATGTGGCTATGGCTACATCCTCGAACCTACGGGCGCTGGAAGCACGTATCCGTGCCCAGGCTAAACGCTCGGCCGAGCGCAAGGCGGAGGCCGAGCGGCTGCGCGAACTGGTCGAGACCTTGACCCTGGAGGTTCGCGTGCGTGCTGGCGAGAGTAAGATATACGGCTCGGTCACTCGAGGGGATCTAGCCGAGGCCATGGAAGCCCAGCACCAGATTCACCTTGACTCTCGGCGGCTCGAGCTGGTCCGCCCGATCAAGGAACTGGGCAGCTATCAGGTCGTCTATAAGCCGCATCCCGAAGTCCCAATCATGCTCAAGCTGGTGGTCAGCACTCAGGAACCAGCCTGAGTCGGTCGGGTGTATTAAGGGGCTGGGTCGCTCCAGCCCCTTTGTCAATTTATAACGCCGAGGTCTGATTTTGGAAGGACGCCTGCCCCCACACAACCTGGAAGCTGAGGCCAGCGTACTCGGTTCGGCATTGCTGGACAACGAGGTGTTGGACCAGATGGAAGGTCTCATCGACGCCGAATCCTTCTATAAGGAGGGACACCGGGCCGTATGGCGGGGTATGAGCCGGTTACGCGCCCGCGGCGAACCCGTGGACCTGGTGACCTTGAGCGAAAATCTGCGTGCTGAAGGAGTGCTCGATACCCTAGGTGGTCACAACTACTTAGTGGGGCTAGCTGAAAGCACGCCCACCGCCGCTTACGCCGAGCACTACGCACGTATCGTAGCTGAAAAAGCCACCCTACGCAGGCTGATCCAGGCTGCAGGCGAGGTAATGAAGAGCGCCTATGAGGAAACCGGCAGCCTTGATGAGATTCTCGATGGAGCCGGACGCAAGGTACTCGAGGTTACGCGTGACGATAAGCGCCACGACTTCAGAGTGATGCACGATCTAGTGGCCGACACCTTCGAGCGTATCCAGAAACTATACGAGCATCGGGAGAATCCCTCCGGCATCTCCACCGGCTTTCACGAGATGGACCGTATGATCGGCAGCCTGGAGCCCGGCTCACTCAGTATCATTGCCGCACGTCCCTCAATGGGCAAAACCGCCTTCGCACTCACCGTAGGGCAGAACGTGGCTCTCCGCAGTAAACACGCGGTGGCCATCTTCTCGCTGGAGATGCCCGGTATCCAGCTGGTCACCCGGATGCTCTGCAGCGAGGCCCGTATCGACATGAGCCGCCTGCGCCAGGGTGACCTAAACGACCGCGACTTCGCACGGCTAGTCGACGCAGCGGGGCGCGTAGCCGAAGCCCCTATCTATATCGACGACTCGCCGGATCTGAACCTGCTCGAGCTACGCGCGAGGGCTAGGCGACTGCAGAGTAAGCATCCTTTGGGGCTCATTATCATCGACTACCTGCAACTCATGTCGGGCAGTCTGAGCGGTCGTAACGGTGAGAATCGCCAGCAGGAAATCGCCGCCATCTCCCGTGGACTTAAGAGTCTGGCCCGCGAGCTCGAGATGCCGATAATTGCGCTATCTCAGCTCTCGCGCGCGGTGGAGGCGCGGCCGAACAAACGCCCGATGCTCTCCGACTTGCGCGAATCAGGCTCCATCGAACAGGACGCTGACCTAGTGATGTTCATCTACCGTGACGAGTACTACAACGCCCACTCCGAGAAGGCTGGAATCGCCGAGTTGATCAT
>CAYODT010000002.1:0-15132 GCA_964402875.1 uncultured bacterium | reverse complement strand
TCGGCGTGCCTTACCAGGCCACCTTGCCGGCCGCAGGCGGCATACGTCCTTATACCTACACGCTAAGTGGCAAATTGCCTAAGGGCTTACATTTCAGGGATGGTCGTTTCTCCGGCGTAGCCGAGGAAAAGGGTAGCTTTGATCTGACCTTAGACGTGCAGGATGCGGCGCTATCCAACCGAGAGCAGGCCTTCACGCTCACGGTAAGTAATCCGCCCCCGCCACGGTTCGGCTTTATCCTCCCGCCCGTCACGGTCAAAGGGACGTTCACCTGGGTGACCAATCTCACCGGACGGGCATCTGGAGGATTTAAAGCCGATTTTCAGATGCCGGGCCTCACACCACAACTTCCTACCTTCCGGCCAGCGGACGGTGTACTTGCGGTATGGCGTTGGGACGCCGATAGAAAACTGCTGGAAGTAGACGCGGCGTTTACCAGGCCGCTCTCGGGCACCGAAGTGTTCCGCCTCAAACTAAAACCCGCCAAGGCGCTCAGACCACTGGTGAGCAGCCGGGTCCGCTTCTTCAATCCCATGCATGAGGTTTTCGCAGCCAGCCCTGCTTCGCTCTCGCGCAGTTACACAGAAGGCAAGTACACCTATCCCACCCTGGTCTTGCTGGCTGAGCATTGGGGCAAGCATCAGCAAAAGACTAAGAGCGGCAAACCCGGTCCCCCAGTCCCCGGCGACCTGAACCATGACGGCGTAGTAAACGCTGGCGATCTGCACCTGCTACGCACCAACTACACTTGGGGCCGCGCGCCTCAACCGAAATCTCGGAGCAAAACCGGGAATGCGTTGCATTCCCGGAAGCCAAGCCCTACTCCTGCACCAAGAACACCCTCTCAGACAAGCAACGGCAACCTATCCATACCGCCTGCACCTTGAACTCTCACCCACTAGCGTCATCAATGTGCTAGTATAAGTGTGCTCAGGGTACAGCGAAGCGGCCCTTGCGGGTATTTCAGCGCTTCGATTCCTGAGTGGGCTTCGGCCCGGTATAAGGAGTTAGGAATGGAAAAGGGTAGAGTTAAGTGGTTCAACGGGGAAAAGGGTTATGGTTTCATCGAGCGAGAGAGTGGTGGAGACGTCTTTGTCCACTTCAGTGCGATTAACCAAGACGGCTATAAGTCCCTCAACGAGGGTGATGTAGTGAATTTCGATATCGAGCCCGGGCGTGGCGGCAAGGGGCCCAGTGCCGCAAACGTGGTTATCATCGAGGCGGCTGCGCGCTACTAAGTCAAACAGGCCAAAGAAGCGCTGGGCTAGCCCAGCGCTTCTTTTCGTTACTCAATCCACCTAATAGCGCTCAGTCACTGCTTTCATTTGTAAGAATAAGCCTAAGTAATCCGGGCCTCCGGCCTTTGAATCGGTGCCCGAGAGGTTGAAGCCGCCGAAGGGTTGTGCGCCTACCACCGCCCCGGTAATCTTGCGGTTGAAATACAAGTTACCCACTTGGAAGCGCCCGCGAGACAGTTCAAGCCGCGCCCGATCCCGCGAAAATACTCCACCGGTCAGCCCGTAGGCGGTGCTGTTGGCCACCCCCAGGGCGGTTTCGAAGTCGGGCACCCGAATGGTGGAAAGTACTGGCCCGAAGATCTCCTCTTGGGCAATTCTTGCATCCCCGGACACCCCGTCGAAGATCGTCGGGACTACGAAGAATCCCTTGCCCTCAAGCCGCCGGCCTCCAAGCTTCAGGCCGCCCTCCCCTACCCCGATATGGATATAATCCATCACCTTCTGTCCCTGCTTTTGATTCGCCAGGGGACCCAGGTCAGGATTCTCCTCAGCCGGCCCAACTGAAAGCCGCTCGGCCCGCTCGAGCACCTTCTCCATTAGTAAATCATGCACCGCATCGATAACGATCAAACGGCTGGTCGCCGAGCACTTTTGCCCTTGGAACCCGTAGGCACCCGACACGATCTGAACAGCCGCCCAATCAAGGTCGGCCGTCTCGTCTACAATAAGTGCATCCTTGCCACCCAGCTCTACGTATACGCGCTTGATCCAGTGCTGCCGAGGCCCCACCCGAGCGGCCAGCTCGTTGATTCTGAGGCCCACCGCCATACTGCCCGTAAAGTTGATAAACCGGGTCTGGGGGTGCTCAACCAAGTAATCGCCAATCACGGACACTGGCCCCGGCAATAAATTGACCACACCCCGGGGCAGACCAGCCTGGTGCAGGATCTCCACGATCTTGGCAGCGATCACCGGAGTATCAGGTGCCGGTTTGACCACTACAGTGTTACCTACCGCTACCGGCCCCATCATCATGCCGGTGAGGATCGCACCGGGAAAGTTCCACGGGGGAATAACGGCTCCAGCACCCAGCGGAGTATAGAAGGCTTCGTTGTCCTCATTTGGCTGGGGATAAAGGGCCACCGCGCTGGTGCCGGCATAACGCATGGCTGCACGTGCGTAGTATTCAACAAAGTCTATGGCTTCGGCCACGTCGGCGTCGGCTTCTATCCAGTTCTTACCGATCTCGTAGACCTCCCAGGCCGCCAACTCGAGTTTTCTATCCCGCATGATCTTGGCTGCTTTGAGCAGAACTCGGCTACGGGCTTCCTGGCTATATTCTTTCCAGGTATCGAACGCATTCCAGGCTGCTTGTAGGGCCGCATCGATCTCAGTCCGCCCGGCGTCCGCCGCTCGGCCCACAACCTGGTCGGGATCAGAGGGGTTGGTTGAGTCGGTCCAGCCGCCGGTAATCACCGGTTCCCCATCTATAATCAGGGGGTACGACGCCCCGAACTGGGCCCGCACCTCGGTCAGAGCCATCTGCATGGCGGTTTGGGCTTGGGGCGTACTGAAGGTCTCTACGGGATTGCTGTGGTACGTTCCTGATTGCATCATCTACCTCCTTGCGTCTGGACATACCTAACCCTTGAGCATGCCTCGAATCACGAAAAGCGCGTTCTCCGGGCGCTCGGCAATGCGCCTAGAGAAATAGGGATACCAGTGGTTCCCGTAAGGTACGTAAGCTCGCACAGTATGGCCCTCGCAAGCTAGGCTCTTCTGTAGGTCACGGCGAATCCCATAGAGCATCTGAAACTCGTAGCGGTCTTCCGGCAATCGGTTCTGCGCGATGAAGGCTTTAATGTCGCGCAGAACCGACCCATCGTGGGTGGCAATGGCCGTAGAGCCGCCCTGAAGCAGATTGCGTCTACTCAGGCGTATAAACATCCGGTCCACGGTGGCCTTATCCTGAAAGGCTACTTCGGGTGGTTCCGCATAGGCACCCTTCACAATCCGTAGTTTCGGTTTCAACGGCAGAAGCGCCTCCAGGTCATCCTCACTGCGCCGTAGGCAGGATTGTAACACTGTGCCCACATTGTCAAACCCAGCCTCGCGCAAGCTGCGATAGGTCGAAAGCGTAGCGTTTACGCTGGACGAATCTTCCATATCGATACGAACGAAAACACCGTGCGGTTTTGCAGCGGTCAGTATCCGCACCATACCCGAATAGGCCAATTCCTCGGATAGCATGAGGCCTAACTGGCTAAGCTTGACCGAAACATAGCGCGGATAAGGCAACTTGGCGAAGGCTTCTATCAACTCGGTGATCTGCTGCACTAGGGCTTCCGCTTTCGCTTCAGTGGCTACCCCCTCGCCAAGAAGATCAAGGATGCCGTGAATCCCCTGGTGCTCGAGAGCCTCGATTACAGCCAAGGCATCCTCCATTCGCTCGCCGGCCACGAACCGCCTGACCAGGCCAAAGCCCTTGGTCTCTACCAGCCGCCTCACCCAAGATCGCTCGGCTACGCCCAGAACCATGGCCCTATACAGCCGATTCAACTCCATTTCCCCTCCCGCAAACGCTCCAGAACTACCCGCTTGAAGTAAAGCACGTGCCGCTTGGCCGCTTCGGCCGCCCCCTGAGCGTTGCGGGCACGTAGGGCATCCAAAATAGCCTGGTGCTGGAAGTGGGTAGTCCGGGTTTGATTAAGGTCACGTGAACGTTGGCGAACTAGGGCCATCTGAGCGTCCAGCGCATGAAAAACCGTAGCCAGCACCCGGTTCCCGGAAGCATCGACTAACACGGTATGAAACCGGCGGTCCGCCTCAATCTGCCCAGCGTAGTCCAAGGCTGGCAGTTGCTCCAGCAAGACCAACGCCTCGCCCATATTCGGTAAAACCTCCTCAGTACCTACTAAGACCGCTAGCCTCGCTGCTTCCGCCTCAATCAACGAGCGTACCTCGTAGACCTCAGCCACCTCTTCGGTGGTGGGCAGCCGTACCCGTGCACCCCGGTTAGGCAGCAGCTCCACCAACCCCTCCTGCGAGAGCCGTAAGATCGCCTCCCGCACCGGCGTACGCGACACCCCCAGCCGCTGGGCCAGATCCGGCTCGAGCAAACGCTCCCCTGCAGCTATCCGCCCTTCCAGGATAGCCCTTCGTAGCTCGTCGTAGGCGGCCTCGCGAATCAGGACCGGCCGTGCAGGATACATCTCTCCTCCATTGTGTATACAGTATACATCTCATCGGTACTACATAAAACCAGCCCAGCCACCGCTCCACATTCTCAAACGCTCGAAATTATCTCCAAGGTGCCCTCACCCAGACCCCTGCCGGCTAAGTGTCCTGGACTCCGGCCAATCGACAGAAGTGTATAATTAATCTAGGGAGAATGATTTACTCCGGAAATGCACTGCTATAACAATAATACGCAAAGAAATAGGCCTAAGTGACAGTGCTGCTCGTTAGCATACGCGGGTCAGTACAGATACCGGAATACCGATAGAGATACATACCAACAGCACCAAGCCCCCTTGGATGGCTAGATGTTGACACTAGCCGCCTCCGGACCCGTGCTGGATAAGACCCCCGCAACCCACAAACGTTGGGACGCTGGCTGCGAGTTCACCATTATCAAGGCATCAGCATTAAGAACCAAAAAATGTGGAAACCGCAGCAGCAGCATGCGTAGGGTGCCGTTCTACTTATTCGTCACGGTATCTCGGCGTCGCCATTCACCTGACTTTCCCCCGGATTTTTCCAGCAGCCTCAGGTCGGTGATCTCCAGGCCCTTGGACGCGGCCTTCAACATATCGTAGACGGTTAAGGCTGCAACCGCACAGGCTGTTAGAGCTTCCATCTCCACCCCAGTTTCAGCCTTGGTACGCACGGTAGCCCGAATGCGTACACCTTCGTCCTCGCGGTCGAGCTGGAGGTCCACACCAGTGATTGGCAGGGGGTGGCATAACGGTATCAGTTCCGAGGTACGCTTGGCGCCCATGATACCAGCCAATTGAGCGACGCTCAGCGGATCTCCCTTACCTACCCCGCCGGCGTTCAGGGCTTCTCTGGCCTCGGCGGTCAAGCGCACAAACACCTCGGCTACAGCTACACGCAAGGTAGGTAGCTTGGTACTCACATCTACCATTTTGGGTTTTCCGTCCTTGAAATGGGTTAGCTCGGGCATCATTCCCTCCTTAGGTCAAATATCCTGCTCCTCAAACCAGAGTATAGCCAGCAGGACATGTACCCTACCCACCGATAGGGGGTCCAGTCCGCTGATAGGCTCGTCCAGGAGTACACCTACCGCCGGCCCGTCCATAATCGCCGCAACCAGGCCTAGGCGCTACCGCTGGCCAAGTAAGTAGCTGGCCACGCATTAACCGGCTATCGCCAGCAGCTCGAGCCGAGCTAGAAGGCTACGGATACGCTGCTGGGGTTCCTTGCATACCTGAGAGCCAACCAGGAGACCCCGGTTGGCACGGCCGCTCAGGTAAGGATAGAAGGGGCAGCGGGTGCCTCAACCACGGCCACGGCCCAAACATACCGGCGGATTCGGTACCCACCCTCGTGCACGTTCTGGCCCAAGATCCGCGCCTCACCTGCGCCGGGAAACGCCAGCCCGACCAAAAAAGGCGTATCAAGGCGGTTTTACCTGAACCATTGGGGCCGGCCGGTGCATAAACCTCACCCGACATTACACTGAAACTGATCTCCTCTAATATCGGGCGGAGACCATGGCGCTTGGAGAGCCACATGGCCTACCTGCTTCTCGCAATGCTCATAACATAGGAAGTTGTGATAGAGTAGCTGACGCGCCTCCGGTCCGGCGCGGCGACCCACCGTGAACCGGGTCAGGTCTGGAAGGAAGCAGCCCTAAGCGGCCCGGGTCGGGTGCCGCCGGGGTGCCGGGGGCGCGATTTTCTGTTCTTTATGTAATACACTAAGCCCCTTCTCCCGATACCTGCTGATTTATCACCGAAAACCTGCGTATCGACCCGTCCTACCTCGGCTCGCATACCTCAAATAGCCGGAGCAGCTCCTCATAGGGTGACGTATTTCGGGTTGTGATCCCGGAAGGCATGGCTATTAGCCCAACACTCTCTCTACCGCACAAGTAAACTGCACTAAGTTCATAGCATCTTCCTTAAATATCATGGCCGAGAAGTCCAAGCCTGCATCGCCAGTAAGAAAAGCCTTACTAATTTCAGCGGTATTATAGGCGCAATATGGGTGCTTTGTATCGCAGGGTCCGCCCCGCCACCTTCGAGGATCTCATCGGTCAGACGCACGTAAAGGAGGTGCTCAAGGGTGCCTTGGCTCAAGATCGTCTGGCGCACGCCTATCTCTTCTCGGGCCCCCGGGGCGTAGGTAAAACTACCAGTGCCCGCCTGATCGCTATGGCCGCGAACTGCGAGGCACCCGTGGAGAAGCGGCCCTGCGGCAAATGCACAAGTTGTACCTTGGTCCGCCAAGGACGCCACCCTGACGTCCTTGAGATCGACGCCGCCAGCCACAACTCCGTGGAGGATGTGCGCGAGTTGCGTGAGCGGATCCTACTGGCACCCCTTCAGGGCAGATACAAAGTCTTCATCCTCGACGAGGCGCACATGATGTCCAAAAGCGCCTTCAATGCGTTGCTCAAAACTCTTGAAGAACCCCCGGCGCACGTGATCTTCGTTTTCGCCACCACCGAGCCCGAGCGAATACCGCTCACTATCCTCTCCCGCACCCAGCACTTCCGTTTTCACCGGCTCTTAGAGGAGGAAATCGCCGGAAAACTCGGCAGGATAGCCAAGAACGAAGGCGTAGATGTGGATCCTGAGGCGCTGCAGCTGCTGGCCAACCTGGCGGATGGCGCCATGCGCGACGGCGAAAGTCTACTCGAGCGCCTCCTGTCGCTGGGACAAAACCCACTGACCCTCGAAAATGCGCGCGCAGCTTTGGGCTTGCCCCCCAGGGAAAGGCTCTGGCAGATCGTTGAGGCGCTCGACCGGGGGCAGGTGGGTGTAGCTATCAAAAATGCCACTCGGCTCTTTCAGGAGGGTTTTTCTGCTCATACACTGAATGAAGGAGTGGCCGAAGCCCTACAAAAGGGGTTGCACGCGCAGCTAGGTCTTGGTGAGGGTCCATCTTTACACGCCAATTCGGCTCGGGTGATTGCCGCACTCACCGCCCTAGACGAACACGCCGACCGGTTGGCTAGACGCGACGACGCTTTTGCGCTCGAGCTGGGCCTACTTAAGCTCCACCGCGAGCTGCAGCGCGAAGACCGTGAGCCCGCTCGTCCCCAAACCGACGCTCAGACCGCCGGTATACAGGCCCGCATGCAAGCCCCGCCGCCCGAGACCCCGACTCGGCATCGGCAATCACCGAGCGGAGCGGAGCTCGCACCTGCAGCACAGGGCACCCAGATATCCTCCGTGGAAAGTACCTGGAAGACGATACTCAGCCAAATGCCCCAGGCGGTGCGCGCCTTCCTGCGCGAGGCCAAGCCACAAACCGGGGATCAATCACTGGTGCTAATATTCCCAAGCACCCATCAATTCCACTACGACAACGCTCTCAGAAACCAGGAACAGGTGGCACGAGCGGTTCGTAAGCAGATGAACCTAGGGCTCGAGCTGCGCTTGGGAGATAAGCAGGCCACCGTCGAATATCCCGCCGCACAGCCGGAACCCCGAACAGATATTCCCCTCCCCCCGCAGGTCTCCGAGTCGAGCGCCCCGGCAAGACCGGATAGCGACGAGCGCCGGGAGGGTACCGCAGGGCCGAAGCCGGATGATGAAGCCGCACCCCAAGGACCCGCCATGCTCCAGCACCCCGAGTTCAAAAGGCTTCTGCACTCCTTCAGAGCCCGCCTCAAGGAGTTTGTACCTCTTGAACCCAACGCACCTGACCCGCCTATCCCCCTGAAAGCCAACGAAGACCCCTCAGAGTCGTGAACCCAAGTGCAGCAGTAAGGGATGGGAGGAATCGCGCCCGGTCTCTAAGGGGGTGCGTATGACCACCTCCCGGCATCATTCTTACCACCCTGCCCCTACCTCTACCCTACCGAACCATGGAGCCGCGCATAGATGCTGGTAGGTGGCCCACGCCGGCGATAACCCTGATCCATCACCAGGCCTCACACAAAACTATGGCGGCTCAGCCAAGATTTCTGATCATCATCACAAATCAGGATCAGAATCTGGCACAATAATCCCAATCGATCCAGCGTAAGAAACAGCATCTCCATCAGGCATCTCAGCCGAATACCGGGTACTCGTGCATAGGGGGTATCGGTATATAATGAAGCCAATGGACACTCTGGATATGGGTCACGAGGCGGTAGATAATGTCATTAAGCGGCTTCGCCGTATCGAGGGCCAAGTTCGCGGTTTGCAGAAGATGGTGCGGGAGGGTCGCCCTTGTGACGAAATCCTGACCCAAATGACTGCCGCAAAGAAAGCCGTGGAATCCGCCTCTAATCTGATCTTGAAAGAGTACTTGACTATCTGCGCCGCCGATGTGGCTGCGGGTGACGTCACCCGGCCCGAGGAAATTGCCAATATCTTGCGCAAGTTCACCTAAAGCTGGTCCGGAGAGTTCAGCCACTGTACAGCACGCCGCAACCGCCGGAACGTTTAGATATCTCTAGATGCGAGTTCCAGTCTTAGCCACCGTACCAGCGAGGCACCACAGAGCCCAACCGCCAAGCAGCAAATAGAGGTTAGAGTATCCGGAGAACTAGGTAGAGCCTTCGGAATGCCGCTGGAGTCGGGTCCAGCCTTTCCCCAGTTCAACACCGTGATGGTATAGAGCAAGCGGAACTGTTTCCTATCCCTTAAGAATCCCCATCCCCCTCCTACCTCAAAATTCCAGCCGGCTCCGACATTAGCTTGGCGAAGCGGAGTTTCCACCCGAGAAGCAGGAGTAGCCAGCCCACCATAGTAGCAGGGGTGTCGCCAACCAAACCCCATATTGTGACTACAGTAGGCTAAGTAGACAGCCACCCGCTGCCTCCCAATACCAATAAGATGCCCCATCACCAAGCGAAGGGTTCGATAGGTTGGCGATGGGTTCAACGTGCGCACCTCCAGCTAATAGGTAGCCCAGTATCACCCCGAGCAATTCCACCAAACTAGGAGTGCCCTGTAGTCGACCTGCACGTACCTTCATGCCGCCAGGATCATAGCTAGCTAAATCCGCGCTAGACTTGAGAAGAAATGCGTCTGATCGTGATCAGCGGCCACTCAGGCGCGGGCAAATCGACCGCGCGAAATGTATTGGAGGATCTCGGCTACTTCACCGTGGATACTCTACCTCCGGCGCTCTGGCCGGACCTGGTCAGCGAGTTGGCCGAGCACGGTCTTGAACAGGTCGCGGTAGTCTTTGATATTCGGGGGGCCGCCTTCATCGATCAGCTCGAGCCGATTCTGAACGGTTTAAAAATCAGTGGAGTGGCGCTCGAGCTGATCTTTTTGGAGGCCTCCCCGGATGTATTGCTGGGACGCTACAACTTGACCCGCCGCCTCCACCCCCTGGGACTCGGACACCTAACCAGTGAGTTTCAGGCTGAGCGCAGGGCTCTGGCCCCGGTTCGTGCGCTAGCCGATCTAATCATCGATACCAGCACATTCAAGCCCCAAGCTCTGGCAGAACGATTGCGTGCGCACCTCGGCGAAGCCACCCCCTTCACCTTACGGCTGGTCTCCTTCGGCTTTAAGTGGGGCATTCCACAAGATGCTGACCTGGTGCTGGACGTGCGCACACTACCCAACCCCTATTACGATCCAAAACTGAAGCTCCTTACCGGAACCGATCCCGAGGTATCCGCCTACGTCTTCGGCGGGCGAGACGGCGGCCCCGATCCCGAGGCCTATTACGAAGTTTTGTTGTCCACGGGTAATTTGATCGCGGAAGCCACCGCCGCCCAAGGCCGGGCCGCCTATACCATCGCCGTGGGTTGCACCGGGGGTAGGCATCGTAGCGTGGCCACCATAGAGCGGCTGGCGGATGATCTACGCCATAAGTTCCGGGTGGAAAAGGATCATCGCGATGTGGCCAAGGAAGACTAGCCGTCCTCTACACTGGCTGTTGCCGGGCATGAGGGTTAAGCGATACGCCCTGGCCGCAGCGCTAGGCATGTTGATGATATCCATCGGCGTGGCCCAGCTGGCCCTACACACCCCCTTGTGGAGGACGATCACCGAGCTAAGCCGTTGGGTGGTACTCTTCAGCTTGCCCAACTGGGTTTCCGGGGCACTCTGGCTCTTTTTAGGTCTGCTGATCACCTTGTGGGGCCTGAGGACCATGAACCGCAGCTTATTGGCCGGCTTGGCCCAGGACCCCGACCGGGCCGCCGAACAGGTCTATATACATCGGCGGCTCTCGGCTGGGCCGCGAATCGTGGTCATGGGCGGCGGTACCGGCCTGTCCCACGTGCTCACCGGGCTCAAGAACTACACCGCCAACACTACCGCGGTAGTTACGGCTACCGATGATGGTGGGTCTACCGGCCGGCTAAGGCGCTCTTTCGGCATACCCGCGGTGGGCGACCTGGTCGACTGTCTATCAGCCCTCTCGGACGCCGAGCAACTACCTGAGTTGATGCGCTACCGATTCAGCCGAGGTGACGACCTGAGCGGACATACTTTCGGCAACCTATTTCTGGTGAGCCTGAACGAGCTCAGCGGCGACTTTGCCGAGGCGCTACGTTCAGCCAACCGGATCTTGGCGCTGAGGGGCAGCGTCTTCCCCTCCACGCCCGAACCCGCGCGGTTAGTAACCCGCTTCGAGGACGGCCGGGAGTATGAAGGAGAAACCCGTCTACGGCAAATCCACCGGCGGGTGGAAGAGGTAAGACTCTCGCCGGCAAATACCCCGGTGATGCCTGAGGTGCGAACGGCGATACTGGGTGCCGAGCTGTTACTTTTGGGCCCAGGTAGTCTGTATACCAGTGTTATACCGAGTTTCCTACCCACGACAGAAGTTCTGCGCAGATCACACGGCCAACTAGTGTACCTGGTAAATATCATGACCGAGGCCGGCGAAACCGGCGGTATGGACGCCTTCGCTCACACCGAGGCTATCATCAGGCATCTGGGCCGCAAGCCCGATGTGGTGTTGGTCAACCAGACCCCCGTACCACCGGAGATCTCTGCACGCTATGCCAAGGAAGAGCAGTTTCCGGTAGCATTATCACGGGCGCGCTTCGAAACAGCGGGGCTCCGGCTGCTGGAAGCAGATCTGCTCGAGCAAGGCCCCCTCGCCCGGCACGACCCTGTCAAGCTGGCCGCAGCTTTGGTAGGATTGACACGATGAGGCCTACACCGCTTTTCGTCTCCCTCAAATCCCCGCCTTTATTGCACCAGCTGTTAACCTGGACCATATGAGCCGCTTCGTACTGGTCTTACATGCCCATATTCCCTACGTTCGTCGGCATGGCCTTTGGCCCTTCGGCGCGGAGACTTTGTTCGAAGTCATGGCCGAGAGTTATCTGCCGCTGGCGCAAATGCTCGAGCAACACTGGGCCGAAGGATTGCGTGCGCCGCTGACACTGGGCCTCACTCCCATCCTCAGTGAGCAACTGGCCGACCCCGAGGTGAAAACCGGTTTTCGTACCTATGCCTCCACTCGGTTATCCGCGGCCCACGACGATTTAAAGGCCTACCAGGAAACTACGCTAGCCGCCTCGGCCAGGCACCAGGTAGCTTTCTGGGAAAACACCGTCGCAGTTTTCGAGGCTTTCGGTGGCGATCTCGTCGGCGCCTTCGCGCGCGCGCAGGCAAGAGAACAGCTCGAACTGATCACCTCCAACGCCACCCACGGCTACACCCCACTACTCGGCACTCAGGGTGCCGCCGTGGCCCAGGTGCGCACTGGGTTTCATGCGCACCGGCGTCACTTCCTGGCTGACCCGGTCGGCTATTGGCTCCCGGAGATGGGCTACCGGCCTGCCGGACCCAGACCACCAGCCGCACCTGGCGGGGCAGTCTTGTTGCCCGGCGTGGACGAGGTGCTTATGAACGCGGGCCTGCGCTACACTTTCGTCGACGCTCACATGGTGGGGGGAATCGCCGGGGGTAGCTATGACCAATCGACCGGAGTACAAAAAAGCTCCCCATCGGTCTTCCAGGTGCACGAGCTCTCCTCGGGGCTGCTGGTGCTGGCCCGCAACCGGGAAACTGCCGCAGCGGTCTGGAGCGCGGACTCGGGCTATCCAGGGCATCCCGTCTACCAAGAATTCCACAAGAAGGATAGTCATTCCGGTCTGCGACATTGGCGGGTAAGCGGTCGCGGCGTATCCCTGGATCAGAAGATGCCCTACGAGCCTGAGGCAGCTAGGCAGCAGGCCCAAGCTCATGCCCATGATTTCGTGAGTCTGTTGAACCGGCTGGCCGCCGAGTATCCCCAAGGTGTGATTACCTCAGCCTATGACGCCGAGTTATTCGGCCATTGGTGGCACGAAGGGCTCCACTTCCTTGATCTGGTCCTGCGGGGACTGGCTGAAAACAAGACTTCCAGGCTGGTTCCTGCACACAAAGCAGTACGTGGCTCGCACACACCCATCAGCTTGTCCGAGGGCTCCTGGGGACGTGGGGGCAAGCACGAAGTCTGGCAGAGCCCCACTACCGAAGATTACTGGGCTAAGGTGTACGATGCCGAACACCGTATGGCTCAGTCCGCCCATAGCGCCCAAGCCGGGCAACTTCGCCCACTGCGGCAGATGATGCGCGAACTGCTGCTGCTGGAAGCCTCCGACTGGCCTTTTCTCATCGAGACCGGCCAAGCCGCCGACTGGGCCCGTGAGCGTTACCGCAATCATTACGAGCGTTTCATTAAAGTACAGGAGTTGCTGGACCGCGGGGAAACCGGGGGAGCGATATTGGAGGAGCTCGAGCTTATCGACAATCCCTTCCCGGAGGCTAACCCTAGGCTCTATTTGGTTTAATCCACGCCTGCCTGAGCAATTTTCATCAGCCCCGGGCCCGGCTGACGGTATGCTGACGGTATGCTTCGCCGTTTGCTCTTGCTTTTGGCTATCCTCTGCCCTTCAGTCTTAGCGCAGCAGATTCCCATCGGCGGGCTACAGCTACATTTGGAGCGGCAGAACGGTGCGTGGATGTACATTTCGCCTAGCGGCGGCTTCACCTACGTGCCCGGTGTCGGCTGGGCGCCACCCCTGCTCGGCTCGCTCCCACCCCCCGTAGATGACAGCACTCTGTCACTATCGGTGCTGCGCGCGGCCGGTGTGCTTCCCCCCAGCCTGCGGGAGGCCCCGATACGATACGCCCACTATACCGATTGGCTGCGTTTAGTCGTGGATCTGCCAAGAGCGTGGAGCGGACCCGGTTTTCAAGGTTCGGTAAAGGCGCAGGCTAAGATCTTTGTGCCCTTTCTGCTGACCTATCTGCCCAAGTTGGCCGGGCTTTCGGCGGCCTACGGCCCTTCCGGCACCACCCTAACCTACCAACCAGCCCCTGGACGGCTACTATACCTGCACACCTTCGCCCTAGAAGATCCCGCGCGCTTCGTGATCGACCTTTACTTCCCGACCCCCCCGGTGAGCGAGGGTCTGGCACCGGGCTTTAACTACCAGGAAGCTATTGAATGGATTCCCTTCCCCCTGAAACTGCGCATGGTCACGGCGGCCCCGGGACGCTGGCGCCTGGTGCCGGTTGGTACGCCGGGCCTCCGGAAAACCCTGAGCAGCATGGCCCCTGACGCGCTGGCGGTGCTTAACGGTGGATACTTCGATCCCAGGACCAATACACCCATTGGCCTTTGGGTGCGTGGCGGTGTACCCATCAACTACCCTTACGGCCGGACCGCCCTGCTCTGGAACGGTGAAAATCTGTTCGCCGCTGTCCCCAGGTTCAAGGCTTGGGTGGTGACCGCGAATGGGCAGAGTCGTGCAGTGGGCATCAACCGCTGGCCGGCTAAACTTACCGCCTACACCCTACCCGGCCCCGCGGGCCAAGCAGGCCAGGATTTGCTGATCATCAAAGGGGACCACATAGCAGCACTCGTGGAAGCACCGCACAAGCTGCAGCCGGGGTATTGGGCGCTATCCTTCCCCCATGGGCTTATGCCCTGGGCGAGCCTGGCCGCCGGCGGTAAACTGAGCCTCTTTGGATCGCTGGATCCCCCGGTGAACTATGCGCTGGAAGCCGGCCCGCTGCTGGTCCAGTCGGGCAAACTAGCCTACGACCCAGAAAAAGGAGGCTTCAAGGCCGGGGCCCCGCAGCTCGGCGGGCCTACTCCGCAGGCAGCGGTGGCCTGGACCAAGGATGGGCGGATTTGGCTGGTCACCAGCGATCCCACCACGCCGGAGGTGCTGGCCAAGGCTTTACTTAAGCTGGGCGCCTGGGGCGCGATTCGTATGGATTCCGGCGGGTCGGCCCAGTTAAGCATCGACGGCCGCTTGGTATACCCCACTCAGGCCAGGGCTGTAGTCAGTGCTTTGGCACTGTATCCACTCCCACCTCTGGCTAAAAAGTAACTCGACCATAGCAAGGGGCCACTTTACCGGCTCTTTGCGAGCCCAGAGTATCCCACAAACCCGTTCACCCCGGAGGACCCGGCGCCCTAAGCTGGGGCCGGTTTCGACCTAGTTTATGATCTCGCTGTGCTGTATCACCAGGTTGCTGACCACGACGCAGCACCCTTCCACGGCGAACTTCCCCAGGGACTACCGGGACGGCGGGGAGCTTAGGGAGCCCTTACTCCCCGGCGTCGGTCAAGCAGTGGCCAAGGCCCCGTTCGTGAAGCTTGCCGACGTCAGCAGGCATGCTTTTGTGATCTTGCCGCAGGCAAACCGGTATCTCTTTCAGGCAGTGCTTGGCGAGACACGAGCTCACGACCTCCTTGAGCAACTCCGGGTTTTGCCCGTAGGGGTCAATGTGTACTT
>CAYODT010000001.1:227765-238023 GCA_964402875.1 uncultured bacterium | reverse complement strand
CGACGTGCTTGTATTCGGCGGCATCCATGCTGCCGCGCAGGGCATCCGCCATTTGCCAGAGTTGGGCCTCATAGCCCAGGTTTGCGCTGTTGCCGTTGTTGGTTACCTTTTTCTTTCTTGGCATATTCTAACCGTTCATCGTTAATTTTACCGGTCCTTATTGCCCCTGTATAAGTAACTGAGGCTGCACTATTAGCCGGATTCTTCATTATGATACTCCCAACATTGCTACTATTGCCCCGGCTCTTCGGCAACATCTCTTGAGCCGGACCCCATTAGCGGAATAGCTGGAGAGGGTCTTCAGGGCGTACGCTTCCTTCCTCTGTAATTCGGTCTTCAGGGTCGTGGCCGTACTGAGATATAGCTCGGAGAGTCTTGCTGTTCCTGACCATAACTCCCTTGTACGACGGGATTATTAACTTGCAATTGGGGAGTCTATATAGCCTGCGGGGCCTACTTGACTCCGTACTAAGGTACGGCAATTACACTATCGTTATGCTTCTCCGAGACTCGGATAATTATGGCCGATAAGCTACCAATGACAATATCCCGCGCCGCAAGGGCCGCCGGTATCGGCGTAGAAACTATCCGTTTTTACGAGCGCAAGGGTATTATTGAACAACCGAAGCGAGTTAACGGTTCCGGCTTCCGGGTTTATCCCACCGCCACAATCGAGAAACTCCAAGTGGTTCGGCGGGCCCAAGCTTTAGGGTTTTCACTGCGGGAAATTCGTGAATTGTTGGTGCTGCAAGAACGGGTCGAAACAGATTGCGCCGAGGTACGCGCCCTGGCGAAGACAAGGCTCGCCGAGGTACGAGACAGAATCAGCCGGCTGCGCCGTGTAGAACAGGCCTTAGGCGAGCTTGCCAGGGCTTGTCCGGGACGTGGGCAGCTCGAAGGTTGCCCGATCATCAGGGCCTTGAGAACCCCCTTGTCTCGCGAATCCACCAAGGTGACGGTCCGACCGGGACGTTCACCTCACCCAGTTAGACAAAACGGGAGTTCATCATGAGGTCGGTTAACTTCAGAATCGAAGGGATGCACTGCCAGGGCTGTGCAGATCGTGTGCAAAAGGTACTTAGGCAGCAGCCGGCGGTACTTGATGCGCATGTAGGTCTTCAGGAAGGGATGGCCCAGGTATGGGTGCGCGACGATTCGGCACCGGATGACCTCATAGGGATCATCCGCCAGGTGGGCTTCGAGGCCAAGCCGATGAAATCTTCGCAAGAAAGCTAAAATATGACTGAAGCCAGCGTCCAGTTCAAGATTGGTGGGATGGCCTGTTCATTTTGTGTTGAGAGCCTACGCAAGGCCTATTTGCGGCTCGATGGGGTATCTGAGATCAACATCAGCCTAGCCCATGAACAGGCTTTGATCCGCTACGATCCCGAGCGCCTGGATAAGGTCACACTGAGGCAGGTGCTGCTGGACCTGGGCTACACGGTACGCGACCCGAATAAGGTCAAAGCGTTCGAGGAGCAACAAGCCGAGCTTGCCTTGCACTGGCGCCGGCTGATGGTCGGGGCGGGGTTGACCGGCGCCGCAGTCGTTGAGATGGTCATCATGTGGCTGGGTTCCGCCCCGTATTGGTTCGTGTGGCTGTCTCTAGCGTTGGCCTTGGTAACGATGTTCGGCCCCGGCGGCCACATCCTGAAGAAAGCGTGGCAGTCGCTCCGGCGAGGTATTTTCAATCAGCATGTCCTGCTTGAATTCGGAGCCTTCGCCGGACTTGGTGGAGGCTTATTGGGACTGGTCCTGCCGGCGTTTCCTGCGGTGGCCTTCTTCAACGTGGCGGTGTTCATCACTAGCTACCATATTCTCTCGGGCTGGGCGGCTAACGAGATGCGCGCCCGCGCTTCGCGGTCGATTAGTAAGTTGCTGGCGCTGCGGCCGGATACGGCCCACCGCGCCGGTGTCGATGGCGCCGAAGAGGAGGTGTTTACGAGCGAACTGCAGGTCGGTGATCACCTGCGTGTGCGTCCCGGGGAAAATATCCCGGTGGACGGCCGGGTGCTCGAAGGACGCTCGGCGGTCAACGAAAGTATTGTGACCGGTGAATCGCTTCCAGCCGAAAAGCAACCTGGAAGCGAGGTGATCGGCGGCTCGATCAACCAGACCGGCACACTGCTGATCGAAGCTACCGCTGTGGGCGAGGCCGGCTTCCTGCAGCAGGTGGCTCACCAGATAGAGGAGGCCCGCGCTATGGCCCCGGGCATCATCCGGCTCACCGACCGGATTCTAAAACTCTATGTGCCGGTGGTGCTGGGTTTCGCCGTCTTGGCGCTTGTGATATGGATACCGGGAGCTTGGTTGATTACGGGCACCCCCAATGTGACACGTGCGATATTCGCGATGCTGGCCGTGCTGGTCATGGGTTACCCCTGTGCTTTAGGTATGGCCACGCCACTGGCGCTGATACGAGGCGGGGGTATGGCTGCCGAGCGCGGTATTCTGATGCGTGCCGGAGAAGCCTTTCAGATCATGGGGGATATCGACACCATAGTGTTGGACAAGACCGGCACGCTTACCCGGGGTGAGCCCACGGTGGTGGCGGTGAACATCGATAGCCCCGGGAATGAGGCCACGGTATTGCGTCTTGCGGGTGCGGTAGAGCAGTTCTCTGAACATCCATTGGCGCATGCGGTTGTGGCCTGCGCACTGGCGCACTCGACCGATCTACCTGGGGCTAAGGACTTCCAATCCACCAGCGGTGGGGGTGTCGCCGGCCGGGTAGAGGGGCACACGATTTTGGCGGGTTCTCCGGTATTTCTAAGCGAACAGGGTATTGTGATCGAATCCGGTCGGCACTGGATCGATGAACAATCTGCACAAGGACGTACCGTGATCGGATTGGCGGTAGATGGCCGCGCGGCCGGTTGGCTGGCGCTCGCCGATGAGCTGAAGCCTGAGTCCAGACAGGTGATTGCGGCGCTTAAGGCACGTGGCCTGACGCCCGTGCTGCTCACCGGAGACGATCCGCGTACGGCACGCGCCATTGCTGATGTAGCCGGAATTGCCGAGGTGATTGCGCAGGCCAAACCCGATCAGAAGGCCGAACGGATACGCCACCTACAACGGCAAGGACACCGGGTGGCTATGGTTGGCGACGGTATCAACGACGCTCCTGCCCTAACGCAGGCTGATGTCGGTATCGCCATCGGTAGTGGGACCGATATTGCCATCGAGTCTGCGGACGTGGTACTTACCGGCCCGCGGCTGGAGGCTTTACCGGAGATGTTTGTAATCGGCATCAGCTCATATCGCAAGACGGTTCAGAATCTTAGCCTTGCCTTTATCTTTAACGGTGTGGGGGTGCCCTTGGCCGTTACTGGATTGGTCTCGCCAATTTGGGCCATGTTCGCCATGGTGGCGAGCGTCTCCATTATCCTGACCAATTCCTTCGCGGGGAGATTGGCGGCTGGCGGGAAAGAACGGTAGAGCCTTACCCGGAGCATCACAGGTTCAATTCGCTGAAAGCTCGCTATGTTTAAGCGACGAATTCGGTGGGATGGCGAGTGCGCAAACAATAAGAGGACGGAATCGCTATGTTGGGTGATCCCCGGACTATTGACTGATACGCTGCGTATCCGCTACCGCCGCCGTTGCAGGACCGGGATTCCTTTTGAACTACCCGGCGCACTTTGTGTTGAATATTGTGGAGTGCTTGGGTGGGGTAGGCGACAGTATCCGGGGTGTTATAAACTTGTTAGGACAAGGCGACGATGCAAACGCCTGAAATGCGAACGGGGGCGGTTAATCAAGTCCCAGCTGTTATGCCAGCTTGACCTGAACCTTGCTTGCCCCTACAATGCCTTGTGCTGGCCTGGTGAGTGTAGCTCAGCTTGGTTAGAGCACCGGTCTGTGGAACCGGGGGTCGTGGGTTCAAGTCCCATCACTCACCCCAAGCAACCACCTTCACTGGGTGGTATCTTTAAATAGCCATGGGCGGCCCAAATTGCTGCGCGAGGATGGCGGAAATGGTAGACGCGCTGGATTTAGGATCCAGTGGGGCGACCCGTGCGGGTTCAAGTCCCGCTCCTCGCACCAGCTGGTCGGTTCGCCTTGTAGTGAGGTGTGGATAATGGCAGAGATCCTAGAGCGTGAAGGGTACCGAGTAAAAATCAAGGTGGGTGTACCCACTGAAGAGGTTTTAAAAGCTTACGACGCTATTGTTGGAGAGTACGCGCGTAAATTGCGGGTTCCGGGATTCAGACCCGGCAAGGTACCTAAGAAGGTGGTGGTCTCGCGGGTAGGTGAAGAGGCGCTTATGCACGAGGTGCGCGAGCGTTTGATGGATGATACCTATCCATCGGCGGTTAAGGAACTTTCCTTGTTGCCGGTATCCGCGCGCTTGGTTGAGGGTGAAGTGGTGATGGACAAGCCCTTCGACTATGTGGTGGAGGTGGAGAACTACCCCGAAGCGCAGCTTCCTGATTGGCGTGGGTTCGTACTTTCCAGCCAGCCACAAGAAGTGACCGATGAGATGGTTGTGTCGGCCCTGGAGGAGTTGCGTCGCAAATACGCTGAGATCCGAACCGTTGATCGTGAGGCCCGCGAGGCGGATCATGTGGTAATTGAGACTGGGGAAAGCTCTCGCTTTCCTGTGGACCTTACTCAGGCGCTCCCGCATGTTCGCGAAGTCCTGCTGGGGGTGAAAGCCGGCGAGGAAGTGCAAGTACCGGTCAAGGACGATGACGGCAACGAGTTGCGCAAAACGCAGGCCAAGGTTATTGAGGTCAAAGAAGTCACCCTACCCGAGCTGGATGAGGAATTCGCAAAAACCGTCGGTAAGGATAATCTGGACGAGGTACGTGTTTTGGTGCATCAAAGCCTTACCGAGCAAACTCAGCGTGACACGTGGGAAGCTAAAAAGAACGAGTTTCTGGACTGGATTGCCCGAGATATGGAGGCGGAGATTCCGCCTTCGTTGATACACGAGGAGCAGCACCAATTGCTGCACAATGTGAAGGAAGACCTAGCGCGTCAGGGAGTGCCGGTCGAGGACTATATGCGCGGCCTAGAGAAGGAAGATAAGCTCGAGGCTTTTAACGAGGACTTAAAGTCCCAGGCTGAACAGCGGGTTCGGCGGGGCTTGGCGCTCGAGCGGCTGGTGGAGGAGCTGGGTACGGAGCTCAGCGAAGATGAGTGGAAGGAGCACCTTGCGGCCGCAGCACGCTCCTACGGCGTGAATCCGGCGGAATTCCAGGCCAATATGGGTTCTTCGGGCCTTGATAGCCTGCGGCTCAAGTTGCAAAGAGATAAGGCCTTGGCCGAGGCCGTGGCTCAGCTCCCCTCGCCTGAAGGTGGCGGTGTCGAATAAAGGCACAACCCACCATTCCCATCCCGGGGTACGTTAAATTGTGAGGTTATGGTGCTACCATACGTGATCGAACAGACTGCACGCGGCGAGCGAGTTTACGATATTTACTCTCGGTTGCTTAAGGATCGTATTATCTTCATGGGCACTCCCATTGACTCGAATATTGCCAATACCGTGGTGGCCCAGATTCTTTTTCTACAGGCCCAGAGCCCCAGCCAGGAGATCCGTATGTTCATTAACTCGCCGGGTGGGGAAGTGGATGCAGGTCTTGCCATCTATGACACCATGCAGTTCGTGAGTGCGCCGGTTTCCACCACTGCGGTGGGTACGGCGGCGTCTATGGCAGCCGTGATCCTGGCTACCGGCGAGCCCGGGAGGCGGTATGTACTACCGCACGCCAAGGTGGTGATCCACCAGCCCTGGGGTGGTACACGTGGGCAGGCCTCGGATATTGCCATTCAGGCCGAGCAGATTCTGAAATCCAAGAAGATGCTCAATGAAATCCTGGCCGCACATACCGGGCAGCCGCTCGAGCGCATCGAGCGGGATACTGACCGCGACTACTACCTGAGTGGGGCTGAGGCTGTGAGCTACGGTTTGGTGGATGAGGTGGTCCGCCGTGAGTCCTAGTCGACCGTCTTGCAGTTTCTGTGGCCGCACTCATCCGGCCGCACCCCACCTTTTCGAGGCCCCCGATGGGGAAGTTTTTATCTGCGATGAGTGTGTGGGGCGTGCCTATCAAATGGTCGATACTAATGCGGAAGGTGAAGCCCAAGCTGTATTCAGTGGACCCACCCGCTTGAAGCGGCCGGTGGAGATGAAGAATTTTCTCGACCAGTACGTCATAGGGCAGGATGCGGCCAAGAAAGCGCTTTCGGTAGCGGTCTACAACCACTACAAACGCCTGTTACACCCCGAGGCCGAGGTACAGAAATCCAATGTTCTGCTGATCGGTCCAACCGGCACCGGCAAGACGCTGCTGGCTGAGACCATGGCGCGCTTCCTGGAAGTACCTTTCGCCATTGCCGATGCCACTACATTGACTGAGGCAGGGTATGTAGGCGACGACGTGGAGAATGTGTTGGTACGGCTCTTACAGTCGGCCGAGTATAACGTGAGTAATGCCGAGCGGGGTATCATCTATATTGACGAGATCGATAAGATCGCGCGGAAATCGGAGGGTACCTCCATCACCCGTGATGTCTCAGGTGAGGGTGTGCAGCAGGCTCTACTCAAGATCGTTGAGGGTACCACTGCCAACGTGCCGCCCCAGGGCGGGCGTAAGCACCCCCATCAGGAGCTGATCTCCCTGGATACCCGGCGGATATTATTCATTCTGGGCGGCGCATTTGGAGGACTCAAGGAGATTGCGCGTACTCGGGTGGACAAGAGTCCGATCGGTTTTCAAAAGCCGTTCGATACCAAGACGCAGATCGAGATAATTCCCGAGGACCTGGTGAAATTTGGCCTAATCCCGGAGTTTGTGGGCCGTGTACCTATACTCCAACAGCTTGAGTCCCTGGATGAATCAGCCATGGTTCGTATACTCACTGAGCCTAAGAATGCACTGATACGGCAGTACCAAGCACTCTTTGCGATGGAGGGCGTGGAGCTCGAGTTCACGCCGCAGGTCTTGCGCGAGGTAGCAAGGCGTGCTGACGCGCGAGGTACCGGGGCAAGGGGGTTGCGGTCGGTGCTCGAGCGGGCTATGGTCGAGTTGATGTACGAGGTGCCGGAGGGCAAGTTCAAGAGGCTAGTCTTCGACATAGTGCATCTTGATCAGCCCCTGAAGGCCCTGCAGGGTTCTGCCGAGTTGCGTCAGGCCGGTTAGGTGCGTTGCTCGAGCACCACTACGGCCAGCGCATATGCGTGTTCGTGGCTTAGACTCAGGTGGGCGTACAGGCCATCTTGCCTCATCTGGTCTCCAAGCGCTTCGGCGAAGTGCAGGAGGGGCCTTTTGCTTTCGTTCTCTACCCAGACTTCGCGCCAGCCGAGGGTCTTTGGCCAACACTTCTGGAAGGCCTCCTTAGCTGCGAAGCGTGCCGCCAATGAAGGGGCCGGGTCGGTTCTAGCCAAGCAATACCGCAGCTCCTCATGGGTGAAATGCCGGTTTAGGAAACGTTCTGGATACCTCGACCATACACCGCGGATGCGGTCGACTGAAATCATGTCTGTTCCTATGACTACAATTCCCATCGGTAACCATGCTACAGGTAGGAGCGTATATGTGGGAGGTGTGATGCTGTGAGTGAGGCCCTGCCTAAAGCTTTTACCCATAGGATGCAGTTGCTCTTGAAAGAGGAGTACGCTGTTTTCCTGAAGGCTTTGATGGATACCGAGCCTACTCAGGGTCTGCGGGTCAACACTTTGAAGGTTAGTACGGACGTTTTTCGGCGGATGAGCCCATGGCTCCTGGAGCCGATTCCATGGAGCCCGGAGGGCTTCTACTATCCCGCGCAATCCAGGCCCGGTCCCCATCCTTACCATTACGCCGGCTTGTACTATATCCAAGAGCCTTCCGCCCAGGCAGCGGCTGTGTTGCTGGATCCAAGGCCCGGGGAGCGGGTGCTCGACTTGGCTGCTGCACCGGGGGGCAAAACTACCCAGCTTGCTGCACGTATGAAGGGCGAGGGCTTGCTGGTGGCTAACGAGGTGGATGGCCGGCGTATACGTGCCCTGCTGGAAAATATCGAGCGCTTCGGCGCGCAGCTTGCGGTGGTGCAGTCTTCGCCACATCTATTGGCTGAGGCGTGGGGTGCCTATTTCGACCGAGTCCTGTTGGATGCACCTTGTTCTGGCGAAGGTATGTTTCGCAAAGATGCCGAGGTGGCGGGGCATTGGGGGCCGGCCCTGCCGGAACGTTCCGCACGTTTGCAGAAAGCACTGTTACTCGATGCTAGTCGGCTGGTGCGACCGGGAGGAGTATTGGTGTATTCGACCTGCACCTTTGCACCCCAGGAGAATGAAGGGGTAATCGGCTGGTTCCTGCAGGAACATCCCGGTTGGGCGGTTGAGGAAGCTCGCCTGGCACCTGGCTTCGCATCGGGGCAACCGGACTGGGGCGGGGGAGACCCCCGCCTGGAGCGCACTGCACGATTGTGGCCTCACCGTATACGCGGCGAGGGGCACTTCTTGGCACGCCTCCGTCGCCTAGATGGTTCCGAAGGTACGCCACCGGCACATGTAGTAGCCCCCTTACATCGCGAGGTACGTATGGTCTTCGAGGAGTTTTGGCACGCACACCTTCAGAGCCTACCTCAGGGTCAGATCTGGGATCGCGCGGGGCATCTGTACCTGATTCCAGCGGGGCTGCCCTCACTGACCGCGATCAAGAGCCCGGCACCTGGTGTGTACCTTGGAGAGGCAAGGAGGAGCCGCTTTGTGCCCGCCAAGGCCCTGGCACAATACTTGCATAAGGGAGAGGTGGGTTCACAGCTCGAGCTCTCCGTTGAAGACTCCAGGGCTATGATTTTTGCCGGAGGCCGGGAGATTCACGCTGGCGGCCCCACCGGCTGGGTTTGGGTGAACGTAGAGGGCTATCCACTGGGTTTCGGCCGCCGTAAGGCGGGGGTGGTGCGCCCTGCACATGTACGCCTCAACTAGAGCTTTCCCGGTTATTGTGGTCCGTGGCGAATACTGCGTTCTCTGTCGCCAGAAACTGCATGCGTATATCCCAGGGATCCCTGGGGAGTGTCTCCAGCAGCAATGCAGTTGGGACTAGGCCGATGGTAGGGATTTCAGGAGTAAGCCGAGAAAGGAAGCGGTCATAATAGCCCGCTCCGTATCCTAAGCGGTCGCCTGCTCGGCTGAAAGCCAGGCCTGGAACCACGATGGCTTGAAGTACACTGGCTTCCACCGGAGAAAGATTGGACGGCTGTTCGAAGCCGTATAGATGTTGTTCGCGTGGAGTAGCCCAGGAGTGAATAGTCAGTCCATCGGCCGCCGTTCTCGGCAAGTAGTATTCAGCCTCTGGATAGTATGTCTTGATGCCTATAGGGTCGAGCTCACTATTGAAAGCTAGGTAGAGCATAATCCTGCGGATCCCTCGCGCCCGTAACCACTTGCTCAGGCGGCTGGTAGCCATTCTGCTGAGCTGTGGTTGATTGAGTTTGTTACGAGCTGCCTTTAGCCGCTTTCGCAAAGCACTCTTCATGCTCACCAGTTTACGTGAGAGAGGGTCGCTAGGTATATTGACAGTCCGTACGCAGGAGTGCCAAAATACCTTCAGTAGGCGGCTTGGCCGCTTTTAATGTGAGGAAGGGGGAGACCATGCCGATTTACTTATACAAGGGGTTGAAGACAAATCAGTATTATGAGATCGAGCAGAGCTTCAACGATCAAGCCTTGAGTACGCACCCGGAGAGCGGAGAGCCGCTCAAGCGGATAATCCGGCCCGGCCCGGTGGTCTTCAAGGGTAGTGGGTGGTATATCAAAGATCATGCCCGCAAGGAAGACGCAAAAGGCAGCAAACCGAAGGCCAGTGAGAAGGCTGGAGATTAACCGAGCCCCTGAAGGTTGATAGCAAAGGAGAGGAATATTGGGTAACGCCTTTGTATTTCAAGGTGATACTCGAAGGTTCTCTACCGTAGGCAAGAGGTGGTCTTTGTGCCACGGCGTAGTGGAGGGAGCGGTTTGGGAAATAGCCGGGGCTCGCGTGTATAGCGGGTGATTCAGCGCAGATTTAGGGGTGTTTGGCTATAGACGTCGTCCAGGATAAACCATGAGGTGTCCCTCTTCCCGGGAACTGCTAGGTTCTAATAGCGAGCGCGCTGGTAATACAGGTTACCTGGCGCGCTTTATTGCTGATGTGTAGAGGCTATCAGTCTCAGCTTGTTGACTTGCTGTCTACAGCCATACTGCTTGATACTGAGATCGGCTGCTGACTATCCGAGGTTCTCGCTATCGATGCTCATTCTATTGTATGGATGCCCTTGGATG
>CAYODT010000001.1:212078-227665 GCA_964402875.1 uncultured bacterium | reverse complement strand
GATGCTCATTCTATTGTATGGATGCCCTTGGATGATGGTAAACGGGGACTAGCTGGGTATCCCACCCTCCGGTGTTTCACAGGGACTCATGCCTTGGCGTTAAGCTGGAAGTTATGGGCCTGATTGTGGTTGCCAACCGGGAACCGCTACGAGAAGAGAATGGGAGTTATGTAGTTTCGGTGGGAGGATTAGTTACAGCGCTTCTCCCGGTGCTCGAGCGCCGGGGAGGCGCGTGGGTGGCTTGGGGAGAAAAGAATGCCAAGGAGTTACCCAGAATCGGGTATCCACCGGAATCACCCCGCTTCACCGTCGAGCGGATTTTTTTGAGTGAACATGAAGTCACCAATTATTATCATGGTCTGGCCAATCGGGTGTTGTGGCCGGTAGCCCACTACTTCATTGATCGAATGGAGCATCGCCGAGGCTATTTCGAGGTCTATGCCCAAGTGAACCGCCGTTTTGCCGAGACTACGCTTGGGGTGTGGGGCAAGGGTGACCTGGTGTGGGTGCAGGATTACCAGCTGATGTTGGTACCGATGTATTTGCGGATGGCCCGCCCCGCGGGGCGGATCGGTTATTTCTGGCATATCCCTTGGCCCGCGCTGGAGGTCTGGCGCGTTCTTCCGAAGGCTAGAGAGTTGATTCGTGGGTTGCTGGGGGCCGATCTAATCGGTTTCCATACAGGCGAGTATGTGGATAACTTCCTAGAGGCGGCGCGGGTGCTCCTGGGTGCCCGTGTGCATAGGCACAGTCTCGATTGGGAGGGCCGGACCGTGCGGGTGGAAACACACCCTATCGGCATCGATACTCAGCGCTTTCATCATCTGGCCTTCAGCCCTACCACAGGCCGCGAGGCGCAGCGTATTCGTCAGGCTGTCGATGCTCCACTCCTGATTCTTGGTGTTGACCGCCTAGACTACACTAAGGGTATTCCGGAGCGCTTGCTGGCCTATGAGCGTTTCCTGCAGTCCAACCCCGCCTACCGCGGACGGGTCAACTTCATACAGATTGCCACGCCTAGCCGCACCAGTGTGGAATCGTACCGGCAGCTCAAGCGGCTGGTAGACGAAACATCTGGGCGGATCAACGGGAGTTTTAGCCGAAGTGGATGGTTGCCGTTGCGTTACTTGTACCGGACCTTCTCCACGGAACAACTAGCGGCATATTACCGGGCGGCCGATGCAATGATAGTCACACCTCTACGAGACGGCATGAATTTGGTGGCCCAGGAATTCGTAGCGGTGAGCGAGGGTGGGGGACTAATGCTCAGCGAACTGGCTGGCGCGGCCCGAATGCTGCCTGAGGCCTTGACGGTGAACCCCTACGATCTGGAGGGCATGGCTCAGGGCCTGCACCGTATACTTCGCTGGTCGCGTGAAGAACGCCGGTCACGTCTTGCAGCCTTGAAGGAGCGAGTCACTGCCCTGGATGTGCACATCTGGGCTGAAGGTTTCCTAGCCTCATTGGAGGGGAGTGGATCTTGAGGCCTCCAAGGGTGTCCAAGCCGTTACTGCTGATAGATTATGATGGCACCTTGGCAGAGATTGCAGCGCGTCCGGGAGAGGCGTGGCCTCACCCAGCGGTGCCGGATCTCTTGGTAAGACTCTCCACTCGTTGGCCTCTCTATTTGATCACGGGGCGTTGTGTGGATGATTTGTATAGTGTGCTCGGTGTGGCCGGTATCAAGGTTATCGGCGTGCATGGTCTAGAGAGAGGCGAGACCGGGGGCGAGGTGCGAGCTGAACTGCCGCCCGCTGCCAGGCGGGGTCTGGAACAGCTTCTGCCCGAGCTATACAAGCGGGAGGAGCTGCGCTTGGAGGATAAAGGGGGCACGCTCGCTATCCACTATCGGGATGTAGCAGATGAAGCAGCGACGAAGGCCTGGCTCCGGCAGCTGACACGTTACCTACCACCCGAACTCGAGGCCCTGTGGGGTAAGAAAGTGCTTGAGCTACGCCCACAGGGATTCGGCAAGGGTCGAGTGGTGCTCGAGCTGTCCAGGCAATACCCTCACTTCACCCCGATCTATCTGGGGGATGACGCTACTGATGAGGACGCCTTCGTGGCCCTAGACGCCCCGGCGGTCACGGTGAAGGTGGGCCCGGGACGGTCCGCAGCCCGCTTCCACTTGGCCAATGTGGAAGCGGTATTGGCCTATTTGCGCAATTACCTGAACGACACAACTCCCGGCTAGGTCAATACTGTGGCCCCGCGCGCGGTGGCATGATATCCGGACCTTCTCCCCGGGCTGCGCGTGCCCCTTCGATGGTGAAGATCGCGTTGACCAGGCCAAGATGGCTGAACCCTTGCGGCATGTTGCCGAGCTGCGCGGATGCTTCCGGGTCGTATTCTTCGCTGAAGACGCCCAAGGGGGATGCGTAATGAAGTAAGCGCTCCAAAGCCGCTCTGGCGGCCTTGGTCTGCCCGGCCAATGCCAGCGCGTTGACCCGCCAGAACGAGGGCATTAGGAAGGCACCTTCCTGACCCCCCACGCCGTCATCAGAGGACTCGGCGCGGTAACGGTACAACAGCTCGGGTTTCCCTGCGCCGAGCTGTTGTTGTATGACTCTGAGGGTTGAGACGAAACGCGGATCGTTCGCGGGCAAAATACCCACCGTGGGCATGATCAATACCGCAGCGTCCAATGTGGTGCTGTCGTAGCGCTGGGTAAAGGCACCCAAGTCAGCGTTCCAGGAACGATCCAGCACCTCCCGCCGTATGATTTCGGCTTCCCGTTTCCAGGCTTCCACGGGTGCGTCCACGTCCAGCCGTTCCGCCAAGCTTACGGCACGCACCAGCCCCACCCAGGCCCATACCTTACCGTAGGTGTAGTGCGCCGGGCCGGAGCGGGACTCCCAGATACCGGCATCGGGCTCGCGCCATCTCTGATGTACACGCTCCACTAAAAAGCGTAATTTCTCCCACTCGGTGATGGTCAGAATCCCACCTTGACGGTCATAGCGCGCAGCCGCGTCCAATAGGCTGCCGTAGATATCGAGTTGGAACTGCCCAGCGGCCCCGTTGCCTACCCGGACCGGAGCGGAGTCACGGTAGCCGCGCAGGGGGAGCTGGCGTTCGGGTAGTTTGCGTTCCCCGCGGATACCGTAGAGCACTTGCAGATCGCCGCTTTCCAGGCACTGCTGTAACAGCCAGTCGAAGTAGTTGGTACCCTCGTCGATGTAGCCGGCATTGAACAACGCCCGTAGCATGAAGGCGGAATCGCGCACCCAAGTGTAGCGATAGTCCCAATTGCGGGTGCCGCCTATCCATTCGGGCAGCGAGGTGGTCGGCGCGGCCACGATGGCGCCGGTGGGTTCGTAGGTCAACATTTTAAGGGTCAGTAGGCTGCGGCTGAGCGCGGCGCGGTAGGTACCGTGGTAGGCCAAACGGTTGATCCAGTTACGCCAATAAGCACGGGTCAACCACAGCCGGCGCTGTGGTTGATAACTACGGATGGGATGAACCTCACGGCTGCCCCAGTCGGCCACCATCCACAGTTCATCGCCTACCTCGACCCGGAAGTGACCGTGAGCCAGACCGGCGGAGGCGTCGATCTCGAGGGCGATAGGCGTTGATAGGCTCAGGGAGGCGTGGTGATTACGTGCCGCTACCACTCCATGCGTGGCGCTGATTAGTTCGGGCTGCTCAGCACCATAGGCAAAGCGAGGTTCGAAAACCACCTGTAACTCCACCTTACCTTCTACGCCCTCGATCAGCCGGTGGATTTCCGCCGTAGGGTAGCGCCTGCAACACACATAGGGCATGTAGTCGTGTAGGTGCACCACCCCGTGCGCGGTGTGAAACTCGGTAACCAGAACATTAGTGTTTGATTCGTAGTACTGCCGCGAACGAAAATGGCCCACCGGGTGAATGGCGAAACGCCCGGCGGAGGGGTCCAGGAGGGCCGCAAAGACACTGTCGGAATCGAAGTCAGGTAGGCAGGCCCAGTCAATACTGCCATCGGCTCCGACCAGCGCAGCGGTACGGCTGTCGCCGATCAGGCCGTAAGCCTCCAGCGGCTTGTAGTCCTGTGGATGTTGGGGATCGAATGAAAACCAGCCTTCCATATGAGTTCCTTTCCAGGCCGTGCGCCTCTAGAAGTTCTCGGCGCCGGGGCCGTTATAACTGATGGAGTCGCCGATCTGTACCTGGTGTGCTTCGAACCAGCCTTGATTAACCTCAAGTGCTGCGCGGTACGGGGTGGTCTTGGGTGTGTAAGCCGGACAGGGGTCCTTAGTACACGGTGACATTTGCAAGATATCAAGAATGATCCCGTTAGCGTCGAAGAAAGCGATGGATAGGGGAATCTTGGTGTTCTTCATCCAAAAGCCTGCGCTGGTGGCCTGTGGGAAGATGAAGATCATTCCTTGGTCTGTAGGTAGCGAGGCCCGATACATCAGTCCCCGGGTCTGTTCCTTGAGGGTAAGGGCAGCTTCTACTTGGAGGGTATAGCTGTGACCCTTGGTCTGAATCTGAAGCATACCGTCGGCGAAAGAAGGACCTGGGGGTGTTGCTTTCGGGGCCATCAAGAGGATACCGCCCCAGACAGCCAAAGCGCTCAGCAGGATCAGCGCCCCGATGATCGGCCAGCGCCACCTAGTCATCTATGCCGTCCGGTCCACTCAACACCCGGCGCAGCTGCGCGGCGATCGAGCCGCTGTCCTGCCGCGCGTCCAGCACTAAGAATCGCTCTGGCTCTTGTGCTGCCAGTTCTAGGTAACCCCGGCGCAGCCGCTGGTGAAAGCTAAGATCCTCGGACTCCAGCCGATCACGGTGGGTGAGACGGGCCAACCCGATCTGAGGTTCCAGATCGAGAAGGACGGTGAGGTCAGGATGCAGCCCCCCAAGTACGCCCCGACTAACTTCGCGTAACCAGGTCATGGAGAGCCCCCGACCATATCCTTGGTAGGCATATGACGAGTCTACAAAACGATCGGAGAGTACGATAGCTCCTTGTGCTAGTGCCGGGCGGATAACCGTACGTAGATGCTCGGCGCGGTCGGCAGAGTAGAGCAGGAATTCAGCCTGAGGGGACATAGACTTGCCCTTGCCCAGTACCCAGCTACGTACTTCCTTGCCCAACGGGGTGCTCCCGGGTTCGTGGGTTAGAACTATGGTGTACCCCCGCTCGCGTAGCCATTTAGCCAACAGAGTGATCTGTGTGGTTTTGCCCGCACCCTCGGGGCCCTCGAAGGTGATGAAGCGTTTCGCGTTCACAGACCGGTGGGGTGGTTGACGAAGGTCCAGGGGAGCTGGAACACCCCTTCCAGCTTGGTGGCCAGCGCTTTAACTCCGAACACCTCGGTGTCATAATGGCCCGCATAGATTGCATTGATGTGCCCCTCGAAGGTTTCGTGGAAGACCTCGTGTTTTGGCTCGCCGGTAATGAACAAATCTAAGCCTTCCTCTTCGGCTTCGAGTATGCTCCAGGCGGCTGCGCCGGAGATGATCCCCACGCTGCTCAAAAGCTCGGGGCCGCCCTGGTGAACCAGGACCTGCATACCGGTGAGTTTACCTAAGGTATCAGCCACGGCGCTTAACGGGGTGGGTGTGGGGAAGCGACCTTTGAAGCCGATCTTCAAGTTTTTGTAGCTACCGAAGGGTTCGAGCTCCACCAGACCCAGTTCAGTTGCAATACGGGTATTGTTGCCCACCTCGGTATGTGCATCAAGTGGTAGATGCGCAGCGTAGAGGTTCATTCCGTTCTTGAACAGCACCGCCAACCGTTTCTTATGGGCCCCTGTTACTGCGAGCGGCTTGCCCCAGAACAAGCCATGGTGCACCAGAAGGAAGTCCACGCCGGCCTCGGCGGCCTTCTCGAAGGTGGCCAGCGATGCATCTACCGCCGCGCCGATCCGCGACACCTCCTCGCGGCCGCTAAACTGTAGGCCGTTCAGGGAAAGATCAGGGAAGTCCTTAATCTTCAAATAGTCATTCAGCCATCCGACTAGATCATTGCGCTGCATCAGGTTTCTCGCTTTCTTATCAGGTAGATGGCGGAAGCCAGGACCAATACGATGAACGATAGCAGACCCAGCTCGAGCATAGTTTGTTGGAAACTTAGATTAATATCCAGGTCAGGCACCATACCCCCTGCCACCGCCGTAAGTACCAGGATACGCCGCACCACCGCGATAATGCCCACCACCAAAACCGGCTCTACACGTAATACTCCGTCTTGCAGGAAGGCCACTGTAGTATAGACGATCTGCGCCAGCATCAGGGCCATCAGCGAACGGTCGAAAAACCCAATGGTGGTGGCGACGAAGGCACCGGAGATATACCCCTGTACGGCTTGCGCCAGCGCGTAGCCCAGGTAGATAGCCGCGCTCACCACCAGGCCGATCCCCACTACCCAGTAGATACCCCGTTCAGCGCGACGCATCCATTCCAAGCCGTCAGTTTTCACCTCCATCCTCCAATACTGCCTTGCTGCCGTTGTTGAGCTAGTGTAAGACACCGATGAAGATCGGTATAACCAGGGTGAACACTGCAGGTACGAGCAGCACGACCTGGAAGGCGGGATTCTACGGACCAGCTTTCCGGACATTTTTGGTGGCGATCATCAGCGTTCCCCGTACTACGGCGATAATACCCGCCACAAAAAAGGAATATGCAGCAAGCCGCTTTTTTCTGGCGAAGGGGCTTGCGGTGTGAATGATCTCCGCCGGAGTAAGCGCGAACAAAATCCGGCCCAGGAGGATTCCGATGGCCTGGATATGCCGTCTTATAGGTGATAGGGGCACTCCCCAGCCACCCCGGCTGCCGAGCTATCAGCCGGGGTGGCTGGTGTGAAGCCAGTAGTCAAGTAGATGCGCTCCTTGACCGATTCCAGGTGACACCGGCAGCCCGGTTCCATGGGCTTAGTCTATTCCCAATGCCTGCCTGACCTCTTCGTCCTCGTGCCAGGGCAGTGCTTCGTTGCCTCGCTCCAAGCTTCGCTCGTGGCCTTTCCCGCAGAGGACCACCGTATCTCCGGGTCCGGCACGCGCCAGCGCGTGCCGGATAGCGCTTTGTCGTTCAGGTACAATTGTAAAATCCCGCCCCTTTTTGCCGCCCGCTTCCGTGGCACCGCGAGCCATTTCCGCAAGAATACCTACCAGCGACTCGCTGCGATAGTCCTCTTCGGTGAAGATCGCAAAGTCAGCGTGGCGCACAGCTACAGCACCTAACGGTGCCCGCTTGCGCGGGTCCCGCTCGCCGGCCGAGCCGATCACCACCAGAAGCCGCTTGCGAGTGGTGGGTCTGAGTGCTTCCAGGGTTCCCCGCAGGGCTCCTGCAGTATGAGCGAAGTCGATTACTACGCGTAAGGTCTCTGTTTGTATGATCTGCATTCGACCCGGTACGCCGGTAAACGAGACCAGATCCTCTACTGCCTGGGCTAATGAAACCCCGCTGTGGTACACCGCCGCGAGTGCGGCCAAGGAGTTTTCGACGTTATAGCGTCCGATCATGGGCAGAGCCACTGGGCCCGAGAAACCGGGGGCGTCTAGATGAAATAGAAGCCCCGGGGCGGACTCTGTGATGTTGGTGGCCCTGAAGTCGGCCGGCGCTGTGCCGTAACTCAGATGGGGATGACGAAATAAGCGCCGCGCGAAAGGGCATCCCGTGTTCAGCACGGCGAACTGGGCTTGCTCCACTAGGCTAGCCTTAGTCTGGAAGTATTGTTCGAGATCCCCATGGAAGTCTAGATGCTCGGGGCTAAGCTGGGTCCAGACCGCGAGTTGGTAATCCACTCGGTCCACGCGGTGCTGTGCCAGAGCGTGCGAGCTGGTTTCCAAGACGGCGTATCCGAGGCCCTTCTCCACCATTTGGTACAGCCGCTGCTGAAGTTCGGGGGCTTCCGGGGTGGTGAAATGCCCCTCGGGATAGATCCAATCTTTGCCGAGGGCTACACCTATGGTGCCTACCATACCGACTTCTCGGCCGCTCTTGGCTAATAGATGACGAATCAGAAAACTAGTGGTGGTCTTTCCATCGGTACCGGTTACTCCGATGACTGTAAGCCTCCCGGAGGGATGGCCGAAGAAACGGTCGGCCAGCTCGGCCAGTGTTACGCGGGCGTTCTTTACCCTCAGGTAGGGTACTGGAAGCGAGAGTGGCGCCTGGCCCACTACCGCAACAGCGCCCTGCTTCAGAGCCTGTGGCAGATAGGTGTGGCCGTCGTGCCGTGCTCCGAGCAGCGCCGCGTAGATCCAACCGGGCCGTACTCGGCGGGCGTCGTGAGTGATGCCGGAAACCCGCAGCCGCGGTACGGTAAGCCCATAGGGGGCGAAGAGACGGTCCAGCTCGAATATTCGCTCATGGGTATTGCTCATTAAATTACTCCCGGACATGGAGCCAGTTCACGAGCCTTTGCCTTGCTCATCGCCTACCCCAGCGCGGGGATCTGTAGGCCGCGCGCCTCCAGTGCCTTGTACACCCACTCTGCGCCTTTTGGATCCTCCACGAAATCGATTTGATCGCCGGGGATCCGTAGGATGGGTGCTCGATCGAAGGTATCCAGCCAGCGGTGATAGAGCTGGTTCAGCTCTTCCAGGTAGGCAACGGGGATCTCCCGCTCGTAGGAGCGGCCGCGCTTGGCGATGTGCTCTCGCAGGGTCTCGATTCCGGCGTCAATATGTACTAACAGGTCGGGCATCCGCAGCGCCGGAGCAATACCCTGGTAAAGGGTAAGGTAGGTGGACCAGTCCCGTTCGCTCAGGTAGCCCCTCTGCCGGAGGTTGGCGGCAAAGACAAAGGCGTCTTCGAAGATAGTACGATCTTGGATTACCCGGCCTAGGCCGTTGATCTGCTCTAAGTGCTGAGCTAGGCGTTTGGCTAGAAAGAAGACCTGAGAATGAAAGGCGAAAGCGCGCATATCTCGGTAGAAGTCGGGCAGGTAGGGGTTTTCGTCTACTGCTTCGTAGACCGGGAAGAGACCGTAGCGCGCAGCGATGAGCGCAGTAAGGGTGGATTTGCCCGAGCCGATATTTCCGGAGATGGCTATGTACATGCTGGCACCTCAGGTCGGAATGGAGAGTCCCGTTCTGGTGAGGATCTCATCCAGGATCCAGTCGCGGTGCTCGGCGTAGTCGATTGTTTCGGTACCCAGCGGCCATAGGGGGTGGGGGTAGGTTGCAAAATACCGGTTATAGGCGTCCGAGAGCCGCTCCAGGTAGGCAGCTTCTATATTATGTTCAAAGGGGCGGCCGCGCTTTGCGATCCGCTTTAGAAGTATATGGGCGGGTGCCTGAAGGTAGAGTGTCAGATCAGGTGCGGATAACCTGGGCGCCAAGTGCTTGTACAAGTCGGCGTACAGATCCCACTCCGCGGCGGATAGGTTCATGGAGGCAAATATATAGTCCTTGTCAAAGATATAGTCGGTCACCACGCTGCCGGTGAATAGCCGTGGTTGGCTCATGGGCAAGAGTTGCTTGTAGCGTGACAACAGAAAGAAGGCCTGTACGCTGAACCCGTAGCGTTCGGGGTCCTGATAGAAATGTGGAAGAAAGGGATTCTCCTCGACCACCTCCAGAAGTGTTTCCGCTTTAAGTTTCTTGGCCAAGAACTTAGCCAACGTAGTCTTGCCCACTCCGATCGGGCCTTCAATGGCGATGTACATACAGTCTCTCCTGAACGATGGTTAGTGGCGTGTGGTCAGGATGATCGTTGCTTCAATCTTCTTTTTATTGCGCCATAGGGTCAGTGTAACCTGGTTACCGGGCCGGTAGCGGGCGATCTGCTGAATCACGTCGATACGATTACTCACCGGATGCCCATTCACCGCAAGAATGATATCGCCCAAGCTAACCAGCTTACCCAAATGGTCGCGCGTCGCGCCCCTCAGACCTGCCCCTTGCGCTGGTGAGCCCGGCGTGACCTCGTTGATCATAGCGCCCTGTGTACCGGTAAGCCCTGCCAGGTGCAAAAGCAGCGGATCCAGGTCGGCTAGGCTGATCAGCGATGCGCCCAGCCAGCCTCGCTGGCTGACGCCTAAGTTTTCCAAATCTTGCACACTCTGGGCCACCAGGTTGGCGGGAATAGCCAGCCCCAGCCCACCCACGCCGCCGGGTCCGCCCAGCACCGCGTCATTCACCCCCACTACCTGACCCTGGCTGTTCATCAGTGGCCCGCCTGAATCGCCGGGTTCGATGCGTGCATCGGTGTAGATCACCTGACTGATCTCCAGCCCTACATTTGCTGGGCCGAGTTGCGAGGCAAATTCGAAGGGCGCTACGCCTGAGATGACTCCTACACTGACCAGATTGCGTTGCCCGAAGGGGCTGCCTATGGCGATGGCGGTCTGCGCAGGTTGCAACTTAGAGGGAGAGGAGGTATCCAGGTTCAAGATAGCCGGGGCCGTGACCCCTTGAACGCTGAGGAGGGCGATGTCTATGCCTCGGTCCACCGCAAAGACCTTGGCAGGAAAACTGCGGCCGTCGTTCAGGGTGATGGTAATGTCTCTCAGGCCGGATACCACGTGGTCGTTGGTGACTACTTGTTGCGCGCCCACGAAGAAGCCCGAACCCCAAACCGGGCTGTTGTCGCCCGAGCTACCTTCGTAGGTGGGGATACCTTGGATTCGTACAACCGCCGGCAGTGCTTGCTGCACAACCTCCACCAAGCTGACCTTGTTTGGGCTTTGCAGGGATGCCTGGGCCGCCGCGAATTGTAAGACCAAAAGCGCTAGTGACAATGTGGCGATCGGATGACGCATGGACTTTAGTATATGCTGCTTTATTGTTCAGGCCCAGACTTTTGCGCTTCTGCGGTATCTGGGGAGGGCGGGGGTGGTTACATAACTTCCGGTGCGGCTATTCCCAACAACTGGAGGCCGGTTCTGAGAGTGCGGGCTACCGTGCCGACCAGCGCCAAGCGTATGGCCCGCAGCTTGGGCGGGGCACTGAGCACTGGCGTGGCCGGTATGCCGTGCTCGTCCTTGGCGGTGTAATAGGTGTTCCACCCAGCGGAGAGCTCGAGCAGATACTGGGCTAGCAAGTGCGGCATGTAGTTCTTAGCGGCATCTTCGATTGTTCCCGCCATGCGCAGAAGCAGTTTGGCCAAGTCAATCTCACGCTCGCTGCAGGCGCTGAAGTCTACCGGGCTGTCGTCTGCGGAAGTTCCGGCTTTCCTGAGAATCGACCTCGCGCGGGCATGCGCGTATTGTACGTAAGGCCCTGAGTCTCCCTCGAATGACAGTGCCTGGGCCCAACGGAAGTCGATCTGCCGCTTAGGTTCGCTCTTGACCATGGCGAAGCGTACTGCACCCACGCCGACCTGTTCAGCTACCTCATCCGGATTCTCATGATTCGGATTCTTCTCGGCTACTACGGACCGAGCCCTTTTGGCGGCCTCATCCAGGACTTCATCCAGGCTGATAGTGTGACCCTTGCGTCCTGAGAGCGGCCGGCCCTCGAGCAACACCGTTTCATAGGCTAGATGATGTACACCAGCCGCCAGCTCTGGATGGCCTACTGCTTCCAGACTGGCCTTTACTATGGCCTGCGGATGGCTCTGCCGCACGTCTATTACGTTGATAGTCTCGTGTGCTTGGCCGAACTGCATGGGCTTGCCCTGTCCGCCGGGGGCGCTGGTGTGGAGGGCATGGTCAGGCGACGCGGCATGGTAGGCCTTGAACGTCAAACCCTCGAGCAGGCCCACCTTCCAGAACTGAAGGGCGATATCCTTGCTGGTGTAGGTGGCGGTCCCATCAGAGCGGACTAATACCAGATAAGGATCTTCGAGGCCGGGGATGAAGCGTTCGGTATTCATGACCAGAGCGCCGGCGTACTTACCTTCTTGAGGTCGGAAGATGAAGGGGCTTTTCCCGAGCAGGGCAAGGGCCCGCTCGAGCAGCCCGGCACCTATCAGATCCGACTCCCAGATCAGCAGGTCGTATGCGGCGCCTAGCCGCTGCATGCTCTCGAGTTGGGCATCCAGAATCCGCTCGATATCCGCCCGGTTTCGGCCTTGCTCGAGCTCGCGTATAACTTCGCGAATACGTGGTTCGAGCGTCTTCTCGTTGCTCTCCTCAGCTAGTTCCTGGTGTAGGCGCACGTAGGCTTGGCCTACCCAATGGTCGTACTTAGGGCGGCCGGGGTAGTGCAATTTGTAGTACGATAGGGCGAAGAGAGATTCAGCGGCCTGTCGCCCGGTATCATCGATGTAGTTAAGTACTTCCACATTGCGCCCGATGTATTGCAGGATCCGTGCCAAGGCGTCGCCCAGGCAAATATTACGCATATGGCCCAGGTGCAGCTCCTTGTTGGGGTTCACTGAGGTATGCTCTACCAGCACCTTACCCGCTTGCTGCGGCCTTGGTACGGGCATTCTAGTGGCGGTGGTAAGCAGGTAGGCTGGCTCAACTTCGACGTTCAAGTAGCCGCCCTTTACAAAAATATCCTTTACTCCCTTGGGTAGAAGCAGCGAGTCTGCAAGCGCCTCGGCGATCTGGCTGGGGGGCTTGTTTAGTACCCGGGCCAGCCGGAAGGCTAGGGGCGTGCCGTAATCACCCGGCTTGCCTTTGGGGGTTTCCTGTAGATCGATCTCGGGTAATTGTCCGGGTGCCACGCCTAGAGCTAGGGTAGCTTCACGCAGAGCTTTGATGAGTTGATTCTTCAGCGCTTGCATCAAGAAACTATGCTAGCAGAGCGCTGCCTACCGCTGCCGGGCGTTCAACATCTCGAGTACCGCTTGGGCGCTTTTCTTAGTCATGCCTTGCAAGCCGGCCAGCTCCTCCAGTGGGATCTGGGCCAACTCTTCCAGGGTGGAGAAATGCTCGAGCAATACCCGCTTGCGGCTAGGACCAATGCCGGGGACTTGGTCGAATATGCTTTTCAGGGTCTTGCGCCTGCGGAGCTTGCGATTGTAGTGTAGGCCGTTCTTATGAGTCTCATCCCGCAGGTAGATGAGTAGTTGCAGGGCAGGGTGGGTGAGGGGCAGTGATATTGCCTGCCCATTTAGTTGAATCAAGGTCTCCGATCGCTTAGCCAGGCCCACCAAAGATAGCCTTAACCCTGTGCGGGCCAGGCCTTTCTCGGCTGCCCGCACCTGCCCGATACCACCGTCGATCAAGAGTAGATCGGGCATCGCCAGATGGTCAGCCAGCGAGCCGGAAAACCGCCGGAAAACCGCCTCTTCCATGGAGGCGTAGTCGTCGGGCGAACCGGTCAAACCCTTAATCCTTATGCGCCGGTAGTCGCTGCGTTTAGGCCGGCCTCCCTCGAACGCGGTGATCGAGGCCACTACCGCCTCACCCATCAGATTGGAGATATCGTAGCCCTCGATCCTAAAAGGCCTGTGGGTAAGCTTCAGTAGTTCAGCTAGCGCCTTCAGCGCGGGATGGTCGCCCCGGCGCTCGAGTAGCCGCATCTCGGTTTCCAGGCCGGCGCTCGTATTACGGTTCGCAAACTCCACCAGCTTTAGCTTTTCTCCACGTTTGGGGGTGTGTATGGTGACCTTATGTCCCGAACGTGTGAGCAGGTAAGCCGCAAGCGCTTGGGCATCATCCACTTCCCTTGGTAGTAAAATTAAGCGCGGCAAAGGACTGGCTTCCAGATAGTAGCTACGCAGGAATGCATCTAATAACTCTTCGTCGCTGGCTTCCTCCACACCTTCCACGAAGCGGCTGTTGCGTCCGATAATTCGTCCGGAGCGCATTTGATAGAGTTGTACTTCAGCGTAGCTGCCAGCCCTGGAAAGTCCCAGAAAGTCCAGATCGCCGAGTTTAAGGTTGTATGCCTGTTGCTGTATGGAGAAGAACTGCTCGAGCGCCCTAATTTGGTCCCGCAGCTCCGCGGCGTACTCAAAGTTGGTTTCTTCGGCGGCTTGCTGCATTTTCCCGCTTAGTTCACTGATCAGGTCATCGATCCGGCCGTTCAGCAGCTGTGTGACTTGCCTTACTATTTCGGTATAGACCTTGAGATCAGCCAGTTGTACACAGGGCGCCAAACAGCGCCCCATAGCGTAGTTAAGACAGGGTCTCTGCCTGGACTTCATTGGGTAGCCGGAGTTCTTGCGAATAGGGAAGGTACGTTCGATCATTCGCTTGATCCTGCGCACGGCGCCGGCATCAGGGAAAGGCCCCCAGTAGTGAGCACCGTCATCCCTTACCCGCCGGGTGATCATCAGCATGGGATAGGTCTCAGAGGTCAGTTTGAGGAAGGGGTAGTGCTTATCATCCTTGAGTAGGACGTTATACCGCGGCATATGAGTCTTAATTAGATTAGCTTCTAGGAGAAGCGCCTCGACCTCATTGCGGGTAACGATGAACTCAAGTGCCAGGGACTCCCGGGATACCCGTGCAGATTTACCCTCAGCGTGGAAGTAGCTGGTAACTCGTGACCGTAGGTTTTTGGCCTTCCCTACGTATAGCACTTCCCCGTTGCCCTTCCATAGGTACACCCCTGGTTGAACCGGGATGGGTGGAAGTTCACTGATCCGCATCGGCTACAGTCTAGCGGCTGTAGGACAACTTAGCTCTTACAAGGGGCACGTTCGCGGTTTGCTTATTTGATGGTCAGGCACTATGAGTGGCCTGGCCGGGCTAGAATGCATGTATGGATACAAGCAATGACGCCGAACTGTACGCTGCCTGGGTAGGGTTGCTCGACTGGATGCGCCAGTATGCTGACGGGCACGACGTAGCTTTCGTAAAAGAGGCCGACTTTCCTGATTTTATCTACCGAATGGAACGTGCCTACCAGCTGCCGACCACGATGATGACCGCCTCACTCTCCGACATCCGTGGAGAGCCCTTTCTCATAGCTAATGTTTCGCCCAGGCACCTGGAACATAAACATATCTCACTTAAGGTGCCGGGTGCACATTTGCACTGGACGGCTAAATATGTGAGCGGAAAAGGCCTGTTGCTCGACGGTAAAGTGCTGCTCAGCAAGGAAAGGCTGGCCCAACTTGCGAGTCGTGCACAGATAATCAGCGCCGCCTGAGAACGATACTCAACTTCAGGTGTGCTTCGGGGCGCGGATCATGATCAGGGCTAGGCTGATGAGCACAAAGGCCACCAGTGACATGAGCGGGATAGTCAGCCAGCCCTGCAAATACTGTCCGCTACAGGGAATTGGTGTAGCGCCGCAGGCCATGGGCTGGAAGCCCGGTATCTTCTGCTCCATATAATTCATTGAGGCGATCAGCACCCCTAGTAGAGTGAGGGGCAGGGCGTAGATGCGGATACCGATGTCGCCACGGTAGGTAGCTATACCCAGCAAAACCACCATGGGGTACATCAGAATGCGTTGATACCAGCACAATTCACAGGGCATAAAGTGCCGTACCTGGGAGAAATATAGGCTACCAGCCATGGCGGCGATAGACACGACCCAGGCGAAGGCCAGGAGTAGGGCATTTCTGGTCTCGTTGGGCATGAGACAGTATACCGTGGTACCGGTGGGTTTCTGCATTGCTTCCAGGGGTAGGCTTAGGGAAAGTCCGGCTCTTCATCCCAGCAAAGCTTCTGCGAATGCGCCCGCGTCAAAGGGCTGTAGGTCCTCGGCACCTTCGCCAACCCCGATAAACTTGATGGGCACCTCCAGGGCGCGCACGATCGGTACCAGTATTCCCCCCTTGGAAGTGCCGTCCAGCTTGGT
>CAYODT010000001.1:182818-211978 GCA_964402875.1 uncultured bacterium | reverse complement strand
AAGGCGGCGGGATCGGAGCCCTCCGCAGCGGAGACTGACGGAATCCCCAGCCGCTTTGCCCAGATGTCGAGCTGGATACCACCAGCGGCACGAAAGGTGTCGCCGGCGCAAAACATAGGCATCTTGCCTGTTGCCTGATAGTAGCGGCCCAGCTTGGCGATGGTGGTGGTTTTGCCCACGCCGTTCACGCCGACCATCAATATCACGTGTCCGCTGGCCCCTACTATGGATTTGCGTGCATCAGGCTTGAAGCCCAGCCGCCTGAGCTTGGCCCGGCGCGCGTCCGGCTCGAGCTGTAAGGCCAGGGCTTCCTTAGCGGCCTGCCGTAGGTTCTTAGGCGCTTCCCTGCGTAAAGTTTCCAGGATCTCCTGAGTGGCCTCAATACCCACATCCGCAGCGATCAGTGCGAACTCCAACTCTTCCAGCACGGTCTGCGTACTCTCGCCCCAAGGGACGGCTTCCGCAATGCTCCGGCGGGTTTTGCTCAATCCCTTTTGTAGCCTCTGAAGCCAATTCACCCAGACAGTTTAAGCCAACTACCACTTGCCGTTCCCTGTGTAATCTGCTGTCTTCAGTGTGAGATACAGGTAAATTCTCAACCACTCGGTGTTGAGTAGGCCGAATAGTGCCCAGATTTATGAGGGGCGAATACATATCTGCATTGCGGTAGTGTGCGTGACCATGGCTCATCCCGTATGAGCGCAAACATATGGTTTGAGTACATGGGTATCGGGAATCTGGCGATGCCCTCGCTGATCTCCGGATACCGGGCTACCTTTCCGGCATCACCTAAAGTCGAGGCCGAGAGGCGGCTATATGGCGATGGGAGTAGGGGAGACTCGCGCAATCCGAGTGTGTACTTTCTCGACCGGTCCCAGAACTCTTGGGGAGCTTCAGGACGACTTGATAGGACTATTCGGCTAAGGCTTTGTCCAGACGATTCAAGACTCGTTCCTTACCCAGCACCTGTAGCAGCTCAAACATGCCTGGTGATTCCAGTGTACCGGTGAGCGCCGCGCGTAACGGCTGCATAACCTTTCCGGGCTTAACACCGGCCTCCTCGGCATAGCCCCGCAGAAGTGGTTCGGTGATCTCGGCGTTCATGGTCCTCAGGGCGGCGAGCCTATTGCGCAGCGCCGAGAGGTGCACGCGTTCTTCGGCGATTTTGCGTAGCGCCTTCTCCTGGAAGGGGTATGAATCTTCGAAGAAGTAAGTTGATTTCTTGGCAAATTCCTCCAGCGTTTCGAAACGGACCCGCATCAGCTCGAGTACCTTCTTCAAATAGCCGAGTTCGGGTTCGGCAAAGCCCGCGTTTACCACAAAGGGCCTGGCATGCTCAGCCAACTCATCTAAGCTCAGGACCTCACGTATATATTTGCCGCTCAACCACACCAGCTTTCGCTCGTCGAAGATGGGCCCGCCCAGTGAAACCCGGTCCCAGGAAAACGCGGCCGCCATCTCTTCCATGTTGAAGATCTCGCTCCCATCAGGCATGGAGAAGCCCATCAATGACAGGTAGTTCCTGAGAGCCTCAGGTAAGATCCCCCGCTCCCGATAGTGATCCACCGAGGTGTGACTCTTGCGCTTGGAGATCTTTGTCTTATCGGGGTTGCGCAAAAGGGGTAGGTGATACCAGTTGGGTACCGGCCAGCCCAGGGCCTGGTAGAGCAACACATGGATAGGTGTGGAGACCAGCCACTCCTCCGCGCGAATCACGTCGCTAACTTTCATGAGATGGTCATCCACCACGTTGGCTAGATGATAGGTTGGGTAACCGTCCGACTTGAGCAGCACCGCGTCGGGCAGTTCGTCATGGCTGTAGCTCACTTGGCCGCGTAGACCGTCTTGGATAACGACTTGACCCTGATCGGGGCCCATAAGCCGGATTACGTGGGGTTCTCCGGCCTCCGCTCTGGCCTTAGCCTCAGCCGGGGGTATATTCCTGGCCCGGTTGTCATATCCGCGTGTGCGGCCCGCATATACCAGCTCCTCTCGAATAGCTGCCAGCTCTGCCGGTGTTTCGAAAGCGCGATATGCTTGCCCCGCCTCAACCAGAACTTCGGCGTGTCGCCGATAAATCTCCAGGCGCTCCGACTGCCGGTAGGGGCCATAGGGCCCGCCAACATCTGGACCTTGCTGATAATCTAAGCCTATCCAGTGTAACATATCGAGGATTCGCTCCTCAGACCCCTCCTTATAGCGACTCTGGTCGGTATCCTCGATGCGCACAATGAAAATTCCACCGTTTTTTCTGGCCCAGATATAGTTAAAGATGGCTACATAAGCGGTGCCTACATGCGGATCTCCGGTAGGACTGGGGGCAATTCGAGTGACAACCATATCCGGGCAGTTTACCTTGACACACGCCGGTGCGCCAGACTATGGGCGTACAGGAATGTTACGACCACGGCCCTGATCCCATGATGACCCTCAGGTAGGGCCGGATCCGCGCGGCGGGGTCGGCCCCCCATACCATGCTTGATGCTTATGATGCCGGGGTTATGATTCTGATTCGGGTGCTCTCGGGATACATTGCTCAACGGCTACCTATTATTGGCGGCGATGCTCCGGTGACTATAACCTTAACCGGTATCTTGCAAGCTATTGCAGTGCTGATCAACGAACTTAGCATCTATGGTAGTAGTGAGTTATGCCGAATGAGATCCTGTAACTCCTCAGAATACCGCCGTTCTCTGCTGGTCCCAGGTGAAGCCACTAGTATCAACAGCTTCTGGACGGCGATGATGGCCAAAGCGGAGCCGCCCTCGCGAATAGCGAGGGCGTAGCAATAGTGGTGGGAAGCTGGTGTTCAGCGCTTGGAATATTGTGGGGCTTTGCGGGCTTTGTGCCGACCGTATTTCTTGCTTTCCACCTCACGTGGATCACGGCTCAGGAGACGGCCTGGCTTAAGCTTGATGCGCAGTTCTTCGTCGTAGCTCACCAGGGCGCGGGCTAAACCCATCTTGACGGCGTCGACCTGACCGCCCTTGCCGCTGCCGGCAACAGTGATCTTAGCATCGAAACGACCCTGCAGATCGCAGACGCGTAACGGCTCTAGTGCCGCTACGGCCTTGACGATGCCGCGGAAGTACTCCTCGAAGGGCTGGTTGTTCACGAGTATCTTACCCTCGCCGGGACGGAGGAAGACACGGGCTACGGCGGTTTTACGCCGTCCGGTACCGTAGTATTGTTCCAAAGCCATTATCGGACCTCCAGCTCGAGCAGCTCAGGTTTCTGCGCGATATGGGGATGCTTGTCGCCTGCGTAGACCTTGAGGCGCCTGAAGAGCTTCCGTCCCAGAGTGCCGCTAGGCAGCATCCCTTTGACGGCATGCTCGATCACTCGCTCCGGGTGTCGCTCCAGCATTACGCCCGCGGGAATCCGCTTAAGCCCGCCGGGGTAGCCGCTGTAGCGCGTGTAGACTTTATCGGTCAGCTTCTTACCGCTCAAGCGAACTTTCTCGGCGTTGATCACCACGACGAAATCTCCGGTGGCCATGTTCGGAGTAAAGTCAGGGCGATGCTTTCCACGCAGGATGCGAGCGATACGCGTGGCCAGCCGACCCAGAATCAAGCCCTCAGCATTGACTAGGACCCACTGGGGCTTGGGTTGATTGGGTACATAGGTCTTATACACTGCTGCCTCCAGCTTATTTCTTAAAGTGGTATTGGGCTCCGGGCGATCGGGGTCCCGTAACCAAAGCACCAGCGGTAAGTATAGCATAAGCAGGAGGTTTGCAACCTGATAAGCGTCCTTTCGGACGAAAATCCGGCAGGGGCTGAGTGAACCGGCTAATGGAATTTGGAGCGTGTCGGAGTCACACTTATCAGCTTGGCTAGCTATTGCGGATCAGGCATGAGCCTTGTGAGCATCCTACTCTTGCTGGTGAAGCATCGTTTGCTACGACCGTTGAAAAGCTGATAATATTAAGCTGAGATATGCAGATACCGGGAGGACCTCTATGAAGCGGGCATGGCTCATCTTGTGGATGTTGGCTACGCTTTTTGTAGTGGCGCAGACCCAGCCCCCGACCACCACCCCTGCTAATCCCGCGGAGCTGGAAGCGAAGGTCAAGACCAACCCGAGCAGCCTGCCCCTTCGGGTGCAATTAGGGTGGGCGTACCTGGGAAACCAACGGTACACAGATGCGATCCAGATCTTCGAGGATGTTTTGGCGCTTGACTACAGCAGCTACTCGTCTCACATCGGCCTGGGGTTGGCTATGTACCGCGAAGGCAATCTTCAGGGTGCGCAATTTGAGTTTAAGCAGTCCACATTGCTGTTCCCCGCCAAATACGAGGGTTGGTTCAACCTGGGCGTGGTACAGGCCCGTCAAGGAGGGTGGAGCAATGCGGCGGTGGCCTTCAGTAGGGCTATAGGCGCGGGTGACAAATCCGGTGCCGGCGCGGCAAGTCTGAAGCCTGTGTATCTGGCGCTTGCCGATGCCTACGGGAATCTGAAGCAGCTCAGCCGGCAGGTGGCGGTTCTGGCCAAAGCTCATGAGGCTATGCCGGTTGACCAGCAAATCACTTTGCTATTGGCCCAAGCTATGGTCCAGGCTGGGCAGAGTGCGCAAGCCATACCGTATCTATACGACGTACTCAAGGCCGATCCCGCTAATGTAGTTGCAGTGGGTCAACTGGCTGATATCTACCAGGCTCAGGGCCTGAGTAACTGGGCTAGCCGGGAGCTCAATAGGGCCTTGGAGGCCGCTAGGCAGAGGAATGATTCTGATGCTATGGCGCAGATCTTGGTTCGTGAATCCGCGCTCCTGCAGACCTCTGCCCCGCAAACTGCCGCGAAGCTATTACAGCGGGCTGCTAGCCTCGATAAGAACCTTTGGCAGGCACAGTATAACCTTGCTGTCAGCAGGCTGAACAGCGGCGATCTTCCCGGTGCCCTTACAGCCTTACAGGCCGCGTATCAAGCCCAACCCAATTCAAGCGAGGTACTGCTCGCGCTGGCTACGGTATATGACCGCCAGAATAACGCTAATAAAGCGTACTACTACGCCGGTCTGGCGGCCAAGCTGGCCACTGGAAAAGCGCGTGCGGATGCTCGGGTAGTGCAGGGTAAGGAGGGCTATAAGCTCGGGTCTTATACAGAGGCTACCGGCGTACTGAAGGAGGCGGTCGGACAGGATCCCTCGAATGCCCAGGCGTGGTTGTGGCTGGGGCTCAGCCAGTACGCCCAAGGGGCGTATGTAGATGCGGTTAAGTCGCTCGAGCAAGCGAATACGCTGAGCCCCAGCCCTGCCGCCCGACTCAATCTTGGTGCTGCTTACCTTGCTGACAAGCATTTTTCCGATGCGGAGCAACTGCTCTCGCAGATTGTGGTGAACAGCCCCGGTAACGCTGAAGCCTGGTATAACCTAGGCTGGTCTTTGAAGGCGCTCTCGCGGGATTCGGAGGCGCAGAGAGCTTGGAGGAAGGCGCTCTCCCTAGGATACGAGCCCGCCAAGAACCTGGTCTCGCGTTGATGAGCCGCTGGCTGTTCTGGTGTAGTTTTTGCTATATGGCGGAGTTAAGGAGCGGAGACTGATGGGTTGGTTACGAGATAATTGGTTGGATGCGCTGGTTTTCCTGCTGTTCGTCATCGTCGTGGTGGGTATCATCTTATTCCTCACCGGTGTCAATCCGTTCAGGCGCGGCTCGACCAGTCTACAAAGTATCCCCGGTAGCTCGTCGTCCGCTGCAGCTGCTACTAGTCAGCCCGTGGCAGGCCCTACGGTTTCCCCTACGGGACCTTCTGCCGGTATATCGGTTCTGCCCTTGCCTGCAGTCACCTCTTCGGGTACCGCAGGTGTTTCCGTCAAGTCACCAGCTGTGCCTAAGCCCGTTACACCGGCGGTTGTTGCGAGCGTGGCGCCCAAACCGGCTGCGGCCGCTCCACGGATGAGCGTACCGGCCTCTGGAGTCTTTCGTGTTGCTGTAGGCGCATTCGCTAACGCTGCCAATGCCTTGCGTCTGATGCGGAAACTCCGAGGGGGGGGGTATCCGGTGCGGCTAGAGCCCGTTGGCCGGATAACCCGGGTGGTAGTGGGTCCCTATACCAGCCGTGCTTCTGCTGAAGTTACCCTGAATAAACTGGCCGACTACGAGCCCCAGCTCTACCAGGGTTCTTACCGACCTACCAGCGATATATATCTTCAGGTAGGTGCTTACAAGGACTTTGGCCAGTTGGGCGGCCTATTTAATTCGCTGAATAAAGATAAATATCCCTTTGTATTGGCTTACGATGGTAATCTTCTCAAGGTATGGGTGGGTCCGTACAAGGGGAATGCGCTCAAGATCACCCAGGCCTCGTTGGATAGGATGGGTCTTCCGAGTCTGGAGGTGCATTGAGTGGCGAGGCGCTCCACTAAGGTGCCTCGAGCTGCTATTTCGCGACTGATTATTTATCTACGTATTCTTGAGCAGCTCGAGCATAGCGGCTATGACCGTACCTCTAGTGAGCAACTTGCCGAGGAGGCTCGGGTCACCGCTTTTCAGGTACGTAGGGATCTGGCGTATTTTGGTAGCTATGGCACCAGGGGAGTGGGGTACGCAGTGCCAACGTTGGGGCGGGAGATTCGTCAGATCTTAGGTCTCAATCGGCGACAGCGGTTAGCCATTGTAGGTATGGGGCGGTTGGGCCAGGCCCTGAGTGATTATGCGGGCTATGGGCAGGCTTTCGAGATCTGCGGTTTCTTTGACCGTGATCCCGCGAAGCAGAAGCTCCGTTTTCACGGGCGGGCGGTTTGGCCCGTCCAGCAGTTGGCGGGGCGGGTGCGGACCGAGCGGATCGATATCGGCCTGATTACGGTTCCGGCATCAGCGGCACAGGAGATTGCTGATTTATTGGTAGGGGCGGGTGTACGTGGAATCCTCAACTTTGCCCCAGAGGTTCTGGAAACACCGGGCGGAGTAAATGTAGAGAATGTGGACTTCGTGGCAGGTCTGACGCGCTTGAGCTTCTTTATGCAGCCTTTGCCTGTGGGAGGGGAGATGCGGGGATGAGGCGATTTAGCCTGTTTTCCTTAGGCATAGTGGCTTTGGTGTTGACTGCGTGCAGTGGCATCAATCTCAGCTCCGGCGTGCCGGAGGTCAGCTTGGCGCTCGGGGATGTTAGCTTGGCCACGGATACGACCACCGGTGAGTCCACGCTTAGCTTTTCGGTTGACGCCTACAATGTGCAGGGCGCGCCGGGCGGTGTAATTCGTGTGTTTAACCTGGTTAACGGCAACAAGCTACCTGCGGGTATCGAACTGGACCCTTGCCCGGTGTCTGCTGTGAAGGCCTGTGGGCCCTTCACTAAGAACTACACTTTTACCTATCCGGTTGGTAGCACGCCGACCGTCGGTTCATATAAAATCGCTTCGTTGGTAGTGGTGGGTACCAACGGCCTGAGCCGCACCATCACCTACACCCCGCCTCAACCTATTTACTAGGGTTCTGTGTGCTTGGGGACTGACAGGCCGAGCGGTATACTTCGGCACGGTGGATGTGAAGGCGATCAACACGCGGTTAGAGGAGAAGCTGAAGGGGCTCGAGCAGCGCTTACATATGTTGCTACGCTCGGATGTGGAGTTTGTTGAGCTGATCCACGAGGACCTGATGAGCGCGGGCGGTAAGCGAATACGTCCGCGGCTGGCTTTATTATCCTCGGAGCTTCTAGGTGGTGTGCCCCATGAAGTGGAGTTGGCCCTGGCGGTTGAGCTGCTTCATTCGGCCACGCTGCTCCACGATGATCTGGTGGACGATGCCGAGATACGCAGAGGGCGCCAAGCGGCTTTTCGTAGGTACGGTAATGCCGTCAGCGTACTTTCCGGGGACTACCTGCTTTCACGGATGCTTTACCTGCTTGCCGAAACCGGCCGTATGAGCTTGGTGGTTCTGCTGGCCGAGGCCGCTCGACGTTTGGCTGAGGGCGAGGTATTCCAGTTCCAGGTGTATGCTTATGCCGACCACTCTAGGGATAACTATGAGCGAATCATCGAAGGGAAGACCGCAGCCTTGATGCGTGCCTGTACCGAGGGGGCGGCCCTACTTGGTGACGCCGCCGTAAACGAGCGCCAAGCCCTGGCAACCTTTGGCCATGCCTACGGTATGGCCTTTCAGATGCGCGATGATTATCTGGATATGATGGGCGACTCTAAATCCTTGGGAAAGCCTTTGGGTGGTGATGTACGTGAGGGAAAAATTACGCTTATCACGCTGGAACTGCTTGCGGCCCACCCGGAGGAGGTTGCACTGATCATCCGCCGAGGTGGCAAAGGGCCAGGTGATATCGAGCGCCTGCGTGCTCTGGCTCTACATGATGGCGTGGCTCGAGCTGTGGTCGGAGAGATCTCCGGCTGGGTTAGTCGGGCGCAGGATGCCCTTTCGGTTTTTCCGGCTACGGCGGCCAAAGGGGCGCTTCTTGACTTGGCTGAACAGGAGATGGTGCGCTTACGCTAGAGCCAGAAACGGAACGCACCCGGGAGTATAATCCGGCCGTTAAAGGAGGTCTGGATGTTTGAATCCGCCTACGAACCGCCTGGAGATCCTGGGTTATGGGGGGATTTTCTGCTGAACTTGGAGCGTACGCTTAGGTTCAGCGAGATAGAACCCTCGACAATAGAGTACCTGATCCATCCTAGACGTATTGTCACGCTTTCGATACCGATACGTATGGATGATGGTAGGGTACATTTTTTTACCGGCTACCGTGTGGTACACGACGTCGCCCGAGGGCCGGCTAAGGGAGGTGTTCGCTACCATCCATCGGTTACGGTAGGCGGCACCTTGGGTTTAGCCGCTTGGATGACGCTTAAATCTGCAGTCCTAAAATTGCCGTTTGGAGGCGCGGCAGGTGGGGTAGCCGTGGATCCTAGAGACCTATCTCTTGCCGAGAAGGAACGGCTCACCCGTCGCTACACCTCGGAGCTCGTCGAGCTGATCGGACCCGAGTCCGACATTTTGGGTCCCGATTTGGGTACCGACGAGCAGGTGATGTCTTGGGTGGTGGACACCTACTCTATGAACAAGGGGGAGACCAGCCTGGGTGTGAGCTCCGGTAAGCCGGCCAGCTTGGGTGGCACCCTGGGCCGAGGCGATGCAGCTGGCCGCGGCATGGCCTATATTGTGGAGGCGCTTTCCGAGCATACTGGGCTACCACTGAGCGGTGGTGCCTCGGTGGCTGTGCATGGCTTCGGTCAGGTAGGGCGTGGGGCCGCACAGGCTATGGCTTCGATGGGAGGACGCGTAGTAGCCATAGCTACGCGGTCCGGCGGGGTATATAACGACCGAGGTTTGGACCTTGAGGCGCTTGAGCGGCACTATCGGCGCTCCGGCAACTATCTAGACTTCCACGAGGCCGAGCCGCTTACTGCTGAAGAGCTGCTGGCGCTTGAAGTAGATTATCTGGTACCGGCCTCGGTGGAGGGCGTAATCAATCGTGACAACGCTCATTCAGTCTGTGCCAAGGTAGTTGTGGAGGGTGCCAACGGTCCGCTCACCACTGAAGCAGATGAGATTCTTCGTAAGAAGGGGGTTTTGGTGATCCCCGATATCCTGGCCAATGGAGGTAGCTTAGTGGTGAGTTACCTAGAGTGGGTGCAGGATTTCTCTATGTTCTTTTGGACCACTGAGGCCGTGCGGACTAAGCTGAAAGAAGTTTTGACTCGCGCATTGGACGATGTATGGCAGCAAGTCGAGCGCGAGCAACTGGATCTGCGCTTGGCAGCCTATGTGTTAGGGGTGAACAGGGTAAATGAGGCTATGGTGCCTAGAGGGGTGTACCCATGAGAAGCCAGCCACTATCATATCTTTCCCGAAGTGATCAAGGTCCCTGGGGCATCTTCCTGGAGCAGGTGGACCGTGTCATACCCTACCTGGGTAAGCTCGGATACTGGGCGGAAACGCTTAAGCGACCCAAGCGAGCGCTGATCGTGGATGTGCCGATTCACCTTGACGATGGCACTATAGCCCACTTTGAGGGTTATCGGGTACACCACAACACCTCCAGGGGTCCAGCTAAGGGTGGTGTACGTTACCACCCTCAAGTGACGCTCTCCGAGGTTATGGGCCTCTCGGGATGGATGACCATCAAGAATGCTGCGGTGGGCCTGCCTTATGGAGGAGGCAAGGGTGGCATCCGAGTTGAGCCGCAGGACTTGTCTCCAGCAGAGATCGAGCGCCTCACGCGCCGGTATACCTCCGAGATCGGCATTTTGATTGGTCCGCACCGCGATGTGCCTGCTCCAGACGTCAACACCGGAGAGCGGGAGATGGCTTGGATGATGGATACCTACTCCATGAATACTGGCTCAACCGCGCCTGGCGTAGTTACTGGAAAACCAATTTCTATCGGTGGTTCCCTGGGCCGACGGGATGCTACCGGCAATGGCGCATTCTTCACTGCCCAGTTCGCCGCGGCTAAGCTGGGTATGGAGATATCCGGTAGCCGGGTGGTAATCCAGGGCTATGGCAACGTGGGTAACGCGGTTGCACGTGCTTTTATTAAATACGGTGCTCTGATTGTGGCAGTCGCCGATGTGACCGGCGCCATTCAAAATGAAGCTGGTATTGATCCTTATGATTTGGCCAAGTATGTTGATGAATATGGGGGCGTACGTGGTTATGAGAAGGCCCAGCCGCTGCCGCCCGCGGAGCTATTTACTATTCCTTGCGAATTTCTTGTTCCTGCTGCGCTTGAGCGACAGATTACCGAGCAGAATGCTTGGAAGGTCCAGGCTAAGGTAATTATCGAGGGCGCTAACGGTCCCACTACGCCCGCAGCCGACGATATTCTGTCTGAGCGTGGCGTTACTGTAGTCCCTGATGTGTTGGCTAATGCCGGTGGTGTGACGGCTTCCTACTTTGAGTGGGTGCAGGATTTCAACTCCTACTTCTGGAGTGAGGAAGAGATCAACCGTAATCTTGAGCGCGTCCTCAGAGATGCCTTTAATACTGCCTGGGAAACTAAGGAGGAAAAGAAAGTCAGCCTGCGTACAGCTACCTATATCGTGGCAGCTACACGGGTATTGGAAGCGCGGGCCCTGCGTGGACTTTACCCTTAAGGCATTAAGTTGAGCTATTGTTTGTGGCCGGTCCATGGGAAGGACCGGCTTTTTTTCGCAAAAAGAGGGTTCAGCCGATATGCTTAGGGACATGGATTTGCCCAGCTATGGTCGGGTGCACCTAAAGCCGTTCACGGCTGGTTTGCTAGATAAGGAGTGGCGTGCCTTCTACGATTATTTCCGCGATCCAGAGATTGCTGATTGGAATGGCAGCCGCCCGCTAAAAATGCCGCTATGGCTGTTCAAGCGTGTGGTAACTAGCGAACTCAAACGCGGTGATCGATTAGGGTTTGGGATTCTGGATGAGACGAAGCAATGGATAGGTACCATCGAACTCTACGAAATAAGCCAGGATGAAGCTACGCTGGGCATCATTATCGGCGTAAAAAGCTGTTGGGGGAAAGGGTATGGTACTGAGGCGGTACGCGCACTGTTGACTTATGCCTTTGGTACTATGAGCCTGAGGCGGATTAAGCTCAAGACTTTCGAGCACAACCACCGTGCTCGTAAGGCCTTCGAAAAGGCGGGATTTCACGTGGTGGGGTTTGAGCCCTTGCCGGGGGGCCGGGTGGATACTTGTATGGAGCTGGAACGGGAGACGTGGCATGAACCTATGGGTGCCTGATGATATTCATAAAGAATACTGGGCAGGTTTGCCCCGAGAGGTACGCGTATACGGCCTGCCCCGGGAGGGAGTATTACCCGACGCGGTGGCCGAGGCTGAGTTTTTTGTGCCACCCTTCGGACAACGCGCGCGTGTTGCGGAGTTCTTTGCCCGGGCTGGCAAGCTGACGGTGGTACAAACCCTCTCGGCGGGAGTGGACTGGATACTACCGATAGTGCCTAACAATATCATGTTGGCCGATGCAGCCGGCGTGCACGATGTGCCGGTGGCCGAATGGGTAGTGGCGGCGATTCTAGCCATGCAGAAGCGCCTGCCGGAGGCTCTAGTACAGCAGCGGATTGGGCAGTGGGACCCACTTCAACTTTCTGAGCTGGAGGGACTGTCAGTCATGATTCTGGGGTACGGCAGCTTGGGACGGGCTGTCGAAGCTAGGCTGCGTGCTTTTGGCTCTCATCTTACTCGGGTGGCGCGTCGGCCTAGGCATGGAGTGTATGCAGTAGCCGAGTTACCGGGATTGTTACCTCATATGGATGCTGTGGTGGTCCTGGTACCACTCACTCCAGAAACTGAGCATATGGTAGACGCGGCATTTCTAGCTCGGATGAAGGAGGGGGCGCTCTTGGTGAACGCCGCACGGGGACGAGTTGTGGATACTGAGGCCTTGCTTGAGGTGTTGGCAGGCGGACGGATTCGTGCTGCGCTGGACGTCACCGACCCGGAACCATTACCTGAGGGGCATCCACTATGGACTTCACCCAATCTGATGATCACCCCGCATGTGGCAGGCTCTAGTCCGCGCTTTCTACAACGGGTTCTTCGCTTGATTCGTATGCAGGTGGAGCGTTATCTGCGGCGCCAGCCGTTAGCGAACGTGGTTCGCGGGGATTACTGAAGTGCGGCTGCGGCTGCACGGTGATTTGCGGCGCCTGGGTACTGAAGTAGAGGTGTCGGCACAGACACCGAAAGAGGCGCTAGGGCTTCTAGGTCTTTATCCCGAGTCCGATACCTGGATCCTGTCACAGGGGGGACGGATAGTGGACCTAGAGCAGCCATTGGCCAAGGAGGCGGTGCTGGAGGTTTGGCCGCCGATCGCTGGTGGCGAACACGGAGGTGAAGCCTAGTGCTCTTTGATGTAGTGAGACAGTTTTTCGAGGAAAATGATTGGCAGATTACACCGTTTCCAGACAAGTCTGCGGTGACGCTAGGTATAACAGGCATCAATGGGCAGTGGCAGTGCTTAATGCAGGTGCATGAGGAACAGCAACAGGTAGCCTTTTACTCTTACTGCCCGGTTAAGGTACCTGAGGATGGCCATACTCGGATGGCGGAGTTCTTGACTAGGGCGAACTACGGCATGCTGATCGGAAACTTCGAGATGGACTATACTGACGGTGAGATTCGCTTTAAGGCCAGCTTGGACGTAGAGGATGATCGGCTGACGTCTGCGCTGATCAAGAACTTGGTCTACGTGAATCTGGGTGTCATGGATCGTTATCTGCCCGGTATTATGCGAGTTATGTATGGTGAGGCCAGCCCTGCCGAAGCGATTCGGCGCTTGGAGCAGGGGCCACGGCAGGCGAACTAGAGGAAGCCGGGTACGCGCCTAGAGGCTAGAGCATGGACCTTGATCCTAAACATTATTTACATACTTTTTACGGTGTCGATGGATCGATATCTCCTGGACGCTTTGAGGTCGAGCTGGCCCGCAGGATCGGTGCACCTAAACGGAGACGCCCCATGGTGCGGGCTTGGCGGAGGTATTTGCAGCAGCCTGGGCGCGAGGGAGTTGAGGGTTTCTACCGCGAAGTTCTTGCTCGCCCCCGGGAGAAGCTGGAGGCACTGATTTACAGTCTACACCTACCTTTCTTCGAATTTTACGCACGAACCGTACCGCCATTACTACCGAGTAGTGGCCGGGTACTTGAGGTAGGCGCGTTTACCGGCGGTATGGTGAACTACATGGCCCGGGCTTGTGGTGCGCTGGAGTGGGTGGCGCTCGAGCCGCTCCCTGAGGCGCTCGAGCTAGGTAAGAGGCACAGCGGAGCCAGCGGCGTGGAGGTGGAGTGGCACCTTGGGTGGTTCGAACCCTCTTTGGATATCGCGCCTGTCAACACCGTGCTGCTGCTTTCGGTATTGCCTGAAGGCCACTTGGAGGCAAACCTATCTCCCGAGCTCGGCGAGGACGGGTTCTTAGGGCAATTTCCTCTTGACCGGCAGTTACAAGCACTATCGGGCCTGCTTGAACCTGGTGGACGATTAATCTACGGCCATGGTCCGTTCCTGGGCAGAAATCCGGGAGCCGTGGTGAACCTTATGAACCTACTGGGTTTTGGTCAGACTGAGCGTTTAGGCGAAGGAGATTATGTTCTAGTGACGGGTGTCATGCCTGAGAAGCTGCGCCGGCGCGAACCGGCGGTCAAGACGGCCGCTTCGCCGCCCGACAAGGTGGCTATGCCCACGCTTACACCCGCAGAGTTGGAGGCTCTGTTGGACCACGGGGAGTATACAGAATTGTTATCGTATACCACACCGGAAGCCGGGGGTTTGCTGGCGGCGCTACGGGGCCGGGCATTGTTTGCACTGGGCCGCTACAAGGAAGCCGTGATACCCTTGAGCCGAGCCAACCAGGCCTACACTGAGCAATTACGCTTACTGGCTCTTGTTGAATGCGGCCAATATGCGGAAGCGCTTCCGGGTCTCGAGCGATTGCGTACGCAGGGTGGAGCCTACGCGCTGGCACTGGGCCGGGCTTACTTGGAGTCCAATCGCTTGGAGGACGCGCTACGTACCTTGTACTGGGCCGATCGTCCCGAGGCGCAGCCCTACCTAGGGAAGGCCCTGGACCGGGTTTCAGCGCGTGCCTTCCAGTTCCTGCGTGAGAAGCAGTTCGCCGAGGTTAGTCGTCGCGTGGAGTTCGTGGAGGATCTTTCACCTGGACTACTGCGCCGAGACTTGCTGTACCTGGGCTTGCAGGCTGTGCTCGAGCAAGGTCTCTGGGCGCGTGCCGAGCGGTACGCTAGGCGGATGTTTGATCTAGGCGAACCTGCTGGAGCGATAGGACTGGCCTTCAGCCGGCTCAAGGTACACACTCCTGAGGGATTAGAAGAGCTAAAGCTGGAAGATCTACGGAAAGCCGAGCCCTATCTTACCGATGCGGTGGCGCGCAGCGAGGAACCGTTGGCGCTTCTGGCGCTGGGCCTGTTGCGATTCCGTGAAGGTCGTCATGCCGAGGCTATCTATTATTTGCGCAGGGTGGCAAGGGAAGGACGTGGGGAAGTCGCCGGAAGTGGATATCATTATCTGGCGCTCGCGCTCAGGGCAGAGGGTGAGCCGGCTCTTTCCGTGCTGGGCGAACATAAACGCGCGCATACCTTCCGTCCGTATCCAACCGTGGTGCTTTATCAGATGGCGCGGGAATCCTTGGGCCTGGGAGAGCAGGCTCTGGCCCGTGAGTTCCTGAGTTACGTACGCGAGGCCGGCCTGGGCGGGTTGCCTTCCAGTGAAACACTCCATTTGGTACAGATGATCGAAGCTCTGGAGGGTCCCTGGGAGGCTTTCCTGGTGCTTTCCGAAGCTCTGGAGCATACTCCTCACCCTGATTTGGGAACGCTCGAGCTGGCCTTCCAGCTATCCAGGGCATTCCGTGGTGGCGAGGAAGCTGAGCAGGTACGTGTAGAATATGTAGCCGCTCTCTATCAGCACGGCCGCTTGTCACGAGTGGAGGAAATTCTCAGGCAGGAACTTGCCAGTCAGCCGGATGCGCTGGAGGTACACTTCGATTTGGCGGAGCATCTTGAGCGCACCGGACGCTATCCCGAGGCGGCCAAGGCCTGGAAGAAAGCGCTCGAAGTAGCTTATTTCCGTGATAAGGACTTAGGGCTGGCACGTGAGGTGCTCCGTAATCTAATTTTTTTGAATCCCGCTGATTCCGATATCGACCTCTATATAGAAGAGTTGAACAACAGTGCCGCCAAACTGGTTCGCCTCAGAGGCGAGTCTGAGGTAGTCGCAGCCTTTTCCAGGGAAAGGCTGGCTGAGGAAGGTCTGCCTCACTTTCATAGTGAGTACGTTCTGGTGGTTGGTGGCCACACTCACCTACGTAGCCGGATGGTGCCTTTTCTAACTAGCCATGGTCTGCGGATAGACTGGTTTGATTCCGATACCACCTCAGTCGGGCGTGAGACCTTGAAACGCATTCAGAGCCGAGTGGGCCGCGCCAACGGTGTGATGGTCATCTCCAGCTATGTGGGCCATAATCTTTCCGAGCCCATTCGCCACGAGGCCGAGGCCTGCGGCGTCCCGGTTTTTATCACCCTGGGACGCGCGCGGGGTATCACCGGATTTCTACGTGCGCTTGAGGACTTCGCGCCACAAGTGTTCCGCCATGCCATACAACGTGCTTCGAACGGCTAGGAGGGGTATTCCTCTAGGACCGTCTCTCGCGAAGGGCAAATCGGAGTAGGAGAAAGCTGCCTAAGGTAATTATAAGGAGAACTACCGAGGCCGCGGATGCGCGACGGAGTCCAGATTCCAAGAAGAACTCGTAAATCTTGATGGGTGCAGTCATAGGATAATAGGCTAATATCATGATTGTACCGATCTCAGAAATTGCGCGTGCATAGCTCATTGCAAAGCCGGCCAGAATGCCCGAGCGGGCTAAGGGAAGGCTGACCTTGAGGAATACTCTCAGTGGTGTGGCACCCAAGCATCGTGCTGCTTCGTCAAGCTCCTTGCCCACCGAGAGAAAGGCCTCACGTGCTGAGTTGACGGCATATGGTGCGCTCACAAAGAGCATTCCTGCGACAATACCAAAGTACGTCCCGTAGATACCCAGTCCCAGTCCATGAAGTATGGGGCCGAGAGGTTCGTTTCTGCCGAAAAGCGTTAGCAGGGCGATGCCGGCTACGGAATGAGGTACGGCGAGAGGAAGGTCTACCAGAGCATGTAGCAGCGAAGTATGTGTGCTACGTGCCATCAGATAGCCAAGCGGCACGCCCAACAACACTGCAATCAGAGCTGCAGTAGCTGCAGTTTCTAGGCTAAGCCGGATACTTCCCACCAATCCCCGGTTACCGGCCATGTCCAGTACTAGAGAGGCGTTTTGCGCAAAGCCAAGCCGGAGGAGTGGTGCCAGTAGGAAAAAGAGCAACAGTCCTGCTGGCAGAAACAACAGCCAGTGAGCCCTTCCCACGTCTCTTAGGGATTCCAGGGCTGTGTAACCTTGGAAAGTTCGGCGGGTACAGCTCCCACCGAGTAGCCTTTAGTAAAGGGGACAAATCCGGATTGCCGATATACTTTTTGAGCCGCCGGAGACAGGAGGAACGCCGCAAGCTTGGCTGCCCATTGAGGGTGTGGAGCATTCCCGGGGATGGTCATGGCGTAAAGGATGGGTGTTCCCACGAGATGTCCATTCTTAGTTTGTACGCTTACTTTCCGGTATGAGGCCGACAGGTTGGGGTTACTCAGGTTCACGTCGGACGGGAGTTTCAGGTAGCGCAGGTGATGCTGAACCGCACTCGAGACGTAAATCCCCAGGTAATCAATCTCGCCAACCTGGAGGGCGCCCAGAAGCGATGTCTCAGTATCACGCATGTAGTTCTGAGGTGCGTTCTTCATGATGCTGCCATAGAGCCCCGGATCATGATAATATTGCCCGGCCAACTTAAGGACCCACAGGGCCTGGTAACCGGAGGGGTCAGTGTCCGGATTAGACCGGCCAATGTGTATGCCAGGTTCAGCCAACACCCGATACCAATTCTGAGCGTCGACTCGACCCGCTCCCTTACTTCTCGAGGTATAGGCGAAAGTAAAGGCATTACCTACAAAAGCTACGTACCAGCGGCTCTGGTAAGGAGCTTTCTGGAACATATGCCTCGGGATGATAGTATAGTCTGCCACACCTAGTAGATCAGCAGGTAGATGTAGATCAGTGATCATCTTGGTCATTTTTACGCTCCCGCCAAAGCGGACTTGTACGGTGACGCCTGGATGCTGAGCCTCGAAGGATTTGGTCAGCTGAGTCCAGACGCCCGCGAGTGTGCCGGCGGCGAAGACGGTCAACTTGACTGGCGTAACTGCAGATGCCAGTCCGCCCAGAAACATCAACATCACCGTGATGAGAATTCGCATTTCGAGCCTCCCTCGTATTGCAAAGCAGTGCATCACAGTCTATCCGTTGGAAAACCGCGATGTCAACCTGGACTTATTTGGTACAAATATATCTTGACTACATAATTGGCGTGTTGGGAGTACACCTACCGACCCACACTTCTTAAATGCTGCAGGACGTTGCGCTACTGCCCGCCAAGGATACCTTGTTCCAAGGGACGTTAATCCTAACACGAGATAAACGGATATATGCTTAGGAGCATGAATGCCGATAAGGACCGAATTGAGACCCTCAGTATTAATGCCATTCGCTTCTTGGCTGCGGATGCCGTGGAGGAAGCGAAATCAGGCCATCCGGGTTTGCCGATGGGTATGGCCGCACCAGCCTACCTGCTCTGGAAAGAGTTTCTCAGGCATAATCCCACCGATCCAACTTGGCCGAATCGGGATCGTTTTGTGCTTTCGGCTGGGCATGGCTCTATGTTGCTATACGCGCTATTACACCTCAGTGGTTACGATTTGCCATTAGAGGAGCTGAAACGTTTCCGGCAGTGGGGCTCCATTACGCCTGGCCACCCTGAGTATGGCCTCACGCCAGGTATAGAGATGACCACCGGCCCCCTGGGTCAGGGTATTAGTACTGCAGTAGGTATGGCGTTGGCGGAAGTCATGCTGGCTGCCGAGTTCAACCGTCCTGACAGTGGGATCGTCGATCACTACACCTACGTGATCGCCTCCGATGGGGACCTGATGGAAGGTGTCTCTTCGGAGGCCAGCTCGCTGGCCGGCCATTGGGAGCTGGGCAAGCTGATTGTGCTGTACGACAATAACCATATCTCTATTGATGGTGATACTGAGTTGGCTTTTACCGAGGACCGGTTGGCAAGATATCGTGCCTACGGTTGGCAGGTACTGGAGGTGCTCGATGCTAACAATCTTGAGGCGGTTCGTAAGGCGATTCATGCTGCCCAGGCAGAGGCTACTAGGCCTAGCCTGATCGCGGTTCGTTCACATATCGGCTTCGGTTCTCCTAAGCAGGACTCCGCTAGTGCGCATGGTTCTCCCTTGGGGACCAAAGCACTCCAGGCTACGCGTGAGAAGCTGGGCTGGATATACCCACCCTTTGAGATACCCGAGGAGGTCTACCGGCATATGCGCGGGGCCGTCCAACGGGGGCAGAGCCTACAATCCGAGTGGGAGGCTCGCTTTACGCGTTTTACGACCGAGACGCCTGAATTGGCCGAGGACTTTGAGCGGCGGATGGTGCGCAAGTCTTTGCCCGACCGCTGGGAGCAGGCCTTGCCCAGTTTTGAGGCCGGTCAGCAGATGGCCACACGAAGTGCCAGCGGAGCTGTGTTGGACGCTATTGCTTCGGTATTGCCGGAGCTGGTGGGCGGCTCTGGTGATCTCACCCCCTCGAACAACACTTACGCCAAGGGTATGTACGATCTCAGCCCTACTCGTCCGATGGGGCGATACGTGCACTTTGGGGTGCGCGAGCATGCTATGGGTACTATTCTGAACGGGCTTTACCTACACGGGGGCCTGCGGCCCTACGGAGGCACCTTCTTCATTTTCTCGGATTATATGCGCCCCGCAGTGCGGTTAGCCGCTTTGATGGGTATAGCCCCAATATTTGTCTGGACACACGATTCAATTGGGTTGGGGGAGGATGGCCCGACACATCAGCCGGTCGAGCAATTGGCTTCGCTACGGGCTATGCCAAACCTGTGGATGATCCGCCCGGCCGACGCCAATGAAACCGCCTATGCTTGGCGGATGGCGCTCTCGCGTACCGAGGGACCTAGCGGATTAGTGCTTACACGTCAGAAGCTCCCGGTGGTGGATCGCTCCGAGTGCGCTCCAGCCGAGGGCACCTTGCGTGGGGGTTACATCTTAAAAGACGCGGCCTCTCCTCGTGCCGTAATTATAGCTTCGGGCAGCGAGGTCCAGTTGGTTTTGGCTGCGCAGATACAGCTGGCCGAACAGGGCATACCGGTACGGGTGGTTAGCCTCCCTTGTTGGGAGGCCTTCGAGGCGCAGAGTGCCTCGTACCGAAATATGGTTCTGCTGCCTGAACTGCCCACCGTGGCGGTTGAAGCTGCGTCACCCTTTGGCTGGGAGCGTTATGCGGATGCAGTGGTGGGCCTCGATCGGTTCGGTGCCTCGGCGCCTTACAAAGATGTCTATAGTAAGCTCGGCTTCACCGTAGATGCGGTAGTAGAACAGGTGATGGAAGCTATCGGAGAAGAGTAGGCGTTTCCTGCTGTTCTCAGCTGATATGGACTGAGGTGGGCTCTTGTTGCGCGGGAAAGGGAGATATCTATAAGGCTGCCCTAGGTCTTGCAGAGTTTTGTCTCGATAGTCTTGACATTTGCAGTGATTGTTTACCGGAAAGCTGGTATGGAATGAAAGCATGCAACTTGCGTGACTTAGGCTTAGAATCCTGACGTGCCTAAACACGTGGTCGGCGTTTCGATCGGATCGTCCAAGCGCGATAAGCGCACGCAGATCTCAGTGTTAGATGAGGAGATCACGCTCGAGCGGATCGGGACTAACGGTAATTTTGATAAGGCCATCCAGCTCATCAAAGAGTTGGATGGTAAAGTAGATGCTTTCGGACTGGGAGGTATAGACCTTTATCTTTTCGCTGCGGGTCACCGCTACGTGATTCGTGACGCATTGAAGTTGGCACGAGCTGCTCGGAAAACACCGGTACTCGATGGTTCCGGCCTAAAACATACGCTCGAGCGGCGGGCGATTGAGTCACTGGATGCGGACATAGGGTGGAGGGGTAAGAAGGTGTTGATGACCTCCGCGGTGGACCGCTTCGGTATGGCTGAGGCTCTTTGGGATAAAGGTGCCGATATGCTATACGGTGACTTGATCTTCGGCGTAGGCCTGCCAGTGCCCATCCGTACGCTCGCAGGGCTTCAACGCTTGGCCAGATTGCTGCTGCCAGTATTTGTTAAGCTGCCGTTTGCATGGCTCTATCCTACGGGCGATAAACAGGATAAGCGGGTACAGGACTGGCGCCGGAAGTATTATCATTGGGCCGATGTTATCGCTGGTGATTGGTTGTACATCAATCGGTATATGCCTGATGATTTGACGGGTAAAATCATCCTGACTAACACCACTACCGAGGACGACGTAGAGGCGTTGAAAGTACGAGGTGCTAGGATGCTGATCACCACTACGGTGCGTATGGATGGGCGCAGCTTCGGGACTAATGTGATGGAGGCTCTTTTTGTTGCGCTGGCAGGGCGTTATCCGCTGAGCGAGGCTGATTATCTAGGATATATGGATCAGCTTGGTTTCAAGCCCGAGGTCCTGGAGTTGAACCAAGGCTGATAACCAAGGTACACCAGGTATCGAAGATTGTCGCATACAATAGCTGGGGAGGATCGAGGATGATTGGGGTAACCGATCTGAGACCGGGTACAAAGGTAACCATGGATGGGAGTCTATGGGAATGTGTGGAGTATCTTCACCAGAAGATTGGCCGAGGTGGTGCTAAGGTAGTGGCGAAGTTCAAGAGCCTTGAGCTGGGTAGCACCGTGGACCGAACTTTTAGCTCCAGGGAGAAATTGCAGGATATCTATGTAGAGACACGTGAAATGCAATATCTCTACCCTGAGGGTGATGATTTTATACTCATGGACTTGGAGACCTACGATCAGTACCATGTGGGGCCGTTGATATTGGGCAGTGCCGGGAAGTTCTTGAGGGAGGGGACTACGGTGCTGATTGATCTATACAATGCACGCATCATCAAAGTGACCGTGCCCACCGTAGTCGAGCTTAAGGTTATTGAGACGCCGCCTGGGGTTAGAGGGGATACCGTTTCTGGTGGGTCGAAACCTGCAACGCTTGAGACTGGTGCGGTGGTTCAGGTACCCTTGTTCATTGAGTCGGATGAGGTTATCAAGGTGGATACTCGTACCGCTGAGTACGCGGGCCGGGCTTGAAGGGGTGAAGATGACTCCAAAGGAGATCAAGCAGATTCTGTCTGCCATGGTTGAATCGGAAGTTTCAGAGCTGACCCTGGAGACGGCAGACTACAAGTTGAATCTGCGGCGTAGTACCGGGGTTGAGGTTGTGACAGGGCAGTCACATATGGCGGCGATTTCGCAACCGGCGGCCGCTCCAGAGGCCACTGTAGCGCAGGTCCAAGTTCCAGAGGAAGGGGAATGTCCCGGATGCGTGGAGATTAAGGCACCGATTGTGGGTACTTTTTACCGAGCCCCGGCACCCGATGCTGAGCCTTACGTACAGGAGGGTGATCGCGTCTCCAAGGCTCAGGTTCTTTGCATTATTGAGGCTATGAAGTTGATGAATGAAATCGAAGCGGAGACCGCTGGCACGATTAGGCAAGTCTTAGTGCAGAATGCAGAGCCGGTGGAGTTTGGACAACCGCTCTTTCTGATCGAGCCTATCTAGGGGGGCGGATGTTCAAAAAGGTGTTGATTGCCAACCGAGGGGAGATTGCCCTTCGGGTTATCCGTGCAGCTAGGGAGCTGGGCGTCAAGACCGTAGCGGTACATTCGGAGGCCGATGCGGATTCCTTGCCGGTGCTACTGGCCGATGAGGCTATCTGTATAGGGCCAGCACCTTCCGCGAAGTCATATCTGAATATTCCTAATATTCTTTCTGCAGCTATTGTCAGTGGCGCGGATGCGATCCATCCCGGCTATGGTTTCCTGGCCGAAAATGCTCAGTTTGCGGAGATGTGCGCAGATCATGGAATTGTGTTCATAGGGCCTACACCGGAGAACATGCGTACTTTGGGTGATAAGGCCACCGGCCGGCGGATAGCCCGGGAGTCGGGGGTCCCTGTGGTGCCCGGTACTGATATACTGCAATCTACAGAGGAGGCTGTTACGGCCGCCCACCAGATTGGCTATCCGGTAATGCTCAAGGCCAGCTCTGGGGGCGGTGGCCGTGGAATGAGGATTGTTCATACCGAGGCCGACCTGGAGCGTGCGATGATGCAAGCTCAGGAAGAGGCCAGGGCAGCCTTCGGCCACCCGGAGATCTACCTGGAGAAGTATGTGGAAGAGCCCAAGCACATCGAGATTCAGGTACTCGGCGATGGGCGGCGGGTGATTCACCTGTGGGAGCGTGACTGCTCCATTCAAAGACGGAATCAGAAGCTGCTGGAGGAGGCTCCTTCGCTGTTGCCCGAAGCTCTAAGAGAGCAGATGACTAAGGCCGCAGTGCGGCTTGCCGAACACGTGGGGTATCGCTCTGCCGGTACGCTGGAGTTCCTGGTGGACCGCGAGGGCGAGTTTTACTTCATGGAAATGAATACCCGTATTCAGGTGGAGCATCCAGTCACCGAGCTCATCACTGGTATCGATTTAGTGGCAGAGCAGTTGAGGATTGCGTCGGGTGAGCCACTAAGGTTCACCCAGGACCAGATCAGGGTTAACGGGCATGCTATTGAGGCACGGATCAACGCAGAAGATTCTGAGCACGGCTTCCGGCCCTCGGTCGGTACTGTGGACACCTTACTTTTTCCGGGTGGGCCAGGCGTACGAGTCGACTCGCACCTTTACGCCGGGTATACTATTCCTGAGCATTATGATTCTTTGGTGGCTAAGTTGATTGTGTGGGCGGAGAACAGGGAGCTGGCCCTGGAGCGCATGAGACGAGCCCTATCGGAAACGGCTATCGATGGCGTGGGCCTCAAGACCACCATCCCTTTTCATCTCAAGGTATTGAATAACGCCTTTTTCCGCAGAGGGGCGTTTTATACTAATTTTATCGCCCGCAGAATGTCCGATTAAGGTGGCGGAGGTAAACTTAGGCATGGCTGACTACGAATTGACCGATGCTGCACTAGCCAGCTTGGTGGGATTTGCGCTCGAGAACGTAGATGGGGCACAACTCGCCGCTCTTAGCGTGCGCAGTGTTGGTAAGGTGTTCAGTGGTCGTAGGGGGAAGCCGATCCGTGTAAATCGTGAGGGTGAGGTGCTGTCCGTGGAGTTATCGGTGGTGATGATCTACGGCATACCGCTGCTCGAGCGGGCTCGTGAGATTCAAAGAGCCATTAGTGACACGCTAATTGCTACCACCGGTTTGCAGGTCCGTAACGTAGATGTGGTGGTCATAGATGTGGCCCTAAAGGAGGGAGATGCGGCGTAAGGCGCGAGAGCTGGCTTTCAGAACGGTGTTCGAGCAGACCATGGGAGGCGCAGGCTTCGACGAGGCTTGGACGCATACCATTGAGGAAATTAGGCCGTCCGAGCCGGACGCCCATGAGGTTCTTGATGCCGAGGCAATGATCTTCGCTGAACAACTAGCGCGGGGCTACCACGAGCATTCTCAGGAGGTGGACGCGGTGCTCGAGCGGACCATTGAAGGGTGGAGTTTCGGGCAGATGGCTAAGACTGATCTATCGGTGCTCCGGCTGTCCGCCTATGAAATGATCCATGAGCCTACTCCGTTTGCGCCGCTGATCGAGGTGGCGGTCAAGATTGCTAAAAAGTACGGTGGCGAAGATTCAGGTCGCTTTGTCAACGGTGTTTTGGCACGACTCAAGCGCAAGATCGACGCTGGTGAGCTCAGGGTGGTGGCCAAGGAGAACAGGTGAGCCGGGTTCTGTCGGGGCGCCCTGTCGAGGAAGCTATCTATGCGCAGCTTCGCCGGCGTATTTCCGGGTTCTCGCGGGCACCCAAGCTGGTGGTGGTGCGCTTGGGTGAGGATCCGGCCTCGGTTTCCTATGTCCATCTGAAGGATAGGCGTGCTAGGGCTCTGGGATTGCGTAGCAAGGTGGTGGTCTTACCGGAAGATACTGAGGAGATTGAACTACTTCGCCTTATTGATGAACTGAACTACGATGACGATGTAGATGGTCTTTTAGTGCAGTTGCCGCTCCCGGTGCAGATTGACCAGCACAAGATTATCGAAGCTATTGATCCCAAGAAGGACGTGGATGGCTTTCACCCACTCAATGTGGGCCGGCTGTGGGCTGGTGAAAAGAGCGGTATGCTACCTTGTACCCCGGAAGGAATTATGCGCTTACTTGATCATTATCAGTTTGAGCTGAAGGGCCGGGATGTAGTGATTGTAGGTCACTCGAACATTGTGGGTAAGCCGCTGGCCGCACTAATGTTGGAGCGGTGTGCTACTGTAACTGTATCGCACGCCTGTACTAAGGACCTAAAATCTACTACCCGAAGGGCCGAGGTTCTAGTGGTGGCTGTCGGTCACGCTGGGCTGATTACCCCCGAGATGGTGCGGCCGGGTGCGGTAGTGGTGGACGTGGGAGTAAACCGAACAGAAGAAGGCTTGAGAGGTGATGTGGCCCCGGCCGTGGCCGAGAAGGCCGGTGCGCTTACCCCGGTGCCCGGGGGTGTAGGACCGCTCACAGTGGCCGTCCTACTAGAAAACACGGTTCGAGCCTATGAGTCGCGCTACTCATGAACGACCTGCTGGCCAACAAACTACTTTGGACTGTGGTCTTCTCAAACGTGCTGGCGCAAACACTTAAGCTGTTAGTGTACTATGCGATCAACCGAAGATGGGAGTGGGAGCGTTTCCTGGAATCAGGTGGCATGCCCTCTTCTCACTCGTCCACGGTGACCGCACTAGCCGTCGGGGTGGGGATTAGTGTGGGGTGGGGGAGCCCCAGCTTCGCTATTGCTGCTGTGCTAGCAGGTATCGTGATGTACGATGCTAGCGGAATTAGGCGTGCTGCTGGACGACAGGCCGAGTTGCTGAACGAACTAGTTGAAGAATTACGGGTAGTGTTGCAGGACGGCTTTAAGCCCGAGCCCTTGAAGGTGCTCTTAGGCCACACTTATCTGGAGGTGTTTGTAGGGAGTCTGCTGGGCATACTGGTAGCTATGGCGGTCCTTCACTGGTTCTGAGATCCCCTTGGCTGCGCACTTCTCGGTATACCCACAATAGCAGCCCGCCTTGTACCAGGGGGAAGATCAGCAAAGCCAGAACTATCCAGTAGCCGGGTAGGAAACCCTGTTCGGCCCAGGCCTGCAGCCCAAATACGACCACAGCCATCAACAGTGAACCCAAAGCATAAACTAGGAGTAGGTTCTTATGGATACGGCGTGACAGTATGTTTACTACGGCACCGTTGAACACCGTGAAGAGCGTCATGACTACCAGTGATATCCATATAAAGGACAAATGGGACCTCCTACTTCCGGGGTCAGTCTGCCCCGTGGGACATTATTGCAGAGTGACACGGGTAGACTTGTCATGGGTCTGGCCGGTAGGATTATACCGAGTATAAGTAAATGGAGGTTCTCAATGCTCACCCTGCTGGAAAAGGTGCTCTTCCTAGTCGCCTTGGCACTATCGGCCTATTTTGGAGGCCTGGGGTTCTACCGGGTGTATAAGGCCATCGTGCGTGGACCGAAAAGTTTTCGCTTCGACCACCTTCCAGAGCGTGTGGGTAGGGCTTTCTGGCAGGTGGTTACACAAGAAACGATATTTAAGAAAAGGCCCTTCATATCCGCGCTGCATGCGGGGGTATTCTACGGCTTTATCTTCTATGTGCTGGTCAATGTGGTGGACTTGGCGGCCGGTTTCTACCCAATCAAGACCCAAGGTACCGCTGCGTGGGATGTCTTCAACTTACTTGCAGATCTCTTGACTGTCATGGTGCTTCTGGGTATGACGGGTCTCTTGATCCGCCGCTATCTGGTCCGCCCATACGATTTCACCTGGGGGCCTAAGGTTCTGTTGCACGAGGGAGTGCGCGCGGGGATTCCTCGTGACTCGGGTATCGTGGGTGCCTTTATCCTGTTCCACGTTGGCAGCCGCTTCCTGGACCAAGCTTTTATACTTGCGCGTGGTCGCCTCGACCCGTACCAACCCTTTGCCAGCTTTGTTGCACGTGCATTTGAGGGACTCCCGGTGGGCACGCTTGTAGCCATGGAGCACCTATTCTGGTGGTTTGCCATAGGCTCAATCCTAGCCTTTATTCCATACTTTCCGCGTACTAAGCATATCCACTTAATAATGGCGCCGGTGAACCTCGCGCTCAAGAAGGAGAAAACCGGTGCCCTAGCACCGATCGACTTCGAGGATGAGTCTGTGGAGCAGTACGGCGCGGCCAAGCTCGAACACCTGTCTTGGCCGCGCCTGCTGGATGCCTATAGCTGTATTATGTGTAACCGCTGCGCCGAGGTCTGCCCTGCGGTCGCCACCGGAAAAGCACTCAACCCGGCGGCTCTGATCATCAACGAGCGATACGAACTTGACCAACTTTTACCTGCTTTTGCTGCGGGTGCCGAGAGCCCTCGCATACTGAGCGAGTTTGCCCTGAGCGACGAAGCGCTTTGGGCTTGTACCACCTGTAACGCCTGCGTAGAGGTCTGTCCGGTGGGTAATGAGCAGGTGTTGCATATTGTGGACATACGCCGTGACAAGGTAATGATGCAGGGTGAGTTTCCCAGCGAGCTGCAAAACGCCTTTCGCAATACCGAGCGTACGGGCAACCCCTGGGGTATCGGGCAGGATAAGCGTATGGATTGGGCGCTCGAGCTAGGTTTTCCCGTTCCTACCGTGGACCAGGTGGAGGAGCCGGAGGTGTTGTACTGGGTAGGTTGCGCGGCCAGCTACGATCCCAGGTCCCAGAAGATCGCCCGCAGCATGGTTGAAATTCTCCAAGCCTCGGGCAAGCGCTGGGCGGTTTTAGGCACCAAGGAGAAGTGCACCGGGGATTCGGCCCGCCGTGCGGGCAACGAGTACCTTTTTCAGCAACTGGCCCGGGAGAATATCGAGCAACTCAACGCCGTGGGCGCGGCGGAGATCGTGACTACCTGTCCGCACTGCTACCACACCATCGGCAATGAATACCCCGATTTCGGCGGACACTATCAGGTCACGCACCATACGGAATTTATTGACCGCCTGACCCGCTCGGGCGAGCTCGATGTACAACCCGCCATATCGGGCGATATCACCTACCACGATCCTTGTTACCTGGGTCGGCACAACGGGGTGTACGAACAACCCCGTAGTGTGCTGAGCTCAATTGGTCTGCAGCTGACCGAGCCTCAGCGTACTCGCGAGGGCAGCTTCTGCTGTGGTGCCGGAGGTGCGCAGTTCTGGAAGGAGGAAGAGCCCGGTGCTGAGCGGGTGGGCGCCAACCGCTACCGCGAACTCAAGGAGACCCAGGCCTCTACGATAGCCACCGGATGCCCGTTCTGTATGCAGATGTTCGAGGTGGAGGCTACCGGCGACCAGGAAAAGCCACTTGAGGTTTTGGACATTGCCGAGCTGGTTGCGCGTGATCTGCGCACCAAGCGCGAGGTTTTGGGGCCGGGAGGCGACGCCCCCGGCCTTAGGGCTCCGAAAGCCTAGGGTGGGTGCCGTTCGTACCACAACGTGAACCTGTGTGTAACCGGATCCGTTTACTTGGGTATACTGACCACATGAGCGAGGAAGCTGCTGTCAATATACCAACTGAAGAGGAGGTCCGCGAGGCCTTAAAGCAGGTAAGAGATCCGGAGATACCCGTGAATATAGTTGATCTGGGTTTGGTGTACCAGATCGAGGTGCGGGACGATGGTTTTGTGGATGTGGAAATGACCCTTACTGCTATCGGTTGCCCGGTGCAGGATATGGTTAAAGCTGATGCTGAGCTTGCGGTTATGGGTGTACAAGGCGTGAATGGTGCCAGCGTAGACTTCGTTTGGTCGCCTCCGTGGACCCCAGCCAAGATGACCGAGGATGGTAAACGGCAGATGCGTATGTTCGGCTTTAACGTCTAGTCCGGGATCTTAGGCACACATAATGACGAGCAGTTGTGAGGAGGATACCATGGTAAGAGAAGAGCTTGTTGAAATGCTTAATCAGCAACTGAATCGCGAAGTGACGACCTTTCTTCGCTATATACTTCAGGCCGCATCGATCAAGGGTGCCCAGCACGAGACCGTGCGGGAGATGTACCTTGAGGAGGTGGGTGACGAGGTCCAGCATGCCCAGTATTTAGCGAATCAAATCGTAAGGCTTGGCGGCAATCCCAAGTTGGCGCCCGACCTTACGCCGCCGCCGAGCGATGTTCGTAAGATGCTTGTGGCTGACGCCGGTCAAGAGTCGACCGATGTCAATAACTACATCCGGCTTGCATCATTGGCGGAGCAGGAAGGGCTGTTTGCGCTAAAGCTGAAAATGGAAGTGCAGGCGGCGGACGAAGACGAGCATGATTATGAGATGCGCCGACTGCTTGGCTGAGTGTGTGGATCGAGTTCGTGTTGTATATCAGCTGAATTTGGTCTTGGGTTTTGCCGCCTTCCTAGAGGGGAATTCATCGAATCCGTAGACCAGTGCGATGAATGTGGAAAGCGGTATACAGTTGCAGGGCCCACTCAGGCCGGCTAGGAGGTGGTGATGGTCTATGCCGTTACCC
>CAYODT010000001.1:178630-182718 GCA_964402875.1 uncultured bacterium | reverse complement strand
CTTTCCCTGGCGAATGGGCGTTTTGGGTATTCAAACGCACCACTATTTGAGAACCTCAACCTCTCGCTCGAGGCCGGAGAAGCCCGTGCCCTGTTGGGGCCTTCCGGCAGTGGGAAGACTACGCTGGTGCACCTGCTTGCCGGGCTTTTGCCCTTGCACTCGGGGAGGTTGTGGTGGGGCGGACGAGAGGTGACCGCTTTGAGCGAAGATACTCTGGCAAGATTGCGGCGGTCGTATGTGGGCTTGGTGTTCCAGGATCACCACCTGCTGCCGGAACTGACTACGCTGGAGAACGTCTGTCTCCCGGGTATCTTGGCCGGTTTTACGGATGTTGTGCGTGGCCGTGCGTTGCTGGCGCGTGTTGACCTGGCGGAACGTATGCAGCAGCGGCCTCGCGATCTCTCCGGTGGAGAACGCCAGCGGGTGGCGGTGGCACGTGCGGTGTTCATGCGACCCAGACTGTTGCTGGCGGACGAGCCTACCGGATCATTGGATTACAGGAATAGCGGAGAGGTACTGGACATGTTGCTCGAGCTGGCTGCAGAAGGGCGCACCGCAGTTCTGGTAGCTACCCACGATGAAGCCTTGGTTGCTTCCCTTCCTGCCTGGCACTTGATGGATGGGCAGCTATCGATCTAGCACCGGTCGTATTGGAGTAGGCTGGTTCAGTATGGCAACCTTGCATATTCACGCTCAGCCCGAAGATGTTGCCCCTTGGGTGCTGCTGCCGGGTGACCCCGGCCGGGCCCGCTATATCGCTGAGAACTTCCTCGAAGGAGCGCGGGTCTACACCACCTACCGGGGCTTACTGGGTTTCACGGGTACCTATCAGAGCATGCGCGTTTCGGTGCAAACTACCGGAATGGGGTCTCCGTCTTCCGCGCTAGTGGCCGAGGAACTGATTCAACTTGGCGCAAGAGGTTTAGTCCGGCTGGGTACTTGTGGTGCGGTGGATGCCTCACTGGTGCCGGGCGATCTGGTAGTAGCCCAGGGGGCCGTGCCGCTTGACGGCACCACCCGCCAGTACTTGGACGGCCGTGCCTACGCTCCGATACCAAGTTTCTCACTCACCCGGGCTATGGTTGAGGCTGCTGAAAGGTTGGATGTACCTTACCAAGTGGGCTTGATCGCCAGTGAGGATGCCTTCTATGCCACCACCCCCAAGGCTGCGCGGTTCTGGAGAACTGTTGGGGTCCTGGCTTTCGAGATGGAGGCGGCGGCCTTATTCCTGGTCGGCAAGATGCGTGGCGTAAATGCGGCGGCCTTGTTGACGGTCGCTAACCAGATCGGAGATGCATCGTTCGTGTCGGGAGAGGTACTTCAAGTGGGAGTGGAGCGTATGGTACGAGTGGCGCTCGGCGGCCTTATGCACTGGAAGGAGACGGATAATGTCGGAGCATGATCACCAGCACGAAGATGACTCTATCCTCGAGACGCCGTCGTTCGAGTTCCTGCGTTACGAGGTAGAGGCCGGAATAGCACGGATCACTCTCGATCGCCCCCAGGTCTTGAATGCGCTATCCGGCGAAGTACTGGATGAATTAGCCCAGGCCCTGGATCTGGTGGGGCAGGATCCCAAGGCCCGGGCGCTGGTAATCGCCGGCACCGGTAAGGCCTTCGTAGCCGGTGCGGATATCGGAGAGATCGCCGGGCTGCCTGATGTATTCGCAGCGCGTGAGTACAGCTTGCTGGGTCAGGAGGTGATGGATGTCGTGGCGGGTTTGCCGCTACCTACTATCGCTGTGGTGCACGGGTATGCGTTGGGCGGTGGACTTGAGCTGGCGCTGGCTTGTGACCTCAGGGTAGCTTCTCCAATCGCTAAGCTGGGCCTGCCCGAGGTTGGGTTGGGCCTGATCCCCGGGTTTGGTGGCACGCAGCGGTTACCTCGCCTAATAGGCCAGTCCAGGGCGTTGGACCTTATTTATACCGGGCGCCATTTATCCGCTACGGAGGCTCTCGGTATGGGTCTGGTCAATCGCGTGTCCGAAGACCCCCAGAAGGAGGCGCTGGATCTGGCACGCACCATCCTCAAGAACGGGCCGGTGGCGATCGCCCTGGCTAAGGAGACCCTGATGCGCGGTCTGCCTCTTGACCTGTCGGAGGGCCTGGAGATTGAGGCCGACTTATTTGGCCTAGTCTGTAGTACCGCTGACATGAAGGAGGGTACGCGGGCCTTTCTGGAAAGACGGATGCCTTTATTCAAGGGGGCTTAGTTTTGAAGGGAGCACGCGAGCACGTCTACCACATTGCCAGCCCCAAGGCTCGGCTCTACGTGGAGGCAGATCAAGCGATTCGCGAAGGACTTGAGTCTTTTCCGAAAACCCTACAAGCATATGAATTGCTGGCTGCCAACTCCGAGGCCCGCGGCCAGTGGGATATGGCTAACTATCTCACTATGCACAAGCTTGGCTATAACGATCATGGCCATGTGCATGCTCTCTTGACCGGAGCAGCCTCGGTGGCCATCCTACAGCTTCTGGTAGACGCCGGTGTCAAGTTGGACACCGTCAACTCCGGAGTCGGCGATATGGATGATGCTTTTATGGTGGTTCTTTTGTCCGCCATGCTGCACGATATCGGTAACCAGGTTCACCGCGAGCAACATGAGCTCTTCGGTGTGATGTTGGCTACACCTATCATCGATCATATTCTGGAGCAGATTCACGACAATTCCGAGCAGCGTGTTGAGCTGCGATCGCTGATGCTGCATGCCATTTATACCCACGATCTGCTGGCTAACCCTCTAACGGTCGAGGCAGGTATCACCACGGTGGCCGATGGGACCGACATTGCCAAAGGGCGGGGCCGCAAGGCTTTCTCATTAGGTTCCATCGATATTCACTCGATATCCGCGCTGGCCGTGGACGAGGTGACTATCACGCAGGGTAAGGATACGCCGGTTGAGATTTGCGTGCTGATGAACAACTCGGCCGGTATATTCCAGGTGGAGGAGACCTTGACCCGCAAGGTAGTGAAGAGCCCGATTCGTGACTATGTTTCGGTGATCGCGCATACTAATGATGAGACCGACAGCGACCAGCGTATTATCAGCCGCGTGCGCCTTGATGCCCGGGGCAACCGTTTCATTTTGGAAGAATAGTTTGAATGGAGACCTACCTTCTTAAAGTATTAGGTATCGTGCTGGTGGACCTGGTATTGTCCGGGGACAATGTGGTGGTAATCGCCATGGCGGTGCGTGACTTGACTGGAGACCTGCGGAGGCAGGCCATCCTGGTGGGTGTGCTGGGTGCGGTTATCTTGCGAGTAGTTTTTACTGCTCTCGCGGCTTTGCTGCTTGGCCTACCTCTGCTGCGTGGGTTGGGAGGCTTGGCGTTGTTTTGGATCGCCGCGCGTCTTCTGGCCGTTGCCTCAGGGCGGGGCCATCGAGGTGAGGCGAATAGTTTCTGGTCGGCCGTGAGGCTCATCATTATGGCGGACCTCATGCTCAGTCTTGACAATGTGCTGGCGGTGGCAGGTACGGCCAATGGGCACCTAGGGTTGCTGGTCCTTGGTTTGGTTTTTTCGATCCCTCTCCTGATGATTGGCTCAACTGCGGTGGCTAGGTGGCTCTCCCGTTGGCCTTGGCTTGTGTTGGCAGGTGGTCTGGTGATCATCTGGGCCGGCGGGCAGCTGATCGCTCATGATCTCTGGCTCAGGCAATATATACACTTGGAAACGTGGCAGGGCTTTGTACTGGGCTTGCTATTGACCTACGCTTTCATGCGCGGCGATCTCTCCGATGTGCGCGCGGCATTGCGCAAATGAGTGATGTCTATTGGGGTCCGAGAGCTATCGACTCGAGGTAGTCGGTGAGGCCTTTTGTGTTTAATCCGGTAGCTTCCGCGGGTGCCTTCCACCAAGCCGAGTTAACGTAAGAGCCCTAAAGTATGGGTTATGGTGACCCGGGTGGAGCCAGTCAGTGCGGCTAGGTCTTCCTAGCGCAGGTCAATCTTCGGCTAGTGGCCACTCTCGCCGCCTGGTCGACCAAGCTGATCAGTGAGCCGCAACAAGGTGTGCCCAAGCCGTACTATCACCGATGATGTGGCGGTTCCCAACTAATCCTCCAGCTGCTCGAGCCACCCTGCAAG
>CAYODT010000001.1:177216-178530 GCA_964402875.1 uncultured bacterium | reverse complement strand
AACTATGCACAGCTCGTTGCAGGGATCACCCGCGTGGCAGACTGCCTCCCACTTGTGATAGTTGCGTGGCGGATAGATTATACTCATGTACCGTTTTTCTTCTTCGGAGAGCTACTCTAGAAATCCGGGATGTGGGATGTACCAGGGCATAATTCCCCCTCGTGGATAAGCGCGCCCCAATATGAACCAATGAGGTTGCCTATCGGACTACAATCTCTGGTATGAGGTTCTTGGACCGGGCTGAGGCTGGCGTAAAGTTGGCTGAGCGACTTCAGGTGATTCCTCTTTCGCAGCCGATGGTACTGGGCATCCCGAGAGGTGGTGTAGTACCGGCGTCCATAGTCGCCAAACACCTTGGGGCCGGCCTGGATGTGATCTTGGTTCGTAAGCTATCCGCTCCCGGCTACGCCGAATTCGCGCTTGGCGCGGTTTCGGAAGACGGTACGGTAACCCTGGCGCCGCACGCCGAGCACTTTGCGGACCGCGAATATCTAAAGGTGGAGACTCGTCGCCAGTTTGAGTTGTTGGAGAAGCGCGCTCGTCGCTACCGGGCGGCGAGGCCCCGGGCTGCTATTGCCGGGCGGGATGTTGTAGTAGTGGATGACGGGATAGCCACCGGATATACCGCCGAGGCAGCGCTTCAAGCGGTGCGGAGAGGGCATCCGCACCGCTTGATCCTGGCCGCACCAGTGGCCAGCCCTGAGTCTGCCCGGCGGCTCTCCCGGTTGGTCGAGATAGTGGTGTTATACGTCCCCAAGAGCTTTACGGCGGTGGGTACGTACTACCAACATTTTCCCCAAGTGGAGGATGAAGAGGTGGAACGCCTGCTGCGGGAAGAGGAGCGCCCGGGATTATCCTGAGTTAAGATAGACCCATGGAGCGAGGGATCGTCAGAGAGGCACTCAAGGTCGAAATGCAGCCGGTGGAGCGTGGCGAGAAGGCCTTCATCCAGGTACTGATCGGGCCGGAGGATGGTGTGCCGCATTTCATCATCAGGAAGTTCACCATCCTTCCCGGCGGCGGTATACCCAGGCACTTGCACCCTACTATCGAGCATGAGCAGTACATGCTTTCCGGGCGTATGAAGCTTGGCCTGAATGACGGGGTCAAGGAGGTCGTAGCGGGCCAGGCGATCTTTATCCCCAGTGGTACCCTACATTGGTATAAGAATGAGAGTAACGAGTTGGTAGAGTTCTTATGTGTTATTCCCAGAACTAGTGGATACGCCACCGACTGGGTAGAAGGAAAGGTCTGAGAAAGTAAAAATCTACCATATGACTAGATTTTTTACTGGTCAGCTTAGTCGGAAGGAAT
>CAYODT010000001.1:175741-177116 GCA_964402875.1 uncultured bacterium | reverse complement strand
TCTGCTTCCTTGAGAAGAAAGACGCACACCCGCTGGGCGTAGTCGGCGACGGAGTGAGCGACGCCCCTGCTCTGGCTCTAGCGGACCTTGGTGTCGCTATGGGCAAGAGTTCCCAGGTGGCGATCGAGGCGGTGGACGTCGCCTTAGTGGAGAGGATCTGCAAAGACTTGCCCACTTCTCCGAGCTTTCTCGGGCCACGGTGCAAAACCTCCACGCCAATGTGGAGATCGTCCTCGGGATCAAAGGATTCTTTCTGGTGGCTACGATCCTTGGGATGATGGGTTTCTGGGTGGCGGTCCTCGCAACACTGGAGCCGCGCTTTTGGCTACCATAAGCGTCCTTAGCCTTCTTCGCTGGATAGCCGCGCGTATCGAGAAGACTAAGCTATACACGTCCCATATCGACCCATGATGGCTGCAATCTGAATCTGGAGTACGCTGGACTTGGAGTCGCATCAGGAAATATAATAGGGTTGGAGATAGGGGCAATAAAGGCTGTCACAGTAGAGGGGACGGATATAGATGTTACCGAGGATTGAATACGCTAAAGTCGCTCTAGGAGCATATCGAGCGATGCTTGGCTTGGAAAGGTACCTTCACAATTGCGGATTGGAGACCTCGTTGCTTGGACTCGTTAAGATGCGCGCGTCACAGATCAATAGATGCTCCTACTGTCTTGATATGCACTCGAAGGAAGCGCGTGCTGCCGGTGAAATAGAGCAACGATTCTACGTACTCTCTGCTTGGCGCGAAGCGCCCTTTTATACCGAGCGCGAATGAGCTGCACTGGCGTGGATGGAAGCGTTAACTTTAGTTGCTGACAATCACCTTTCCGACGAAGCTTACAATGAGGTGCGTCAGCATTTTAGCGAACAAGAACTAGTAAATTTGAGTCTAGCAATTGTTACCATCAACGGCTGGAATCGCTTGGTTATCAGCTTCCGCCCGGAGGTTGGTGTATACCAACCTGGAGCACGGTTACCGCAATGATGAAGAGGGTATAGCAGGTTGCGTGGTAAGACTATTGGCAACCGAACAAGCCCTTGCACCTGACCGCCCACCAGCTTATCTACCATTAATGTTTTAGCGCTCCTTTCTGTGCTGCTGCGAGCGGACGGCAGCGGCAGGTGAAGTCTGGTGTTACGCCGAGATGAATTGAGCCGGTTCGGAAAGCTGCCCGGCCAGGATACCTTCTTCGTCGGCTACATCAAGGGCGACGGCGCTTCATAACGACGTGCTGGGGTTCTATAAGCAATACGAGCTGGTCGTGGACGTGTCACCTCACTGGGAGTTTTGCGGCACCGAAATCCGCCCATATTAACCTTATCTGGGGCTCAAGTATCAGGCACCAGCCACCCAAGGTGCGCTTGCCGCAG
>CAYODT010000001.1:94082-175641 GCA_964402875.1 uncultured bacterium | reverse complement strand
CCTTATCTGGGGCTCAAGTATCAGGCACCAGCCACCCAAGGTGCGCTTGCCGCAGACAGACCGACGACTTTGTCGGGCACTCTCACTGCACGGTGCTAGAGGAGTTCTCCCGTGTGGCGCTACACCATAGAAGCGTACACGTCGGTCGAAGCGTTGCAGGCGGGCCTGAACGCCTGGTTCAGGCATTACAAATGAACGACGTTCCCACCTGGGCTATTGCAACTAAAGGATGCTGGTCTTACGAGATGGTGTGATTGTTTGTTGAGAACAAGGAGGGCTTAGTTCCTCCTTGTTCTCTATCTAAGCGAGACCGGAAGCGAGCGTAAAGCCATGAATTATAGAAGTGGCGCTTCTCGCACTCTACTTTAGAAGTCGGGTAAAACGGCACCGGTTGAGGCATTTTGCACTATAGCACGGTAGCGTGCCAACCAGCGGCCCTCGACCGGCTTGAAGAGCGGCTTGAAGGCTTTATGTCGGCGCTTCAGCTCGGCTGGGTCTACCAGCAGCTCGAGCCGCCCTTCTTCCAGATTGACCTCAATCATATCTCCTTCTTCCACCAGGCCGATCGGCCCACCTTCGGCGGCCTCCGGAGAGACGTGGCCGACGGCCGCGCCGCGGGTACCGCCGGAAAAGCGTCCGTCGGTGACGAGTGCCACCGACTCGCTCAGTCCGCGCCCCACTATGCTGCTGGTCGGTGCGAGCATCTCCCGCATGCCCGGCCCGCCCTTGGGTCCCTCATAACGGATCACTACCACGTCACCCGGCTGAATACGCCCTGCGTCTATCGCCGCCTGCGCTTCTTCCTCGGCGTTGAACACCCTGGCTGGGCCGCGGTGGCGGCGCATGGCCTCCGCCACCGCGGCCACCTTTACCACCGAGCCCTCGGGCGCCAGCGAGCCGAATAGGATCCGCAGGCCTCCTTGAGCATCGTAGGGGTCTTGCAAGCTTCGGATTACCCGGGTGTCGCGGATTACAAAGGCGGGATCCTCCAGCGTTTCACCTAGGTTGCGGCCGCCGACCGTGCCTGCCTCGAGATGAAGGTATCCGCCACGAGCCAGTTCAGCAAGAATGGCGTGGATACCTCCCGCTTTATCTAGGTCTTCCATGTGAAAGTCCGAGGAGGGTACGATTTTGCATAGCGTGGGAGTACTACGGCCGATTTCGTCCAGCCTGGCGAGCGAAAAAGGCACCCCGGCCTCATGGGCAACGGCCAGAGTATGTAGTACGGTATTAGTACTTCCACCCATAGCCACATCCAACCGAAAGGCGTTTTCAAAGGAGTGCTGGCTGAGTAGATCGGAGGGCTTAATATCCGCCATGGCCAGCGCCACCACCCGGTAAGCCGCAGCTTTTTTCAGAGCTTCCCGGCGTGGATCGGTGGCCAGGATGGTCCCATTTCCAGGAAGTGCGAGCCCCAAGGCCTCTGTGAGGCAGTTCATGGAATTGGCGGTGAATAAGCCCGAGCATGAGCCGCAGCTTGGACAAGCCAATTGCTCGAGCTGGGCCAGATCGGTATCCGCCATACGGCCGCTCTTGACTGCACTTACACCCTCGAATACATCAATCAGATCCACCGCTTGGCCATTCGGCAGCTGTCCAGCGGCCATTGGGCCACCGGAGATGAAGATCGAGGGTAGGTCCACCCGGACCGCGGCCATGAGCATACCCGGCACGATCTTGTCACAATTCGGGATGAAGATGGCGCCGTCGAAGGCATGGGCACGAAGCATGGTCTCCACACTGTCGGCGATCAACTCGCGGCTGGGTAGGCTCCAGTGCATACCCTCGTGCCCCATGGCGATCCCGTCGTCCACAGCGATAGTGTTGAACTCAAAGGGTACGCCGCCGGCCTCACGGATGTAGGCCTTGATAGTCTCCACGAAATCGCGTAGATGTGCGTGGCCGGGGACGATATCCACATAGGAATTAACTACCGCAATAAATGGTCTATCGAAATCAGACTCACGTTGAATGACTCCGGTGGCCCGAAGTAGCGAACGATGGGGAGCCCTGTCTATACCCTGCTTGATCCGATTGCTACGCATATGTTCTCCTTTCGGTGAGTGGCCTCAGACGCCGTCTCTCCAGGTAGCGATCTTTCCGTGGAAGGTTTCGGGCGATCCGTGCAGGATACGAACCAACGCATTGGCGGCGTCCTCAGGCTGGATGAGAATTCCCTGGTCTTGATACCCTTGGAATACCGGCCTTATTTGCTCGGCCGCGCTGCCTTGCGCCTCGCGGGCGGCCTTTTGCATTTCGGTCTCCACCACGCCCGGCCGGTAGACGAAAGATATTAACTCTGGGGCTTCAACCGCCAGTTGGCGAGCCAAGTGTTCCTCGGCGGCTTTAGCTACTGCGTAAGCCCCCAGACCGGGCAGGTTGGCCTGAGCAGCGCCCGAACCGACGAAGACTGCCAGGCCTTCACCGCGCCTCCTGAGTTCGGGTACCGCGTAGCGTATCAACTGGTATCCGGCAGTTAGGTTGGCCCCTAACACTTCATTGAACTCATGCTCCGGTAGCTCCCACAGATAGGGGCCGGGGTACGCGGAACCGGCGTTATGTATAAAGCCGTAGAATTCGCTTAAAGAGGATGCAGTCTCTACCATGGACCGTGCCACCTCGGCCTGTGAGGCGTCACCATCAACGTGGTGGACCTTTACCCCAAAACCCGCGCACTCCATTGTACACTCGGCTAGCGGTATCGCGCTGCGTGCGCAGAGCACCAAGTTCACACCGGCCTGAGCCAGAGCTATAGCTAAAGCCCGGCCGATTCCGCGGGAGGCTCCGGTGACAATCAGAGTTTTGTTGCGAAGCCCGCTCATATCTTAGTGTACATAGCCCGTAGAACTTCCTGCGTGAACTCCTGTGTGCCGCTGCTGCCGCCCAGGTCAGGAGTGGGATTGCTCATTAGCGCTGCAGCCACCGAGGCTTCTAGTGCGCCTGCAGCGGTGGGCTGATTCAGGGCATATCGTAGCAACATGGCCGCTGAGAGCAGAGCGCCGGTGGGATTGGCGAGGTTGCGCCCCGCTAGGTCTGGTGCGCTGCCATGGACCGGCTCGAACAACGGTGTGCCCTTGCCCAGGCTGGCCGAGGGCAGCAGGCCCAGCGACCCGGGAAGGACCGAGGCCAGATCGGAAAGGATATCGCCGAAAATATTGCTAGTCAGGACTACGTCAAAATCCTGAGGACGACTGATCAAGTGCATGGCCATAGCGTCCACGTATTGATGTGTAGTTTTTACAGACGGGTAGTCCTTGGCCATACTCCCCACCACCGAACGCCAGAACCCACCCACTTCGAGCACGTTGGCCTTGTCCACGCTGACCAGTTGTCCACCCCTATGTTCTGCGGCCTGGTAAGCCATATGTGCCACGCGTTCCACCTCGTGCCGGCTGTAGCGCATGGTGTTGTAGGCTTCATGGTCATCCTGGCCGCGCGGCTGGCCGAAATAGATGCCTCCGGTCAACTCGCGTATGATCAGCAGGTCCACGCCACGTGCGATATCCGGGCGCAACGGTGAGAGGTGTTCGAGCCCCTTGAGCACTTTGGCAGGGCGCAAATTTGCAAAGACCTCCAGCTCCCTGCGCAGCTCGAGCAGCCCCGTTTCCGGACGGATCCGCCGGTCCACCTGGTCCCACTTGGGCCCGCCGATGGCTCCCAATAATACCGCATCGGCGGTACCTGCGGCTTTCTTGGTTTCCTCGGGCAGCGGCTGGCCGGAGGCGTCGATAGCCGCTCCTCCAAAAACGTAGGTATGAAAGGCCAGCCCCAGACCGTGGGCCTGGTTGAGTGCTTCCAGGGCCGATACCGCAGCGGAGGTTACCTCGGGGCCGATTCCATCCCCCGGCAGCACTACGATCTCAGGCATGAGATTCTCCTTTCCGTGGAACGGGCAGGCGGCTGTTGAAGGCATCCAGCAATTCGGCGGCTCCGAGCAGTTCAGCCAGCGGATCCCAGCGGCCGCTGAGCAAGGCCTCCCGCGTGGCGGGACGGATAAATACAGGATGGTTTTGTCCCCCTAGCCGCACGGTTTGGGATTCCACGTCCAGCTCGAGCGCCTCATCTGAATGTCGTGATAGGTAGTGGCTCAAGGCCTCAATGATCTTATGGTCGGCTTCTGCGCAGACGATACCCAGGCCGATAGCGTTAGCATAGAAGATTTCAGCAAAACTCTCGCCGATGATAGCGACGAACCCGGCTCTCTTGATAGCCTGGGGTGCATGTTCCCTGGAAGAGCCCGAACCGAATCCCGACCCTACCAACATGATGCTGGCCCCCTGGTAGTCAATTTCATTCAGCGGATGCGGCTTCGGTTTGCCCTTGGTATCGAAGCGCTCATCGTAAAAAAGATAGTTGCCCATATGCTCGAAGGTGATCTCTTTCAGGAAACGAGCCGGCACAATTCGGTCGGTATCGATATCCACCCCTGGCAGGTATACGGCTCGCCCCTTGACCCTTCGGATGATGTTCATGCACGACCTCCTAAGAGTTCTTCCGGAGAGATTGGGGTGATGTTGAACACACGACGTGCGTCGCTGATTACACCGGTTATTGCGGCTGCGGCCACCATAACCGGGCTCATTAAAACGGTGCGACCGGTGGCGCTGCCTTGGCGGCCCTTGAAGTTGCGGTTGGAGCTCGAGGCGGAGAGTTGGTCACCCACTAATTTGTCGGGGTTCATAGCTAAACACATGCTGCAGCCCGCACTGCGCCATTCAAAATTCGCCTCGCGGAAGATCTGAGCGATACCTTCTTCCTCGCAGGCCATGGCTACAATTTGGGAACCGGGTACTGCGATGGCCATGACCGATGGATGTACGCGGTGTCCCTGCAGGTAGCGGGCCACTTCGCGAAAATCTGAAAGCCGGCCGTTGGTGCAGCTGCCGATGAAAGCTACATCCACCTTGGTTCCGGCAATGGCCTGACCAGGTTTAAGTCTCATGTGTTGAAGTGCTTCCTCCACTGCTGGTCGCTCGGTAGGCACCAGTTGGTCCAGGTTGGGTACATGGCCGTCCACCGGCAGCCCCTGGCCAGGGTTAATGCCCCAAGTCACGTTCGGGGCGATGTCTCCGGCGTCGAACTCCACTACGTCATCGTAGGCGCAACCGGGGTCGGAAGCGAGAGCCGACCAGCGAGTCACGGCCTCCTCGAAAGCCGTGCCCTGTGGTGAATAGGGACGGCCGCGCAAGTAGTCGAAGGTGGTCTGGTCGGGGTTAATGTAGCCGACCCGTGCTCCACCTTCAATGGACATATTGCACACCGTCATGCGTTCTTCCATGCCCATTCCCTTGATGGCCTCGCCACCATACTCATAGGCATACCCAAAGCCTCCTTTCACGCCCAGAGTACGGATAATATGCAGAATTACATCTTTAGCGTATACGCCGGGTTGGAGTTTCCCCTCCACGTTGATGCGGCGAACCTTCAATCGGGTCATGGCCAGCGTCTGTGTGGCCAGCACATCACGAACCTGACTAGTACCGACGCCGAAGGCCACGGCGCCGAAGGCACCGTGGGTGGAAGTGTGTGAATCGCCACAGGCGATGGTCATACCGGGCTGGGTGATACCCTCCTCGGGACTCACCACATGAACGATGCCTTGTTGGCCGGAATTCAGATCAAAGATCTGAATTCCGCTGTCGGCCACGTTCCTACGTAGTTCGCGGATCATGGCGTCAGCCTGGGGGTCGGCAAAGGGCTCCAGCAGGCTATGTGTAGGCACGATATGGTCTACTGTGGCAAAGGTCCGTTGAGGATAGCGCACCTGGAGCCCCCGGTCTCTTAGCATGCTGAAAGCCTGCGGACTGGTAACCTCGTGGACCAGGTGCGTATCGATGAAGAGTTGGGTCTGCCCGTTATTTAGAGTGCGTACCTGGTGCGCTGCCCACACCTTAGCGTACAGATTCTTTCCTTGATTCACACAACCTCCTTGATGCTGACTATCAAAGACCCCCGGTATACTCCCGGGGGCGATTCAAACCCAAAAATGAAACGGCACTGGCCGCTTAGACCCGGGGGGCAAAACCAGGCGGAGCTAGTCGGGTTGTGTGCATTATTTGCGACATAGGGGGAGTATACGCGCGCTTTTGCTGTGGCGTCAAGCTGTCGTATCTGCTTCCCGCCCACACTACCAACTCCCCTAATGATGCTGCATCTTGCCAGTGTAGTGGCCAGGTTGACAGTCAGTGCCGGAGCAGCATATAATCCCCACTATGCTTACGGCGTTTACCTTAGAGCCAGCTTGGAACTCCAACCTAATTCTAGGTCCGCTCGGAGGCTGCGCCTAGCGGGATCAATTCGCTTTAGATACGCGCCCTCCGAGAATCAGGGGGGCGCTTTCATTTGGAGGTGGTCGAGGTGAGCAATGAATGGGGCTGAAGTTTTGCTGGAAACCTTACTGCAGCACGGCGTAGACACGGTGTTCGGTTACCCTGGTGGTGCGATCATACCGGTGTACGATGCACTATATGGCCACGCACTGCGCCATATTCTGATGCGACATGAGCAGGGTGCTGCGCATGCGGCCACTGCTTATGCAAGGGCCTCGGGGCGTGTAGGTGTGATTTTTGCCACCTCTGGGCCGGGTGCTCTGAACCTGGTGACGGGTTTGGCCGATGCCCTCATGGATTCGACGCCGGTGGTGGCGATTACTGGAAACGTACCTAGTGGTTTGATCGGCACCGATGCCTTTCAGGAGGCTGATGTTACCGGTGCAACTATGCCGGTGACTAAACATAATTACTTAGTGGAGGATGTGAATGACCTGCCTCGCGTGGTACGCGAGGCTTTCCATATTGCGGCCAGTGGTCGGCCCGGCCCGGTGCTGATCGATCTACCCAAGGACGTACAGATGGCGGCTTTCGACGGCGAGCTCGAGCCTGCCCTTCGGCTCCCCGGGTACCAACCTACCTACAAGGGGCACCCTAGGCAGATTGAGCGGGCCCTTCTGGAGATCAATCAGGCCGAGCGCCCGGTGCTTATCCTGGGCGGCGGTGCGCAGGGCGCAGCAAACGAGGTGTTGTCCTTGGCCGAGAGGACTGGACTACCGGTGGTTACCACCTTGATGGGCTTGGGAGCCTTCCCTGGCGGGCATTCACAGTTTTTGGGTATGCCTGGCATGCACGGGACAGTGGCGGCCGGAAGGGCTATCCACCACGCGGACGTGATCATGGGGATCGGCCTACGTTTTGATGACCGGGTGACCGGGAATATCTCACGGTTCGCGGCGAATGCCCGCAGCATTATCCATGTGGATATTGACCCGGCCGAGATTGGCAAGTTGGTTGAAGTCCAGGTTCCGGTAGTGGGTGATGCACGTTTGGTAGCGGCGGAGTTGGCGGATTCGGCCGTGCGGCTCGAGCTGAGTGCCTGGTGGGCCCAGATCAACGGCTGGCGTACGCAGCACCCCGTTACTTGGCGTCAGACACCTGGACTTTTGGGCCAGGAAGTGGTCAATGCTTTTGCCCGGGCTACTGAGGGCAATGCCATAGTGACTACCGGAGTAGGCCAACACCAGATGTTCGTAGCTCAGTTCTTCGGCGTGCAAAATCCCCGTAGCTTTCTGACTTCGGGAGGGCTTGGCACCATGGGATTCGGGCTGCCCGCGGCGATCGGGGCGCAGCTGGCCAGGCCTACAGAAACGGTGATCGATTTCGATGGTGACGGCTCATTTCAGATGACCTTACAAGAGCTTGCCACTCTGAAGAGGTATAACCTTCCCGTGAAGATCGTGCTCTTAAATAACGGGTACTTAGGCTTGGTGCGGCAGTGGCAGGACCTCTTCAACGAGCAGCGCTTCAGCGAGGTCGAGCTGGCTAGCTCCAATCCCGACTTCACCCTTCTGGCCCAAGCTTATGGCCTAATGGGGCTGCGGGTAGAGAAACGCAGTGAACTCGAGGACGCTGTGCAGGCGGTCTTGGGCCATGATGGCCCGGTGCTGGCCGAATTTAAGGTACATGCCGCTAGTGGGGTTTTCCCCATGATCCCCGCCGGAGGTAGCGTCGAAGATATTATCATCGAGGATCCGCGAGTCCAGGAGAAGGGGGTAAGGGTGTGAGGCATGTGTTTAGCGTTCTGGTACAGGACCACCCCCGGGTACTCACGCGGATTACCTCGTTGTTCGCTCGTCGTGGATTCAATATTGAATCGTTAGCCGTGGGACATACACTTAATCCCCGCAACAGCCGCATCTCCTTTGTGGTGCAGGGCAACGGCCATACCATTGAGCAGGTAGAAAAGCAACTTAACCGCCTGATTGAGGTATTGAAAGTGACTGACCACAGCGAGCCGCACGTGGAACGCGAGCTGGCTTTAGTAAAAGTGCATGTGGCTGGGATGGAAGAGCGGCTACAGATCAAGGAGATCGCCGAGGCCTTTCGCGCACGTACGGTGGATGTGGCTCACTACACCCTGACCTTCGAGGTGACTGGTGAGTCGGGAAAGATCGAAGGCTTCATTGAACAGCTCAAACCCTACGGCTTGTTGGAGGCCATGCGTAGCGGCGCTATTGCCCTTTCACGTGGTGAGCGCGTGTTGAAACCCAAGGAAAAGAAGCTTGCAGTTTAAACGATCATTTGTCCCCAATATGCCCCTATCGGGCGAGGAGGTTTAAGCATGAAGGTGTACTACGATCACGATGCGGACCAGGGATTCATCAAGGATAAGACGGTAGCAATCTTGGGCTATGGCTCACAGGGTCATGCCCACGCCCGGAATCTTCATGACTCCGGGGTGAAGGTGGTGGTGGGCCTGCGCCCGGGCTCGGCGCGTGTGAACCAGGCCCGGTCGGCGGGGCTTTCGGTAGCCTCGATATCTGAGGCTACCCGGCAGGCCGACATAGTTATGGTTCTCCTGCCCGACGAGTTGCAGGGTGAAATATACCGTTCGGAGATCGAGCCTAACCTGAAGGATGGGGCAGCCTTAGCTTTTGCGCATGGTTTCAATGTTCATTTTGGCCAGATCAAGCCCCGTAAAGACCTGGATGTCTGGATGGTGGCGCCGAAGGGCCCAGGGCACTTAGTGCGTTCTGAGTACGTGGCTGGCCGTGGGGTGCCGCAGCTGGTGGCTGTAGAGCAAGACACCTCGGGTGGCGCTTTCCAGACCGCGTTGGCCTATGCGAAGGCCACTGGTGGAACCCGAGCGGGGGTAATCCCTACTAGCTTTGCCGAGGAGACCGAAACCGATCTTTTCGGCGAACAGGCGGTGCTCTGCGGTGGCGTAACTCGCTTGATCAGCTATGGTTTCGAGACCTTGACCGAGGCTGGCTACCAGCCGGAGATCGCCTACTTTGAGGTACTGCATGAGATGAAGCTGATCGTGGACCTGATATACGAATCAGGCTTTGCGGGTATGCGCTATTCGATTAGCAACACCGCTGAGTATGGTGACCACCAAAGCGGTGACGTAGTGCTCCCGCCCGAAACCAAGGCGCGTATGCAGGCGGTATTGCAGCGCATCCAAAGCGGCGAGTTTGCCCGTGATTGGATGTTGGAAAACCAAGTGGGTGCACCTACCCTGGACGCTGGGCGTAGGCGCTGGGCGCAGCACCCGCTTGAGCAGATCGGGCCCAAGCTCAGGGCCATGATGCCATTCCTCAAGGCGCGCATCAGCGAAGAGGAAGTAGGTCATGCGGCAGATTAAGGTCTTTGATACTACGCTTAGAGATGGTGAGCAGTCGCCGGGGGTGGTGCTTAGTGTAGAGGAGAAGCTGGCCATCGCCCATCAGTTGACTAAGCTGGGTGTCGACGTGATCGAGGCGGGATTCCCCATCTCCGGGCCGGCGGATTTCGAATCTGTGGTGCGGATTGCCCGCGAGGTCCAAGGCTCTACCATTGCTGCGATGGCCAGGGCCGGTCGGGTTGATATTGACCGCGCTACTGAGGCATTGCGGGATGCAACGACAGCCCGAATTCATATCTTTATGGCTACTAGCCCACTACATATGGAGAAGAAGCTGGGTCTATCGCCCCGGGAAGTGTTGGAGAGAATCTCTTCCGCGATAGCCTATGCTAAGTCCCAGATCTATGATATTGAGTTCAGCGCCGAGGATGCTGGGCGCAGCGACCCTGATTTCTTAGTGGAGGTCTTCTCCGCCGCCATCGCCCAAGGAGCGACGGTGATCAATATCCCGGATACCGTAGGCTACCAGACACCCGAGCAGTTCGCCGGGCTGGTCCGTTATGTGCTCGAGCATACTGAGGGCGGAGACAAGGCGGATTGGTCGGCACACTGTCATGATGACCTCGGTCTGGCTGTGGCTAATACTCTGGCTGCCGTGGGAGCTGGAGTCACGCAGGTCGAGTGCACTGTCAATGGTATCGGCGAGCGGGCTGGCAACGCCAGCCTGGAAGAAATCGTCATGGCCCTATATACCCGTAGTGATTTCTATGGAGTCCAGACTGCGATACGCACCCGGGAGATCGCGCGCACTAGTCGAATGGTGGCGCAGTTCACCGGTATGGTAGTACCGCCAAATAAGGCCATAGTAGGGGCCAATGCTTTCGCGCATGAGGCCGGCATCCACCAAGACGGTGTACTCAAGGCGCGGGAGACCTACGAGATTATAGATGCTGAGCTGGTGGGCCGCGAGGCGGCGGTACTGGTGCTGGGCAAACACAGTGGCCGCCACGCCTTTAAGCAAGCCTTGGATACTTTAGGCTATCAATTCGGCGAGGAGGAAGTTAAGTCGCTGTTTACTCGCTTTAAGGAGATAGCCGAGCGTAAGGGCGTGATTGAGGGCGACGAGTTACGCGCCCTAGTGGAGAGCAAGGTCGTTGAGACTACGCCGCGGTTTGGCTTGGCCGCGCTGCAGTTTCTTTCCGGTTCGGGAATGCTGCCTACCGCTACCGTGAGAGTACAGACACCTGCGGGTGAGAGGACTGCCACGGCTATCGGCGACGGCCCTGTAGATGCGGTCTACAAGGCTCTGGCGGAAGCCATTGAAATAGCCCCGGAGCTCGATTTGTACCGCGTGGAGTCGGTGACCGGGAGTACTGAGGCTTTGGGAGAAGTGGTGGTTCGCCTGCGCTTGGGTGGAACCATGGCGCATGGACGTGGAATCTCACCGGATATCATCGAGGCCAGCGCGCGGGCCTACCTGGACGCTGCCAGCAAGCTGATCAGCGGTCAGGCCCATCCTCAGGTCAGATACCAAGAAGCGCCCTGAGCCGAGGGGGGTTACTCCATTTACCATGGTACTCGGGCCGAAAGCCCGGCCCGAGTACCATATTCCGCCAATACAATTCATCGAATATTCGCCGGGCTAGCTGGTGTAAGTATCAACGGACTTGGGAAGAATGCTGAGACAGGGATCATTGCTCGATATGCTACTTATTCGGAGCAAGATCATGGTAGCCCAGGGGGATAGAAAATCAACTCAACGTGCGGGATCACCAAAGTACTCAGGAAGCTCATCTTTCTGAATGAGTATCTCGCGTGGTTTGGAGCCCTGATGCGGGCCTACAATCTGCATAGCCTCGAGTAAGTCCATCAGTTTCCCGGCGCGGGCGTGCCCTACTGATAGGCGCCGCTGCAGGCGGCTGACTGAACCCTGGCCCTCGTCCAGCGCGATTTCAGCGGCTCGCTTCAGCAGGGGGTCGGAAAAGTCCAGGTTACCTAGGTTGGATCCTCCGCCTTCGTGAGATAGGGGAGGGCCATCGAAGTCTGCGCCGTAGGTTTCCACAAAATCATCGTCGAAGGTCTGGCTGCGTAGAAAATCGGTGATGGCGTGGATCTCGCGGTCTGAGAGAAAAGGACCCTGCAGCCGGACGGGCTTAGCCAATCCAGGTTGGTGAAAGAGCATGTCACCTTGGCCGATCAGGCGTTCAGCACCGGTAGTATCGAGAATGGTGCGTGAATCGTGGCTGCTAGAGACCGCAAAAGCTATGCGGGCAGGCACGTTGATCTTGATCAGGCTGGTCAGGATATCTACTGAGGGCCGCTGGGTCGCCAGCAGCAAGTGCATGCCGGTAGCCCTAGACATTTGGGCCAGCCGCAATATGGCCTGTTCGACCTCCTTGGGACTGGTGATCATCAGATCAGCTAACTCATCGATAACTATGACCAGGTATGGGAGCGTGGGCTCGCCCGCAGCTTTTCTTTTCTCATTGAACTGCTCGAGATTTCGGGTGCCCATCTGGCTCATCAGCTTGTAGCGGCTTTCCATATGCGTGACCGCTCCAAGCAATACGTCGGCAGCGCCAGCCGGATTCGTGACCACTTCGCGAACTAGGTGAGGAATACCGTTGTAAGGTGTGAGTTCCACCATCTTAGGGTCTACCATCAAAAAGCGCAGCTCTGTAGGCAGATAGCGATAAAGTAGGCTGACCAGCAGGGTATTGATGCAGACCGACTTGCCCGCGCCGGTTGAACCAGCGATAAGCAGGTGGGGCATGCGAGCTAAATCACCTATCCACATCTCTCCGTCAATACTTTTTCCGAGTACGATAGGCAGCAGCCCAGTAGAGCGTTGGTAGGATGGATGGCTTATGGCCTCAGCGAAGCGGACCGGGTCTCGCTCGGCATTGGGGACCTCAAGGCCGATAACGCTCTTGCCGGGTATGGGTGCTTCGACCCGCAGACTGCCCACAGCCAGAGTACGGGCTAGATCGGTGGCTAGGCTGGCAATACGGCTGATCTTCTCGCCCGGTGCCGGTTCTACTTCGAAACGAGTGACAGTTGGTCCACGTGCCCAGTCCATCACCTTGGCCGAGAGGCCGAAATGCGCCAGGGTTTGATTGATCACTGCGGCACGCTTCTCGCTGTCGGCGTGTTGGTGCGGCGCCTTTTTGGACGGTCCGGGTAAAGCATCGAGCAGGTCTCTAGGTGGCAGGGTGAGCTTGCTAGGGGGAGCAATAAGGATGGGCTGGGCCGAAGGCGGTTGATCAACCGCCTGCTTAGTCTCGCGGAGTTTGTCTGGCTGCAGGTCTTCAACGGTAATATGGTCGGGCTCGAGCGAGGCCAAGTCGATTTCCATAGATTCGGGCCCGCTTGCAGACTGTTCATCAACTGCGCTAGTCGCCGGTGGTTCGGCGTCTAACCCCTGAGCCAACAAAACCTTAAGTCCGTGGGTGTGTTCGGAGATGGGTGTGTCCTGACACCACATTGCCCATACTATCCACCGCTCGGCGCGGGTCTTAAAATCTGCATAGATCATCATGGTTTGGGCCCAAGCTTCTCTACGTCTCTCATGGGCCTGCCAATGTGGTTCGAGTGGCCGGGGGCGCTCCTGGATCGTCCGCTGCGAGGCCTGAGCCTGCTTATTCAAACGAAGCTGTTTGTCCTCGAGCGCTTTCAGCTCGAGTAATAGTGCGTTGCGCCGCTCTTCCAGTGTCACAACCAATGGATCGGCTTCCGTACCAGGCTTATCAGGAGCTGCAGCCAACGCACCTTGCCAAGTGTGCAACTGACCTGAGAGCTGCTGCGGTTCTGTTTTAATGCGCTCGAGCAGCTCTGTGGCTCGAGTCTCGGAGAAGGAGTCGAGTAGTGTCGCCCAATGGTCAGGTGTCCCGGGATCGACGTCGGGATTGCGGGAGAAGGCAGTGAGTTCTTTGTCTAGCTCCAACAAGACCCGATGATCTGGATAGCGCGTGAGCAAAGGAGCGAGCTCAGCAGAAAACTCCCGTAATAGGCGGAGTTGCCGCGCACGGGCCCTACGCGCGCGTATAAGCGCCAATAATTCGCGCAGTAATCGCGCTCCAGCCAGCACGCTACGTTTTAGGGCAGCTAATAATAAACTGCCGGGAATACGTCTGAGCATTAGGTCGAGTGGGAGGGTAAGCGCTAGAACGGGCAGCAGCAAACCCACCGTACCCAGGGTTCGCTCGAGCCAAGCCGTCGCCAGGATCCCCGCTTCTCCGCCCAGGCCGGTATTAAAAAATGCCAATAGTGGCAAGGAGATAAGCCCAGCCAGCAGGATCAGCCCACTTACGCGATAGATTGGGCCCAACGGCCGACGCAGCAATAGGAAGATGGAGGTCAATAAGAATGGCCATGGTAAGAGCCAAGCCACGGCACCGATAGTTCCGAAAAGCAGATTCTTGATCGCAAGCCCGACCTGACCCGATATGGGCGACTCGGGATACAAAGACAGGGCCAATAATACCGCGATACCCAACCAGACTAAAGCGGCGGCTTCGCGGTCGCCGGAACTGGCTTTGGTACGGCGTTTGTTCTGCCTCTTACTCACCATTGCATTATACGTACTCTGTGCACAACCGGCCGCCCCTGCTCACCGATATACACATGAGAGAGCTGGGGGATAGTTATCCCCCAGTAAGCCGCATCCGTGGCCGAACCCTACTGCTTCTTCATAGCCGCGATGACCGCTTGGGTGATGTCGGTGTCGGGAGCGGCGTAGATCACCAATCTGGAAGCGGCGGCAACCCGGCGATCCATGATTACCGAGAACCCTTGTTGCTTGGCCACCTGCTGAATAAGCCTATCCAGGGTAGGCGCGATCTTCTTTTGCTCAGCATCGATTTTACCCGACCATTTCCGCGAGGCCTGCTCGTAGGCCTGTTGCGCTACTAGAAGGTCTTGTTTGTTTTTTGCAGTAGCCGTACCGTTGCTAATCTTGTTCTGTAGATCCGATAGGGCCTGTTTAAGTGGCTGCAGTTCGGTCGCAGCCTGCTTCTGCAACTCTCCTACCTGTGAGCCTGGATAGGCTGCGAATAGAATCTCGGGATCAACGAATCCTACCCGAGCCGGAAGGTTCTTGTTCTGCGCCAAGGAGCCGCTGAGGAGCAAAATACCAAAAAGAACGGCCACGATAGCCAACGGTGCACTTCTTCTCATAGTGGTTAATCTAGCAGCTTGGCGTTAATCGTATATGAGAATACCGAAGCTATAAATTCACCCTTCCTGAGCCTACTTTAGTTAATTGTGTGTGCTTCTTTGTGGCAGGGACCATTGGTCACTGCCCTTTTGGGTCCGTATGGCCTTTCGCCAATATTGGCCGCAGCCAGAGTATCCTTGTGCACTTTCCAAGACTACTGAGCTTAGGGCTCGAGACATATTCTCACTTGTATTGGCCTCGTATAGCTATGAGACCTGGGCCGGTCGATCCGGGACTGGTGCTTAGGTCCGATATTGCCCAAGTACTGGGCGTATTGCAAGGACTCTGAATCTACTGGCCTACGCCTCAATTGGTTCTGGAGCTAGGGGGTATGCTGGTGACGTGTCAGGATGCCGGCGCGAAGGAGGAATAGAATGCTTGTTCGCAAATGGATGACGCCTGAGTTGTTGACAATAAGTCCAGAGACTCCAGTCTTAGATGCAATACGCTTACTCAAGGAGCGAGGGTTTCGTCGTCTGCCAGTGGTGGATCGTGGTAAGTTAGTTGGAATTGTCACTGATAAGGATCTGAAAGATGCAATGCCTTCCAAAGTCACCACCTTATCGATTTGGGAACTCAATTACCTCTTGGCTAAGCTGACTGTAACTGAGGTTATGGCTAAGCCGGTGGTAACTATTAGTGAGAATGCTGGCCTGGAGGAAGCGGCTCTGCTTCTAGAGGAATACAAGGTGGGCGGCCTTCCGGTGATGAGGGATAATGTCCTCGTTGGTATTATTACAATTACAGACGTGCTACGCGCGTTCGTAGAAGCGATGGGTCTTAATGAGGGTGGTGTCCGGATTACCGTAGATGTGGATGATCAGCCAGGGGCGCTCGTGCGGGCTGCCAATGCGGCAAAGCCAAGTAACATCTTATCGCTCATTACTGCTGGGCGCCATGAAGGTAAGCGACGCTTGGTATTCCGGGTATCGGGTGAAGATGCGGCTGGATTGGCAGAGCGGCTCAAAGCGGCTGGTGAGGACGTAGTAGAGGTTCGCGTAGCGGCCGGTCGGACTATCGATTGAAGCGGCGGCATTGCGATTGCCTCCTGGGGCCCCAGCCTCTGAAATGGCATATAATTGTATGCCATTTCTCCCAAGGCCTCGCTTGTCACCTTAATGCTATCGGCCGCGATTTAGGTAGCCGTGAGATTTATTTGTTGATTCCTAACTAGTTGGCTTTATGTATACATACTTTTCCGCACCTCCTTATGAACAATATCGCACGCACTATCCGGCTCCTTCCTGACTCGGCTAACGATGCTGAATCGACGAGTGAGTAAACTCGTGATGTTGAAGAGGAGCTGATAAACGGGAGAATCGAGGTGAGCTCTGATCTGATTCGCCCTACTATTAGCATATCCACGGGCATGTTGGAAGGGATGACACCGGAGGTTCAGTTCTGACATTGTATCGTGCCTGCGGGATTCCAGTGTTTCTGCCGGCCGGGCCAGCCTAGTGATAATTGAAGGGTCTATAGACACCTGATGCTCCGCGAACGGGATCGTCCATTGGCGAGCTCAGGTGATGAGTGGGCGGGTATGAGGTGTTTAGTGACGACATTCGGGATGACAATAATTTACCCGTTGGACTGGGGCCTAACACATAGATCCAATCTATATAAACTATTCGTCATAATCCCTATTGTAGAGAGATGCACGTGACCCTCGATCTTTCCAGTACTGTTAAGTTCGATGCATTCTCTAATTTGCTCGAACGCCACGCTGATACCTTGTGTATGCCCCAGGAAGAGTGAAAGATTCGTATTAGATATCAGCGCATCCGTGGGTCGAGCGCGTCGCGTAGGCCATCACCTAGAAAATTGACTGCTAATACGGTGATGAGGATGGCAATTCCTGGGAAGGCAGCTAGCCAGGGTGCGCTGATGATGAAGGCTTGTGCATTTTGCATCATGGCACCCCAAGATGGTGTTGGAGGCTGAACTCCGAAGCCAAAGAACGAGAGTACCGCGGCCACGATAATATTGTTGCCTACCAGCAGCGTCGCGTTAGCGATGAGTGGTGCTAAGGCATTGGGCAGCACATGTCTCAGGATGACGCGGCCGTCTGCGGCACCTAGCGCCTTGGCGGCCTCTACATAGACTTCTTCCTTAAGATGGAGGAACTCGGCGCGCACGATGCGTGCCGTATACATCCAGGAAAGAGCTGCAATGAGTACGATGATATTCCCTATACCACCCCCCAAAATAACCGAGAGTGCAAAAAGGATAAGGTAGAGAGGGAAGGAAAGCACTAAGTCGGTAATGCGCATCAGCACATGGTCCAGCCAACCTCCAAAATACCCGGCTAAGGACCCTACTAGGCTACCGATGACTACAGCTGAGAGCATTGAAGTAAAACCTATGGTCAGCGATATGCGGGCACCAAATAAGAGTCGCGAGAGTACATCGCGGCCGCTCATATCGGTGCCGAGCAGGTGCTCCCAAGAAGGTGGACTGACTGCATTGGCCGAATTGATGGCGTTGGGAGGATAGGGGGCTAACACTGGGGCAAGTACTGCCGCCAGGATAATAATTCCCAGGACGATAGCGCCCACCACCGCCAGCCGGTGATGGCGGAACTTTCGCCACAATAGGCTCCATTGTGTATCAACCCTAGATTGCTTGGTAATGGCCGACATGCTTGTCATTGCTATTTCACCTAAGTTTGATGCGTGGATCGAGTAGGCCATAGGCTAAGTCGGCGAGTAGATTGGCGAAGATTACTACTGTAGCGGATATCAAAAGGACCCCCATGATCACTGGGTAGTCGCGATAAGTAAGGGAATCAAAAAAAAGTCTACCCATACCTGGCCAGGCGAAGATGGTTTCGGTGATCACCGCACCCCCGACCACCGCACCAAGGTCCATGCCGAAGACTGTAACAAAGGGGATGAGGGCGTTACGCAGAATGTGATGGGTGAGTATCCTGTAGCCCCCCTGTCCTTTGGCCTTGGCGGTTCTGACGAAGTCTTGAGTCATGACTTCGAGGATACTTGAGCGAATATAGCGACTCCAACGTGCTACGAAGAATGTAGCCAGCGTAATGGCAGGCAACACCAAGTGGTGGAGGTTGCTACCCAAGCTAGGTTGGATAAGGCTATTGAAGCCCTGTACCGGGAACCAACGCCAATGGACCGAGAAAGCTAGTATCAGCATAACCGCCAGCCAGAAGACGGGCATGGCAATGCCAGTGTAAGCGAAGAAGGTGAGCAGGTAGTCGATCCAGGTGTAATGGCGGATTGCACTCATGACACCTACCAGTAGAGAAAAGGCTAGCGACATGGCAAAGCCTGCCCCCATTAGCTCCAGGGTAGGTGGGAGGTGCGCACCGATTAAAGCTAGAACAGGCTGGCCGGTGTTGAAGGAGCTTCCTAGATTACCATGCAGTACCGCGCCTAGCCAGGTAAAATATTGCGCGGGTAAGGGTTTATCTAACCCAAGGGCATGAATAATGGCTTCTCTAGTTTCCGGAGTCAGCGTGGGATTATTGGCGAAAGCGGCTAGTGCACCCCCAGGCATGAGATGAACTAAAGTGAAGACCCCTAGAGTACTGAGCCATACAAGGAGGGCGGCTTGCAATAGCCGGCTTACCAAGTAACTACGCATGCGTCCTTAGGTGGGTATATGGGGCCGCATAGGCGGCCCCAAGATTAGATCTGCATGAAGAGAAGTGAAGAAATCCTGCTGTCACTTACTGACCCACCATTCCCAGGCATTCCAAGCGTCGTAAGCGAAGTTGTTCTGGTCATAGTTGTGCAGGCGATTGCTGTTCAGGGCCAGGTTGGGTGGCTGGTAAAGGAAGGCCATGGGCACATCTTCAGCGATAATTTTACCGACTTGCTTGTACAGCTCGATGCGCTTTGTGGTGTTCACAGTGCTCAGGGCTTGCTTTAGGAGCGCGTCAACCTTGGGATTGCAATAGTGGGTGTAGTTCTGACCATTGGGCGGCGTCTTGTTACACTCGAAGAAATTGGGTAGGTAAAGACCTGGTGCGGGTAAATTAAGCTCTTCAAACTCCATTGCATCAGCCTTGCCGTTGGGTACAATATCTCCGAAGAAGGTAGAAGCGGGATAGTTGACGATCTTCACCTTAACACCCAGTTTACCCCAGTCAGACTGGACGATCTGCTCATCCTGGGCGCGCCAAGGATTGTTGGCGGTGGTTGAGTAAGTGAGCTCGAAAAGCTTACCGTCCTTATGAAGGTAGCCGTCTGCGCCCTTAATCCAGCCTGCTTCAGTCAATAGCTTTGCGGCCAAGGTGGGGTCGTAAGGGAAGGGCTTTATAGAGGGATCGTAGCTCACGTCACCCGGCGGCTGCGCGTTTGCGATAAGCTTGGCCATACCGTGCCAAACGTTTTTAATCATCTGCTCGCGATTCAGTCCATAGGTTAGCGCCTGGCGTACCTTCACGCTTTTTAGGATGGGATTGCTCTCATTGAGCCACACAGCTTCCCAGCCTGGCGGCACGCTGCCCAGGGTGAGCTTGTAGCCAGACATCTTTTTTAGAAGTTTGTACTGGGTGATAGGCAGGAAGTAGCCGATGTCCGCCTCATGAGCCTGAAGAGCCAGAATCTGTGTATTCTGGTCAGGGACGACCTTGAAGATTATGGCCTTCAGATAGGGATAGCCGGTGCGGAAGTAATGGGGGTTCTTGACTACAGTAATATGATCGCCCGAGGCCCATTCCTTCAGCATAAAGGGGCCACTATACGCTTTGGGGTTGTGTAGGAAAATGCCCACGCCGATCCTAGAGGGGCTAATACTTTTCAGTATATGCTCTGGGACTGGCGCATAGTAGTTTGCCCAGGCATTGAGGAAAGGCGGGAATACCTTCTTAAGGTGGAAAATTACTGTAGTGGCATTGGGTGTACCTACACTGGCAATATCCGTATATCCAACCTTGGACATTGCGGCATACTTAGGGTTCTTCCACAGGTAGGCGGTGAATTTGATATCAGCGCTGGTCAGCGGCTGCCCATCCGACCACTTGAGATTGGGTTTCAGGTGAACGGTATAGGTCAGGCCATCCTTTGATATACCCCCGTTTTGCAAGGTAGGGATTGTGGTGGCCAGAGCTGGCTTCAACGCGCCGCTTGGGCCGGTGTAGAAAAGCGGGGAGAACAGCGTGGCCTGCACCATTTCCGAGAATACCATGGGGGCCCCGGCGTTGGGCAGAATGGAGTTAGGTTCCTCGTAGAGTGAATCTACTACGGTACCGCCCCGGGTAGGGGCCTGGGCGGCCGCTAAACCACCCAAGACCAGTAGAGTGGCTGAGAGTATGGGTAAAAACCTGTGACCTTGCATACGTCCCTCCATAAAGACTTTATTTGGCGACCCTATAAATCTAGCTCCTACGGATGCTTATCGAACTCCGGCGTCCTTATGTCCTACCTCCTTACATTCTTTTGGATTAGGTAACCCGTACTATATATTGATCTCGCCTTTATCTTTTTAAGATAGCACTTACTCATTGCTGCGGGCTGCGCAGTGTAAATCCGCTATAATTATACACCTATGCTAAACATGATGCAACTCTCCTAGGGAGATGCTGCTCAAGCTCCGCGAGAAATCTGAACATTAGGAGTTGATATCTACTACAAGCGAGCAGACGCGTAGGGGTTTGTCCGGGCAGAGTGTATACTTAATTATCAGACTCACTAAAGGTGATAGTGAGGTCCAGTCCAAGAGCCGAATGGAGCACCGAGGATACAGGAACGATGTTTCCTACCTAATATCCGGTACCGTTGGCACGCCTTGCTCAAGGCCCCAGAGACTTTATGGCTACAGCCATGGCTGAGTGTTGTGGGATTATCCTAAGTATAGGTCGGTGCGCTGTCTGCCGGTGGCGCGAACTAGCGTAGACACCGCGCGGCTGGTGCTTTCCAACATAATGGGTGATATCCCGGAGCGCTATTACTGAGCCTATCCTTCCACTGAATAGGGCAGGTGACCTACTTGCGTGGGCCCGGCTTGGCAGCACCTTTGACGGATTCTAGAAGCTGCCCCCACATACTATGAACCTCTCTATGATCTTCAGGATCGGCTGCAATTATATCGTGGTAGCGACGGCCCTTTAAACGCCGATTTTGTCCAGCTCAAAGTGAGCGAGGGTTGTCACCTAAGACTCCATTTCACCATCCCTCGTTCTTGGGATACCCTGCATTACCTGAAGAGTCGGGTTAATGATTATCTTGATGGCGGGCATATTTAGGAAATTTAAGGTACCCCTGATTCATGCGCTATTTTTAGACTATACATTAGGAGACCCTCGGACCGTGCTCGTGGTGTCCTTATTGGATGTTATGATCAGCTATCTAAACCGGTACTGCGTAGATACGTTTTTACGTGGTAGAGAGGGGAATAATGAAAACCGAGGAGCAAGTTATCCCAATGGACTTGAAGACCCGGGTAATTGAGTGGCGCAGACACTTGCACGCTAACCCCGAGCTTTCCTTCCAGGAGCAACACACTTCGCAGTTCATCTACGACACCCTGAATTCTTTTGGCGGACTGAAGCTCTCTCGTCCCACATCGACCTCGGTGGTGGCACGACTACTGACCGGACGACCAGGACCGATACTGGCTATTCGCGCCGATATGGATGCGCTGCCGATTCTCGAAGAGAACCATACCGAGTATGTATCGCAAAACCCTGGTGTGATGCATGCCTGCGGACATGACGGCCATACTGCTATGTTGCTGGCTACCGCGGGTATGCTGCTGGCAGAGCGTGACGTTCTGCAGGGAGAGGTACGCTTTTTGTTTCAGCATGCTGAGGAGCTTTCGCCAGGGGGCGCAGAGGAGATGGTGGAAGCCGGAGTAATGGATGGTGTAGATAGCGTAATCGGCGCTCACCTCTGGGTGCTTATGCCGGTGGGTAAGGTTGCAGTACGCGCCGGAGCGTTGCTGGCTGCTCCCGACCAGTTCACCATCCATATTCATGGCAAGGGTGGCCATGCGGCTCAACCCAACATAACCGTGGACACCGTGGCGGTGGCCGCACAGGTGGTGACTAACCTACAACATATAGTGTCTAGGAACGTTGACCCCCTGGATCCGGCGGTGGTTTCGGTGACGCGGATTCAGGCCGGTACCGCCTTCAACGTAATTCCGGGGGCGGCCGAGCTTGCTGGTACGGTGCGTACCTTCGAACCCGAGTTACGCAGCGAGATACCCGTAACTATGGAACGAATTATTCGTGGTGTCTGTGAGGCTCACGGCGCGAGCTACACTTTTGAATACGAGCGGGGGTATCGTCCGGTGATCAACGACGCTAGGGTGACCGAGGTTGTGCGAAGAGCCCTGGTGAGCGAGTTCGATGATGGAACGGTAATGGAGGCCAAGCTCACGATGGGGGGCGAGGATTTCTCCGCCTTCCAGCAGAAGGCGCCGGGTAGTTTCCTCTTAGTGGGTGCCGGCAACACGCGCAAGGGGATTACCTATCCGCACCATCACCCCCGCTTCGATATCGACGAAGATGCGCTGTGGATCGGAGTGCGCGCCTTCGTAGCGGTCGCGCGGGATGTACTTGGAACAGCCGTCTAGGTTCTGGATAGTGTATGGGGAGCGGGCGGGCTTTCCCTCGCCCGCTCCTATGGGTTCAAGGGTTCTTAGGAGTGGGATGGTTAGTGGTGCTCGATGTTGAGTTGCCAACCTCCGCTTGTTTGGCCAGGCGCAGAAAATAAGTCGCCCCTTTATTTCGTGGCTCAAGCTTGAGAACAGTGCCATATGCTTTCGCAGCAGTAGCATAATCCTGCTGATCGAATGCCATTCGCCCCAGCCAATACCATGCAAGGGCAAAGCTGGGGTTCAACTTGGCGGCTGTTGCAAAGTCGATACGGGCCTTGGTGTAATTGCCATCCTGAAAACTACTTATACCATCCAGATAGGCATGTGCAGCCGGCAAGCCATTCTTGACACCGATCCGAGCCAGTTGAAGAAAGTAGCGGTCACCGGTGGTGCTTTTTGGGCTATTGACCACCATTTGCCAAGCGAGTAGAGCGGTTTGTGATTGATTCAACTTGAGCTGAATTCTTCCCACCCAACGTAGAGGCTCGAGCCAGCCTGGATCCAGCACTACTACTTTCTGGAAGCTATGTAGTGCTCGAGTAAGATCTCCGACCTGAAAGGCAAAATACCCCCTGGTAAAGAGGCGCACTGCTTGCGGGCCATGCGCCATCATGGCTTTTGCTTGCTGCATAAAGTAGGTATTGATAGGGGTGGGCTTTATGCTGTGGGCCTGTTGCCAATAGCTGAGTGCAATTTTGGGTTTATCTTTCTCTAGGTAGATTCGACCGAGCCATTCCGACGGTGTGGGATCCTTAGGATTATTCAGCGAGGCATCGGTGAAGTGCTTGATCGCGGATTGGATATTACCCAGCCGGTAAGCAGCATAGCCCATCTGGATTTGCACTGTCTCGATATCTTTGTTGGTGGCGGAAGTGGCCCGGCCTTTGGCCAGTTTCAAGTAGGCTTTCCAGGCCTGTTCGGCACGGTACCACCAATGCGTAATAGTATAAATATGCGCTAACATCCTCCAAGTCTGTGGATCTTGAGGATACTCCTCGGTCAGCTTGCTGGCTTTCTGAATCGCCTGTTGCCAGAGAGGCTGGTCGGGAAAGTTAGTGGAGAACGCTTCGTAGGCCTTGACCACCGATGAATTTAGTTGTTTGAGCTGCTGTTGGGGCACCATACCAACGGTCTCGGCGAAAGTCAGGCCCAGAAGAATAAGAACTACGGCCAGGATTCCACTTCGTTTCATACCTCATCACCCCGCACCATATCTCTAACACCTCTGATGCTATGATGAACCGCTAAGTATGAGGAAAAGTGAGAGTGAATAAAAGCATGCCTAGAAGACTCTTTAACCACCGTATGGTGAAGGCACCTGGACGCCTGCTTCCTCACCATCCTCACCAATGTGTGCCCAGGCCATCTGTGGGGTGTTGGTGTGGAGGCCGAAACTACCATCTGCGCCTACCACAATTATGCCCCCGGAGCCGCCCAGCAATTTCACTAGCTGCACAGCATGTTCCGCGCCCGCCTGAGCGGAAGCGTTCCGTGCCTGCTGGACAGCCTCGTACGCTGCCAGCGTACGCATGAAGTACTCACCCTCACCCGTACCCGAAGCTGCGCCCCAGGAACTTGCATAGGTGCCAGCGCCGGGAACAGGCGTATCGCCGATACGTCCGTGAATCTGTCCGAGCCGCCCGCCGGTGGAGGTGGCCGCGGCGCACTGGCCTAAAGCGTCCACAGCTACTGCACCTACCGTTCCGGTGTGCAAGCCCTCGGGGTTGTTAAGGAACTTCGCTAACCGTTCGCGAGCACGGGCGGTTACGAAGTACTCGGGCTCAACCTGCATCAGTCCTAATTTCGCTGCATAGGCATCGGCCCCGTTACCGGCAAGTAAGGCGAATTCACTGTCCAGGAGAGCTTGGGCCAGCAGGATGGGATTCTTGGTTCGCTCGAGCATGCAAGCTGCTCCAAAGGCTAGGTCCGAACCGCGCATTACTGCGGTGTCCAGCTCGACCTGTCCTTCGACGGTCAAAGCTGCGCCTCGGCCAGCGTTGAACCTCTCGTTGTCCTCCAGCACGCGCACTGCTTCGACCACTGCCCGGGTAGCGTCGCCGGTTTTACGCAGCACCATATAGCCCGCTTCGGCTGCTTTCAAACAGCCCTCCCGCGCGTCAGCTTCATATTCTGTGGCAATGTTGCCCGCACCTCCGTGTACCAGAATCAAAGGTCTAACTTTATCGCTCATAATACATGCTCCCCGCTTCTGTGCCTGCTACGATCTCACTGCGTCACCAGCCATTGTAAAAGCATATCTGGTTCATCCGGAGATGTACACCAGCCGTACTTCTTATTGTGTCGTCGTTCAGCCGTCAGACAGGGGCCTACTACTAGAACGATGGCAACAGGCTGTATGGCAGGCCCTCCGACGTTGGATTAGAGATTGCAAACCATGCTTGGGTGGGGGAGGTTGGGTATTAGGGTGAGCAGCTCCCAGCTCATTATACCTCCTAAATGGGCCCTTTCCAACCATGACTTGAGAGTACCCGTCCGGTGTATTTGGTTCTGGCTGAGTGGGGGATCCGGTTATGCATATTCGCTACTAAACTAGGTTCCCACATACATCTCCAGATCCCACTTACTCCAGGTCCAAAGACGTTCATTATGAAAATACCGATAGCTCTGCTCGGGTGTTTTCCACCTGTGCCGATCATCGTTCGTGGGCTTAATCCTTCATAAATTTTTATCGACGTCTTCGGGATGTATTGTATAATTCTAATAGATTAGATTGCCCGGACTTGCAAGTAAGATCCTAAATAGAGCGCAAATTAACACCTCGAAGGTTTATTGAGATGCGATCAAACATAGTCTCACCGAGCCGGACATTTTTTTGGTGGGCCCTACAGGTCTCGAACCTGTAACCTACCGATTAAGAGTCGGTTGCTCTACCGATTGAGCTAAGGGCCCAGCAGGACGACGGCCGAATAGAACTATAGACGGAATTAGCCGATACTGTCAAGCCTTTGTATCTGGATGCGCAGTAGTTTTCCTACGTCCATTTCTGACACCCGCCATTCATGACGCTCATGTTGCTAAGGTGGTTGTACCTCATATGAATCGGGATGCATATGCCGCTACCAAATGCTCTTATTGCTGTGCAGCGTTATGGTGGTGTCTGTGCTAATTCCCGAGTATTCTACTGGTTCGCTGGTTAATTCCCAAAGAACCCTTCCTAGAATTGTATAACAAAATATCCCCTTCCAGAATCTATAGATATACGTCTGTGGGGGTGTCTCTGCCCGCCTGATTTCGACCATAGCTTGAGGATGCGCACGGGCCATAAATGAATTGCCGCCTTCAACCACATGGGGTATACCTCACGAAAACACGCAAACCTTAGGACTGCCTTCCCGGGAGCAGTCGTCGGAGCCGAACACAAGCAGCCCCTTTAGACTTCAGATATGAAAGGTTGGATTCACATCATTGGCGCGGGGCTCTCGGGCAGTGAGGCTGCGCTTTCCGCTGCGCGGATGGGTGCGCGGGTGCGATTGTACGAAATGAGACCGAAGCGGATGACGCCTGCGCACCTCACGGATGGGCTGGCAGAGCTGGTCTGCTCTAATTCTCTGGGCGGAGAGGCAAAAACCAACGCCAAGGGCTTGCTGCAGGCCGAGATGCGGGTTGCCGATTCGGTGATCATGCGTGGTGCTGAAGCTACCCGCTTGGCGGCCGGTGGAGCATTAGCTGTGGACCGGGCGGCCTTTTCACGCTATGTGACAAGGCAGGTGGCGATACACCCAGATATTGAGCTGGTGCGTGAAGAGATATTTGAGTTGCCTGAGGATGGTGTGAGCGTGCTGGCCAGTGGACCGTTGACCTCAGAGGCTCTGTCCCGGACGCTTACGAAATATACCGGAGAGCGCTTCCTGAGCTTTTATGACGCGGCTGCCCCGATTGTTCTGGGGGAGAGCATTGATCGAGAAATCTGCTATCTAGCCGGGCGCTATAGTCAGTCGGCGGACTACTTAAATTGCCCGATGGACGAAGTAGCTTATGAACGGCTATACCAAGCGCTGAGCGAGGCCCGCAGCCATACTCCGCACAATTTCGAGCAACTGGAGTTCTTCGAGGGTTGCATACCGGTGGAGGAGATCGCCCGGCGGGGCAGGCGGACACTCCTATTCGGCCCACTCAAGCCAGTGGGCCTGCCTGATCCGCGAAATGGTCGGACGCCGTTTGCAGTGTTGCAACTCAGGCGGGAAGATCCACTAGGGCGGATGTGGTCCTTGGTGGGGTTTCAGACCGGACTGAAGTGGGGTGAGCAAAAAGAGCTGCTACGATTGATCCCGGGCCTGGAGAACGCCGAGGTAGTGCGTTACGGGGTAATGCACCGTAATACCTATTTGAATGCTCCTAAGTTGCTCGAGCCCACCATGGCCTTCAAACGACATCCCGGTCTTTTTGCGGCGGGCGTTCTTGCGGGTACCGAGGGATACCTGGAATCGGCGGCTACCGGGTGGCTGGTGGGGCTCAATGCGGTGCTGGCTCTACGGGGTCGACCAGGTGTAGTACCCCCTGAAACAAGTATGCTCGGTGGGCTGGTTCGCTTTCTTGCGAGCGCCAACCCTGAGGGGTTCCAACCCATGAATGCAAACTGGGGTCTGGTACCCAGCCCCGTTTCACGGATGAAACGAGCTGAGCGCCGGGAACACATGTTCCAAACTGGCCTGACGGCTTTCTCTGACTGGCATAGCCGGGTTATGTGAATAATAACGCTGGACTGACTTTGCGACGGGTTGGCCGCCCTCTCATATCATGTTCACCGTGCCGGTTTAGCCTTCTTTCAGATGGATCGCATGCACGGCACAACGATTCTGGCGGTTCGCAGGGACGGCATAACTGCGGTTGCGGGTGATGGGCAGGTCACCTTGGGTAACACCATTGTGAAACAGGGAGCGCAGAAAGTGCGCCGTCTTGAGGGCGGTGTACTGGTGGGGTTCGCTGGTGCGGTGGCTGATGCGTTTACTCTGCTAGAGAAGTTTGAAGGACAACTTGCCGCAGCACATGGCAATCTGACTAAAGCGGCTGTGGAGACAGTTAAACTGTGGCGTACTGACCGGGTGTTGCGGCAGCTGGAGGCTATGTTGATTGTTGCCGGTATCGATGATCTACTGCTGATCTCAGGCACCGGTGAAGTTATTACTCCTGACGAACCGGTTCTGGGTATTGGAAGCGGTGCGCCATATGCACTCTCGGCTGCTAAGGCGCTGCTGCGGCATGGGAGTCTACCCGCCGCCGCCATTGCTGAGGAAGCCTTGAGGATTGCTGGGGAAATTGACCTATATACCAACGGGAACGCGACTGTGTATACCGTAGGAGGCGCTGAATGACTGAACTTACGCCCAGTCAGATTGTGACCGAGCTGGATAAGTATATTATCGGGCAGGATGGCGCTAAGCGAGCAGTGGCAGTAGCTTTACGCAACCGCTACCGCAGGCAGAGGCTGCCATCGGAAATCGCCCGTGAGATCATACCTAAAAACATACTTATGATCGGACCCACTGGAGTGGGTAAAACTGAGATCGCTCGTAGGTTGGCGAGGCTGGCTGGAGCACCCTTTTTGAAGGTCGAGGCTACTAAATTCACTGAGGTCGGTTATGTGGGCCGCGACGTGGAATCAATTGTGCGCGATTTGGCTGAGACATCCTTCAAGTTAGTCATGCAGGAGAAAACCGAGCACGTGGCCGAACGGGCTTTGGCCAGGGCCGAGGACCGGCTCGCGGAGATTCTACGGGTTTCTGCCTATGATGTGCGCAGTGGTCGCCACGATATGGACGAAGTCGAGATCGAGGTAGCCGAGCAACCCCAAATGCCGTTCATGGGCATGATGGGTAACGAGCAGATGCAAGGACTCTCGGAGATGCTGGGTGGTCTTATGCCCAAGCGCCGTGCAAAGCGCCGTATGCCTGTTCGTAAGGCCCGCGAGCTGCTTAAGGTGCAAGAGGCTGAGGCTATGATCGACAAGGAGGAGGTGGGCGCGGAAGCGGTACACAGGGCTCAGGAAGCTGGTATGGTTTTTATTGATGAGATCGACAAAGTGGCGCATGGAGGTTCCCAGACACAGGGACCGGACGTTTCCGGCGAAGGTGTACAGCGTGATTTGCTACCGGTGGTGGAGGGTACGGTGGTTAACACTCGACTTGGCCCGGTTTCGACGGAGCATGTGTTGTTCATCGCTGCGGGAGCTTTCAGTGTGAGCAAGCCTTCTGATCTAATCCCGGAGCTGCAAGGGCGTTTCCCCATCCGCGTAGAGCTTTCCGCACTCACTGCAGAGGATTTTGAACGTATTCTGAGCCAGACCGAGAACTCGTTGGTACGACAGTACAAGGAGCTTCTGGCCGCTGACGGCATTGACCTAGCTTTTGACGAGGAATCGCTGCGCGCAGTAGCGCAGTACGCGTACCGTTCGAATAATGAACTTGAGGACATTGGTGCGCGGCGCCTGCATACAGTGCTCGAGCGAGTCCTGGAGGAAGTCTCCTTCCAGACCGAACTTGGTCCGGTCCCTATTACCCGAAGCTATGTGGAGGCCCGGCTTGAGCCTGTGGTCCAGTCCCAGGACCTTTCTAGGTATATTCTCTGAGGAGGTTTGCATGCGAAAACAGATGGTTATCCTAGCCTCAGTTGTACTCACTTCAGGGGCTATTTTCGCGCAGGCTGCCAGCAGTCATTCGTCCACGCCATCGAATGTCAGCGGGACGGGTGCCGGCGTGAGCCAAGAACAACCCAGCGTGAAAACCTTGATCTTTCTGGGTAATCAGTATTATGGCAGTGGTCAGTACGATGCGGCCTTGGTGGCCTTCAGGCGCGCGGTTACCGCTGAGCCTGGAAGCGTCGATGCGCTATACGGTTTGGGGCAAACTCAGCTCAAGCTCAGCCTCTTTGATCTGGCTTTGTCTACGCTCAAGAAGGTCATCAGCATCAATCCGCAGTTCGTACCCGGCTACGTGGCTCTGTCGCAGGTGTATACGCAGACCTACCTGAACGCCGCCAACCCCGCTAAAGCCAAGGACAACCTGAAGCTGGCGCTTTCGGTTCTGGCGAGCGGTGCCAAGGCTAACCCCAAGTACTACGCTATTTACAATCAGGAGGGGTTGATCTACCAGTACCAGAGCAACCTGAACAAGGCCGTACAAGCCTTCCAACAAGCGCTGTCTATCAACGATCAGGATCCCATTGTTCTGTATAATCTGGCGCTCACCCGGCTCGCGCAGGGCAAGATGGATGCGGCTATGTTGTTGTTTCAGCGGGCGGTGGCTGTGGCGCCGCAAGACGCTTTCGTGCGTACGCGCTACGGGGCGCTTCTAGCAGTGAAAGGGCAGCTGGATCAAGCCCTGTTTCAGCTCGAGCAGGCTACTCGGTTGGACCCGAAGAGCGCTATGGCCTGGAGCTATCTAGGTCAGGTTCAGTTCCAGCTCAAACAATATGCCACTGCCGAATCGGCGCTGGGCAAGGCTATCCAGATCGACCCGGTATACCAGCCTGAGGCGTACTTGTATCTAGGACGGAGTTACTATGTGCAGGGTGATTATACCAAGGCCAACTACAACCTGACCAAAGCTGCGGTGCTCGACAGCGGCAATGCCGCTGCACACTACTGGTTAGGTATGTCTGCCGAAAAGCTGGGTAATCAGAGTGGCGCTTGCGCGCAGTACAAAGCAGCGCTCAAGATTGAACCCGATGATACTGCTGTCAGCCAAGCAGCCAAGCGATTGAAATGTCCCTGAATGCGAAAGATCATGAAGACCCGGCTAGGATCCTAGCCGGGTCTTCGCTTTAGCCATGATTTATTACTGCGATTGCGCCGCCGGTAAGCGCGTCGGCGTGACTTAGACTATAGTTATGCGTTTACGCTTGGGCACCTGGAATCCTGCTTACGGACTACCGGTAACGGGACCTCCCGAGCAGCAACTACAGGTCCCTTCTGAAGTGGAGCTGGGTGTGGAGCCGCCTTGGACTGTCCGCGGCCAGGCGGAGGTCTGGGATGGCTCGGTGATTCTTATCGATGGGCGGGAACGTTTTGAGGGCTTAGTGTACCTGGAGGATGAACAGCCTGCGCTGCTGGCCAGTTTTGCGGTAGGCGCGGTATCTATTGCATCGCCGGGTGCTCGCTATGTGGAAGAGTCATTTGTGTGTAAGAGGTTTCTGCTTACTTTGGGGCCGAACCCTGCCAGTGGGAAGCGGCTCGAGCTGGCCCAAGACCTATCCTTTGAGATCCGTGAGGTGCTCAGGACCGATTCCGGACTGGCCGATTTGCAGGGTAAACTGCGTGAGTTACGACGCCTGATGGAAACACGTACCGGCCGTAAATTGGCCGAGAGCGAGCCTGAGGCCCTGGTAGTGCACGATGGGCCGCTTTACCTGGACCCGGACGACAGTACCCGGCGCATGGGTTACAGCAAGACCCAGTACCGCGCCTACCTACCGCCAGCGGAGGCCGTACTGTTGGCCACCCTAGCCCCTGGTGAGCGTACGCCGCTCTTTCGTATAGTCAAGGGGCGGCGGCGCCCGGTCTATAGCTGGTATCTACGACTCCCACTTCTGCCCGCATCCACCTTTGCGCCTTCGGCGGCGTTGGTGCGGGTGGAGACCGGACTGTCTCGGGACGACGCGCTCGCCATGGCCGCCTGGTCGTTGGAGTTGCTTCCGCGATTGTCTTCGCAGCCCTTCCGTGATCCCAGAGCGCCGCAGAACCTGGTGCCGATTGGGGCGCTCGAGCGTGAACTGGGCCGTCGCCTGGGCCGTCGCGACACCATACGCGGCCGCCTGGTGCGGTACATGGGGGGTGAGGTATGAACCAGGCCATAGGCGTGATACTGGGCAACCGTGAGGCCAGCCCGTTGGAGTTCTGGGTAGGAGTGCGCGAAGGGTTCTTGTTAGGCCTCGACGATTTGGTCTACGCCGAGTCCACCCACAACGGTCTGCGGGTGCGCTACTACGGTGTGGTGGACCGGGTTGGTAAGATCCTGGAGGGCGCCCAACTGGATTCTGACACCTTTCTGGCCGCTGAGCGCCTGATTCCTACTAACGTGGCCTATGTGGCGCACGTAACCGTGACCCGCCTTAGCCCCGAGGATTATCTGCCGCCGAACCCGGCCGATTCCGTTTTTAAGGCCTATGGCCAAGCTTTGGCCGAGGCGCTGTACTACGATGGCATGGTCGAGACGGATTCCGAGGGGGAAGAGCGGTCCATGCGGCTGCCGGTAGGCCTTCTACGCAACAAGGAGCCGGCCTATGTGAACCTGGCTTTTCTGGACGGGCGGAGGGGTGGACACGTCAACATATCCGGCATCTCAGGCGTGGCCGCCAAGACCAGCTACGCGCTCTTTTTGCTCTATAGCCTTTACAATTCAGGGGTATTGAAAGACGCGGGCAGCACCCGCACGGTGGTGTTTAACGTCAAAGGGGAGGATCTCTTCTACCTGGACAAGGAAAACCGCAGTTTTCACCGGCATAAGGAGGCTGCTGCGGACTTTAGGAAGCTCGGCCTTGAGCCGCATGCCTTCAGCAGCGTGGCTTTCTGTGCCCCTCCCGGCCCAGGCGAAGGGGATCTGGTGCCCAGTACACAACGCAAGGTAGGTGTAATGCCTTACCACTGGGACCTGGTGCAGTTTGCCCGGGAGGGGTTGCTTCCGTTCTTGTTCACCGACCGGGGCGCCATGTCGAACCTGGGTTTCCTGATCGATCAAGTGACCGAGCAACTGCGCCGGGTAGCTAAGGGGCAAAAGGGACCTGCTCTCTTGGTGGACGACTGGTCCTCGGAGGCCTTGGAGCACCTTGACGGCGCCGACTTTGAGGCTTTGGGCAAGACGCGGATCGCCAGCTTCGAGCGGCTGGTGGAGTACTTGGAGTTCAAACTGCTGGGTACCTGGGGTGGTGAGCCCGAGGATACCGGCGACATCCGCTGGACCGCGCGCCAGCATGCAGGGACGCTCCAGGCTTTTGTGCGCAGGCTAAAAGCGGCCACGCGCAACGTGGGGCTTTTGCTACGTGGCGACCGGCCCGGCCGTCCACCCGACCCGCTGACGGGAGGTACGCGGCTTTCGGTGATCGATATCAACCAGCTTTCCGCGCAGGCGCAGATGTTCGTGGTCGGTTCGATACTGCAGCGCGTCTTTGCTAGTAAAGAGCGAGGTGACTATCGGGGCAAGGTATTCGTGGTGCTGGATGAGTTGAATAAGTATGCGCCACGGGAGGGGGACAGCCCCATCAAGGATATCCTGCTGGATATCGCTGAGCGCGGCCGAAGCCTTGGGGTGATCTTGATCGGCGCGCAGCAGACCGCCTCGGAGGTGGAGCGTAGAGTGGTGGCCAATGCTGCGGTGCGGGTAGTGGGCCGCCTTGATGCGGCTGAGGCTGAGCGCCCCGAGTACCGCTTCATGTCCGGCGCTTTCCGTGAGCGTGCCTTGATATTGCCTCAAGGCGCCATGATCCTGCACCAGCCGGAGGTGCCCACGCCTCTGGCCCTGAGTTTTCCTTTCCCACCCTGGGCCACCAAGGCCAGTGAGGTTTTGGAGGATAACTCCTCGGTAGCCCTTCGTGAGGAGTTCGATCTGTAGGAGGTTGCATTGAGGATACTGCACACCGCGGACTGGCATCTGGGCAGAGTATTGAAGGGTATGGAGCGAACCGGCGAGATCGCTGGGGCGCTCGATGCGTTAATCGAATTGGTTCGCTCCGAGCATATCGATCTGGTACTGGTGGCCGGCGACCTTTTCGACCGGGCGGTGGTCTCTGCCGAAGCCGAGGCGACCGCCTTCTCCTTCTTTCTAGGTCTGCGGGAGTGTGGGGTACCGGCGTTGGTGATTTCCGGAAATCACGATTCGCGTGAACGACTGGCTGCACTGGCGCCCCTCTTGGCCCTGACCGGTGCCGAAGTGGTGGCCAGGCTCAGCCTGCGGGAGGAGGGAGGTGTGCGGCGGTATCCCTGGGGTGAAGCCGCACTGATGCCCTTTCTTTCCGAGCGGCGGTTGGTGCGTGCGGCGGGGCTCTTAGAGGGCGACGCCAGCCAGTGGAAGGGTCATTACGCTGAGGGCATGCGGCGCATTATCGACAACCTGACCGCTGGTTTCAGCGACCGGCTTGGCTTATTGATGGCCCACCTTACTGCCGAAGGAGCCAATCTCAGGTTGGGCGGCGGCGAATTCAGCTTCTATGTGAGTAACAGTTACGCGGTGCCCGTCAGCTATTTCCCCACCACTGCAGCTTACGTGGCCCTTGGGCATATCCACCGACAGCAGTTGGTGAGTGAAGCACCGGCAGCCTGGTACCCGGGCAGCCTGGTACAGCTCGATTTCGGTGAGGGTGAGGAAGCTCCCCGTGGGGCTTTGCTGGTGGAGCTGGAGCTTGGTCTACCTGCACGGGTGCATCCTGTCGAGGCCCGTTGGGGACGGTCGCTTAGGACATTCCGCATACCACTGACTGAGTTAGATCAACGTCTAGCTGAGGTCGAACGGTTTTCGGGCCTGAAGAAGCTGGTGATTCAGGGTCAGGGTAACCTGGCCTTGCGCGAACGTATTTATCAGGAAGTGGACGGGGTGCTGGAAGTACGGTTCGAGACCGCTTCCCAAGGAGCCGTGGGGGACCCGTTACCAGAGCCTCAGCCCGCGGAGGCTCTGGACTGGGTAGAAACCTACCGCGACTACGCACGGGACGCTAGAGGCATCGAGTTGAAGGAGGACCAGGAAGAGGCCTTCAGGCAGGTCTACGAGGAGGTCCATGCGACCACTTGAACTGAGCCTGGAGGGCTTTCTGGCCTACCGGAAGCTAACGCGTATCTCCTTCGACGACGTGGAATTGTTTGCGATCACTGGGCCGACCGGATCGGGCAAGTCCAGTCTGCTCGATGCTATAACTTTCGCTTTGTACGGACGCACGCCGAGGATGGGCGGCAGGGGCTTGGGAGAGCTGCGCCATCCCGCCGCAGAAATGACCCGTGTGGCCCTAACGTTCATGCTTGGCGAGCGGGTCTTTCGGGTGGTACGGGTGCTTGGTGCGCGGGAAAACCAACACCGTCTGGAAGAGCAGTTGGCCGGGCAATGGCGGCTGTTGCCCGAGTCCGAGAAGGTACGCAGTCTCAATGAAAAACTACAGGCCCTGCTGGGGCTTTCCTACGAGGCTTTTACGCGGGCGATTCTGTTACCCCAGGGTGAGTTTGACCTGTTCTTGAAGGGGGATGCGACTGATCGACGGGAATTACTTTCCTTATTGTATGGTTTCTCGCATATGAGCGATATGCGTGAGCATGCCGCCTTGCACCAGCGCGAGGCCCGCGTGCGCTTGAGCCGCCTTGAAGGGGAGTTGAGTGGTTTATCCGAGGTGGAGCCTGAGAAGAGAGAGGCTTTTGACGAAGCGCTACAGACCGTTGCGCGTGAGTTGGCGGGATGTGAGGCTGAGTATCATTACCTGGAGAAGGCCTTTAAGGAAGTCGAGCGCACCCTGGCCCTTCAGAAGGAACGCAACGGTCTTAGCGGGCGGCGTGAGGTCTGGATAGGGGCGGAAAAGGCCATTGAGCGGATAAGAGTTCTGATAAGCGCGGCGCAGCAGTCCGAGCGGATCGGGCCGCAGCTGGTCACCGCGAAGCAGGCCGGGGCGGAACTTGCTGAGGCCAGCAAGCTGGCGGAGGCGGCACGGCTCGAGCTGGAAGGGGCACAAGCGAACATTGCCCATCTGCAAGAAGCGTACGACCCCGGTGCACTCGAGCAGCTCCGTTTGCGGCTGGCCCAGCTTCCGGTGCTGCGCGGACAGGAAGCCCGTTTGGCACGGCTGATCCGGGGATCGAAGGTGGCGGATATAGGCATGACTATAACCCCGTTACCATTCGATGAGGCGCGTATAGAGACGCTCAAAGAGGCCGAGAGAGCCTTGGAAGACTTCAACGCCCTGTCGCTGCGGCGTGCTCGTTTAGCCGAACAGCTTCTTCGTGCAGAGCAGGCGCAAGAGCGACAGGAGCATGACCTTAAGGCCCACCGGGGGCGGCTGCAGGAGCTAGAAGCGAGTGGCAAGCGGGCCCGCCGGGCCCATCAAGAGGCTGAACAGGCCCTGGCCACGGCCAGGAGCCAGGCCGGCTTACTGGCCTACCACGACCTTCTGCAACCCGGTGAGGCTTGCCCACTTTGCAAACAGATGGTTACAAAGCTCCCTGATGTGGTTCCGGTGGACTTGGAACCCCTCGAGCGGCAGGAGCAGGAGGATGGCCGGCGGCTTGAGCAGATCGGTGTAGTCTATCGAGAGCTACGTGGCCGTGTACAGACCTTGAACGAGCGCTTGCCCGAGGAGCAAAAGCGCCTTGGAGTGCAGAAACTGGAACTTTCCGAGCTGGATACACAGCTAGAGAGGCAAGAGAGCCGTATTGGTGGGTGGAGAAATCTGGAGCAGGTAGAGCTTGAGCTGGCGCAAAGGCAAAAGGGGCTAAGCGATACGCTGGCCAGGGCTACCGGGGGTAAAAGCGTTGCCGAGCTCGAGCGATCCTTGGGCCATGAACTGCGCGAGATGGAAACTAGGAAGCTCGAGCTGGATAACGCAGTGGAGCACCTTCAAGAGCTACAGCGCCGCGTCGTACGGACCAATACCGCTCATACCGAGCGTGAGCACGCCTGGGCCAGACAGCATCAGGCCCTGAAAACTGCACTCACACAAGCTGGTTTCGCCAGTGTGGAGGAAGCCGAGCAGGCTCGCCTTACGCTGGTAGAGCGGGTAGCGCTCGAAGGCAAGCTGCATGCCTATCAGGAAGAAGGGGCGTTTTTGGAAGGTCGACTGCGGCAGTTGGAGATGGAGTGGGCGGGCCGTGAGCCGCAAACGTGGGAGGCGGCTCGGCGTATGAAAGCTCGAATGGCCGAGTTACGCAGTCGCCAGAAGCAGTTAGGCGAGCGAAAAGGGGAGGCTCAGGCCTGGCTACTTCGCTTCTCACGTGATTTGGAGCGTAAACATGAGCTAATGTCGTTGTCGCAGGCCGCCCGCCGGGAACTGGACACTTGGGAGCGGGTAGCCGAGGACCTCAAGGGTAACCGCTTTCCCGATTACCTGCTGGCACGTTACCAGCTTGGCCTGGTGCGGCATGCGTCCGAGTTATTGAGCACACTCTCAGCGGGCCGCTACCGGTTCCTGGCCCAGGAGGGAGACTATTATGTCCTTGACCTGTGGACCGAGGCCGCTAGGCCGGCTCGCACTCTTTCCGGCGGAGAGACTTTTCTAGCCAGCCTTTCGCTGGCTTTGGCGTTGTCCGCTTATTTATCGCAGGGCAGGCTGGGGGCCTTATTCCTGGACGAAGGGTTTGGTTCGTTGGATGCGGAGACACTCGAGCTGGCTACCTCGGTACTGGAAGCCCTACCCACACAGGGCCGCTTGGTCGGTATAGTTACTCACGTGGCCGGCTTGGCCGAACGGCTGCCGGCGCGGTTGGTGGTGGAGAAGCATCCCTCGGGAAGCACAGCCCATTGGGTGGACGAATCTCCCTAGGTTTGGCCGATCAAGAAGGCACTCTGGGCGCATGACACGACTCTTCAGAAACGTCCTCACCGTGATGAGCGGCACCCTTGCCAGCCGCATGCTGGGTTTCATCCGTCAGGTCATTTTTAACAACCTTTTTTCCGGCAGCCTCAAGGATGCCTTCAACGTGGCCTACTCCGTGCCCAATCTATTTCGTGAGGTGCTGGCCGAGGGCGCTATAACCAATGCATTGATCCCGGTGCTGAAGCTGCAGCAGCCCCGCGAGGCCGAACGCTTCGCCCGCCGCTTCGGTGGGTTGCTTCTGGGGGTAAACCTGGCACTCCTGGGCCTGGGCTTTCTGCTTGCGCCTTGGGTGGTGAACGTGTTGGTGGCTCCGGGCAGCCCTATCGACCGGCCCATGGCCGTCTATCTCACTAGGTTGGCCCTTCCTTTCTTGACCTTTATCTCCATGGGGTCGTTGTTTTCGGCGTTATTACAATCGGAAGAGCGCTTCTTCGCACCTTCCTATGCTCCGGTACTATTCAATGTCGGGGCTATTCTGCTCATGGCCCTCTGGCCGGGCAACCCCGCCGCGTTGGGTCTTTCGGTGACTGTAGGGGGGCTCTTGCAGGCGGTCATACAGCTTCCCTACCTGCGCGGGTTCGGGCTCGAGTTGGCTTGGCATCCGGCTATCACCAGTGCATTGCGCCTGATTCTACCCTTTACCTTTACTACGGCTATTCGTCAGGCAGCCACGCTGGTGATGGTTCGTATCCTTTCCACCTATCCTACCGCGGCCCTCACCGGCTACTACAATGCCAGTATCATTTTCCAAATGAGTTTGGGTCTTCTGGCTATTTCTCCGGCTCTGGCCTACTATCCGCGTCTGGCACAGCAGGTTGCCGACCATGACTGGGAGAGGTTCCGAGATACCCTGCGTTCAGCCCTAGAGCGAACCGGGGTGCTGCTTGGGTTGGCGGCGGCTTTGTTGGTGGCGCTTGCGCCATGGATTACCGGTACCTTCTTTGCCTGGAGCCGCCAATTCTCAGCTGATAATTATGCCTTTACCTCGGCGGCGTTGGCCGCCCTGGGCTATGCGGTGCTGCCCTGGGGTATGAATACCTTGCTCCTGCGTGCACATTATGCCCGTACGGAGGTAGTGCATGCTGTTCAGGTGACCGTCCTGGTATTCACCGTAAATATTCTAGGGTACCTGCTATTTTCTCCTCTGGGCATGTTCCGGCTCAACCTGGTTACCGCCTTCGCAGGGTTGCTAGGTACAGTTCTTTATACGATTCGCCTGAATTTGGCCGGGGTTCTTTCGGCCCGCAGATTGCTGGCGCTGGTTCTGCGGTTGGTGGTGGCCGCAGCAGGCTCGGCGATAGTGGCGCATCAACTGGCAACCGTCGTTGGACCGGCCGGCAGTGCCTTCGCCAGCGCACCACCTCTAGCGGTTGGTAGTGCAGGGGGAGTAGTGACTTACCTGCTGCTGGCGCGCTTACTGGGCCTACCGCTGATACCGTTGCGCTTCTTGTACAGGCGATAGCCTAAGCCGGGCCTCCTACTTTGGTTGTTTAGGGCGTCAGGCGATGGCGGTCGCGAGGGAAGGCCCGAGCGTAACGTACGTTGGGCAGCCCGAGCATCTGTTGGGTGAAGCGCTCCGCGCCGATAGCGAAACCACCGTGCGGGGGCATACCGAATTTGAAAACCTCCAGATAATCCCGAAAACGCTCTTTGTCCAAATGGTGATCGTGCAGGCTTTGCTCGAGCATCGCGTGATCGTGGATCCGCTGGCCTCCCGAAGTGATCTCCAACCCACGGAACAGCAAGTCATAACCACGAGTAGAACCGTCGGCCTCGGGATAAGTATAAAAGGGCCGGGCCGACTTCGGATACGCAGTTATGAAGACCCAATCACTGCTATAGCGCTCCTGAACGTAGCTGCCCAGGGCGCGCTCGGCCTCGTCGTTGAAGTCGTTCCCGCTGGGTACGCCCATTTCTTCACGCACGATGCGCCGAGCCTCAACGTGGGGAATGCGGGGGATCTCGCCGGGCATCTTGGGTAGTGTCACGTCCAGAAGTTCGAGCGCCCTTCCCGCGTGCTGTCCGGCCTCTTCGAGCATGGCTGCTACTAGACCTTCCTGGAGCTGCATCACGTCCTCCTCGGACTCGATGAAGCCCATTTCCACGTCGAGAGATAGATACTCGTTCAAGTGCCGGCTGGTATTGTGCTCCTCTGCGCGCCATACCGGAGCGGTTTCGTAGACTCGCTCGAAGACCCCTACCATGATCTGCTTGTACAGCTGGGGTGATTGGGCCAGAAAGGCTGGTTGGTCGAAGTAGCGGAGAGGGAAGAGATTAGAACCGCCTTCGGCCCCAGCTTTTACCAGCTTGGGCGTAAAAATCTCGCAGAATCCGGCATCGTCCAGGAAACGACGGAAGCCACGTACCAGCGCGGCCTGAACCTCTAAGGGCGCGCGGGCCTTGGGCCCGCGCAGTGAGATATAGCGGTACTCCAGTAAGGTTTCCGGGTTGGCCCGCCACTCCTCCTTAGGAATCTCTATCGGTGTGGCCTTAGTGGCCTCGCTGATGACGCTAAAAGTCTGGGCTGCCACCTCTACTCCGCCCGGTGCCTTAGCGTTCTCCACCACAGTTCCGCTGACCCGGATTACCGACTCCGCCAGGGGCAGGGGTATACCGCCGGGTAGAACTACCTGGACGACGCCGCTCTTGTCACGAATCAGCGCAAACTGAATTCCCCCCAGGTTGCGCCGCCAGTGCAACCAGCCCACCAGCGTGGCTTCCTTACCGATATTTTCGTGCAATTGCCGCGTGAGAATACGCTTCATCTTTCCCCCTGGTAAAAAAGAACCCGGTTCGTATGGAAAACCGGGAAGGGTATTATAATTCTTCCCGATCAATCCGTGTCGTCCACCCGGGAAAACGCATGCATACTGGCTGTGATTCTACTCACACCTTCGAGAGGCGGTCAAGCACCTGCATCGCCTTAACGGGTGGAACCCGTCGGTGATCTAGTAATGGCTTCGGTAGGGTATAGTGCTCCACCCTCGGCTCTACTAGCGACAAGGCACTCCCCGTGGCTGCACTTCATCTCGGTATCGGCTAGGCTGCCCGAATCCGATTGCTGTAGTCGCTGAGGTAGCATAGTGTTATGCCCACCGTTGTGTTCGGACATACCAATCCCGATACCGATGCTATCGCTTCGGCAATGGTGTTTGCCAGCTTCCTACGCAAGACCGGCGTGCCGGCCGAGGCTTTTTGCTTGGGTCAGCCGGGTCCCGAAACCCAGTTTGTGCTCAAGGCTATGAAGCTGACTGCTCCTGAGCCCATAAGCGCCTTGCCAGGGGGAAGTACGGTAGCGCTAGTGGACCATAACGAAGCCAGCCAATCAATCGACAACCTACCCGATCTTCGTATCACACACATCATCGACCATCACAAGCTGGGTGGGCTTACCACCTCCGAGCCACTCTATCTGCGCATTGAACCCCTGGGCTGTACCGCCACCATCCTCGCGCGGCTTTACCAAGAGAGTCATATACAGCTCGATTCCTGGGAGGCGGAACTCCTACTATCAGCGATTCTCTCGGATACCCTGGGCTTCAGAAGCCCCACTACTACCGCAACCGATCGACAAATTGTGCATGACATTCAATCTATATCCAATATTAACGAACTGGAAGACTACGCTGCAAAGATGTTCCAAGCTAAGAGCGACCTGGGCGATATGCCCGCCGAGCAGATCCTGAAGCTCGACTACAAGCGCTTCGAGTTCGGAGGCCATCCTTACGGGCTCGGCGTGATGGAGACTACCAACCCCGGGTACGCGTTTGCCCGCAAGCAGGAGTTGATCGAGGCCATACGGGCCGAGCGCGACAAGGGAGGATTGGATGGAGTCTTTCTTTTCGTGGTGGATATCTTGCGAGAAACTAACCAGGCGCTAGTGGCCGGGCCCGATGAGGAAGCTGTATTGAGGGGTGCCTTTGGCGCAGAGGTAGTGAACGGGGTGGCCGATCTGGGCGCGCGGATCTCGCGAAAGAAGCAAATTGTTCCGGTGCTGGAAGCTTACTTGAGCTGAAGGTACGCCGAGACGTAGTGTCCGGGCATATGAGTTATCTGCCGCTCCAGGACTCCCAAGCCTTGATCATCATCAACAACTCCTGGTTATCTGCCGCAGTGAAGAAAGTCTCGCGGACCTCTTCCCGCCGGATATACTGGCCGTTCTTGCCACCGAGCATACCGTCAAAGACGGTTTCTGGCTTAACTCGTTCCTTTTCCAGGCGCAGCTCCCCTTGGTCTGAATAGTAGAGTCGGTAGATGAGGCCGGAGGTACGCCGCTCCGCGAGGATGCCATCCTCGACCGGCCAGACTTCATATCCCAGGTTTTCCAGTACCTGCTTGTCTTCTGTGGTCATTTATCCACCTCGAGCTGTTTAGCTGAATTCAGGATGATCTCGTAATTTCCTGCATAGATGGTTATGCGGCCAGTGATTCTTACCTTGGTGTGCAGATAAGCCTTAGGGAAGGGTTGCCGAAAAGTACTATAGCGATCGGGAAAGACCACCAAACGTAGCGCACCGGCTTCGGTCGAGAAGTATAGCTGGCTTACCCCCCTTCGTTTTTTGACCGAGACAATGGTACCTTCGACCGTCACGATCCGCCCATAGTAGTGCGCGGCTTCTCGCCAGGAAAGAATGCCCTGAGCCTTAGGCATGGTGAAAGGGTTTTGAGCCACGCCGTGCGCCCAGTCAGATCGAACCGTAGCGAACAGTTTCTTGAAGGCCGACCGCTGGTTCTTGTCGGTGGCGTTCAATACTACTGAGAGCTCACGGTTAGCGTTGATTGAGTTGCGGCTCAGGTTGATGGAGCCGACCAGGGCCTTCTGTCCGTCGGCGATAATTACCTTGGCATGCACGTAGGGGGAGGCCAGGTAGCGAAGTAGAGCGCCCTTCGCCGCAAGAGTTTCAGCGCCAGGTACAAAGTACCCGTCTTCCCGGGGGTCGGCGGGACTACCCACGATGTAGACTTTGACGCCCCTGACCATGGCTTGCTCCAGCGCACCGATGACCTGATGATCTTCTAACCCGGCCTGCTCTATCCATAGGCTTTTTCTTGCCCTGTCGATCATCCCGAGGATGACCTTGCGCGCGTTGCCTTCCCGCACCCCATCTAAAGTGCGGCTCGGCGCCCAGACCAGCCGGGCGTTCGCCAAGTCGATGCTCTTACCGCTCCAGTCGGCTTGAAAGACCTGTTCAATCTCGCGGACCCAGGCGGCGTTTTCGGTTTCCACCAGGTACTCCCGGTTGGCCTGGAAAGCGCTGCCGGTAAAGTTCCCGGTGGAGATTAAGGCGGTCCCGTAGTCCACGATCATAGTTTTTTGGTGTACGTAGGCGAAGTGGAAGGGCCTGGTGAATTGTACCTCCACGCCCGCATCCTTAAGAGCATTGAAGACCGAAAGATCCAGATGACCACCGAAAGGTCTGCGCTCGAGCCTCACCTCGACCCTTACGCCGCGCTTCACGGCCTCGCCCAGGGCCTGCACTACATCCGTACGGCTGGGGGTCCACAAGTACATGGTGATCTGGATACTTTTGTGGGCGCTGTTGATGAGTTGGATTACCGGGGCGATGCCGGCCCTCGGTTCTATAAAGAGGCGGACCGGTTGGGCGGCGGCCAGACCAAGAAGTACCACCAGTCCCAGGAATAGTCTGCGCACCTCACGTCCTCCGCATCGTTACTATAGTTTGGATTCGCGCCACCTGAATAGCCTGGCAGCGTTTGCGTCGATGACCTGCTCGAGCAACCTAGCATCCTCACTACGCGTTTCGGCCAACACCATCAGGGTGTGGCGGACGTAGGCCGGCCGGTTTTTGTGTCCGCGGTGTGGGACCGGAGTAAGGAAAGGGCTGTCGGTCTCAACCAGAAGGCGCTCCTGCGGCACTATTCGGGCCGCTTCACGCAGATGAGCGTTGGCCTTGTAAGTAAGGTTCCCGGCGAAACTCACGTAGCCTCCCAGCTCGAGCCCCACCTCCATTAGCACTCGGTGGCCACTGAACGCATGGAGTACAAAGCGTGCCGGGTGGTTGATTGAAAGCCAATCGGTCAGCTCGAGCTCAGCACGATCATCACTTCGCCTACTGCGAACGTGGAAAATTAGCGGCAGATCAAGGCGCTGAGCCCACTCGGCCTGCATCTCGAGCGCGGTACGTTGAGCTGCTTGGGTGGTCTGGTCCCAGTAGTAATCTAAGCCGGTTTCACCGATTGCCCGCACCTTAGGGTGTTTCAATAGGTTTTCGAGCTCATCCCACGTAGTGTCATCCAGCGTAGCGGCTTCGGTGGGGTGAAGGCCCACGGCAGCCCAAAGGTTTGGGTGTGCCTCGGATAGCGCCAAACCAGCTTTGGAGTGCTTCACATCGGTACCCACGACGAGCATCGCCGCGAAGCCGCTGGTTTCGGCCAGCGCCGCCTCGGGGTCTTCCAGCCAGTCCAAGTGCGCGTGGGCGTCGGTCATGAAGAGCTATACTAACACGGTTTCAAGATACGCACGATAGGTGTCCTAGCCTGCGGACTAGGGCCGAGTTCGGATGCTACAATAGCCGGGTTATGGATTTTGTCCCCGCAGAACAAATAGAGGAGATTAACAATGCGTGATCTGGTTATGGCGATCGCCGGTTCAGGAGGCGACGGTGTGATTACCGCCGGTGACTTCATTATTCAAGCTTCCGCGCGTCGTGGCTTGAATGCCTTCATGCTTAAGTCCTACGGTCCACAGATCAGGGGAGGTGAGTCCTCGGCCAAGATTCGATTAGCGGACGAGCGTCTATTCAGCCAGGGTGACCTGATCGATATATTAGTGGTCTTTAATTGGAAAGACTACAGGCGATTTACCGACGAGCTGGTTTTACGAGAGGGTGCGGTGGTGCTCTACGATGATGATGACCCCACGCCCGAGGAGGCTTTCCCGGTTGAGGCCAAGATCGGTGCTCGCTTTATCCCGGTGCCTTTTAAGCGACTGGCTGGTGAGGAGCTCAAGGTACCTTTGGCCAAGAATATGGTGGCGTTGGGTGTGATCGGTTCTGCGGTGGGGCTTTCGCTTTCGGGTCTGAAGGACGCGGTGATGGAGAAGTTCGGTAAGCACAAGCCTGAGGCGGCCCAGATCAATCTGGAGGCTATTGAGCTGGGCCGGCATTGGTTGGAAGAAAACCTTTCTGAGCCGTTGTCGTGTCGCTTGGAGGATATCGAGGATGCGCCCAAGTTGGTAATGACTGGTAATGATGCCTTTGCCTACGGTGCTATCCATGCGGGGCTCTCACTCTACGCCGGTTACCCTATTACCCCTGCCAGCACCATCCTCGAGCTGTGCTCCAAGTACCTGCCGGCCTTCGGTGGTACGGTGCTGCAAACCGAAGACGAGATTGCTGCCGCAACTATGTGCTTAGGTGCTTCATGGGCGGGTAAGAAGGTTATGACCGCCTCTAGCGGGCCTGGTATCAGTCTAATGCAGGAAGCCATCGGCTTGGCGGCCATGGCCGAGCTGCCCTTGGTAGTAGTCAATGTGCAGCGGGTTGGGCCGAGCACCGGTATTCCCTCTAAGAATGAGCAGGCTGACCTTTTCCAAGCCTTGGGTGGTACGCATGGTGATGCTCCACGGGTGGTATTGGCCCCCACTGAGGTGGCCGATGCTTTCTGGGCGGCTACAGAAGCCTTCCGGCTGAGTGAGACCTATCAGCTTCCGGCCATCGTGCTTTCTGACCAATTCATTGGTGAGCGTTCGGAGACGGTCATGGAAGATCAGCTTTTTTCTGGCGTCAGGCGAGCTGAGCGGAGGCTTCCGAATGAAGAGGATCTCCAGGACTACCGCCGGTACCATCTTGGTGAAGGAGGGGTCTCGCCTATGGCCGTACCCGGCATGCGCGGAGGGCAACACGTAATCAGTGGGCTCGAGCACGATGAGTATGGCAGACCGACCTCCTCCGCCCTTCTTCACGAGCATATGAGTGATAAGCGTGCGGCTAAGATGGAGGCGTTGGCTGAGGAAGAGGGCTTCCTGCAGGTCTTCGGCGACGAGGACGCCGAACTGGCGCTGATCAGCTGGGGCTCATCCAAGGGGTCTGCTCTGGAAGCGCTGAATAAGCTTCGAGAGGAAGGGCAAAAGGTCAAGCTGGTGATTTTGCGGATGTTGTTTCCGGTTCAGGCGGCACAGCTTGACCGCGTTCTGGCAAATACACGGCGTGTGGTGGTGTTTGAGCTGTCCCACACTGGCCAGTTGTACCGGCTGCTACGGGCCTTCTATGATAACCTGCCTATACATACGGTTTCCTACGCCCGGGTAGGTGGCAATCCCCTAACCGCCGAGGAGGCCCGCGGAGTGATTTCTAGGCACCTGAGGGAACTCTCGGAAACTTTGGAGGCCTGAGTATGGAAAAGATAATCCTAACTGCCAAAGACTACCGTACCAGCGTACCTAACGTGTGGTGCCCGGGGTGCGGCGACTTTGGTGTTTTAAATGGTATTCAACAGGCGGTGGCTATGTTAGGCATACCTCCACACGAGCTGATGTTAGTCTCGGGGATTGGTTGCAGCGGCCGCATCGCGGGTTACGTGAACGCCTACGGATTCAATGCTATTCATGGGCGGGCGCTTCCGCTGGCTGCCGGAGCCAAGTTCGCTCGGCCCGAGCTTACTGTGTTGGCGGCTGGCGGAGATGGTGACGGATACTCGATCGGGGTTGGACATTTCGTACATACGCTACGCCGTAATCCAGATCTCACCTATATCGTGATGGATAATTCCGTCTATGGCCTGACCAAGGGACAGGTATCGCCTACTACCCCGACGGGCGATGTAACTAAGTCTACGCCGGGGGGTAATCCAGAACGGCCTCTGAACCCGCTGGCCTTAGCGCTCGAGCTGGGTGTTACCTTCCTAGCCCAAGGATTCTCGGGCAACACTAAACACCTGCGTGATCTGATCGTGGCAGGCGTACGCCATAAGGGTTTTGCGCTCATCAATGTCAAGAGTCCCTGCGTGACCTTCCGCGGAAACCAGGAATACAACGTGGTCCGCAAGAACGGCACCTATCTGCAGCCAGCCGAGGGATACGATTCGGGCAATTTTACAGGGGCCGCGGAGGTGGTGCAGTGGAAGGAGAAGATTCCCTTAGGCATTATCTACCAGGCTAAGGGCGTACGTACCGCCGGCGAAGTGGCTAAGCAGGTTGCCCAGCAGGCTATGGCGCGTAAAAGCTATGCGCGAACTCAAGACCTGGTGGAAATCTTCCGCTGAAGTACGGTTACATGCCCCCACCCCTCGTAGCCACGAGAAGGGGGGGGGCAGCCGCTTAGAAGACCGTACGGCGTACGTTAGTGCTTTTAGGGCTATTAAAATCTGGCTGGTTGTACACCGTACCTACTATCCTTCAGCGCCGAAAGGCTACGTCGCATCTGGTACCAAGCAAGTAACGGCACACCTCAACCTTTACCTCAATAACACAGGCCACCTGATAGCCCCGAACTTTGGGAATCACCCGATTCAGGACAGAAGAGATCGGGATTGCGCTTAAATTCGGAGAACCCAGTTTTTATTAGGTCGCGGCCCTACCTGATCCGCCAAGCTAGTCCCAGCGTGACGGCGGTGGCGATTAACATAGGAATGGGATGGAAGATAAACAGGGTCAGCATGGTGTAACCGATGACCAACAGCCTGCGATTGGCGCCTTTCACGAGTACCGCGATGCCTAGGAGCGTTAGGGCATAGAGTACCAAACTAAGGATAATGTTGCTTATGGTCAGCCCGAACATCTCAGAAGCCTATCAGCGCGCGCGCTTCGGACAGGATTCGCTCCACAGTTTGCTGGTCCTGGGCCTCTGCGTAGATGCGCAGAAGTGGCTCGGTTCCCGAGGGCCGGAATAATACAGTGGCACCGTTCTCTAAGTGCCACTTGTAGCCGTCGAGATCCTCTACCCGGGTCACGGCTTGGTCGCCGAGCATCGTCGGCGAGGCTAGCATGCGCAGTACGGCATCCTTAGCTTCCGGGCTTGGAAGGTGCAGATCCAGACGGTTAAAAGCATGTTTGAACCTTATTTCAGTCTCAATATCGGCGAAGAGCTCCCCCAGGCTTTTTTGCGCTTGTACGCTGGCTTCCAGCAGCATCATGGCGTTGAGTAGACCGTCGCGCTCTGGTAGGTGCGCGGCGATACCGATACCCCCGGATTCTTCGCCGCCCATCATCACACCACCCCTTAGGAACTCATCAGTGATGTATTTAAAGCCGATCGGTGTTGTGACTAGCTCGAGCCCCAGATGGTCCGCGAGCAACTCGATTACCTTTGAGACCGAAAATGTTCGCACTACACGTCCACTGAAGCCACGCCCCACCAAGTGCTTCATCAACACCGCGAAGATCTGGTGGCTGTTGAAATAGCGCCCACCCGCCAGCACTGCAGCGATGCGGTCGGCATCGCCATCAGTGACTACAGCAAAGACCGGATCTTCCTCGGAGGTTAGTACGGCGCTGGTATTCTCCAGGTTCTGTGGGATAGGCTCGGGGTTAACCCCATAAAACATGGGGTTGGCCAGACCATGGAGCTGGCGCAACTCGAGCGGAAGCTGGGCATACTTGACGAAAGCGGCCAACCAGCCGCTCCCTGCCCCCCCCATAGCGTCGTGGTATATATGGCCCTGGAACCCGCGTAAGACTTCCAGGGAAAGCTGCTTGGTTAAGTGCTCGAAATAGGGCTTACGAATGTCGAAGGTCTTTAGGTGGTGCTTGGTAGGATCATAGGTCTTGGGTGCACTGTGGCCCAGCTTATCTTCTATCCCGCGGATGATCTCCGGTGTGGCCGAGCCTCCGTAGCCACCCTTGATTTTGAAACCATTGTAGCTAGGTGGGTTGTGCGAGGCGGTAATCATCACCCCCCCCGCGGCTTCGTAGTGCAAGACTGCGAATGATACCGCCGGCGTAGGTGTGTATCTACTTGCGAGCCATACAATAAGGTTATTGGCCGCTAGTACCTCTGCGGCGGCCTTAGCAAAATCGGCCGATTCGAACCGCGTATCATAGCCGACTACAACTCTGCTACTGCCTTGCTCGAGCAGGTAATCAGCGTAGGCCTGTGCGACCTTAGCTACGTTGGCGAAAGTATAATTATCCGCAATGATGTCGCGCCAACCATCGGTTCCAAAGACAATAGGCTTCATGAGGCCATTGTAAGGCCGCATGTTCCTCTTCTAGGAGGCTAGCCAAGTGATATTTCAACCTACCGTTTCATCAAGAGGATGGCTGCCGCTACGCGCAGCGCAAGTTGCCAAAGCAACCCCCCTAGTGCGCTCCGGTAAAGATCCCTGCGGGAGTGCTAGACTCGGAACGCCATGGAGGATCTTCTTACTGCGCTTAATCTGGAGCAACGACGTGCCGTCTTACACCACACCGGTCCCGCTCTGGTGATTGCGGGTGCCGGGAGTGGTAAGACCCGCACTGTAGTACACCGCATTGCTTATCTAATGGCCGAGCACGGTGTATATCCCACTGAGATATTGGCGGTGACCTTTACTAATAAGGCTGCAGGCGAGATGAAGGAACGGCTCAAGCTGATGGTGGGTCGGGATGCGCAAGAACTCTGGGTATCCACCTTTCACTCCGCAGCCCTTAGGATCCTGCGGATTCACGGACAGCAGATTGGGCTGCGGCCCGGGTTCGTAATCTATGACGACAATGACCAGGTAGCACTGCTCAAGGAGGTGCTTGGCGGCTTGGGGGTGGAACTGGCGCCCAAGGTGGCACGGGGTATAGTGGACCGTATCAAGAGCAGCAACAGCCTGGAGGGCTTTCTGTTGGGGGCTGATACCTATGTGAGCGGCCTGCCAAAAGAGCATGTGGCCGATATATATCGAGCTTACGAAAACCGTATGGCCGAGCTGGGAGCAGTAGACTTCAACGACTTGCTGATAAAAACAATCGAGTTGTTTGAGAAGGCTCCGCAGGTACTTGCCAAGGTGCAGCAGAGGGCGCGGTTCATTCACGTGGATGAGTATCAAGACACTAATCCTGTACAGTACCGGCTGACTAACTTGCTAGCCGGCGAGGGGGAGCCTAACCTGATGGTGGTGGGTGATCCTGACCAGTCGATCTACGGCTTTCGTAACGCCGATATTCATAATATCTTGAGCTTTACAGATAGTTATCCCACTGCCAAGGTCTACCGGCTAGAGGCCAATTACCGCTCTTCCTCGGCCATTCTGAAGGTGGCCAACGCGGTGATCGAGAAAAACCAACAGCGGTTGGAGAAAACCCTGATTGCCACTAAGGGTGGTGGCGAACCGGTGTTCTTGTACCGGGCGCCTGACCATCGCGAGGAAGCTGTCTTCGTGGCCCGAGAATCTGCCCGTCTGGTGCGCGGAGGCTTGTCCGCAGATGAGATCGCGGTGCTCTATCGTACTAACGCGCAGTCGCGAGTGCTGGAAGAAGCTTTCGGCCGCATGGGGATGAAGGCCAGGATTGTGGGTGGTGTGGGTTTCTACCAACGTCGAGAGATTAGAGACGTATTGGCCTATGTACGCCTCAGTATTAATCCCAGTGACGATCTGGCCCTACGACGTATTCTAAATGTGCCCACCCGCGGGGTTGGATCTACCAGTGTATCGCGCCTTGGTCAGCTTGCGGGGGAATCCAGAGGTTGGATGTGGGCTTTGCAGCATGCGGATGAGGTGCTCGCCGGAGCCCAGCTGGTTTCTACGAGGCGTTTTGTAGAGCTGGCAGATGGCCTGCGGGAGGCCGCCAGTGAGAGCCAACCGGAGGCCTTTCTACGTTTGGTCTTGCAAGAGAGTGGTTATACCGAGATGCTGCGCTCGGAGGCCGATGGAGAGCCTAGGCTGGAGAACCTGGAAGAGCTGCTGCGCGCCGCGCACGAATGGCAGTCCACAAACGCCGGTTCCATAGCTGAGTTCTTGGACGAGATCGCCCTAACTGCGCGTGCTGAGGAGCCGGATTCGGGCCCCACGGAGGCGGTTATCCTGATGACCTTGCACAACGCCAAGGGCCTGGAGTTCAAGGTAGTGTTCTTGGTAGGTATTGAGGAGAACCTGTTGCCGCACCGCTCTAGCCTCGTACGGATCAGCGAGATTGAGGAAGAGCGGCGGTTGTTCTATGTAGGTATTACCCGTGCTCAGGACCGTTTGTACCTGGCCCTCTCGGAAGAGCGGGAAATGTATGGCCGTCGCGAGCCCGCGCACCCAAGCCGTTTTCTGGAGGATATTCCCCAGGGACTACTCGAGCTCCTTTCTCCCTATGGTAAGGTCCTTTCGACTGACTTTAGGCGGTCCGGGCCTGCTGCTGAGGCTACGAAGATCCGCGGAGTCAAATACCCTGCGGGTGCATTCAAGGGTGGCGAGATAGTTAGACACCCACGTTTCGGGTCGGGACGGGTGGTGGCCACCAGCGGTGCTGGGGAGAAGCAGGAGGTGACTGTGGCTTTCGAAGGCGCGGGTCTTAAGAAGCTGGTGGTGAAATACGCCAGCCTGGAGCAGGTAGAATAGAGGCGTATGAAGCGCTTACTTACCCTGGTTTTGCTGGCAGCCAGCCTGGCTTCAGCTGGTGGGCTCGACTTTGGCCTGAGTGCCCGAAATGGTACCTCGAATGCCTACATGGGTAGTCTCAGTGTGCGTATGGACTTGAGCTCGTGGGCGTTGCGCGCGGGCTTTGTGGCTGGCGCACCCAATGCTGAGGTACTACTGGAGGGAGACCTACTTTATACCCTTGCTTTCCCGCTCATAAGCCCGTACTTGGTGGGTGGGGTTGCTTTGGGTCTGGCAGGCTCCACACGGAGTGGAGCCTTCAACTTGGTCCTGGGACGTCCGGCCTATACGGTTCTAGGCGCGGGGCTGGCCTTTCCCTCGCGCGGCTACAGGCCCTACCTGGAAGTCGACAAATATACGGGCCCCACTTCATTCGCGCGACTTACGGTAGGGTTTGTAGTGGAAATGTTCTGATGGCTCAGCGATCCCGGGAGTCCGGCAGCCGTCCTCTGGCCATGTTGATTGGTGAGGAAGAGCGTTACTATGCACCGTTACTGACTGCCATGGACCGGTTTGGTGTAAAAAATCCCCTGTGGTTAGCGCGCCCTGGCACGCGGTTCACTGAGGCGCTGCAGGGTCTGTTGCCGTTGGGGTTTATAGGTGCCTTCCTGGGTGGAGCCCCCTTTGAAACCGAGGCCATACCACTGCTGGACCAGATGGATCCTGAGGTGCGCACGGCTGGACGCGTGGATGTGATTGAGACGTCGCTGGCGGGGCTGCAGGGTGGCTTTGTGCGGCCCATGGCGCTGGGACGACTGCTAGAGCGCTACGGTATGACTGGTGGACGGGCAGTCTGGGTTGGGCAGGGGCATGGTGAGATGTTGCCGGGCGCGCGGAGCCTGACGCGCATTGATGTGGTAGCCGGTGATCGCCCCTCCGGCGAGGCTTTATTAGCTAAGTTGCCCACGTTGCAGCGTGGGCGGGTGGCGGTAGGTAGGTCCGAAGCTGAGGTGCTTGGTCGCGAGGTGGACTTGATCCTATATGCGGGCGGTCGCCTGGAGCGTGCGGTGTTGCAGCCCTACCATACCCTGGTGTCCTTGGCGCCCATCACCCGGGAGGCGTATAGGTACGTCGAGCACGCTGTTGACAGTCGGGAACTCGATCAGACCTATCTGTCTTTGGTGCTGGAGCGCCTTCTGGGGGTGACCTTACCCTCCGAGTCCTTCTTGTTTGATTAGCGTTGGGGAACTCTTATGAATCTCGACTTAGACCGCGTGCCGGGTACGTTGGGTGAGATCGCCCGGCGCAGGCTCGTAGAGATCCAGGCAGGGGAGAGACCCACCCGCTGGTATTATGGTGAGAGGCGCCCCTCTTTCTTTGAGGCTATGAAGATGGACAATCTTTCGCTAGTCGCAGAGATTAAACGAAAGAGTCCTTCAATGGGCGTTATTCGAGACCTAGATGCAGTCGGGACGGCTCAGTCCTACCAGCAAGGTGGCGCGCGGGCCATCAGCGTGCTCACCGAATACCGGGCTTTTGGCGGAGAGGCGGAGGATCTGGTAACGGTGGCCGAGGTGGTCTCACTGCCGCTTTTACGCAAGGACTTCGTGGTACATCCTAGTCAGATCGAAGAGAGCGTCTACTTAGGGGCGTCGGCGGTGCTCTTGATCGCTGCAGTTTTAGGAGAGCAACTGTCGATATTCCTAGGAACAGCACGTGCCACGGGTCTGGATGCTTTGGTTGAGGTGCATAGTGCGGTGGAGCTCGAGTTGGCCCTAGAAATGGGTGCGCGGGTGATCGGTGTAAATAATCGCGACCTGACCAGTCTTCGGGTGAACCTAGAAGTAGCACCACGCCTTGGCCGGCTGGCTAGGCACCGGGGTTTTTCCGGCGCGCTGGTGGCGGAGAGTGGTTACCGTAGGCCGGAGGAACTAAAAGTACTGCAGTCGCTGTTCGACGGAGTACTGGTCGGCACCTCTCTGGCAAGTGAAGCCAGCCCGGCATTAGCGGTACGCCGTCTGCTTCAGGATTGAAGGTTATTTGACGTATTGACGGGTGTTCCGGGCGATGGGTACTCCGGGCCAAACTGCAGCCTATAGCTCTTTGGAGGTGTTCACTAGCGCGATCTTCCTGTTTCTGGACCCGGCCTTTTACGATACTCAACCAGCCTTTGCCTGTCATCGCGAGAAGAACCCTAGGCCGACGCGGCGATCCCGTAGAGTTCAGCGTAAGGGTCGTACCCAAATAGCCGTGGGAATGCGCGGTTCCCAAGGATGGTGGCGAGATGCGACAAACTCTGGGATTGCTTCGTCGCTGTGCTCCTCGCAATGACAACCACCCATCACCACGAAGTCCCGAAGGACCGCATGCCACACTGTTCGTCACCGCGAGATCCTAAGGGGGCTGCAGTGATCCGGCAAGATTAAGGGTGAGGATTATGACGCGGACAGCGGCGGGATTGCTTCGCTGCACTGCGTTCCGCTCGCAATGACAGCTATTCGTAAAGCTCTGCGTGCCGGACTACATCGAGCCGCCCAAATCCGGCCGACCTTATTGCATTACTGAGTCTAGAGTGATATATAGCTATAATCTGGGCTATTGACTGGGGCTGTCTGAATATTTACGAGAGGCGTCTATAACAATCGCGAAGAATCTCTCTGGGAAGGACAGTTTGGCGGAAAGCGCAGTCTAGTCTAAAAAGCATTGGTTTAGATACGAGATCTCTACAGTGGTCTGCCATGAAAAGCATCCAGCTCAAGGGCTGTTAAGTGGTTGTCGGTGCTCTAACTATAATACATCCACAGTGCTGCATTCTAGGCTGGCGCGCCCGGCAGGATTCGAACCTGCGACCTACCGCTTAGAAGGCGGTTGCTCTATCCGCTGAGCTACGGGCGCGTACCGAAAGAGGGAAAGGCAGCCTTCGCTGCCCAGAATTTGGAGCGGGAGACGGGACTCGAACCCGCGACATTCTGCTTGGAAGGCAGAAGCTCTACCAACTGAGCTACTCCCGCAAAACACACTGGCGTACTGGAAAACACCAAACTCACCTCAACATGGTCGGGGCGGCTGGATTCGAACCAGCGACCCCCTGCTCCCAAAGCAGGTGCGCTACCAGTCTGCGCTACGCCCCGATGGGTCGGAAGCCGGGGAGGCTTCCAGAGCCAAACATAGCATGCAGAGGGATATGGGTCAAGACGGGACTATCTAAGTTATATTAGCGGGGCACACGTGGTGAAACGTGCATCTCGGCCGGATGATCGCTGGCAATTTTTAGTATTACTAATATTGACCCACCAGAGCTGTGGTCTTAGACCGCTGTCCTGGATGGGGAACAAAGTTATATATCGGGCCTTAAAGGGTATAAGCGTAGCTGAAAGTTGACCTCCAGCCCTCCGGTAAGGTCCGGAACAGCAATAACTAAAGAACGACACTATACCCAGCGCCGGCTTGGGTTGATCAACTCCAGCTATGCCGGCTTCCTGCCAGTCATCGACCGACTTACCCCATGAGGACCTGCGCACAGCGTGTAGTCAATGAATAAACACCGTAATGTGAAGTCAAAGAGTACTCGCTGGCCCGATCGAATTTACTGTTGCGAGTATGGCCGCCCACTCCTTCATGACGTCGGCGATGCCCTGAAGATAGAATGAGCCGGTAGGTGGGGCCCTTAGATGAAAATATGGAAATCAAGTCTATTCTCTCGTGTGGCCGCAGCGTTAGGGCAGAGCCTGCGTGCCAGCTGGCCCCAACTGATGTTGGGCCTGGTATTGGTATACAGTGGCTACTTGAACCTACTTTCTGGCCTTCACCTGCCAGGCGGGATCCTACGGACCTTAAGCCACGCCGGTCCTTTACCGCAGCTTTCCAACGAGGTTTCGTTGGTGGCCCTGGGTAGTGGGGCGCAGGCTATCCTGGGTGGCGGATTGGTGCTAGTGGGGATAGGTCTCTTCTTCCGTCTCCGCTCGGCCTGGGCTTTTGCGATGCTGCTCCTGGCCATAAATATCGGCGTAGACTTAGCCACTAAGAAAAGCGGCCTAGAGCTGTTCTTACCCGTATCATTGTTGATCGCGTTGTTGCTACTCGGCGGCCGTTTCGTGCACCGCACATTGCTCGGCAATAGCCTGATCTCGCTGATCAGTATCCTTGCGGTACTGTCCTACGGTGTGTTTGGAAGCTATTTACTGGGATCCGGGTTCAACCCACCAATCCATGGCCTTTCTAGTGCCTTGTACTTCACCGTGGTAACGCTATCCACGGTTGGCTTCGGTGACATCATCCCACGCACTGCCGAGGCCCGGTACTTTGTAGTCTCGTTGATCACGGTGGGTCTTTCGATCTTCGCCACTGTGGTGATCTCCACATTGGGACCGGCGCTCTCAGGGGAACTCAGCCGGTTGTTCGCGCACCAGGGAGGACGTATGAAGCTCAAGGGACATACGATTTTGGTTGGCGAAGGTTCAGTAGCTAGGAATACCGCGCGTGAACTCAATGAGAGGGACAAGCTATTTGTCTGGGTGGTGACTTCGGCCGATAAAGCAAACTTGTCCGACGCTCAAGTGGTAACCGGTGATGCTTCGGAGGAGGCTACGTTGATCGAGGCCGGTGTGAAAAACGCTCGACTACTAATCGCAGCGCGCGAAGACGACGGAGAGAACGCCTTCATTGCTCTTCTAGGTAAGGATCTTAATCCAGAGGTACACGTGTTGGCTGTAGCCAGTTCGGCCAGGGCTATTCATCGACTAAAGCTGGCACGGGCTGACCTAGTGTTTGCGCCTGCAGTGGTAGGCGCGCGGCTGTTGGCCGATCTGGTAGAAGGGGGCTCCATTCCCGAGCAATACCATGACCTACTAGCAGGGATGAAACCGCGCTAACGCAGCTTATACAACCGGCGCTCAGCCTCGATGGCCCGTTGCACATCCTGAACCTCCCGTAAATAGCTGGGGTCGGGCTCGAGCTGTTCCTTTAACACTTCCTTCATACCGTTCAGCCTGACCTGTAGGTAAGCTTCGCGAAGTCGGGCCATGGCCTTATCCAGCGTGTGTTCTAGGTTGTCCGGCGTGTCTCCGGTTTGCAGCATCAGCCGTTCGAATAGCTGTGCGCCCTCACTCCTGGACTCGAAGCTGGCCACCAGCCGTCGACTCGAATACTGTATGGCGGCAGCTACTGAGCACGCTTCGGCCAGAAAGCTTCCTTCCGGCGGCCAAGTATGATCTTGGATATACCTGAGCCAGTGTGCAAGCTCTTCCTCCCGCCCGGACAGCACCAAGGCTAATAGGTCCAGCTCAAGCAGCAGGACTTTGTTTCCGTATTCCTGTGACAGCCCTCTGAACTGTACCGCGTCTACGCCGGGGCGACGACGTTTTCTGGCTGCGACGATTAAGTCGTTTAACTGACGGGCATCCAGGCCTAGCCGGCTTATCAGGCGCTCCTTGAGGGCTTCGGCCACTGGGTCATAGGGCTCTAGAGTGATCAGGCGGGGCAACAGCGTATTGAGGACCTGCCGCTTACCCTCCACCTTCGTTATATCTATACCTATTGCAGCGACTTTATAGCGATACTCCACCTCTGGAAGGGCTTCTGTAAGCGCTTGTTCGAACATGCCGGCCCCACCTTGGCTCAACAGTAGGTCGCCGGGGTCGCTGCCTTCGGGTAGCTTAACCGCAAAGACCATGAAGTCTCGGGCAATGTCCAGCTCGAGCCCCTTCAGGGTGGCTTCACGACCGGCATTGTCAGCGTCGAAGGCTAAGTATATAGTCTTGACATCGGCCCGTTTGAGCAACAGGCTTTGATCGGCCGACAGGGAAGATCCCAGTACTGCCACCGTCTCCGGGTAGCCCATCTGTGCTAAGGCGATGACATCGAACAACCCCTCCACCACCACCGCGCGCTGCTTTTCGCGCACATGGCCGCGAGCCTGGTGAAACCCATAGAGCAGTTCGCTCTTTTTGAATAAGCTGGTCTCCGGGATGTTTAGGTACTTGGGAGTATCGTTCTTGTCGAGCACGCGTCCGGTGAACGCAACCACGCGGCCCATATGGTCATGGATGGGGAAAATCAGCCGATTACGGAAGCGATCATAATAGCGCCCATCGCGTTCAATAACTAGGCCTGCCACGCTGGCCTGGGGCTCGTCTACCCCCTTTTTCTTAAGAAAGCTCAGCAGGTTGTCCCAGCCGGGTGGTGCATACCCGAGTGCGTACGGCTCGAGCGATGCCTGCTCCAGCCCACGACGCTTCAAATAGGACAACGGTTCACCCAGCAAGTGTTCGCGGAAAAATGCCAGGGCCAGCTTATTAATTCCCAGCAGGTCATGGCGCTCCTTAGCCTTATGTGGCGCCTGCTCCACCTCCACGCCTACCTCGGCAGCTAAGCGTAGAAGTGCTTCTTGAAACTCGATGCCTTCGATGCGCTGTACAAAGTTGAATACATCGCCGCCAGCCTTGCAACCGAAACAGTAGTACAGCTCTTTGGACTCATCGACATGGAACGAAGGGGTCCTCTCCTTGTGAAACGGACATAAACCCTTCCAACGGCCCTTGCCTGCGGGGCGTAAGGCTACGTAACGCTCAATCACCTGCTTTAGTTCGAGTCGGCTGCGTACCGCTTCACGGGTATCCACTATCCTCCCCTGCTCCGGGATCCTCCGCCCGTACTGTTCCGCCGTAGGCCAACCACCTGTCCAGGATAGCGCAGGTTACGGAGTCAGAGCTATCCTGACGGTTCAACAGGCCATTTCTCCAGAGGTCCAGTACCGGTAGTTGTGCCATCTGACCGAAAGCCACAAATCCGGTCCGCGCAGCCTAGCGGGTTAGGTATTACGCCAGTGAGTACGCCCGCATCGGTTCGCGGTCGGCCGGCAAGAGACCCATAATAGCGAATATAAGAAAGGTGAGACTGGGGTTTCGTGTCCTACGTACCAGATGCAAGGTGCACTTGAGTGGGACCCTGGAGTTACCTACCTCGTCTGTACTGATTAAGGGCCTGGGCTAGTATATGTACCGAGCATATGTCGGGAGTGGGGGGTAGTATTCACCAGGCTAAGAATCTCTTCCCCTGAGACTTTCCGCAATACAGGGGATAGCGCGTAGGCCAGCTCGAGCATAGCGCCGACCGGGGCATGAGCCTCCGCAAGGCAGGTTTCATCCAGCTTAACTGCTTTCTGGGAATGGCCATCCTCAGGCAGAAAGCGCATGCAGACGCCTACAGTGCGTTCGGCTTCTTTTGAATCCGGCTGGACCGGGGTCTTCGAGGTCATCTCGAATAGTTCGCGCGCTTGCTGATGTTGCCCCTGATCCATTAGGAGTCCGGTAAGGGCCGCACGTACCGAGACCAAGAGGGAAGAGCGTAGCTCGTGCAGTCTTCTCGGCGCGACGTCCCCGGTGCTCAGAGCCTCCTGAAGACGCTCCAGGCGCCACTCGGCCCCGCCCTTCACTAGGGAAACGGTCCGTAGCCATGCGAATGGTCTCGGATGTGGTATGTAGTCGAGGACCAGAATCTACCGGCTTCTTGCTCAAGTAGAGCAGCATGTGCAGCCATGCACGGACCAGCAGGTTCTCCAGGGGTGGTTCGTGAGGCGGGGGTTCCTCAGCCAGACTGAGCAAGTAAGCAATAGCTTCCTTGAAATGGTCCGGCAAGGGTAAGCCCTCAAGCAGCTGGGCTGGATCTTTGCGGATAAATTCACGACACATATTCGCGAAGGGTCGCGCCCGACACGTAGGGTTCTGATCACCATGGCCCGGCGGTAAAGCTCCTTCAAGAACCGGTTGACCGGGTAGGTTTTGCCGCTGCCCGGCGGGCCCACCAGACTCATGAATCTGGGATTGCCTTGCTCAACCTCAGAAAAGGCCGTGCGCAGAGCTTCAAGCTCGTCCTCGCGGCCGAATAGGGGTAGGGTTTGTGGTTTCCAGCTTGCCAGTGAGAAGTGGTGGGCCGGAATTAAGATACCTTTCGACAAAAACTGTCCCAGGGGTGCGAAGTACGCGTTGAGTACCAGACCTGCAGTGATCTCGCCCATCCAGGTCTCGCCGAGTGGTGCGGCCTGAATGGGCCGCTGGGCCAGGTTGACAAGGAGACCCGATCACGGTCTGGTGTCGCCTGTCGCGCCCGCCCGCCGGTGTGGCCAAAACCAATCCGATTGCCAGGCCCGCTCGGCTCATCAGATCCACGCTGTACCCACTGGTGATTCGGCGGCTCTGCTCGATTACCTCCATGGCCGTGGCGGGCGCGTCCCCGGGATCGCTTTCGCGACTCCTGGGTACACTGAAGGCCGCCAGCATCCCATCTCCCAGGGAACTTTTATCCACCTGCCCGCCATGCTGCTCCACACAACGCGCGGCGGTGGTCAAGAGTAGGTTCGCTATGCCCCAAGTCCCTTCCAGTCCGTGGACCTGGGCGTAGGGTGAACTGCGAAAGGCCAGGGGAACAGCGTGGTGGCCCGGTGCTGTTCCTGCTCTATAACTACCGGTAAGGGGTAACCGCAGCGGTTGCAAAACTGCGCGCCGGTGGGATTTAGGTAACTACAGCGAGAGCAGATCATCCGGCCAGGGGTATGCCGAACAAGGGAGGTGTGGTGACCACGCGGACGGACCGGGTGAGCGGAGGCTCCTGGTCTGTGAATAGGAGTAGAGGCACCCCGGCATCGAATAGAAAAAGGCCGGGCTCGAGCTGCTCCCGTAAACTGCCGGCAAAGATCCAGCGGCCGCCCTCCAGGGCCTGGACTGAACTTGACTGGCCGTCTTCGGGTAGCAGCTGCTCGAGGCCCGCGCTGATCAGCACATCCATTTTCTTCTGTTTCTGCAATACGGCGATAGGGTTGAACAAATACAGGATCCCTATGGACGTCACCAGCTCAAGTAGCGGGCTGCCCTGGGGTGCCGGGTAGCCCGTTCCGTGTACAGCTAAAGCCCGGTAACGCTCCGCGAGCGCCTCGAAGTACCCCTCAGCGAGCATGCCCTATTCTAAGGGCTACAGGCATTGTCTGGATCTTCAGCGAGCCCGGTAACCCGCAGATCTCAGCAGTAGGCGACCGGTTTCACGTTCTTCCTCGCTGGCGAAGCCCAGCCTGAGAGCTCCACCCTCCTCCCGAATCGACAGCACCTCAATATCCTTGATGTTGACACTGGCCTCACCGAGGCACGAGGTGATGTGGGCCAGCTCGCCGGGTTGGTCGGGCAACTGTACGATCAGCTCGTATAGGCGGGGAAGTAAACCCCGTCGAACGATTGGTAGGGCGTCTCGGGTCAGCTTGGCGCTCTCAGCGGACCCTAGGAGTTGTTCGGGCTGATTGAGCTCCAACTCGAGCCCGCGTAATACCTGGCGGAAATCAGATAAGGCCTGTTGCACGGCGTCTTGATTGGCTTGTACCATGTCCCGGCTCATCTTCGGCGAACCCGAGGCCACCCTGGTGAGATCGCGGAACCCCCCCGAGGCCAGGTACATGAGAGTATCGCTCTGCGGATCACCCTTAATCAGCAGATTTAGAGCTACCGCCAACAAGTAAGGTAGGTGCGAGACACGCGCTACCAGCCGGTCGTGCTGTTCGGGGGAGAGTAACAGCGGATAAGCGCCAAGGAGCTTCACCAGATGAATAATCTGCTCGGTGTCCTGATTTGCGGTATCCGAGGTGGGCGTGAGTATCCATACCGCGTTATGCAAGAGGCCGGCGTGGGCATTCTGCACCCCGACTCGTTCGCTGCCGGTCATGGGGTGCCCGGGGACAAAGCGAGGAAGTAAGGGTGTCACTTCACGGACTACGGAAGATTTCACGCTACCCACGTCGGTCCATAAAGTAGCTGCTGCGTATGGTGCCAAGGCCTCTGAGAGGCCCGTCAATTCACCTACCGGAGCCGCTAGAATACCCAGCTCGAGCTCTTCCACCCATGGTCCTAACGTAGGATGTGCATGATCCACCGCGCCCACGCCCCGCGCAGTCTCCAGCGCCATTGGATCGGGGTCATAGGCATGCACCTCCTGCGCCAGGAAGCGGTCACGCAACCCCAGCGCTATGGAGCCGCCTAGAAGGCCCACCCCGAAGATACCTACCTTATGAAACAGCGGATCCATCGGTCACCGTAAGGGTAGATTGCTTGAACCCGAGAGCCGGCAGTAAGGCCGCGAGACGGCGCATGAGGACTGCGAACTGCTGCTCGTCAAGCTGCTGTGCTGCGTCGGAGAGCGCCTCTTCCGGCTTGGGGTGTGTCTCCACGATTAGTCCGTCGGCACCCGCCGCCGCTCCGGCCAGCGCCAGCGGTACCACCAGGCTGCGCTTTCCAGCAGCGTGTGAGGGATCTACCCATACCGGCAAGTGGGTCCAGGCCTTAAGTACCGGTATTGCGGCCACATCGAGGGTAAAACGGGTGGATTGCTCGAAGGTGCGGATACCGCGTTCGACCAGGATCAGCCGGGGATTGCCCTCGGCCAGCACATACTCGGCTGACATCAAGAACTCCTCCAGGCGCATGCTCATACCTCGCTTTAGCAAGACTACGCGCCCTGATTGGCCCACCTCCTTGAGCAGCGCAAAGTTCTGAGCATTACGCGCGCCCACCTGGAGTACATCGGCGTACTGAGCCACCAGCTCCACCAGTTCTGGACTGGTTACCTCGGTGACTACCGGCAGACCGGTGGCTGCCCTGGCCTCGGCCAGCATTTCTAGGCCCTTTTCACCCAGACCTTGAAATGCATAGGGGCTGGTGCGGGGTTTGTAAGCACCGCCGCGTAACATCTGGCCGCCGTTCTGACGTACATAGCGGGCGGCTTCCATGATCTGACCACGGCTTTCCACGCCACAGGGTCCTGCGGCAACCATGAACGCCCCGCCGCCACTCTGCCCGGTGGGAAAATCAATCACCGTTTCCCCGGGGTGCAGTTCGCGGCCGGCTAGCTTGTAGGGTTTGGAGATAGGAATTACCTCGGCTACGCCGGGCAACGCCCGGAAATGCTCCATGGTCTCAGTGGTGGGCGGCCTGCCCACTGCCCCTACTAGAGTAACTTCCTCGCCCGCAGAAATATGTGGCCGGTAGCCAAGCCGCTCAACTTCTTTGATGACGTGCTCAAGCTGTTCTTCAGTGGCATTACGCTGTAAAACTATCAACATGACCTACCTCCAGAGTACGGGGTGAAATGGTGAGTGAAGAGGGCTTCTATACCGATAGCCATCTTCCATTGCATCACCCCCTCTCCCTGGATGCCCCTTCATAACGGTGTCGAGTGTATAGTCGCACCCTGGGGGTTGTCAAGGCGCGATGGTGGTTTTCCCCTCCTGGTCAGCAAGGCGTACCAGGGCCAGAGTGCAGCGTGATACGCAGATTAACCGCCCGTGCTCGTCCTCGATTTTTACTTCCCAGACTTGGCTGCTGCGACCGGAGAAGAGCGGTGTGCCTGTTGCTCTCAGTAGACCGCTCTTTTTAGGCCGTAGGTGATTTGCGTTGATTTCCTGCCCGAAGGCCACATAGCCGTCAGGTGCGCGCAAAGTAGCGCCAACGCTGGCTACGGTTTCGGCCAGGGCCACGCTGGCACCCCCGTGGAGGTAGCCGAAGGGCTGATGCAGTTTGGGTGTGACTTCCAGGATGGCTACCACGTAGTTAGGACTAGCTTCAAGCAATTCGATACCCAGCGTACTATCCAAACCGGTGTAACCTCGCATGTCTTCCGGGGAGAAGGTCATGGACCCACTCTATGCCATGATAAAACCGTGGAAACTATCGTATACCTCCCGGGGTACCTGAGTCCCGGCAAAAACTTTGCCATTCTGCGCGAGTATATCGAAGCCCGATCCAGCGGCGACGCCTACCGGCATCTTGAACTGCCCAGGCAGCCTACCCCGGACGAGCAGTATGCGAGTTGGGCCGGAAGCGTGCCTGAGGGTGCACACTTAGTAGCCCATGCGGAAGCAGGAATAGCGGCTTGCCGTTTGGCGATTGATTCTGGTGCTAGGAGCTTGGTATTATTCAGCCCATTCTTTCGCCTCGATACAGGCTTCACGGCTCGGCTGGAAGCCCTCCGCTACGGCCTGGAATCTGGTGGCGTTCGTGGTTTTGCTAAAGTAGCGGCACCTTGGCTATTTGGTATGCGTGTACTGGGTGCGCCCCCTGAACTGCTGGAGGCATGGCGCGAGGGGCTTCTTGAATTGGACTTAGACCGCTGGCTTGGAAGTATCCTGCGCCTGGGTGACGAACGCAAATACTTACGTCTGGTACCTTCGGCTGTGCTGGTGGTAGTTGGCTCCGAGGACGTATTCACCCCTATGCGCTATGCCCAAGAAGTTACCGAATGGGTGCCTGAGCAGCGCGGTGTTCTGGTGATCACGGGGGATGCTGGACATTACTCCTTGTGGGAGAACCCTCGCGAGGCCTTAGGTATAGCTGGCAGTTTTATCGAGCGGTATGAGGAGTTCCTCCTAGGACCCGCCGAATGGCATATTAAGGATGAAATCCAAGGCCCTGAGCATCTACGCTTCGACCCCGAAGCGCCTATAGGCTAAGCAGTATGTGCATCGATGTATACGACTTAAACTTGATCTACGGCTGTGGGGGGTACTAGTGTGCTGTTTTCATGATGCAACAGCCAGTCCAGCTGGAGGCTCATAGGCCTTCAGCTGGTTCCAGCAGCGACGCGTAGTCTCGGTGTGATGATCGGGCGGGTTCGAGTTATTGAGAAATGGCTTACACCTACACCAAAGCCACTGAGGAACCCGAGCCGTGCAGTCGTTGCTGGCCTTACGAGAGAGGATGTGGCAGCCCCGATTCTAGCTGCCCACTTCGCCGGTTGCCAATTTCTTGAAGTGCTCGAGCGCCTCAGATGTAGCCGCAATCATTAGTTTGTCACCGGACTCCAACACAGTATCTCCGTGTGGCATGATAGCCTCCTGGTCGCGCAGGATGCTGACCACGAGGATATCTTTACTAAGAGCGCAGTTCGCAAGTGATCGCCCCACGTAAATCGAATGTTTACCGAGTTGGACGCTGTACAGGTATTCATGGCCGCAACTGCTTTCCACCAGAGGGATCGACTCCCCCTGGTTCAGGCGATCCGCCAATTCCTGGCGCACCAGATCCTCCTCAAGCCGCACCTTGCGTTGCCTGAGCATGCCAGCTACTGCCTGATAATACCTATTACGATGTACGGGGCTATCAGAGGGTCGGGGCACCTGGGCTTCGTAGAGGCTGGCGTACTTCGCGTGGGTCCAGCGAACTAGATGTTCTTGTACCATGAAAGCTATCACCACAGCAACCATAGCTGGCAAAATAAGCTGATACCCGTTGGTCATCTCTGCAACCATTAAGAGTGTCGCAATCGGTACCCGGGCTGCGCCAGCGAAAGTCGCCGCCATACCCACCATGGCAAAAGCTGTTAGGTTCGGCGCGCCAGGTGCGATTGCATGCAGGATAGCCGCCAAACTGCCGCCGACCATGGCACCGATATACAAGCTAGGGGCAAAGACGCCGCCCGAGCCGCCCGAGCCGATGGTCAAAGAGAGCGCTACAATTTTACCCAAGGCTAGAAGAAGCATGAGGGAGATGGCTAGTTTGCCGCTTATAGCCATCTGAATCCACCCATAACCACCGCCTAGAAGTTGGGGTAAAGAAATACCGATCAGACCGAGAATCAATCCACCGATAGCTGGCTTGAAATGGTTAGGAATGGGTATGGCCTTGAACCAGTCTCGCATACTGTAAAAGACACTAGGTAAAAGCGCCCCGATACTGCCTGCTGCCACACCAAGGATGGCGTACCAAACAAGGTCGGATAGGGTTAGGTGCCCAGTTGCCCCAACTAGGTAGAAAAGTGGTGTCCAGCCATCGACCATCCCGGTGAGCGCATAGGCCGTAGCCGCACCTATGATAGTGAAGATCAGTGCGCCACCCTCAAAGGCCATGGTTGAGTAGAGAATCTCTACAGCGAAGATGGCGGTCCCCAGGGGACTTTTGAAAATCGCCGAAAGGCCTGCAGCCATACCGACTAGTACCAGATAACGCCTTTCGTCGTCGGGTAGCCTGAGAACCTCCCCTACGATAGCTCCGATGCCAGCGGCAATCTGGGCGGTGGGGCCTTCACGCCCAGCCGCGCCACCGGAGCCGATGGTGATAGCGCTGGCTACAGACTTAATCAAAGGGATACGCGCACGAACCCTTCCATTTAGGTGGTGAAAGGCCTTGACCGCTGCATCGGTACCGTGCCCCTCAGCCTCCGGGGCTAGCGAATAAACCAGGACACCACTGATCAGACCTCCGAAGGTGGTAACCAGGGGAATCAGCCAGAACCAGTGCTGGGGTGGCGCAACGGTATCACTAACGGCTTCACTGACTTTCAGGAAGTGATACCCAGCGATAGGATTGATCAGCAGTGCTTCGCCCATGTGTAACATCCACAAAAAAATCTGGGCCCCTAAGGCGCCCACAACACCGAGCAAAACACTGAGAATAATGAGTCGTGAAGTCCGATCTAAACGAAGTAACCAAGCCATACCCCCCTGTTATACCCTTTTGCTCGAGGGTTCCAGGTCTGATCGGGACGATGGCTAACCATTACATAAGTAAAATGGAGACAAGCCAGCGTTATATGTACATTGCCTTACCTCATTGGAACAGCTCACTTATATACTAAGGTGTGTTTCGTTATCTGCAAGGCAAAGTGCTCGAGCGCATGCCGGACCGGGTGATATTGCTGGTAGGTGGGATAGGGTTCGAGGTGTTTTGCCCTGCGGAGATATTGGCTTCTTTAGCCACTGGGCAGGAGGCCTCACTCCAGGTACGCTTGGTGGTACGCGAGGACTCCATGACCCTCTTTGGTTTTGCCGATACTGTTGGGCTCGAGTTGTTCGACTTGCTGATAGGTGTCTCTGGGGTAGGTCCAAGATTGGCGCTTGCACTACTTTCAACGCTTGAACCAAAATTGTTTGTACAGGCCATCGTAGGAAAAGATATCGGCCTGCTCAAGGCCACACCTGGTGTGGGTGCGCGCTTGGCTGAGCGGATAGCGCTGGAGTTGTCCGGAAAGATACCCCCGCACCTGGCCGTGGGTCAGCCCGTGGGCACAATCGACCCGGTCGAGGTGGACCAGGCTGTCGAGGCCCTGATCACCCTGGGGTTTCGTGAATCGAGTGTACATACTGCGGTTGGCGAGGTTGCCCGGCAGGATCCCCAGGCTGATGTGCAGGCGCTCATCAAGCTGGCCCTCAAACGGCTTCGGTAGCCGGTATGCCCGGTCGTAAGAAATCCGCCATAATGGCTAGACGTGCTTAGCGTTCGTGAGTTCACCGATGCGACCGAATATAATCGGCTGGCTGCGGGTATGCCGATCACCAGTGCGCTGCAATCCTGGGGTTGGGGAGAGGTTAAGCGCCTTGCGGGCTGGTCCCCTTTTCGCCTAGGAGTCTTCAGTGGCGGTGAGGTGGTGGCCTGTGCGCAGTTTATACGCAAGGGTGCGGGGCGTTTTTCGATATGGTATGCACCCAGGGGTCCGGTATTGCGCAGGCTCTCGGACCTACCCGAGGTACTTTCAGCCTTGGCGGCTTGGCTGGGGCGGGGATTGTACCTGGTGGTCGAGCCTGAATTAGGGCAGCCCACAGATCAGGAGCCACAGGTTTTCTTAGGATTGCGCCCGGCAGAGACGATCCAGCCGGAATACTCGCTCTGGGTGCGCCTTGATGAAGGTGCCGATGCGGTGCTGGCTGGTATGAAACCCAAGACGCGCTATAACATCCGCCTTGCAAGGAAGAAGGATGTAACAGTACGGACCTCTGCCGATGCAGAGATCTTCACGGTGTTCTGGCCGCTTTTTGAGGAGACCAACCAGCGCGCGCAACTCTTGCAGCATACCCAGGCCTACTACCAGGCGGTACTCGAGCGGATGAACCAACCTCAGGGACAGGCCTTCATATCGCTGGCCGAGTGGGAGGGTAAGCCCCTGGCGGCGGGGCTTTTTGTGGCCTTCGGCGGCAAGGTTGACTACCTCTACGGGGGCAGTTCGCGGAGCCATAAGCAAGTTATGGCACCCTACGCTATGCACTGGGGGGCGATTGAGTGGGCCATAGAACACGAGGCCTGGATCTATGATTTGTGGGGTATTCCACGGGTTCTTTCCGGTGAGTCGCACGCTCACGGCATCTATCGCTTCAAAGCAGGCTTCGGTGGAGAACGCGTGCGTTTCCCGGCCTATCACCAGCCGCTTTCGCCTCTATACGCCCCGGTGGTCCGCATGCTCAGGTTGCGCAAGAACTGGGTCAATCTGCGCACCCGCGGTACCCGTGACGACATCCTCTAGAGCCCGCCGGAGCCCGGAGCAGGCTCATCATCGGCGGTATCAAGCGGCGCCTTAACCAGTTCGCGTAGTACTGCTGTAGCGTAACTGCCCTTGGGTAGAAAGAAGGAGAACCAAAGGCCCTCTGGTGTGGCTTCCACACGCCAATCAGCCAGGGGGAAGCGCAGTGGCCGGCGCGCGCCTTTGCGGGCCTGAAACACTGCGCGCGCGAGGCTGCGCCTGTCTAGTACCTCGTCCTCCAGCGCCCGCGCCGCGCTCTGTGACTCGAAGTACTTACGACCGAAGAGCGCCCCGGTGGCACTGATCTCCAGGCAGTGCGCCCTTGGTGATTCCCGCTCAGCGTCCTCGACCAAGAATTCCCCACCGCTATCATGTTTCTTGGCTATGTCACCCTCGATCACGGTGTTGTAGAAGCCCCGCTCCATGCGGAGGGCTACCCAATCATTAAATAGTAGGCTTTGCACGCTGCCGATCAAGAAACGCTTGAGCCAGGTTCGTCCGTGTGCTTTAGGGTCACGAAGAATGGCCAGGCCGCGGGGTGGATTCTGCCCGCCCAGCCCGAACCGCTGTGGCCCAAAGTAATTCGGTACGCCACGCTCGGCTAGGACCGCTAACATCGTCTCGGCTTCCGTCAGGCCTCTACTGGGATTGCGCAGCAGAAGGTGGAAGCGATTACCCTGCAGGTGGCCGATCCCCAGCTTGTTGCTGTGGCGACCGGTTTCCAATATGCGTAGTCCGGGCCATAGCGTAAGCCCTGAAAGCTGCTCCTCTACCGATGCGGGCAGGGAAAACCACTGTCGGGTAAGGGCATGTTTGTCTTTGAGGCCAGCTACGCCCACGCTCTTTTCCGGTATTCCGAGCGCCTCGACAAAATACTCAAGTACCGCACGGGTGGTGAGCCCCCGTTTTTCAATCCATAGGTAGAGGTGTTCACCCTCGCCGCTGGGTAGATAGCTAGGGACTTCGACGACTTGGAAATCCTCTAACTCCACACGGATCCGGCCACCCAACCCGGGTAGGCCACGCGTGAGATAAGGATAGAGGGTGTCATCGTAGGCCTCGATCGAAGTAGTCTGCACGGATCAATGCTAGCAAAGCTCGGGGTGTTTTCGGTCAGAATAGAGAACATGAGCGATCCGCTGCTGAGCCATCTTAAAACTTGCCTAGACCAGTTGGTTCCCACGGGTGCGCTGGTCCTAGCGGTTTCTGGCGGCGGAGATTCGGTGGCCTTGCTGCATATGGTGCATGCACTCGGCCGAGAGGTGATAGTGGCGCATTTCGACCACCGACTGCGGGTGGATTCGGCCTCGGATATGGTCTTTGTACGCGATCTGGCCCAAGGATTAGGACTACCTTTCGAGAGTCGCGGGACTGATGTGGGCCGAGTGGCGCGAGCACGAGGAGCCAACTTGGAGGCCACCGCCCGCGATCTGCGCTACGCATTTCTGACCGAGGTGGGTCGTACGCACGGGGCTGCCGCGGTGCTTACCGCGCACACACGGGATGATCAGGCGGAGACGGTGCTGGCGCAATTATTCAAAGGCAGCGGGCGGGCGGCGGGTATGGTGTCCAAGCGGGGGAAAGTGGTTCGCCCTATGCTCGGTATGCGGCGCGACGAACTTCGCGGCTGGCTTTTATCACGCGGATATACTTGGCGTGAGGATCCCTCCAATAGCCAGCTCGAGCTGGAACGGAACTTCCTCAGGAAGGCAGTCATCCCGCTAGTACAAACGCGCTTTCCGAGGATGACATCCGCCTTGGCGCGTTTTTCCTTGGCGCGTCGCGAGGATGAAGAGGTGCTCGAGCAGGCTGCGATCCGGCGGCTGCTACGTGTAAATGGGTGGCCTGCGCCAGCTTACCGGGCTGCTTTGCTCGAAGCTGCGCCTGTCGCCGTTCGTCGCAGGGCGCTTCGTGCGATGCTCGAGCGGCATGATCTGCGGCCCGAGACGCATTTTATCCTAGGATTAGAGAAAGCCTTGGCGGGACAGGCGGTTTCGTTAGTGGGTCAGGTTACTGCACGCCGCTACGGAGGGAATCTCTTCATGCTGGTCCGTTCGCCGGCGTGGCCTTCAGTGCAGCCGCTGGTGGGCCGGCTGCGCGTAGCCCGGCCGGGGGATTATCTGCGTTTAGGTTATGGAAGGAAGCGGCTGACCAGTTTTCTTGCTGAACGTGGCGTACCTCCGGAGCTGCGCCGAAGCTGGCCGGTGGGCGAGGAGGACGGCGAGTTGCGCTGGGTCTGGCGGTTTTTCCCGGAGGAAGCCTTGGATACCGATGCCCGTTTCATGCGTATGGCCTTGGGTTTGGCGCGAAGAGCGGCAGAACAAGGCGAGGTACCGGTGGGCGCGGTGCTGGTGCGCTCAGGCGAGGTGCTTGCCAAGGCCCATAACCAAGTCGAGGGAGAAGGTAGCTCTACTGCCCACGCCGAACTATTGGCGCTTGACGAAGCCACACGCAGGCTTGGCAAGAGGTCTGGAGCTATAGCTACGATGTATGTGACGCTCGAACCCTGCGCCATGTGTTATGGTGCCATGCTGGAAGCAGGTGTGGAGCGGATTGTCTATGGCACGGAGAATCTGAAGGCGGGGGCCTTCACTGTGCACGATATGGAGCGCAGGATATCGGTTTCCGCTGGACAGGAAGACCTACAATGTGCTAACGTCCTTAAGGGCTTTTTTGCTGGTCTAAGGCTCTCTTGAGGAGGGGTGCCGGAGTGGTTGAACGGGCCGGTCTCGAAAACCGGTGTACTCTTTGCGGGTACCGTGGGTTCGAATCCCACCCCCTCCGCCAACGAAAGTCAATCTACCTGGGATCAAGCCGGTTATAATTATTCCTTTTCAGTTGTTGCTACGGTTTCTAAGCCCGTATTTAGGCTACGATCGAATAGCTCCCCCGCGCAGATTATCCCTCCTTTGGTAGCTGGGAAAACTAAGAGGCGCTTGACGCGGTCTCTGCCTGATGGTGAGGGATAATCATGGCATATTAGGGCTTTCTCCAAGCCCTTCTTTGATTGGGAGTTGCATTACTGAATTCGTACCCCGACATTGAACCGGACCGGCTACCCGAAAGCGGGCCAGTATAATTTGCGTTTGATTGAAACCGGCCTAAGCCATTCCAACTAAATATGGGTCGTGAGGATAATATTATCTCAGATATATTGAGCGATATTGGCCCTACTCTTAGGTAAAACTAATACCTGATATAGCTATATTCCGCCTAACTGGGGCCTGCTCCGAATGGTCTGGTGAGACGGTTATTGGTCATGATACGGCTTAACCCTAAGGGCCGGCCTTACGCCGCCCGTACTCTTTTCAGTAACGTGTAGGGTAGAAGTGGAGTTATTGGACACGGAGAGGGAGTCGGATAATTTATAAGAGGGTTCGCTGCGAGGATAACCTCGCGCGGTTCATGATCCCGACTTTATCCGTAGCATCCGGTGTCTGGGTAACTTTGCACTTTCCGAAGGCTACAAAATTAATGGGTGTATTGTGCAGGGCTAGAGCTCAAAGAGCATTTTGGGTTTGAAACCCAGGCGATCTGCAGCTACCAGATGCAGAGGAATGCCCTTCCAATCGCTCATAAGCTCGCGCCCGCCAAGACCGTGTAAATGCCCGAAGACTACTGCATCGGGTCTCACGGCTTCAATCTCGCGGGTGAACTCAGTTGGTTCACCGTCCGTAGCCGTAGGTGGGTAGTGTAGAGCGATGACTAGTCGAGTAAAGGTCTGGTTGGCGAGGCTGTGTATGGAAAGCTGCAGCCGTCCGACCTCGCGTTGGTAGATGTGTGTATCGCCCTCGCTAAAGCTACGGTCGCTTGGGTATACCCAGCCCCGCGTGCCGGCTACAGCCACATTCTCCACGACTATCGAATCGTTCTGCAGAGCCAGGATGCTCGGCGGAAGAGCAGCTCGTAGACGGCTGATTGACGGCCACCAGTAATCATGGTTTCCCCGCAAGATTATCTTGGTGCCTGGGAGGGCGTCAAGGTCACGCAGATCAAGCAGCGCGGCGCCTAAGTGCATAGCCCAGGAAAGATCCCCCGGTATGATCACCAAATCTTGCTCTCCGACGGTATTTCGCCAGCCCTCGAAAAAAGCCTTGGGGTGACCATGCCAGTTCTCCCCAAAAATCTCCATAGGTTTGGGGTCGGCGCGTGAGAGGTGAGGGTCGGCAATAGCAAAAACGCGCACGAGGGCAAGTTTACTCCCGGCGACGTGGACTATGCTGAGCAAGTGGAGCCAGCCAGCCAGGCCGGTCTGACCACTTACGCGCTTAGGCTCTTGGGCCGCAGAATGATGACCGCAGCCGAATTGCGTGCGCGACTCTTGCTGCGGGCTGATCCTGAGCGCGTGGAAGCGGTACTCGATAAATTGACCGGCTGGAATTACCTAGATGATGCCGCCTTTGCCCGGGCCTATGTGCGCAACCGCGCCGGGCGCTATGGTGAATTAAGGCTTCGGCACGAACTGCTACATAAGGGAGTAATGCCTGCGTTGATCGAAGAAGCCTTGGCGGAGCGTCCGGGGAACACACATCAGCAGGCCCTACGCCTTCTGCGTAAATACGCCTGGCGTCACAAGGGAGATAAGGCCAAGGCGGTACGGTTTTTGCTGAGTCGTGGTTTCCCACTGGATTTGGCCCTCTTAGCATTCGACGATTTGCACGATGAGGATGCTGAGGAGTAGAACAGGTGTACGATGCCGGAAATTGCTTCGGAAATTTATATTGCTAAGTCACCCGCGGAGGTATACGTGTTGGCCAAGGATCTGGAAGGGCTGGCACCTTATCTTAAGGACGTGGATAAGCTCAGTGTGCGCGAGGTCCGAGGGAATACCTCTACCAGTGAGTGGGCGGCCTCAGCGATGGGCAAGAAGATACGCTGGGTCGAGATAGAGACCTGGTACGACGATGAGCTGCGTAACACCTTCACCAGCCCTGAAGGAGATTTTGAGCGTTATGAGGGTGGATGGCGGTTCGAACCTGATGGCGAGGGTACCCGGGTGCGGTTAGAGATCAGCTACCAACTGAATTTGCCACTGTTTGGAGGGCTTTTGCAGAAGCTGATCCGTAAGTTGATGCAGGAAAACACGGATGGTTTTCTGCGAGGGCTCAAGGCTCGGGCTGAGAGCTGAAGGAGACTGGATAATGTGGCGTATTTTGAGGCCCGGGGACTTAGCCGCGTGGTTGGGGGGCGTAGGCTTCTCGACGGGGTGAGTTTCAGCGCTGAACGTGGTGAGGTGGTGGCGGTCGTAGGGCCTAGTGGAGCCGGAAAGTCGTCTTTGCTTAGGCTTCTGAACCGTCTGGATGAGCCTAGCGAGGGCGCTGTATATCTTGACGGTGTGGACTACCGGGAGATTCCACCGCAGGTGCTCAGGCGACGTGTGGGTATGGTCATGCAACGTCCCTACCTACAGATGACGGAGCCGGTGGGCATAAACTTGGTTTTTGGTCCGGCGCAGAACGAGCGCAAGCTTTCGCCGGCACAGATTGATGCATTGCTCGAGCTGGTTCATCTACCCGGAGCGGGAGCGCGCCTAGCTGAAGAGCTCTCCGGGGGTGAAGCACAACGGGTAGCCCTGGCCCGCGCTCTGGCTAATGAACCCGAGGTATTGCTGCTTGACGAGCCTACCTCGTCTCTGGACGAGAAAACCACACTCGGCATAGAGGAGACCTTGCTGGAGATAGTGAAGCAAAGGAAGCTTTTATGTATGTGGGTCAGTCACAATTCCGACCAAGCTCGCCGAGTGGCTGAACGGGCCTTGCTGGTTGTAGATGGTCGTATAGCCGATGGGTTGGTCGAGGAGATGCTTCTTGCTCAGTCAGCTCTTTGATACATCGCTTTCACTGGGTGTTGCCCAGGCTCTGATCGCGGCGTTTTTAGCTATCGGTGTGGTGTTGGTGGCGCGTTCCAACAGCGTATGGTTGCTTGGAGAAAGCCTTCTGGCCATGGGGCGCGGAATCGTCCAGGTCACGGTTGTGGGGTTGGTGTTGGTGGCTGTTTTCTCCGGCCCCTTGTCCATGGGTGTGGCCGTTCTGATGCTGATGCTGATCGCGGCCAGTTTTATTGCCGCTAGGCAAGCACCGGCGCTTTCGGGACGGTTCTGGGTGGCCTTTTTTAGCATCTATCTGGGCGCAGGATCAGTGATCGTTACGATGGCCGCTGTAGGCGTAATCGAGCCGGCTTTGAGGTCGCTAATTCCGGTGGGTAGCATGATTATCGCAAACGCCATGAATACTACTGCCTTGGCTCTGGACCGCTTCAACGGTGAGCTCCGTGCTCATGTGGGTGAAGTCGAGACTGCACTTTCGCTCGGTGCCGATGAAAAGGCCGCAGTTCTGCCCTACCTTGTGACCTCGCTTAAGGCGGCCATGATTCCTCGGGTCAACGCGCTCAGTTCCCTGGGTATCGTTTGGATTCCTGGACTGATGGCTGGGATGATCTTGGCAGGTGCTGATCCGGTATACGCGGCTATCTACCAGTTTGCCGTACTGACCATGATCTACGCCGCGTCCGGCCTTTCGGCGCTTTCAGCTCTCTTGCTTATGCGGCGACGGGTGTTCAATCCGGCGCTACAGTTGGTTCTACCGGGGAGAACGAGCAATAAAGGGCTATGAGTTTGTTATACTAAGACATGCGCCTCTTGCGCCGATGTTAACCGCTTCAATTAGATTCTCAAGAAACAGTCTTGGATACCACGATCAGCGGGGGCCCGGTCCTTGCTTGCCGCTACCTTGAATGGAGGAGAAGATGTCACTTTTTATATATAATACGCTTTCTCATGAGAAGGAGACCTTCGAGCCCAGCGTGCCAGGCCGCGTGGGTATCTACGTCTGTGGTCCTACGGTCTATTCGGACGCCCATCTGGGCCATGCTAAAGTTGCGGTCAGCTTCGATGTGCTGCGCCGCTGGCTGATATATCTGGGGTATCAGGTGCGCTACGTATCGAATATCACCGACGTGGGTCACCTTACTGATGACGCCGATGAGGGCGAGGACAAGATTGCCAAGCGAGCTTTGCTCGAGCGGCTCGAGCCCATGCAGATCGCTGAGAAGTACTTTTGGCGCTACTTCGAAGATATGGCCAGATTGGGCGTATTGAAGCCGGATATCTCACCCCGGGCTACGGGTCATATTGGTGAACAGATCGCCATGACTGAAGAACTTATCAAGAGAGGTTGTGCCTACCAGGTCGGTGGTTCAGTGTACTTTCGTACCGCGAGCTGGCCCGAATATGGCAAACTCTCCGGGCACAGGTCGGACGGACTATTGGCCGGAGCTCGTGTGGAAGTGCGTGATGAAAAAGAAGACCCGCGCGACTGGGCTTTGTGGAAACATGCCCAGCCCGAACATATTATGCGCTGGGACAGTCCTTGGGGCGAGGGATTCCCGGGCTGGCACATCGAGTGCTGTGCAATGAGCCTCAAGTACCTGGGCGAGAGTTTCGATATTCACGGCGGCGGTATCGACTTGCAGTTTCCTCATCACGAATGCGAGATCGCTCAGGCCGAGGCCGCAGGCCACCCCTTTGCCCGCTACTGGATGCACAATAATCACGTGCTTCTGGGCGGTGAGAAAATGGCTAAATCTACCGGAAACTTTATTACCCTGCGACAGCTTTTCGAGCGGCATGATCCCATGGTGGTACGTTTCTACTTACTGCAGAGCCACTACCGTAGCTTGACCGATCTTACTGAAGAGGGCCTAATGGCGGCCCATCGTGGCTACTTGCGCTTGGTTGATGCCTACCGCGAACTCCTGCGTAAAGAACCCGATTGTAAACGTGGCCACCACACTGCGCTGGAGGCAGCACTCGAGCGGCTGGAGTCTGGTTTTTCCGAAGCTATGAACGATGATCTCAATACTCCCGAGGCCTTAGCGGCCTTCTTTAGCCTTCTTCCGGAGCTGAACCGGGCTTTGGAGGGTACGGTGGGCATACATACTCTGGAACGAGCCAAGACCGCTTTTGCCACCTTGGGTCAGGGTGTGCTGGGATTGTTCTCCAACGAGCAACTCGATGGGCAGAAGTACCGTGAGTTGACCGATGGACTGATTGGGGTGTTGCTTGGGATACGAGACGCCGTGCGTAAGGAGCGCGACTTTGCCACCGCCGATAGGCTGCGCGAGCAGCTTTCGGCGCTAGGGGTGATTGTAGAGGATGGGCCCTCGGGCTCGCGCTGGCGTTTCGGGCTATGAGCTTATCCGGAATTCCAAATGATCTGACAGCGAGAAGGACCTTCTTCCGATCTAGAACCACAATTGGTCACTGTGCCACCCAGAGCTACAGTGATACTGGCGTGCGTATCGGCACCGGGTAAATATTATGAATTTACTCAGTCGCGGCGGGCCGATCCCAAAATAGCCGCATACTGCAGAATTTGTGCGAGGGCCATAGCCAGGGCCGCTACGTAAGTCATAGCAGCGGCCGAGAGGACAGCCTGGGCCCCTGGCATCTCGCGCCGTGACAAAAGATTCATCTCCCGCAGGTTCACTAGTGCACGCCTAGAAGCATCAAACTCTACCGGGAGAGTCACAAACTGGAAGAGCGCGACTGTACCGAACAGAATCAGTCCCAACTTAGCTAGGCCGAACATACCAATTATGAAGCCAATGATAAAGAGCCAAGGGCCCAGGAAACTGCCGATTTGCAAGGCTGGAAGTAGCTGGTAACGAATGCGCAGCGGCGCGTAGTCTTTTGCATCTTGTATGGCGTGGCCCACCTCGTGTGCGGCGACCGAGAGTCCCGCGATGGAAGGTATACGGTAATTACCTTCAGAAAGCCTTACTACTTTGCGTGTGGGGTCGTAATGGTCGCTGAGCGCACCGGGTACCGCCTCGACCTGTACGCTCCTGAGGTCATGCGCATCGAGAATTCGTCTGGCTACTTGTGCCCCGGTAAGCCCGGACTCATTGGCTACCTGGCTCCAGTGGGCGTAGGTTGAACGCAGCCAGCTGTTGGATGGCTAAGGTTGCTAGAAAGACGACTAAGACCAGCAGATACGAGCCCATTACCGACATCCGGCCACCTCAGAAAAATATAATAACAAGACGTCTTCATATGCATGGGACGCTTGCTATGAAATGTAATGCTAAACGACGCCGGGTATATCAACCTTCAAGGGGTGTGACTTCACTGTGAAGCGCAGAGCAGTCCGTTCCTCGGACCCCAGCTCGAGCTTTACGAAAGCCGGTTGCATGACAAGGTCCAAGTTGTCCGGGGCTATATATCCCTTGGCAATTGCAATCGCTTTGACGGCTTGGTTGACGGCAGTAGGACCGATGGCTTGAACCTCGACCTCGCCCTGTGTTCGGAGGAGGGCAGCTATAGCGCCCGCCACGGAATTGGGCCGGGACTTGCCAGAGACACGCAGCGTTTCCACGGATACCCCCTTAGCGTTCTTTACGACTACGTCAACCATCGTATTGAACGAACTGTTTCAATGTCAAGCCTTCGTGCGCAGTCAAGAATACCAGGGAGCATTTTCCCCATATGGGTATTTGCCAGGCCGCCGATTTGCTCTGCGAACTAGACTGGCTGCATTATTAACCAGAATATGGGAAGGGTTACCCATTCCGTACCTTGACTCAACGTGATTCTATCTGTATAATTTTCAGAACTTTTGTGTGAATATGCTATTTCGTATTTTGACAAAAGCTGTCCGAAAAAGCGGGAGGGGGATTTAACATGCTATTGAACGAACTCGATTGGGATTCGGAGTCCGAAAGCGATGCTTGCGGCATCATTGCCATAATTCAAAAAGATGCAAAACCCTCCCATAGCAACGTAAAGCGGGTGTTGGAGAGCTTATATCGCATGGGCCACCGGGCCGGCGCGGTACGGGGAGAGGGCGATGGTACGGGCATTCATACCGATATTCCCCGCGAATTGTGGGCGCGTTACCTTGAAGAGGCCGGTTTCAAAGGAGGACTCGCGCACAACCCCCGCTTCTTTGTGGGTCATTTTTTCATATCTCACCCCGACGAGACTGAGATTCCTGCCTTTCTAGAAAAACTCAAGAGTGAGGGCGATAAACGTGGAGTGCGCTTGCTGCTCCACCGCCGTGGAGAAACCGTAAGCCGAGCACTGGGGCCGGTGGGTCGCCGCAATGAGCCTATATTTCTTCAGGTGTGCGGTCTCAGTACTGACGGCGACGGCCCACTGTGGGAACTGAGCTTAGTCCTGGAGGAGAAACACACCGTTCACGTGGTTTCACTCTCCACTTACGCGGTAGTGTACAAGGTCCGAGCCGCCGCAGAAGTGTTGGGCCGCTACTATCCTGAACTTTCCAGGCCTGAGCTGAAATCGGCTATCACCTTGGGACATAACCGCTACTCTACTAATACCCTATCTGCCTTCGAGCAGGTTCAGCCATTTACGCTACTGGGACACAATGGAGAGATCAACACTATCGAGCGTCTGCGACGCGAGGCGACCTTCTTAGATATTCCGCTTACCGGCGGCTCCGATTCGCAGGACCTCAATCGCCTTATCGAAGGTCTTCTGTACCGCTATAGTCTGAGTCTTCCCGAGGTGTTGGATCTGGTCTTTCCACCGATCCTGGGTGAGATTAAGGGATACGGACCGGCGTTACAAGATGTCTATACTGCGCTGAGACAGCGGTTGGGGCCGGTAGCGCAAGGGCCGGCCGCGCTGTTGATCCGGCACGGTAACGAGGCGATCTTCTCGACCGATGCTATGGGCCTGAGGCCGCTATGGCAGGTAGAGACCCAAGAAGCCCACGTTTTTGCTTCCGAACGGGGCGTCTTTACCGCGGACGAGTTCATAAGAGAGCCTAAGCCCTTGGCGCCAGGGGAAAAAGTTTTCTTACAGCTTTCTCCGCTGGGCGTGCGTGTTATCCCCATAGACCGTGAGCAAGGTTTAGTTCTTGAGCGCACCTTAGCCAAATCAGGATCGCTAGAAAGGTATCGTGCCCACCTTCTTGGTCCCAGCTCCGAGTTGCCGCCACCGCTTACCGGCGGTTTAGAGATGTTGACAGAGGAACGTTCCACACCACCGGCTATTGGACTCACTCGGGCGTTTGGGTGGGATCGGTGGGACGCTGGTTACATCGGAAACTTGGTTGACCAAGCAGCGGAGCCCGTTGGCAGTCTGGGCTATGATGGGCCTCTGGCTACTCTTAATCCAGATAAACCTAACCTAGCGGAGTTTTTCAAAGAGACGGTTGCGGTAGTCACTAATCCAGCCATTGACCGGGACCGGGAGATCGAACATTTCTCTATACGTACCATACTGGGACGGCGGCCCCTGCCTAACGGAAGCGGCGGCGGTAAGACAGTGGAGGTTCTGCTGCCCATCCTGCTCGAAGAATCGACAATCAACGTCCCTGCCATTGCGCAGCGTCAGGGTACCCTGACCTATAGACAGACTCTGGCGGCCTTTCCAGACCACGTTGTGCTGGTACCGCGTTTCGATCCTGAGGAGGGCCTACTGATTGGGCTGAGAAGGCTTGAGTCGGCGGCGGTCCAGGCGGTCCAGGCAGGGGCGGAGCTGCTCTTACTATCCGACCGGGAAGCCTTTGAGAACGGCCTATGGATCGACATACACTTGGCCTTAACGGTAGTAGAGGGTGCTTTGACCCGTGCCAGGGACGAGCATGGTGTAAGTCTGCGGCGTCATACTTCCATCGTGGTGCACTCAGGCGGCGTGCGCAACTTGCATGACCTGATCTTCTGCTTGGGCCTGGGTGCGGACAGCGTAAGCCCTTGGCTGATGCAGCAGCAGGCCCAGGCTATAGGCGGTGAACTGGGGCTGCAGAACCTGCTCATTGCTCTTGGCAAGGGATTGGAAAAGGTAATCAGTACCATGGGTGTGCACGAGTTGCGCGGCTACGGGCGAATCTTCAGCGCGATAGGATTGGCTCAGGATCTGGCCCATTATTTTAGAGTACGTAGTTTCTTTGCCGGAGATTCGGCGGGCTATAGCTTATCTGAGCTTGAGCACACCCTGATCGAACGCGCGGCCTTTTTGGGAAACGAGAAGGTGCTTTCGCCCCGGGATTTCCGTTTTAACCCGCGTATCTTCAAGGCCGCTCAGCAGGTTTCCACCGGAGAATCTCCATTCGCCGATTTTCAAGAGCGTGTTCTGGCGCTCGAGCGGGAGAATCCCGTTTCCGCGCGGCAACTGCTGGAGGTGCGTTTTCCCGAACAATCTCGAGTCTCTCCCGAGGAAGTGGACTTGGGTATAAGAGGTCACTCCTTACCATTCGCCATTAGCGCTATGAGCTTTGGTTCGCAAGGCGAAGCGGCTTTTAGAGCCTATATCGAGGCCGCCAGAACTCTCAATATGATGGCTATGAACGGCGAGGGGGGCGAGATTCCTGACATGATCGGACCCTACACCCGCTGGCGCGGGCAACAGGTGGCTTCGGGACGGTTTGGTGTTCATGCCCGCATGCTCAATGCCGCTGCAGTAATTGAGATAAAGATTGGGCAAGGGGCTAAACCTGGGGAGGGCGGTCACCTGCCTGGCAAGAAGGTTACTCAGAAGGTGGCTGCGGCCAGAAGTGCAGTACCCGGTATAGATCTGATTAGCCCTTCCAACAACCATGATTTGTACTCGATTGAGGACCTTGCTCAGTTGGTTGAGGAGTTGAAGACTATTAATCCCTCCGCGCAGGTGGCGGTGAAGGTGCCGGTTATCCCGGGCATCGGTACCGTTGTCGTGGGTATTGCCAAGGCCGGCGCGGACATCATCACTTTGTCAGGCTTCGAGGGTGGTACCGGTGCGGCACGTTGGCATGCTCTGAAGTACGCTGGGTTGCCTGTAGAGCTTGGACTGCGTAGATCCCATCGTGCGTTGGTGCGCGCGGGATTACGCGACCGCGTGGAGCTATGGGCCGATGGCGGTTTGAAGACGGCATACGACGTGCTTAGAATGGTTTTGCTGGGTGCTAACCGGGTAGGCATGGGTACTATGAGTATGGTGGCCATTGGTTGCACTATCTGCCGCAGCTGCCAAACCGGTACCTGTCATGTAGGCATTACTACACAAATCGAAACCGTGGCTCAAGCTCAAGCCTATGGCCTCAGGCGTTTTGTGCCCCAGGAACCTGCGCGGGCCACTTCGCGCCTAGTCCGATTCTTTAGCGGTATGGGGGATGAACTGCGCAGGCTGGTGGCACGGCTTGGGTATACCAGTCTGCAGGAATTGGTGGGCCGTAGTGATCTCCTCCAGCAGGCTGGTCATCATCGTGCGCTCGACCTGGGTTACCTATTCGAGCCGGTGGCTGTGCCTGAGTGGTTGAGTGAACGCTCCGCACGGGTGCTGCGGAGGCCATTGAACGAGCTTACCCGCGCCATTACCGAGGTGGTAAAGCGGGCTTGCGAAGAGGGTGACCGAGACGTGGTCTTCCAGGAAGGCCCGGTTAGCTCCATGGACCGTGCTTTGGGCGTGCATCTGGCTGGCGAGATTACCCGCCAGCAGCTTGGTGGCCAGCGTTCCGTTGCTCAGGTGGAGCTGCGTTTTGACGCCGGCTCGGTGGCTGGTAATGGCCTTGCAGCCTTTAACGTTGAGGGACTCAACGTGGTGGTAGAGGGTGGTGGGCAGGATGGCGTGGCCAAAGGAGCATCCGGCGGTCGTGTAGCGATTCTCAAGGGCCGCAATCCCTACGGGCAGTGGGTCGATGGTTCGGTAGGTAAGTCATTTGGATACGGCGCAATCGGCGGCACACTGGTAGTGGAGGGTTCGGCGGATTCTCGTTTCGGTATTCGACTCTCGGGGGCCGACGTGGTGCTGGGTGGCGAGCCTGCACGCCCATTAAACGATGACCTCGGAAACCTCGCGGCCAGAGCCAACGCCAAGGGCTTTGCCTTTGAGTATATGACTGGTGGTCGGGCGCTAGTCATGGGTGATGCCGGGCCGTGGATTTGTTCTGGTATGACTGGTGGCCGAGTGTACCTACGCCTCTGGCCGGAAATGGGTTTGGATGGGGCGGCGCTGCAGCGGCGGCTAGCTAAAGGGGCTAAGGTGGTTATTCAAACCTTGGACGAAGAAGGCTCCTCAGACGTGCGGGAGCTCCTCAGTGCCTACCGCGATGCGCTCGAATTAGTCGAGCGTAGCGCCAAATCACAGCAGCTAAATAGGTTTATGGAGGAGCCGGGCGGGCATTTCTGTATGGTGCTACCTGTTTCCCGGCAAGCTATACAGGAGAGCACTGAGTGAACGGATCAGTAGGTGGCCATCACGACCCGTACGAGATATTGCAGTATGTGATGTGGTGCTAAATCGGGGCCGGGAGTAATTCTCCAAGGAGGATGGGGTTAAGCTAAAGAAGCTGTGGTGCTGCGAGGGTCGCAAGTCCTTGCTGTATCGTCTGAGTGATGGCCGGGTGCACCTACCTTTCCTTATCCCAGCCGGGATTTTCCAGCCAGCGGCGGGTAACTCGAGTAATTATTCCCCGGCAAAACTATCCTTACTCCTGTACCGAGTAGGTCTGGGGCTCCTTTCCATGGCTGATGCGGATGCCGGAACATCGGGGGTATTGGCTTGCCTTGGAGCACGGGAGGATGTAGGGCAGAGCAACTCGGCTGGGGCCTCGGGGGCAATCTCATTTCAGCCGCAGGCGTACCGACATATTTTTTGCAGGTAGTGCCTTACGAGGCACAAACTAACGGTTTCCCTTAATAGCTCTTGGTATTGCCCATATTGGGTAAACGTGTACTTACTCAATGAGCTATTTTAGCGAGACGATATCCATAGTTGGCCTTTGCCTTGACTAATCCGGCATACGCTCGGCGGGAACTAGGAGGTCTGCAAGTGCATTGAGGAATCTCCCGGCCTTACCACCATAATTGCGGAGAAGGCTTTCTATGGCTGCTTTCCCAGTGTGGTGGTTATACCTGAGGAGAGCGCTTCTTGATACTGCGACTGGATGCTCCCCTAATATCTTGCGTGCTTCTATAGCCCAATCTTTACGCGGC
>CAYODT010000001.1:77508-93982 GCA_964402875.1 uncultured bacterium | reverse complement strand
GACTGGATGCTCCCCTAATATCTTGCGTGCTTCTATAGCCCAATCTTTACGCGGCTTGGTGAGCTGCGTACTGATCCTTACCCACCTCTCCAGCAGCTTCTCGGCACATGCGCCTGGTGTATCGTCCACCCATGAGATGAACAGTCTGTATTCCATATCGAAGACAAACCCTTGTCACTCGCGGCGATACACTAAGGTACTGAATTCAATATTAGGGCCGTAATCATAATTACTACGTTTATTATGCGAGGAGTGGAGAAACTCGGCATCCTCTATTCCTTGCTTGTCGGTCTCATCGTTAAGATTCATATATGCCACGAGGCGGGAAATAGACTGTATCCGGAGGCATATTGAGGCTATCGAGTAGATGGCCTAAGGTTGTCTTGATCGCTACCCCCTTTTGGCCGACATAAAACTTCCATATAGCAGTGGAATGGTAGCCACTACTGTGTCACGAGCTAACGTATATCCGCTCAGCGAGGCCTTTTATCAGATTATAATTATAAGGTGCTCCTATGATTTTCCCTATCTCCAGCCCGGTAGAGCGAGGGGACCTGACGCCTTCATATGGGTCGTTTGGCCGCAGGTCAGGAATGCTGGGGAAGTAAAGCTACTTGTGCTCAAGCATTCAAAAGAACTTGGGTGTCCATGTAACGTCAAAAAGGCGTGTCCTTAGTCCAGCGCTCATCATCATCTGGCTAAATCCATTGCTCCCGTGTCTTTGTTGCCATATCCGATTGTATGTTGGCACCTGTATGATTTGTAGTCTCGGTCATCTGTGTCACCCATTCGCAGGGAGGTATCACTTTTCCGGTCCGACAGCCGCAAAATTAGACATATAGATGACGGCCTCTCAACGCTGCCTTGAGAGTCTTATTGGCCATGAATTGCAGGTTATCTGGAGGCCGGAGCTCCAGCACAGAGGCGCTCCTGCACATCTACCTAGTTTTCTTCTCCTGCACCGCTCCCTACAGTTAGCTACGCGAGTATGCCAGCAACTTCCTGGTAGATATCCAAGACCTCCGGCATCTGAGTATATATGCGCCATATAGATATCTGGGCATCGCAGTCCGTACTCTACTAGGCCCGGCAGCTTGCTGCCGCTACTGGGTAAAGGCCAGTGCGTCCTGTGTGCGCCTGAGCGGTGGAGTTAATTACTCTTGCCATGACAGTGCTTGTACTTCTTGCCGCTGCCACACCAGCAAGGGTCATTGCGCCCGATTTTGTGGGGCTTACCCTTGGCTGGCTTCCCGCCTAGCACGGTGCGTGCTGGATCTTGGCCCTGGCTGGATATGGGTTGTGCGGCGATTGCTTGCCTGGGCTCGGGCATAGGGAGATACACCTGAGGGCGTTGCGGTTCCGTTTCAACCTGTAAGCGGAACAGGAACTTAGTGGCCTCAGACTTGATACTGGAGATCATCTCGTTAAACACCCTTGTAGCTTCGATCTTATATTCCTGGAAAGGGTCGCGCTGTCCGTAAGCCCTAAGGCCAATCCCCTGGCGGAGCACATCGAGGTTGTGGAGATGCTCCTTCCAAGCCGAGTCCACCACGCTGAGCAATACGAAACGTTCTACGCCGCGCATCAAAGTGGGGGTGAGCTGCTGTTCACGGACCTCGTACTCAGCCACTGTAGCCTCATAGACGGCCTCTTGGCCCTCCTCAGGTTTCATCTTACGCAACTTCTCGTATTCAAACTTATCCAGGCCCGGTACCAGGTCAACGAGCGCAAGACGGAGGCTCTCCAAATCCCAATCTTCTGAGTGTATTTGGGCATTCAAGTGGAGATCCACTACGTCGGCGACGCTGTCGTCCATCATGGCTACGGCTGCGTCGCGGACCTCGTCGTCGGAGCCTAAGAGTACGATGCGACGCTGCTCGTAGATCACTTCGCGTTGGCGAGACATAACATCATCGAATTGCAAGAGTTGCTTTCGGGTACCGAAATTGCGGTCCTCAACCCGCTTCTGAGCTCTTTCGATTGCCGAAGTGATCATACGCTGCTCAAGCGGTTCGGAATCGTCGAAACCCATGCGGTCGAGCATGCCGATTACGCGCTCCGAAGCGAACAGGCGTAATAGCTCGTCATCAAAAGAAACGAAGAACCTGCTGCTGCCCGGGTCTCCCTGGCGGCCGGAACGACCACGAAGTTGATTGTCGATACGGCGTGACTCATGGCGTTCGGTGCCGATGATATGCAGGCCACCCAGCTGTTTGACCTTCTCGCCGTCCTCGGTGCAAGACTGGCGCATTTCGCGAATCTTGCTGACTAGGTCGTCGGAAATTTCCAGCTCCTTAATCAAGGGCTGAGCTTCATCCTCTAGGCCCTGTATTAATTTCTGAATCAGCAGCTCCACCCGCCAGTCGGCGTATTTATCCAGGCCATAGCTATCCAGTAGCGCTGCAGCCATATGTTCAGGACTGCCCCCAAGTTTGATATCTGTGCCTCGGCCGGCCATATTGGTAGCGATGGTTACGGTGCCGCTACGACCTGCTTGGGCTATAATCTCAGCCTCGCGCTCGTGGTGTTTGGCGTTCAGCACTTGATCAGGGATGCCTTTACGGATAGCATCCAAAGTATGGACAGCCTGCTCCAGAAGCTTCCAGGTCTCGGTCGTGGCACCCTTGAGCTTCTCAAAGAGGGGATCGAACTCGTTCAGGACCCCCGCCTTTAGATTGGCGGGCCGCTCAAGCTGTTTGCGCAGCTTATCCCATTCCGCTCCTTGCTGCTTCTCAATTCTCTTGAGTAGGTTGGTCGCGCGCATCTCTACCCGGGGTAGGTAGTATCGGGCTTCTCTGAGCATAGCCGAGAGCCGCTCGGACTTATCGATGCTGATCGTACCTACCAGCATCGGCTGGCCCAACGCAAAACGCTCTGCGATTTCTTCTACCACTGCGAAGAACTTGCCCGCCTCAGTACGGTAGACTACATCGGCGTTATCTTGGCGGATCATGGGGCGGTTTGTAGGTATTACCACCACGTCCCGATTGTAAATTTCCTGGAACTCCTTATCCTCGGTCTTAGCGGTACCGGTCATACCGGCCAGTTTGTCGTACTGACGGAAGAAGTTCTGGTAGGTGATGGTAGCCAGAGTCTGATTCTCACGCTCGATTTTGACCCCTTCTTTAGCCTCGATGGCTTGATGAAGGCCTTCACCATAGCGGCGACCAGGCATTAGGCGTCCGGTGAATTCGTCCACAATAATGATCTGGCCGTCTTGATTAATGTAGTCACGGTCATGGAAGTAGAGGTCCTTGGCGCGAAGCGCCTGGATCATCATGTGCGCCTTTTCCATATTCTCAGGGCTGAACAGACCCTCGGTGTTCAACAGTTTTTCGGCTTGCGCGATGCCTCGGTTGGTGAGCTGCACGTTCTTCTGCTTCTCATCCACGGTGTAGTCGCCGGTGGCTTCCTTATCCCGTTCACCAGGCTCGGGCTGCACGCCTCGCTCAAGCTTGGTAGAAATCTCGGCCATACGATAATACAGGTCGGTGGCCTTCTCGGCCGGACCGGAGATGATTAATGGTGTACGGGCCTCGTCGATTAGGATTGAGTCGACCTCGTCTACGATTGCGTAGTGCAGTGGGGTATCATGCCGCAGTACTAGTTGCTCGGGGCTCATGGCCATATAATCACGCAGGTAGTCGAAGCCCAGCTCAGAGTTGGTGACGTAGGTAACATCAGAAAGGTAGGCCTGCTTACGCTCCTCGGGGCTGGAGTCGTGCCGGATGGTGCCCGCGGAGAGCCCCAAACCACGATAGATCGGCTGCATCCATTCGGCGTCGCGGCGGGCCAGGTAGTCATTCACTGTGACTAGATGGATGCCCTTACCTTCCAATGCGGCTAAGGCAATCGGTAGAGTCTCCACCAGCGTCTTGCCCTCGCCGGTCTTCATCTCGGTGATCCTGCCTTCGTACAGGGCTGCGCCGCCTACCATCTGAACGTCAAAGTGGCGCATACCCAGATGCCGTTTGGCCGACTCGCGCACCAGTGCAAAGACCCGGGGCATCAGCTCGGTCGGGTCGGCTCCCCGCTTGCGCTGCTCGCGTAGTTCATTGTAGGCAGCCACAAGATCGCCGAGTTTCTCTATTTCCGGCTCAAGCGCGCCGGTGGGTTCTGCCACGGTCTTCCAGTAGCGCTGCACTTCACGCTCGTTGTTGTCGAAGATTCGCTTTAGTAGGTCAAACATAACTTCCTTTGATTTTAACCCCTCAAGATGAGGTCTCATTGGCTAGAGGCCAGTAGGCACGAGCGTCCAGCGTCAATGGCTGGCTCTCCTGATAGCGGTGGTAGGCCGTAAGGGCGATCATCGCGCCGTTATCGGTATTCATCTCTGCCGGGGGGAATACCGTTCGTAGGCCCGAGTGGGCAAAGCGCTCACGCAATCGCCGATTGGCCGCCACGCCACCAGCTATCACCACCGCCTCCCGATTGTGCGTGTGTGCTGCCCTGGTGACCGTGCGTGCTAGCGATTCGACTACAGTCTCTTGAAATGACGCAGCTATATCGGCCCGAGCATAACCCCGTTCCAACAGGCGCATAGCTGCTGTCTTCAAACCCGAAAAGCTGAAGTCAAAACCACTCTGATGCTTGAGTGGCAACGGAAACGGCACCCGCTCGGCATGTCCTTCATCAGCTAAGCGGGCTAGTTCGGCCCCACCAGGATAGCCAAGACCCAAGAGACGAGCTACTTTGTCGAATGCCTCGCCGGCTGCATCGTCGCGTGTGGCACCAAGGAGTCGGTAGCCGCCTGAAACCGGTACGTCGAAGAGATGAGTATGCCCCCCAGAAGCTATCAGGGCCAGGAATGGTGGTTGCAGACCGGGCGTAGTGGACAATGCGGCAAAGATATGCCCCTCCAGGTGATGAATTCCTATGAATGGCTTATCAAGAGCGAAGCTCAGGGCCTTAGCATAAGTGAAGCCGGTGAGCAAGGCGCCGATCAGCCCCGGCCCCCGAGTGGCTGCGACCAGATCAAGCTCGTAGAGCTCTATAGAAACGGACTGCAGCGCCTCAACAACCAGTCGATCAATCGCTCGAGTATGCTCGCGGCTGGCTAGCTCTGGCACCACCCCGCCAAAACGGGCGTGCATGGCTACCTGCGAGGCTACTAGATTGGCGGTCACTACGCCGTTGTCTACTAACCCGACACCAGTATCATCGCAGGAAGTGTCAATACCCAGCACCTTCACTCCTACAGTCTAGCCTCCATCTCCTTGTTGCGAGGACTGTTGGAATCGTATAATGGCACCGCATGTTCTCGGCGAAGTACATGTTTTATATTGGCAGTTCACGCTCGGCCAGCGGCTGGTATGCTAAGTTGTGTGGATTGTGATTCACAAGTGTCACTGACAGGTGGGGGTGTTGTAGAAGTAATAAGCTACCTCTACCCAGGGGCGAGGGTCCTCGCGCCGAGGACTCCCAGACCTTGTTCGAAGCTCTCCCGGGGGTGGAATATCGGGTACTCGACATGTTCGACCTAAGTACGGGTTGTGGGGCCTAAAGCTTGTCCTTTGGTGTGAGGGGCACAGGTGTTACTCCTGCGGGAAAGTTGCCGTACCACCTTGCCAAATACTCTGCAAGGTGGTACGGGGGTGCAATCTTAAAAAGATGAGGCACTATTAGGAAGCATCGGCGAGCACTTGTTTTCGGGCGCGGTTTCCGATACACTTATAATGAGCTTTTGTTCTGCGTGGGAGAGCTCGTCGTCTTGGGTTTTTGCCGAGATATTCGCTCGCGCAACATATGCATGCTTTTACCCAATGGGAAGGGCTTTTAGTGGTCAATCAATTCTATGGGAGTACGAATCACTTTTTCGCGGCTGTTCAGCCGGTATGAGAGGTATTCCGTTGGCTGTCGTAAGGTCGTGTCGGACATCCAGCCCAGCTGGCTGGGGTTGGATGGAACCGGGGCTAGGACGGAGAGTCTTGGTATGGCGAGCAAACCGAAGAGAAACACCGCAAGGCAAACTGGTGTAGGTATGAGTCCGCAGACTGTTGAGAAGATTAGCAAAAAGAAACGTGATCGCAAGAGTACACAGACCACTGAGCCCGGGCGGAGTAGCTTGGTGGGCTCGGTAGTTCTACAGAATTTGATCAAGAAAGGGAATAAGGCTGGCGGGCTGACAAAGGGTGAGATTCGTAGGGCTCTGGAAGAGGCATTCAATCGCCCCGGTGACGAGATAGTAGAGGAGATGCTCGAGGAGACACTCGAGCATCTCGACAACCAGGGCATCGAGCTGATCGGTGATGACCCTGATCTGGAAGAGACTCCTTCGGGATCGGAAGAAGAAGCCGATGAGGAGGAAGAGCCCACGATCATTACCCGGGTCTCAATATCCGATCCGGTACGCCAGTATCTTCATGAAATTGGCCAAGTACCTTTGCTTACTCTGGAGGAAGAGATCGATCTGGCCCGGCGTGTAGAAGACGGCGAGGAGGCTGCACAGAACCTCTCGGGAGTCACTGGGCTGGAAGCCGCCCTGATCAAAGAGGTCAGTCGAGCCCGGGTGCTGCAAACAGGTGCTGTATCGCATATTCCAGGGCAGGGCGGGATGCGCCTGGATTCTGATACGGTGACGGCCGTAGATGCGCGCCTGCGTGAGCTTCCTAAACCGCAGAAGCGCTCATTACACATCACTCGTGATGGTGAGTTGGCCCGCCAGCATCTGATCGAGGCCAATCTTCGCTTAGTGGTGTCTATTGCCAAGAAGTACACGGCGCGTGGACTCTCTTTCTTAGATCTGATCCAAGAGGGTAATCAAGGACTAATCCGTGCGGTAGAGAAGTTTGAGTACAAGCGCCGCTATAAGTTCTCTACCTATGCTACCTGGTGGATTCGTCAAGCCATCAATCGAGCTATTGCCGACCAGGCACGCACCATTCGTATCCCCGTGCACATGGTGGAGACGATCAACAAGCTTACTCGCACCGCTCGTTCACTGCAGCAGGAAGTGGGACGCGAGCCTACCTATGGAGAAATCTCCGAGGCTATGGGTCCTGGCTGGGAGGCTAAGAAGGTCGAAGAGACCTTCAAAATTGCCCAGGAGCCGGTCTCGCTGGAAACGCCTATTGGTGACGAAAAGGACTCTTTCTATGGCGACTTTATCCCTGACGAGCACATGGACTCGCCGGTGGATGCTGCCGCACAGAGCCTACTTTCCGAAGAGCTCGAGAAAGCTCTGGATAAGCTTTTCGAGCGCGAGGCTATGGTGCTGAAGTTGCGCAAGGGCCTAATTGACGGGCGCGAACACACCTTGGAGGAAGTTGGGGCGTTTTTCGGCGTGACCCGTGAGCGCATTCGGCAGATTGAGAACAAGGCGCTGCGGAAGCTCAAGTATCACGAGAGCCGTACCCGCAAACTACGCGACTTCTTAGATTAAGCACTCCTTCTGGTAAGGCTTAGAGGCGTGCACTGACTGCATGGAGGCGATTTCTAGTTACCGGAATCAGCCATTTCGGTTTATTAAGCCGTCCGTTGAATATGTACTGCGGTATGCTAGGCAGCACGGATACCGGGATTAGGGTTGGGTATGTTGTGGCTATAGATTGTGGGCACTACATAAAGATCCAAGGGTTTGGTCTGGAGGTTTTATGATGGTCGCTGACGCGGTGCCCCGCTACTACGTGGGACAGGTCTCTGGGTTATTACCTGTCTGGGTTGGCCCGAGGGCATAGTAGAGCAAGGCGGCAGTCAATCTAATGTGACCGTCTCTGTCCTTACTCTGGGGTACGTTTGGCGGGGTACCAGGGGATGAGACCTCAGCGCACGAGAATATCTGTTCACCAGGCGGTATGAAGATCGCCCCATAGCACACCGGCCCGCCGCATCTTTTGCATCATGCCAAGCTTGCGGCGGGCTACTAGGTTGTCGAGGGGCACGCCAGACTGCTTGCTATTATGCGCCGCGATATATCGCGGCCCTCTACACTGGGCTTGCGAGTGCTCCAAATCTATGTTTGGTATCGGGGAGTCGTCTAGCTGTAGGGTAGCGCTGTACAGAACCTTACCTGGCGGTCGGCGTTTAGCACCATTCTTGGCTGAGAATAGCGTTTATTACTTAGCTACACTGCTCGAGCACCACCGGGAGGTTCCCGAAGCTTAGTACGACTGGACTACCCTATGCCTGCTCTCACCAAGCAATTTGTGGAGACAAGCGTCACGGGCTGAGTAGCAATATGCAGGTACTGGCCGCATATCCGGTCTGAAGCACCACTGTGGGTATACAATCTGCCCCGCTAGCTAGTTCTGAGGTGCGCGAGATTTATCTGCAGGGTCAGAGCTAACTTGGTGGCCCGAACCCGTTCGCAGAGATTAGGGCCAGGTCCAGAGCGCTACCTCATCACGCTGCTCTGAGGGATTAGGGATATGGGGGCTTATATATATGGTGTAGGCCCGCGCCACTCTGCTGAATTCAGTTTGCCGGGGAAGAATCTTCGAACAGGGCCGGTGTGAGATAAAGAACCTGAAAGGTCAGTTTAGGAGCGTGTGTGGTGTACACGTTGTTTAGGGATACCACCCCCACAACCACATTCTGGGTAATATTGGCCAAGGTACCCTGAAAGGCGGCCAGGCTTTCGCCGCTGATCTGGCCAGCCTGTACCCGGTTGGTCAGCACGCCCTCGGCGAGCAGCCGCTTGGTCGCCTCTTCCCTCAAAGCCAGTAGGCGCTCGCGGACTCGCTCGCTTTGGTAGTGTGGCGGCGGCAGCTCGACTAAGGCAATAACCTGCCCTTCAGTGAATACGCGCCTGGTGGGCACATAGTGTACCGTAACCATGATCATTCCATTATTAGCTAAGCCCTTTGAGGTTACTTGTACGATGCCCGGCTGGCTCCAGTTCGACACCTTCAGCTCACCAATACTAGGGCCAATTACACCGCCTAGGCCGTCCAGGCGAACTTTCAGGTCGGCTTGATCAAGAGCTTCGCTTATGTCCTGGGTGACCCGACTTGGCTCGAGTGGCACTTCAGCCAGAACCTGACCCGAGAGTAGCCGCGCAAGACTCTGCCGTAACGCCTTAAGCCCGCTGTTCAAGTGCTCTTGCTGCTGCTGTAATGAAGCTAGGTTCTGCCTTAGATTCTGTTCGTCAAGCTGGGCGGCGTCAAGCTGGGCGGCCTGATGTTGATTTTGCTGAAGCAGTGTATCGCGGCTTTTCTCTAGATAGCTACGTTCGGCGGCCAGCACGGAAAGATCACCCAACAATTGGTTGCGGCTGACCTGCAGTAGGCTAATTTCCTTGTAGATACCCGCCAATTTATCCTGCGCAGAGAGTGCGTTGGAAACGGCTTGTGATTTCGCCCCGGAAAGCTGCTTGATTTCCGCCAATAGATTTTCTTGTGCTTTCTGAAGATTGAGGAGCTCCCGATCAGCCTTGCTACGTCCCGCTTCCACTTGTAAAAGTGTGACTTCGCGCTTGGCCAATTGCTTGCGAACCTGCTCTACCTCCTGTGTGAGCTGTTTCTTTTCCTGCTTTAGCTGCTCCAGGGTCTTCTGAGCGTTTGCCAAATTGAACTGCGCCAGATTAAGTGCTTTTTCCAAACGCTGCCGGTCGCTCCCTAGATTCTCGCGCTGAGCGAATAGGCGTGCCGCCTTCGAGGTTAACTCGCTGATCTGCCCCTCAAGCTGAGTTACCTCTACGCGTAGCTTGTCGCGTTCGATACGAATGGGCTCCGCTTCGAGGATGGTGCGGCGGGCGTCTGTGGCCAAGAAGAAGAATGCAAAAAAAGCTATCAGGGCAATCAACATGCCCGCAAGTACCGCGATCAATAAGGCACTTGCGCGGGGCCTGAGCCCTAGAATGCGAACATGCCGGCGGCCTACTCGACGACCGATGATATCGCCCGCGTAGGCGATCAGGCCCGCGAGGGCAACCAAGCTCAAAACCAGCGTCCAGATACCCATAGGTTGACCTACAACTCGAACTCGTCTCCCAGATAGTAACTACGCGCACCGGTATCTCTGGCAAACTCAGAGGGGGTGCCGTGAAAGACGACTTGGCCGTCATACATGAGGTATACACGATCGGTCAAAGCCAGGGTTTCGCGCACCGCGTGATCGGTAACGAAGATACCCACTCCACGCCGCTGACGAAGCTCTTCGATGAGCCGTTGGATATCTCGCACGTTCTTAGGATCCACCCCGGTAAAGGGTTCATCGAGGAGAATGAAGTCTGGGCTGGTGGTCAAGGCCCTAGCGATCTCCAGTCGCCGCCGCTCACCCCCAGAAAGCGTGTAGGCATATTTGTTCTTCAGGTGCAGGATGTTAAACTCATCTAGCAGGGAAAGCGCCGTGTCTATACGCTCACCTTTAGTCACAGGGGTGTGTTCGAGAATAGCCAGAAGGTTCTCAAGTACCGTCATGCGCCGGAACGCCGATGGTTCCTGAGGTAGGTAGCCCAAGCCCATCCGTGCCCGCCGGTACATGGGCATACGACTTACATCTTTCCCACGAAGCTTGATATATCCTTCGTTAGGTTTAATGAAACCCATCAGCATATAGAAAGTGGTAGTTTTCCCGGCACCGTTGGGACCGAACAGGGCTACGATCTCACCACGATCCAGAGTAAGATCCACGCCGCGAACTACTTCCCGTCGGCCATAGTACTTCCTCAATCCTTCGGCGCTCAGACGGTTGAGTGGCCGCGCTGGTGTGCTTCCTGCGGACTGCATAGTCTCCACTCACTTATGCTACCATCCAGTGCGCCAAGGCCGAAATGTTCTGCCTGAGGGTGATCACCGAGATAACCTTGCAGACTGTGCGACCATATATGCATAGCGGGGTTGCTCAAGATTCTCACACCAGTTCGTGCGCATCCCAGATTGGGATGTGTGAGAATTATAAGGCCTATCTGGCAGAAATAAGCTGACGTCGCCCGCGGAGAATCCCCCTGCTTGTACGGGATGCACCCGGCAGATGGGGTAAAATACGGGGAATCCTGGGTTAAAATGTCCATGATGTATGGCTGGGACTACCTCCTAGTCAATCCTGCTTGCAGGGTTGACGTAAATACATATCATCTTGGCTCGGAGATTCGAGCTTGAAGCCGGTATCGCTGGCCCTGGGCGGCGGCGGCGTGCGCGGGTTCGCGCACCTAGGTGCCTTGGAAGTATTTTTGGGAGCCGGCGTTCAGGTTGCGGCGCTGGCTGGTAGTTCTGCTGGGGCGCTGGCCGCAGCTGCATTTGCTTTTGGCCTGTCCCTGAAGCCTGATCTATACCTAGCAGCGCTGACTGACCCTCGGCTGCTCAAGCTTATGGGTGAAGAAACTGGCTCCTTTCAGCGAATTCGGCGGCTGCCCGGGCAGGTGTTTGCTGCACTGAGGAACCCCTCACTAGCCTCCAATGAGCCATTTCGGGAGGGACTCTTACGGATCTTTGGAGAGCGCGATCTTCTACAGAGCCCCATACCTCTTGGCATAGTGGCTGCCGATCTTATAACTGGAGAGATGGTCGTACTGCGGGAGGGTTTATTGGTGGATGCCCTGCTGGCTTCCTCGGCTTTACCCGGTATCTTTCCACCGATACTTTGGGGGGGCAGACTACTGGTAGATGGGGCTATCGCTGAGAAGACCCCGGTCACTGCCGCCAAAGAGCTGGCCGAGGCCCCGGTTCTGGCACTTGATATCTCGAATCCGCCGGAGGAAATACCCAAAACGCAAAGCGCCCTTGACGTTTTGCTCAGAGCTAGTGAGGCTTCGCGCAACCGCCTTCAGGCTCTGGCCCTAGCCCAGGCTGACTGGGTGCTTTCTCTTCAGCCGGAGCAGCATATCAACACCTTTGCCTACCAACGCACATCGGAGTTATTTGCTCTTGGCCAGGTGCGGGCCCGAGATTTTCTACCCAGCCTGCTGGGGGACCTTCAAACCGGTTCTTCAAGACGATCGTGGCTTGGGAGAATCTTTAGTGTATTCGAATCGCGGCCGGCCAAGCCATAGTAACAGTAGCGCCAACACAGCTAGAATCCAGGCCGACCAAACCAAACCCAGGATTATAGCTAACATCGCCATCCAGCCAGGACTGGCTGCCGCGCTTGCGGATAAGAAGACTGCGGAGAACCGGTTGAAGCGGTCTGTGGGCTCTCTGAGGTTCCTTCTAGCCATGGCGAACAGTCCGCCACCCACCAGCAGGCCAATACCGAACAAAACTGAACCTACCCACCAAGCCAACCCTTGTACGTCCCCAGGCCTTAACAACAGCCAGGCCAGCAGCATGAGCAGTCCTTGCCACGCGATTAGGGCCACATAAACCAACAAAAGGGTCTTATATCCGGGAAAAGATTCTTTTGCCCGCACGATCATCCTCTGGATGTCAATGGTGCAAGATTCTGGAGAGGAAGGCGCGGGTGCGCTCTTCCTTAGGCTGGCTGAAGAAGGGCTCTGGACGGCCCTCTTCGACGATCTGTCCTTGGTCCATAAACAGTACCCGGTCGGCCACTTCATGAGCAAAACCCATCTCATGCGTGACCACCACCATGGTCATACCGCTAGCGGCTAACTCCTTCATAACGTCCAATACCTCGCCCACCACCTCGGGATCGAGTGCGCTGGTAGGCTCGTCGAAGAGCATGATCTTAGGATGCATGGCCAAGGCTCTGGCAATAGCTACTCGTTGTTGCTGTCCGCCTGAGAGCTGCATGGGGTACTTATGGGCCTGGTCGGTTATGCCCACTCGTTCGAGTAGCTCCATAGCCTCCCGGACGGCCTGAGCTCGCGGCTGGTGGCGGACCCTCGAAGGCGCCAGAATGACATTATCCAACACACTCATATGTGGGAAGAGATTGAACTGCTGGAATACTACCCCTATTTCTCGGCGAATAGTTTCCACATTACTACCGCTCAGGTCCACCTTATCCACCAACACCTGGCCCTGATTGAAGGGCTCGAGTAGGTTGATACAGCGGATCAGCGTAGTTTTTCCCGAACCGCTAGGGCCGATGATCACTAATACCTCGCCGAGGGAAACCTCAAGATCCACCCCCCGTAGCACGTGCAGCCGCCCGAACCACTTGTGCACCTGGCGCATTTGTATAATTGGCTCCACGATTTCTCCTAGCGGCCGCCCGAAAGCTGGGCGCGCCTTTCGAGCCAGTCGGTAAAGATGGTCAGTATGGTGGTGAGGATCAGGTAGGTTCCGGCTACCGCCAAGTAGATATCTACCGGCCGGAAGGTGTTGGAAACGATACGCTGCCCAGCCAGCACTAACTCAACTAGAGTGATAGTCGAGGCCAGCGAAGAGTCCTTCAGCAGCGACACCACGTTGTTCACCAGCGGCGGTACCACGATGCGTATCGCCTGCGGCATGATCACGAAGCGCATGACCTGGCTCGCGGAGAGCCCCAACGACTGCGCGGCCTCCCATTGCCCCTTAGGGACGGCCAAGATGCCTGCGCGGATCACCTCGGCATTGTAGGCACCCACATTTAGGGAAAGCGCCAGAAAAGCTGACCAGTACGCTGTGAGCATATCCTGAGCACTTGGTATGCCAAATACATGGAGTGGCCGGATCAGCGGCTCGAGCACAAAGGGCAGCGCATTATAAGCAAACAAGATTTGTACCAGGAGCGGTGTGCCTCGGAGTAGCCAAATGTATAGCGAGGCGGGGTAGCGAAATAAGGGATTCTTGGAAAGCTTGGCTATTCCCGCCAGGAGTCCCAGTAGCATCCCGGCTACAGAGCTGATTAGGGTGAGCTTGAGTGTGATTTCTGCGCCGAGGGCTAGAGATTGGCCGTATAATGGCGCTTTTTCGGCTAAAAAGTGTGTAAGCAGCAAGTATTTGGTTAGTACAAAAGCCAGGGCCGCAAAGAAGCCCTGGTACGCTAACCACAAACCCGCCAGACCGAGCAACACGTAGAGAAGCCAACGGAAAAGCCTCACATACACCCCGAGAAAGCGGTGGGAGGGTTACCCCTCCCACCGCCGGGTATTAAACTCATTTACAACGAATATCCTTACCAAAGTAGCTATCACTGATTTTTGCGTAGGTACCGTTGCTCTGAATCTCGGCCAGAGCCTTGTTCAGGGCGTTCAGCAGGGTGGTGTTACCCTTGGCTACCGCGATACCGATCTGTTCGACGTCCAGCAGGTTACTAATCTGCAGCTTTACGTCACGCTTCTTCTCGGCATTTAATGCGGTGAACTGGTCGGTGATCCAAGCGTCGAGCCGGCCGCTGAGCAGGCCCTGCAGGACTTCCGGGTTGGTCGCGTAGCTCTTGATGTCGCTCGATTTTACCCCAGGGATCTTTTCGGCAGACTGCATGTAAGTGGTGCCCACCTGGACGCCGATCTTTTTGCCGGGGAGGGCCGCTTCGGTATCGGGCCCGCCGGGCTTGGCAACGATCACGTTACCGGTGCAGTAGTAGGGATGCGTGAAATCCACCGCACGAGAGCGCTCGGGCGTGATGGTATGCGAGGCGATCACGAAGTCGAAACGTCCTTGGTTGAGGGAAATGAGCAGAGTGTCGAAGGACTGCGCCTTCCAATTCGGCTTCAGGTTCATCTGCTTGGCCAACGCATTACCAACAGCTATATCAAAGCCGGTCAATTTTCCCTTAGCGTCGAAGTAGTTGAACGGTGGGAATGCACCTTCGGTGCCAATGACGATCGTACCATTACCCTGTATCTGATCCAATGTTCTGAAATTCTGGGCCATACCGATAGACCCCGCCAGAAGTACAATTATACCCAAGAGTGCCGTCTTTCGCATGTCTCCTCCTTTGCTTCAAAAGATCCTTAGCGCTGTGCGCATGGTTGATTATATACCTGTCGGGCACTTATCTGCATATTTGTTAGACTGATGGGTGATGCAGCGCAAGATTAGAATCGAGAAACTCGTACCGGGTGGCCTGGGGCTGGCCCGCACGGCCGAAGGCGTAGTGCTGGTCCGTGGCGGGTTGCCTGGAGAGGAAGTACTGGCGGAGCTCGAGCCCCACAAGGATCATCTAGAGGGCTATGTTCTGGAACTGCTCGTGCCGAGTCCCGAGCGTGAGTACCTGCCGGGGTTGCCTCCCGGGGCCGATCTGCCGGTCCGCTACGAGATGCAGCTGGAGCTTAAGCGCGGCCTGGTGGCTGAGGCGCTCTCGCGCATCGGCAAGTTGGATATCGAGATGGCATCCATTGCGCCCTCACCAAGAACGCTCGGCTACCGCACCGCCGCCCAATTCGTGCCCCATCCCCTGGGTGGCCTGGCATACCGGGAGTTGCGGAGCCACCAGCCCGTGCAGGTCAAACAAGACGCTACCCTGGCCGCACCCTTGGCCGAAGCGCTTACCCTGTTGAATACTTGGCCGATCGTGGGACTTACGGAAGTGGTCCTTCGTGGCAGCTTGTCCCAGGACCGGGTGCAGGTCGGCCTGATCGGCGGGCACGCCCGCTGGTACCGGGACGTAGCTCAGGGCCTGGTGGAAGCGGGTGTCGCCGGGGTGGTCTGGGGTGCCTTCGACACACACGGCCGTTTCCGCGGGCCGAGCCGGCATATGGCCGGCGCGCCGGCTTTGTCTGAGGACTACGGCGGCATTGAGGCCTCTATAGATGTGACCAGCTTCGCTCAGATCAATCCTCTGGCGGCTGCCGCGCTGTACCAGGAAGCCGTGAGGTTGGTGTCACCGGGCAAGCGGTTGCTCGAGCTATACGCGGGAGGAGGCATCTTGAGCCTTCACCTAGCTAGTCGTTTTGAGGAAGTCCATGCTGTAGAAATCAACCGTACGGCGCTTGGGCACGGGTATGCTGATGCGAAGAAGTTGGGATATACGCATGTGCGGTTCCACCGGGCGAATGTGAATACTGCCGAGGTTTGGCTGCCCGCAGACCTGATTGTGGCCGACCCGCCGCGAAGCGGCTTAGACGCAAAAACCCTCGTTCTAATAGCGGGGTCCGGTGCGGCTGAGATTCTGTATATCTCCTGTGATCCGTCCACCTTTGCCCGCGACGCCCGCAGGCTCACCGATGCCGGGTATACGCTGGCCTTTCTGCGGCCTTACGACTTCTACCCCTATACTCACCATATCGAGCTGCTCAGCCTATTCAAGCGAAGCTGATTTCCAGCCCGGAGACCCACTATGGCCAGAGCCCGCAGACCACACCGCGGCCTCCTACAAGACCGCTGCCCTCATGATTGCGCCTTCCGACAAAAGGTGGCCGGCTACTGGGCGCTTCGTCCCTGCTTCCCGCAAAGGTGAAGCCGCCGGACCGGACACTTAAGATACGCCCAATGATTTGGCCCGACATAAGCTTGTGCCGTAGCTCGGGGGGACCACCCCGCTTCGCTTTCCGTACGGTGATCTCAGCCACGGCCTCAGAGGTTGCTATTGCACGGGGCCCTGTTCTTCGTTCGCATTGCGCGGGCTAACGGCGATATCCAGAGGAACTCTGGAGGCCGGGTTTGTCTATGGTGCCTGCCCGGATCGCCGCCGGGCGGCTCAGGGTCACCCGCAAACTTCAGGCTTCGCGGGCAACCGGAGCCCTACCCGCCGGACTGGGATTGGC
>CAYODT010000001.1:75700-77408 GCA_964402875.1 uncultured bacterium | reverse complement strand
CTTTTGGGGGTGTCAGGATTTACTTTCGCTAATACTCCTCCTAACACTCCCATCTCTTTCGCTTCTAGCACTTCCTTCAGGCGGCCGAGGAGATAGTTCTTAAGCAGAGGGTCCCCCAGGCCCTTCAGCATTCCCAGGGGCCACTCTTGGCCCTCGAGAAGGTCGTGCCATGCTAGGTTGAGAAAACCGGATACAACCGAACCGAGGAGTCGGTAACCGGCCCGCCCCGGCGGTTGTGGCAGCTTATCCCAAAGACCTCCCACCAAAACCAGGACTCCTTTTAGGATCGCGCGCCGCTTATCCGGGGAGTACTTCCAGAGGGGAGAGGTCACCTGCCCAATGAGGGAGGCCGCCCAATCCGGATCCTTGGAACCGGACAGCGCCTCCGGCAGGGGATCTTGGCCATCCGTGGACAGATACTCGGCGCACAGCCGAACCTGCTCTCGGCTGACCTCGGGCGACTTCTTTCTCATATACCGCCAAATCATTCTGGGGTCCCGGGCCTCCCTCCGGACGGCGGCGTCCGAGGAAACTTCTAAGAGCCATTTATCCTTTGACTGTTCGTCCTCAGGGTTCCTGGGCTGGAAGTTGAATAGATGACCGAGAGCTTTGCGGGTCCAAGCATCCGGCTTATAGGAGTTGGACGCAAGGACTTCTCGATTCTGATATTGAGCCTCGCTTCGCCAGTCCAGAAACTTCGGTTCATTTCCCAGCCCGTTCATAGTCCCGGTTACGCCCTCTTCGAGCGCCTGGTAGGTTCCCGGGTCGAACACCCTCAAGGCTTCTAATAGGACCACGTCTCCGGGCTGGAGCTCCTTCCGTAGGTCGGAAGGGTAGCTCAACTCGATCGCGTTAAGGAGGAGTTTGACCTGGCGGAGAGTGGTGAGAATTTGTGGTGTGGATTCGACACTCAGGATTTTCCAAGCGGCTTCGATCTGCTGCTTAAGCCCTAGTAGGCCAGGAAGCGGCGGGGTTCCCTCAAACAAGCGGAGCGTCTTATCGACGAACAGCTCTTTGAGAGCATCGCCAGCCGGGGCCGGGAGCGTGTAGGAAAGCTGGATGATCTTCTCGAAGTAGGCCTGGCCGTGCTGGATATTGGCGCCTTCTTTTAGCTGCTGATTGACCGAGTCGGGGTCCATGGCCAGAAAGTAACGAGTGTAGGGCAGGTTGGCGATCGACCGGAGTAAGACGAAGATTTGAAGAAGCTCCCTGGCCTGCAGGCGGTCCAGGTCGTCGATAAAGACCCAAATTGGAGTCTCAAGTTTAACAAGGTCGCTTTTGATCTTCTTGCGAACTTCGTCCAGCGAGGGTGTATTGTCCAGCAGTTTCTCCGCGAGGCCACTCAGCTTATCGAAGGGGTAGGGGGCCACCAGCGCCCCCAGCGGCGCCAGCCGCCGGGCAAGCTGTCCCAGCGAAGAGACCAAGTTACTCCAATGGTAGGGCGTTCTTTCCCGGAGCTGGCTCGAGAGCTCATTGAAGAAGCTCTGGAGGAGGCCTTCCTGGCCCGTGTGCCACCACGGGTCAAAGTGTAGGACGATTGGTTCTCTCTCTTCGCCAGTCCCGGGCTCCCCGGTCTTACCAAGCGAATCCTCGATGAGGTTGAAGAGGGAAGTCTTCCCTGATCCCCAGGGACCCAGCACCCCCACCACCAGGCTGTCGGGCTCGTGATAGTCCCGGACCGTTTTGGTGATGTGCTCAGCCAGCCGCA
>CAYODT010000001.1:47590-75600 GCA_964402875.1 uncultured bacterium | reverse complement strand
GTGGCCTTCAGGCGCTCACCGGCCTCAGCGGGTACATTGCCTTGCTCCGTAAGCGAGGCATGGTATCGTCCTTATCCGGTAGAGTCCGGGCGGGAATCTGTTGTTTGAGCAACGTGCTCAGCTCTTGAGTATGTACCTGCGTCCCCCCATTAGTATGCGGTCCAATTTAATAGTCTGGGCTCTTCGTGAGCCGCGAACATGGGGGCTATACGTTCGCTGGGAAGAAGGTCCAATACAATCCACCTTAATAATTGCCTCTTTCTCAAAACCACACGCGGCTTCGCGGCTTCGATAGTGCCCCGGTTTCGCTGGCTCGGTGGCCTAGAATAGTACTTTTATCGCTCTTGCTCTCCGGTGCGTCTACCGCTCTACCTTGACCGGTGTCCGTTTCACATCAGTGCGCAGAGCCTCACTGCCGTCCCCTAAGAGGCGAGCTTCAACCATCCTCCTATGGTGTTCGGGTACTTTCTCGGTGAGGTGATCTGGGCTCTTTCCCCGGCGGCGGACGGCCCTCTATAATCAGGCCTATGCTTGCGAAGCGAATTGTCCCCTGCTTGGATGTACACAGTGGTCGTGTGGTGAAAGGGGTCAACTTCGTGAACCTGGTGGATGCCGGGGACCCGGTGGAGGTGGCCCGGGCTTATGACAGAGCCGGGGCCGACGAACTGGTGTTCTTGGACATCAGTGCCACACACGAGGGGCGGGACATTCTTATTGAGCAGGTTCACAAGGTAGCTGAGTGTGTATTCATTCCACTGACTGTGGGTGGCGGGGTGCGTTCCCCGGAGGATGCCCGGCGGCTGCTTCTGGCTGGGGCGGACAAAGTCAGCGTGAACTCCGCTGCTGTACGCCGCCCCGAGCTGATCAGTGAGTTGGCCGGACATTTCGGCAGTCAGGCGGTGGTGCTGGCGGTGGACGTACGTCGTAGCCAGGATGGTTGCTTCGAGGTTTATATCTCAGGTGGGCGGGAACCCACCGGCTTGGACGCTCTGGAGTGGTCGCGCCAGGGGGAGCGGCTCGGTGCGGGCGAAATCCTGCTGACCAGTATGGACGCCGATGGAACTAAAGGCGGCTATGACTTAGCCCTTACCCATGCCGTTACACAGGTTGTGAATCTACCGGTGATTGCCTCCGGCGGTGCAGGTTCGGTAGAGGATATTATCGCGGTGTTGACTAGAGGTGGTGCCGATGCGGCCCTGGCCGCAAGCATTTTCCATTTTGGTGAGATCACTATTCCTAACTTGAAGAGGGTTCTGGCTGAGGCTGGCCTACCCATACGCCCTGCAGGAACGGGAGAAACTGCATGAATCTGGATGATCTTCAATACGACGAGCACGGCTTGATGCCGGTCATCGTGCAAGATGCCGGCAGTGGCGAGGTGCTTACGCTGGCCTACGCCAATCGTGAGGCGCTGGCATTTACCATGGAAAGCGGTTTCAGCCACTTTTATTCACGCAGCCGCAAGTGCTTATGGAAAAAGGGCGAAACCTCCGGCCACCTGCAAAATGTGGTCGAGGTTCGCCTGGACTGCGATCAGGACGCCGTGCTTTACCGGGTGGTTCCGCACGGGCCAGCCTGCCATACCGGGAAGCGCAGTTGCTTTTTTACTACGCTTGGAGAGCGGGAGGTTCACCCGGCATTGGGCGAGGTTTTGCAGCGTGTCTACCATAGTGTGCAAGAGCGTATCACACGGCTTCCCGAAGGGTCGTATGTGGCCGGGCTACACCAACAAGGTTTGGACCGGTTGCTCAGGAAGATCGGCGAGGAGGCTGGTGAAGTGATCATTGCGGCTAAGAACGCCGACATGGGTGAGTTGTCCTGGGAGTCCTCCGATCTCTTGTTCCACTTATTGTTCGTGATCACCGAACTCGGTCTTTCCCCGGACGACTTGGCTGACGTGCTCTGGCGCCGTCATCTTACGCATTCCGCTCATGAAACGACTTGAGGAGAGTCTGGCCTATATCTGCCGTCTTATTGCCCGAGTCAAAGGGTCAGCCGAACCTGTTATGTTGAAGACATGAACATCGAGGCTGCTCTGGTGTTGGATGTGGTTCGCGTTACTGAGCAAGCTGCTCTGGCTGCCAGTCGTTTGAGCGGCAAGGGAGACGAATACGAGATAGACCGTGAGGGTACCGAGGTCATGCGCGGACTGCTTAACGGCATGCATATAAGTGGCAATGTGGTCATTGGTGAGGGCGAGATGGACGAGGCACCCATGCTCTATATCGGAGAGCGTCTAGGTCTCGGGGGCCCGGAGGTGGATATCGCCGTAGACCCGGTGGAGGGTACCGAGATCACCACCAAGATGTTACCCAACTCAGTTACGGTGATTGCTATGAGTGAGCGGGGCGGCCTATTTCACGCGCCCGATATCTATATGGAGAAGTTGATCGTGGGGCCGCCTGCGGCAAACAAGGTAAGCCTCTCCTGGCCGGCTGCAGCTAACCTGGAGGCTATTGCTACCTCGCTTGAGCGTTCTGTGGAAGATCTGGTAGTGGTGGTGCTGGACCGTGAACGACATAAACTGCTTGTTAGTGATATCCGCCGAGCCGGAGCGCGGGTAAGACTAGTAAACGCTGGTGATGTAATTGCTTCGCTAGCGGCCGCGGTCCGCGGTACCGGTGTCCACGCGGTGATGGGGATAGGCGGAGCGCCAGAGGGCGTATTGGCTGCCGCTGCACTGAAATGCCTGGGTGGCGAGATCCAGGCGCGCTTCCTCCCTTCTAATCCGGTTGAGCGAGAACGTCTACATAGCATGGGGGCCTCTGAGGACCGTATTTACCACACCGAGGAGCTGGCTCCCGGTGGGCAGATTGTTTTCGGTGCCACCGGTATCACCGATGGAGATATCCTAGATGGGGTCCGCTTTTTCGGAGGCGGAGCGCGTACGCACTCCATAGCCCTGGGCTACGCCAGCCGAGTAGTGCGGTTCATCGACAGTATTCATCTGCTGGATCCCGGTGCACGCGTGACTATCCGCGTTTAGGTACAGCTCATGGGATTGTACTGCGCTCCTTAGTGAAGCCGGCCATTTGCGTATGCCAACTCGCGTAGCTTCTTGGCTAACTCAGGCTTAAAATCAGACTGATCACAGCGCCAGACCCAGTTACCCTCAGCCTTGGAGGGGAAGTTCATGCGGGTATCCGTATCCAGCCCCAGGAGATCTTGCAGCGGCGCCATGATGATACGTGCAGGGCTCTTGAATCCCAATTGGAGCAGCGCGAAGGCCGCTTCTTCGGGAGCTCCGCAACGAATCCCGTACCGCTGTAGGTAGGTCCTCATGAAATCTATTTCCTCTTTGGGTGCAGCCTTGTACCAACCCAGAGTAGTGTCGTTGTCATGTGTACCGGTATAGGCGATACACAAACCGTTCTCTGGGTAGTTGTGAGGTAGGAAGGGATTATTCTCACCCGAGAAAGCAAACTGTAAAACCTTCATACCCGGCAGGCCAAAATGGTCGCGTAACGCCTCTACCTCGGGCGTGATCACTCCCAGGTCTTCGGCTATGATGGGTACATCGCCCAACTCGAGCTTGATTACCTCGAACAACGCCTCACCAGGTGCTTTCACCCATTGCCCCCGTACAGCGGTAGGCTCGGAGGCGGGAATCTCCCAATATCCCTCAAAACCACGGAAATGGTCGATACGTACTAGATCTGCGGTCTTCAGATTGGCTCTGATTCGCCGTATCCACCAGGAGAAGCCGTCCGTCAGAAGCCGGTCCCAGCGATACAAGGGGTTGCCCCAGCGCTGACCGGTTTCACTAAAGTAGTCGGGTGGCACACCAGCCACCACAGTTGGCCTAGCCTGCTCATCCAAATAGAAATAACGGGAGTTAGCCCAGACATCTGCCGAATCCATAGATACGAAGATGGGCATATCCCCCAATATCTGAATGCCATGCGCGTGCGCATACTCCAGAAGTGCGTGCCATTGCGTGAAAAAGACCCACTGTGTCCACCGCTGAAAGCCTATGACATCCGCCAAGTCATGGCTTGCTTCACGCAAAGCTTCTTCGTGACGGTCGCGAAAAGCTACCGGCCACTCGATCCATGAACGGCCGCCGAAGCGGCTTTTTAAGGCCATGAATAATGCATAGTCCTCCAGCCAATCGGCCTCCTCAGTCTGGAAGCGCCGAAAATCTTGGCGCACCTTCTTGTTTGTGCTGGCCAGAAAACCCTGGTAAGCACGGTGCAGAAGGGCCCATTTCCACTGGTATATAAAGCCGAAATCCACCCGATCCTTCGGAACATCCGGAGGGAGCTCTTCCGGCAGCCAGCCGTGGGAGAATAATTCCTCGATGTCGATCAGATAAGGATTGCCGGAAAAAGCCGAGAAAGACTGGTAGGGGGAGTCGCCATAGCCGGTCGGCCCGAGCGGCAAAACCTGCCACCACCCCGCGCCAGCATCGTTCAACCAGTCTAAGAAGGTCCGAGCCTCCTTCCCCAGAGTACCGATACCCCATGGCCCAGGAAGACTCGTTGGGTGAAGTAATACGCCGAATGCACGGGATAGATCCATGCGCCTACCTTACCCCAACCAAAAAATGCCCTTAAAGAGGTTCCGAAACGAAACCTTACAGATACGAGAGAGTCTTAGGTTATGGTTGGTATACAGCTTGGATGATGTATCTCTGTTATAAACCGGACTCCAGAATTCAGATGCAGGGTCACAAAAATAATAGCTTTAGATAAGGAGATAACTAAGTGTTGCCGCCCTCTCTAACGACGCGTCGCCAAAGGATGCGAGAAGTCTGGACAGGGTACTAATGACTAAAAATCGCTGACTACTACTTGGTCTTCCAATATCTATATAGGACACTACTAGTAGGAAATATGCTTAGGGCTGTATATACTCTATGTATGTTATACTGAGTACTTTAGGTAGGGGGGGTTCACTGCACTAGTCTCTGGCATCTTGTCTTCCCTCAGTCAATACCAGCTCGAGCTGGTGAGGGGGGAGGGGTTCCGGACCTGGTTAATTACGGCCGGTAGTGGAGTTGCGGTATTTTCTCATTCCATAGAGATTGGGACTGATGTTTTGGGACGAGAACTGTCTCTGGTAGTGAGGCGCGGTCTGAGGGTGGTGCAGGTTGTAGGTGAGCTCAGTGCATTTATCGGATCTATCTTGTATAGAGGAGAGCGATGCCTTGATCTTCTAGAAGCGAAAAGGCCCGATAAGCCCGCTTAGGCTGGCCACTAGCGTTGTAGCGCTCATCGGTGGGCTCATAGCTTTCCTTTTTATCCTGTTCAAATCGAATGAAATGTTCGGTCCACACCCGGCACCGCTGGCGGTCATAGCAGCCGTGATCATAACCGTGGGCGCGACGCTGCTGAACGGCGTCGACATAGTCGGGATGGTCCTGAAAGCCCGCCGGGAGAACATACCGCTGCGGAAGTTCCGCTCCAGGATCATACGGAAGGTGGTGTTCACCCTTTTATTCTGGATCTTCCTCGGCCCCGTGTTCACTCCCCTACCGTAGTTGATCCGGCTCGTTCACTAGCGCCCCGAGGTTCTGATATCGATGAAGATTACCCGCGGAAGATCCTGGTCGCCGGCCATCGTCCTGGCGTTAGCGGCGCTAATGTACGCCCAACCCGCATCCGCGCAGCAAGGTCTGCTCACGTCCTACCGCGCTCTCCGTTACCACCGGGGTGGTGTGGTAGGGCAGGAGATCTGGGGTACACCTGCGGTGGAGCGAGCTTAGACCTTCCAGCTGCGCCTCTTACCAGGGGTCCCTGGTAAGAGGCGCCGGATCCGATCCACACCCAGCCCAAGTACGGTGTTGATAAAGGACGGTCAGTTGCCCCGCTTGGGTGGATAATCCATATCGCCGTAACGGATAAAGGCGGGGATTTCGTAATTCGAGGCATCTACGCTGCCGTCCGCAGCCATGTCCATGATATGCTTGGCGTTTCCGCCGGCTACGGAGACCTGGGAGTCGTTAAAGCCAGCTGCGATGAGGATGACCCGCATCTCATCGGCGGCGCGCTCATCGTAAGTTACGCCGTAGAGAATATCCACATCTTCAATGCCGGTGGCCTCTCGAACCTGCTCCACAACTTCGGAGGCTTCGAGGAGGCTCAGATCCTCCGAACCCACTACATTGACCAGGAGCCGCCGCGCACCTTCGATGGTGCGGTCCAACAAGGGACTGCTGGTGGCGGTCTGCGAGGCTTCCATCACGCGGTTCTCGCCACGGCCCGCGCCGATGCCCATAAGGACCTGACCGGCGCCGGACAGCATAGTGCGTACATCGGCAAAGTCTACATTGATCATTCCAGGGAGACTAATAACGTCGGTGATGCCTTTTACACCGTGGTAAAGCACTCGGTCGGCAATAAGAAAAGCGTCCTTGAGGGTGACCTTCTTATCCACCGCTTGCAATAGACGGTCGTTATTGACTACTACCATGGCGTCTACCCGGTCCCTAAGCTTCTTGATGCCCTCTTCGGCGGCCCGCATCCGTTTGGGGCCTTCGAAGGTAAAAGGCCGGGTGACTACGCCGATGGTCAAGGCCCCCAAATTACGGGCCACCTCGGCTACGATGGGTGCTGAGCCGGTACCAGTACCACCACCCATACCCGCGGTGATGAAGACCAAGTCCGAGCCATCCAGTTGCTCCGCGATCAGGTCTTGGTTCTCGAGCGCTGCCTTCTCGCCGATCTCTGGATCAGCTCCAGCACCCAGTCCGCGCGTCAGCTTTTCGCCGAGCTGAATACGCATATCGGCTAAATTGCGGGCCAATACCTGCGCATCGGTATTTGCCGCGATAAACTCTACGTTAGCCAAACTGGCCTCAATCATGCGATTAACGGCATTGTTTCCAGCGCCGCCCAAGCCGATAACTTTGATGATAGCCCCGTCCATTTATTACCCTCCCGGCTAGAAAAAGTCCTTAAAGATTTCCTTGATCCGATTCCACAGGCTTACTTCGCTGGAATGTGCGAGAGCTCTACCGGTGTTTCGCTCGTGCAGAGCTCGCGTTCGTGGGCTTGCTCCCGGCTGCAGCGCGGATTGCTGCTGGCTGCCGAAGCGAACCAGGCCGACGGCTGTAGCGTGTGCGGGCGATGAAACCACATCGACTAGACCGGAAAGGCCGGTGGGCCGACCCAGGCGGACTGGGAGGTTGTACTGCTTACGGGCCAAATCTTCCAGGCCGCGCATGAGCGAGCCACCTCCGGTCAGCACGACTTTACCTACGGAGACCTCGATTGGGCCAATAGCCTCATCGACACTCGATCGGGCCAAGTTGAGAATCTCTCGAATCCTTGGGCGGATAATGCGGGCCAGCTCGGGTGCGGGTATATTCCCTTGTGTGCTGCCCTCGTAATTGATCTCCAGCACCAGTTCTGGATCGGCTAGCTCAGGCAGGGTGGCTCCATACTTCTTTTTAACCCGCTCGGCTTCTTCGGTGGGAATCTTGAGTAGCTGGGCGATGTCGCCGGTCACATGCTCACCACCCAGAGGTACAACCGAGGAATGCGCCAAGCGACCGCCCTTGAAGACCGCCACATCGGTGGTGCCGCCACCGATGTCCACCAGCATCACGGTCATAGTACGTTCCTCGGGAGAGAGGACTGCTAGGCCAGAGGCTAAGGATTGTAACGCCAAGCCGGAAGTAAGTACGTCAGCGGCGCTCACTGCGCGGCGCAGGTTGGCCAAAGGGCCGGAAGGCGCGGCAACTAGTTGTACGTCCACCTCTAGGCGGACGCCGGCCATGCCCACTGGGTCGGGTATGCCCTCCTGGCCGTCTACCCGGTACTCGAGCGGCAGACTGTGGATAAGATCGGTCTCGCTGTCGAAGGGGTAAGCCTCGGCCTGCTCTATGGCTCGCTCAATATCGGCGGGGGTAATGCTATGGCCCCGCCGGATGGCCGCTAGACCATGGCTGGTGATGCTTTTTATATGTACTCCAGAGACACCTACGAAGACTTCTTGGGACTGTACTCCGGCCACGCGCTCAGCCGCGTGCAGCGCCGAACGCACGGCTTCAGTAGTGCGTTCAATATTCACGACTGCACCGCGCTTAGTTCCTTGGGAAAATACGGTACCCTCTCCAATAATGTCAAGAATTCCATCGCCGGCAATTTCACCGATCACAGCGCATACCTTTGTGGTACCCACATCTAGTCCTACGATAATACGTTCGCTCATCGGAGCAGGCTCACCCCCCAGCTATAAAGTGCTACTCTTGCATCAGGTTCCATTCTCACACGGTTGGCCATGGTGCGCAACAGTTCAGTATCGGATGCCCAGAATATACGTCCTCTCCAGTGTACGGTGTATCCGGCCGGTGTGAAGTAAATCGCGCTTGAGCCCGGGAAAACCGCAAGCAGGCTGAGCGCGCCCTTCAGACGATCCCGGCCGAATCCTGAGATGACCGGACCGGTCAGAGCCCCACCGGGGAGCACTGTGCTATCGGTGGCCAAGCTTTTCTTGCCATCTTGGTCGAGTATGGCCGCCGGCGTGCGTTCTTGTACCTGGATGTGTACCACACCTATGGAAGGCCTGGTGAGATGGGCGGCCAAGACCCAGGGATTTCGTTTCAGTGTGTCCAGATCTCCAGCTGTAACCCAGAGCCAGGGTTTGCCTGGAAACAGGCTGGTTGCAGCTTCCACACCGGGTTTAGTCAGATGTTTCAGGCCGCTTACCTCGACCGTATGAATGGGAAAAATCACCAAGCTGGCGGCATACACGGTAGCCAGAGCCAGTGCAAACAGTAGTAGCCGAGTCAACGGACCTCCCCCCAGATCTTCCATTCCAACTCTAGTGGCAATTGGGCTTTTACTATACGGATCAGTTGCATAAAATCAGCGGCTTTTGCACCGCCCAGGTTGACCATAAAGTTGCCGTGTTCATGGCTGATCATGGCTTGGCCCTCTTTGAGTCCCCTCAGACCGGCATGATCGATGAGGCGTCCTGCGGAATCCAGAGGGGGATTCTTGAAGGTACATCCGGCACTTTTCTTTTTGGGCTGCCCCTTACGTGCTGCATTCACCTCAGCCATGCGTGCCAAGGCCTCTTCGGGACTCTTGGGTATCAGGGCAAACCGCACGCCAGTCACGATAGCCTCCTTGGGCAGTTGGCTTTTACGATAGCTAAAACCGAGTTCGCGCGGGTCGACGCGCCTGAAGGTATATCGCTCGAACAGCTCTACCTCAGCCAGGATATCAGCGATTGCTCCGAAATGAGTGCCAGCGTTCATGCATACTGCGCCACCTACTGTGGCGGGTATACCCAAGAGGGGCTCGAGCCCTGAAAGCCCTGCCCTGGCCGCCTTGGCCACCAACGGAGGTAGCAGCGTGCCCGCGCCCACCCAGCCTGCCAAGTCCCACTTGGTGAAGACGCCACTAAGGCGAATCACCCGCTCTTTTACGCCGGCGTCGGAGACCAGTAGATTTGAACCGTTGCCTAGGATACGAAAAGGTGCCTGGACAGCTTGCCGAAGGTCTGCCTTGCTCTCTACCGTCCATACCTCAGCAGATCCTCCCACACCTAGGGTAGTCAATCGGGCCAAGGGTAAGGTTTCTACCCTCATGTTGTTCCTATCTTACCGATCAGTTCTACACCGAGTTTCCATACATTACCGGCACCCATGGTCAGCAGCATCTCTCCAGATGCCGCAGTTTTGGTGAGTGTATCGGCCGCCTGTTCCCAGGTGACAAAACTAGCCTTGTGGCCTGTCGCCTGAAGGCGCTCGGCGATCAATGCCCCACTCACGCCCTCGATGGGCTCCTCGCCGGCTGGGTACACCTCCAGGATCAGTGCTTCGTCGGCCAGTTCGAGCACTTTGGCGAAACGTTGCCAGTGCTGCTGGGTGCGCAGGTAACGGTGAGGCTGGAAGACCACGCGTATCCGCAGTCCGGTTCTACGCGCGGCTTCCAGGGTGGCGCGTACCTCGGTAGGGTGGTGGGCGTAGTCATCCACCACCAAGGCGTGGTGATAGATACCGACTCGCTCGAGCCGCCGGCGTGCTCCCCTGAAAGCCTTCAGAGCCTCGGCTGCAGCCTGGGGGTCGAGCCCTTCCAGCACTGTTGTAGTGAGCACTGCTAAGGCATTTTCCACGTTGTGAAGTCCGGGTACTGAGAGTTCGACCTGAACAAGCCGTAGGCCGTTATGCATCAGGGTAAAGCTGCTGCCCCAGGGCAGCAGCTTTACATCCACAGCCTGGAAACTCCCTTTTTGCAAGCCGAAACCGGTGCGCGGAAGCCCTTCGGTGAGTTGCTCGAGTACCGGCCAATCGGCATTGTAGACCACTTGTCCGGCATTAGCGGCAAAGGTGCGCGCAGCCTTACAGAGCACCTCGAAACTAGCGTGGTAGTTGGGCTGATGTATATTTCCGGGTGAGACGTGATCATCCTCCAGGTTGTTGAAGATGGCCAGCTCGAGCCTTAGGTGTTGGAAGAGTTGGTCGGACTCGTCCACCTCTGCAATCCGGTAGACACCGCTACCGAAGCGGATATTGCCGCCCAGATCGGCCATCTCCCCGCCCACAATGATCATAGGGTTAACTCCTCCCTTGACGAAGACCGAGCCCAGCATGCTGGTGACGGTAGTTTTACCGTGGCTACCGGTCACGCCGATGGAGTGGCCGCGGGAAAGGATTTCGCTCAGAAGCTGTACGCGCCTGAGCACTGGGATGCCGCGCCGCAATGCCTCTTGAAGCTCGGGGTGCTGGGCATGGATGGCGGTTGAGGCTACCAGGATGTCCACGCCGTCCAGATGTTTGGGTAGGTGGCCGCGAAATACCTGCGCGCCCTCGCCTTGCAGGCGATAGACCAGCTCCGAGAATACCAGGTCGCAGCCCGAGACCTGGTGGCCTTCCCGGACCAACAGGCTGGCCAGAGCGCTCATGCCCACGCCACCGATACCCATAAAATGGTAGTGCTTCATGCGGATACCTCCAGCAGCAAATCGGCGAGCCGTGCCGCAGCACCTTCGGGGCTCATGGTCGAGAGCACTGCACGCATCGCTTGGCGACTGGATGAACCGAGCAACGGCTGCAATTCGTCCGCAAATTGGTCCCATTCGCCCTGTGTGAGCATACGGGCCGCGCCCTGTTCAGTCATGAGCCTGGCGTTAAGAAACTGATGATTTGCCGCGGCACTGGGTAGGGGTATCAGCAGCAGGGGTACCTGGTGGTAGGCGGCTTCCGCCAGGGTCATGGCTCCGGCTCGGGTGACTCCTATGTCGGCCGCACTGAAGGCCAGCGCCGAATCCACGAAGTCCACCAAGTGGTAGTGCCGGTGCGTTCCCACTTGTTTCCGTACGGAATCCAGCCAGCGTATACCGGTCTGGTGCAAGACCTGCCAGTCGCCTAGGTAGGGGAGCAGCAACGCCGGAAGGGCCTGGTTGAGTGCCAGCGAACCCTGGCTTCCACCCATCACCAATAAGGTAGGTCGGTCTGCTTCCAAACCTAGCTTCACGCGAGCCTCTCGGGGGTCGTGTCTGGCCTCACAAATGGGTAGGCCGGTGTGTACTATGCGTTCCACAAAACGCGCAGGAAGCTCCAGTCGTGTAGACACAGCCAGCCGCTGGGCCCGGCCCAGTAGTAGGCGGTTGGCCAGTCCCAGCCTGGCGTTCTGCTCGTGTACCACCAGCGGCGTGCCGGCACCGGCTGCGGCGTAGGCGAAGGGGAAACAAGCGTAGCCCCCCGTGGCCAATACCGCTTGCGGTGCCAAACGGTGCACTAACCTGCGGGCGGCGGCCATGCCGCGCAGTAGCTTGAACAACTCGCCGGGTCTTAGGCTGCTGCGATCCAGCTTTCCCGCTGGAAGGCCGTAAAAGGGCAGTCCACTGGGTGGAACTATACGTGCTTCCAAGCCGGCTTCGTCGCCCACATAGGTAACCTGGTGGCCACGCCTCGACAGCTCGAGCCCCACTGCTAGAGCAGGGGAGATATGTCCACCACTTCCGCCACCGGTCACTACGAGGTTCACGACACCTCTTTCCTTACGGCCTTAACTTGGCTTGAACGAAACGCCTGCCGGGAGATACCGTGCAGTATGCCGAAGGCCAAGCCGGCTACAACCATGGAGCTACCTCCATAGCTGACCATCGGCAAAGGAATACCGGTCACCGGCAGCACGCCTAGCGTTACCCCAAAGTTGATGGCCGCCTGAAGCGTGAGGTAAGTGGTGAGGCCCAGGGCCATGACGCTGACCGCTCCCTGACTCTTGGCGGCGATCTGTAGGCCCCGGGTAAAGACCACGGTGAAGATCACCAGAACCATGAGTGCGCCTAGCCAGCCCGAGGCGTAGGTGATAGCTGAAAGGATCATGTCGTTCCAACCAGCAGGTACGTAGGGTATACCGGCGCCCGCCCCCTGCCCGAGCAGCCCCCCGGCCAAAACGGCGGATAGGGCCTGAAAGTTCTGATAGCCTGCAGCCGAAATATTGGCCTCACCGTGCAACCGGTCCAGGAAGCCGGTGAAGCGTGCGGTGATGTAGCCGAACTTATTTAGATATAGACCTTGTAGACTCAGCGCCAGCAATATTGTGGCTGTGCCAATGGCTATCAACCGGCGCCAGGGTACTCCCACCACTAGCAGCAGAAAGACGGCCAGGAAGAGGTGGAACAGGGCAGTGGAGAAATCGGGCTCGAGGGCGATCAGACCCACCGCTAGGCCTACCGCCAGGATAGGGCCCAGTATGGGATAGTCAGTCCCATGCCTATCAAAGTAACTGGCCAGGTAGATAACCATGGCCACCTTCATCAGTTCGGAGGGTTGGAAGGAGAGGCTTCCGAAGTAGAACCATCTATGTACACCGAAAGGACCACTTCCTTTGATTAGTACAGCGACTAATAGCAGCACTGTGCCGATAAATAAGGGCTTGGCGATACGAACGAACAGCCTAGGCGGGATCAACGCAACGATCAGTGTGATCAGTAATGCGGCGGCAAGCCGCAGTGAGTCAGGACCGAACATCTCCGGCGCGGCGGCGGCCACACCCAAAAGAGAAAACGCACCGAGAAGAAGCTGTGCTAGGAGAAGGAGGGGATCCAAGCCTTACCTCCTAACCGCACTAATGCTTCGCGAAAGGCCTTTCCCCGTGCCTTGTAATTTGCGAATTGGTCGAACGACGCTGCAAGCGGGGCTAGTAACACTGATCCCTGAGACAACCGTTCCCTAGCTGTAGCCAACGCCTTCTCCATAGCAGCCCCGCCACTTGTCGCTTCAATACCTACTACCTCGGCTAGGTCGGCAAAGGTCTGAGCCATGCGCTCACCATCCCGTCCAATGGCCAGCACCAGCTCCACCCGATTGGCTACCACGGGTCGTAAGACGTCCAGATCGGCCCCTTTATCAACACCGCCGAGAATCCAGGCGATGGGCGCAGGCGCTGCCTCGAGCGCTGCCTTCACCGCATTGGTGCGCGTGGCGATTGAGTCGTCGTAGCAGCTTAGACCATCCAGGTAGCCCACCATCTCGAAGCGGCCTGGTATTTGCGGTGCTGTAGCGCAGGCCTCCTTAAGAGCCCTATCGCTGAAGAGCAGTCCGGTGTTGTCCAGGTAGGCCCGCGCGGCCCAGTAAGCAGCCTCCAGGTTGGTGTCGCGCGGGCTTCTACGCGGCTCGAAGGGATAGCGCCGCGCGGTGCTTCCTTGTACTGCTTGTAGAATATGTGCTTCACCGGCATTGTATACCAGAGCATCCTGGGAATCTAGGTTCCTTAGTAACCGTAACTTGGTCCGGTGGTAGTTTTCCAGACTACCGTGTCGGTCGAGATGATCAGTCTCTAGGTTGAGTAATACTGCCACGCGAGGGTGGAAAAGCATGATCCGCTCGAGCTGGAAGCTGGACAACTCAGCAACCGCTACTTCAGCTTCGTCCACCACGTCCACCAGCGGTGGGTCCACATTGCCGCCGGCGATAGCGTTCCGCCCTAGTGAGCGTAATATATGTGTGGTGAAGAGGGTGGTGGAAGTCTTTCCGGCGGTACCGGTGATGCCGATCAGCGGCGTAGGACTCTCTAAAAAAGCTAGCTCAGCTTCACCGATGATTTGGGCGCTATCTGCTAGAGCAACGAGCAGTGGGTGATTTATAGGTATGCCGGGGGCGGCGATAACCTGGTCGTAGTTTTCCGAAGCGGGCCTCGAGTCTTCTATAAAGCCTAGTTGTTCGGCTATACGACGGTCTTGTGGATTGATGTGGTCGGCGGCATAGCGCGCGCTCAGGCCGTGGGAGTGCAGAAAACGCAACACCCCCAGGCCACTGCGTCCTAGGCCGAACACCAGCCGGTTCACAACCCACCCCACAGATGCATGGCCAGAGCGGTGCACAATGCAGTGAATACTATGAAGCGGAACACGATCTTACTTTCATTCCAGCCGCTTAGTTCGAAATGGTGGTGCAGGGGAGCCATCTTGAGAATCCGTTTTCCGGTACGCTGAAAGTAACCGACCTGCACGATGACCGAGACAATCTCCAGCACCGGGACTAAAGCCGCCAGCGGCAAAAACCACATCTTTCCCTGGCTTATGAACAGCGCCGCAATCAATGCGCCCAGCAACTGGCTACCGGCGTCGCCCATGAAGATCCTGGCCTTGGGGGCGTTGTACCACAAAAACCCCAGTAGCGCACCCAAGAAAGCCTGCGCCAATCCCAGGTCGAGAAAAGGCAACAGCAGCACTCCGCTCACGCCGGCAGCTAGCCCGTCCAGCCCGTCGGTGAAGTTAAAGGCATTGGCTGCGCCTACCACAGCGAAACTCACCAGGAGCACGTCCAGCCAAGCGTACGGCGTGTATTGCACTGTTCTGACCGTGAATATCGCAAATACCAGCGCCATCATAACCTGCAAGACCAGTTTCTCGCGTGCCCGTAAAGGGTGTCCGAGTTGGTCGGCCAGGTCGTCGGCTAGACCTAGTAGGCCGTAACCCAGGGCTATCAGCAGTACCGCGGGCATGTTTTCCCCAAGGTGTGGGCTTAGTGCATAGACTAAAACCGCCGCCAAGGTGAAGGCCAGGCCGCCCATGCTGGTGGTACCGCTTTTCTCCAGATGGGCGGCGGGACCATCAACGCGCACCGTCTTACCCAAGCCGAGCGCTCGCATGACGGTGATCTGTGTGCCTACCAATATCCAGGAAAGCACCAACGCGGCGGGGAGGATCATACGGCCCCCAGGCTGAGGCTGAGACGGAAGAGTCGGCCATCCTGCAGTAACCACACACCGTTCTCATTAGCGCGAATAGCCTCGAAATGGCCGGAAGTACGCGCCAGCTCGAGGCCGCTCTGACTGAGCTCACTTACACCCACAGAGGTGAGAATATACAGGTGCTTGAAGAAAGCCGCGCCGATCCAGCCCTGGGGCAATGGGAAGCGCTCACCGCTCGGATAGGCTGCGGCCTGGTTTCTCCCTAAGGCAATCACGATGTTATCGCTGCCGACAACCTTCTGAAATTCCCCTTGAACTATACGTTTTTCACCAAGCCACAAGCCGTCCTGCCCAACCCACCAGAGTCCCTGGCTATTACTCAGAGCGTCTTTGGCCGGATAGGAGAAGATACCCCTACCGGGCAGGAAAAGACCTTGCTGCATAACCACTACTGGTTTTGGTAGAGCATGTACGGTTGTGGGAGTGCCAGTCATCGAGAAGCTCTGTTCAAGCGTACCATTCTTGTATACCTGTAACTGGTAAGGATAGGCGACGTACAACCGGCCGCTGGCGTACGCTACGGCCAGGGGCTGTCCACTTAAAGGAAATTGCTCGTTATTCACATTGGCCCAGCCGTCCCGAACCAGCCCACCAGCCACTAGGAGAGGTGGTGATGAGGTTTGAGATTGGGATTGAAGCACGGGTGTGCAAGCTACCAACGTTAACACCAGCAGGCTCAATAGACTGCGCATTACCACGCCTCCAGGATCCGCTCGAGCCCCACCGCGCGTGAGGCTTTCAGATAGACCAGATCTCCGGCCCGAGTCACGGCCCTTAACGCTTTAAGGGCACCATCGAGATCGGTTACAGCCTGTCCCCGACCTGCAGCCTCGAGTTGGACGGGGGCGTAGCGACCCATGAAGATCAATTCCTGTCCTAGATTTGCAGCCGCTCTGGCCAACTCCAGATGATAATATTCGGACTCGCTGCCCAGCTCGAGCATCTCACCCAGCAGTAAGACCTTGCGCTCGGGGAAGGCCGCTAGGCTCTTTAGGCCGAGCTGCACTGAAAGCGGGCTGGCGTTGTAGGCATCGTTCATGAACGTTACGCCGCGCTTAACCACCTTCTGCATGCGTCCTTGGGGCAACCTGAGACCGGCTAGGCGTTCGATGGCGGCGTCCAGGTCAGCTTCCAGCAGCTCTATGCACGCCAGTGCTCCAAGCGCCGCTATGGCCGAGCCAAAACCAGGGTAAGGCAATCGTACCAAATGGTCTCTATAAACAAAGCTACTTCCTTGGGCGGTAACGTCAAGTGTATATCCGCGGAAGCGGCCTTCCCTGAAACCGTAGACATGCGTACGCGGTAGATGCACATAAGACCTAACCTGCTCGGAGACCAGGCGGAGTTCGCTAGCAACTAATAGGCGAGCTTTTTCGGCGGCCAGCGTGCTTAGGTTTCCAAAGGCTTGAAGATGAGCCGGGCTGATCGCGGTGAGTACGCCCAGCTGGGGCGCGGTAAGTTCCACCAGCTCGTCCATCTCGCCGCGCCGATCAATACCCAGCTCGAGCACCGCCCCCTTGGCTGCTGGATCCAGGTGTAGAAAGAAACGCGTGAGTGCAGCTGGCGTGTTTAGGTTGCCTTCGGGCGCGGGCCAGCCGAGGGCTTGGGCTAAAGCCTCCTTCAGACTGGTCTTACCGACGCTTCCGCTGATTCCTACGCGCAGTCCTAGAAACCGCTTGCGCAGGGCCTGGCCCAACTTAAGCATAGCTGGATAGGCTTCTGAAACCTGGACCGCGGCGGGGTGCACCTGCTCGGTCAGTACAAAAGCAGCTCCTGCAGCTACGGCCGAATCCAGAAAAAAATTGCCGTGCATATGTGTACCCGGTAGTGCCATAAAGGCGGTGCCAGGCCTCACCTCGCGCGAATCCCAGACCAAGTCGTTCGCTGGTGAAGCTTTGGGCTGGGCTATACCGCCGGTTACACCAGCTACCCAATCTGGGGTCAAGAGCGTCATCTTCATGACATTGAGTATCATACACAACCTACTCAACGGTAAGGAGACTGCGCCCCATTGCCCCAGTAGGACAGTACGTTGCGTTGGGGTAATATGCCCCACAGTGAGAGCAGGCCCTCAGCGACTTGTTTGAAGACCGGCGCGGCCACCTGTGCACCCTGAATCAAGCGGCCCTTAGGGTCAAATAAGGCTACTAGGATAGTCACCCTTGGATGATCGGATGGTACCCAACCGCCGTAAAGAGCGATATAGACACTGTTTGAATAGCGTCCGTTTACTACTACCTGTGCGGTGCCGGTTTTGCCGCCCACCGGATACCCGGGGACCCGCGCCTCTACTGAAGCGTACTTGGTGAGAGCATAGCGGAGTCGGCTGGCTACTTTAGGGCTGAAGACCCGTACTGTTTTGGGTGGATTAACCGGATAGATCAGGCTGGGAGGTACGTAGGTACCGTTGTTTCCAATAGTATTGAAGGCTACCGCCAGATGAAGCGGCGTGATCGACAAGCCCTGGCCGAACGCGGCGTTGGCGAAACGGATGGCGCTCCAGTCTTGCGGCGGTCGAATAATTGGGCTATCAACATATATACCCGGCAGAATATCAGGATCATCTAAGTGGATCTTTTTGTAGAAGCTGTAGAGCACTTCAGGGGTGGTGCGTTGGATCAGCGTACTCATACCTACGTTCGACGAGTACTCGAGCACCTGTGCCATAGTGAGAACCTTGGGGTGCGGCACCACATCGTGAATGGTGAACTGCTGGACTACACGCTGCATGGGAGCCTTCACCTTGGTGGCGAGTGTAGCCAGTCCTTCTTGCATCAAAACAGCCGCGGAGATCAGCTTGAGCGTGGAGCCGGGTTCCACCAGCCTCCCCAGGGCATCGTCCACCATACGCGGATCTCTACTCGGCACCCCGCGTGGCCCAGCGGGGTTAAAAGTGGGTGCGTTCGCTAAGGCCAGCAGGCGGCCGGTTTTTGTATCCATGACAATAGCCGTACCCCAGGCGGCGTTGGACATCTTCATGCTTTTCTGTAGTGCCTGCTGCGCGATAGCTTGGACGGTAGGGTTGAGAGTCAAGCGAATGTCACGGCCTGCTGCGAGCTGCCGATTCTCGGCGTACTCAACGCCGCCTAGGCCGCGCCCTGCACGGCTTACGCTGGTCTGGGCGTTTGTAACTAACTCGGTATAGCCGATCACCTGACCGGCGAATGAGCCCTTGGGGTAAGCGCGTGCTCCGTTTGGCAAGCTTACCGCAAGAGGTGTGCCATCCGCTGCCAGGATCGAGCCTCGCTCTGGTTTAACTATGGTGGCAGAATGCAAGCTGGGCCACAGTGGGGGCAGTTTGCTAAGTCCGTTAGCAATGGCCACCACGCCCCAGACTAGTAGCAGTAGCCAAGCTAGGAAAGAGAGCACCACGATCCAGACCCGGCGAACGCCGACCTCGCTCATGGTGCCACCTCCCAGTGCCCCTCGGCGAGGGGGATCATGCCATTCTGTTTGGCCCATTGAATGATGCGCCCAGGACCAAGCTCCTTAATCTTCTCCAGCTGTAACGTCTGGAGCTCACCCAGTATTTGTTGGTTCGTCTGCTCGAGCGAGGCGAGTTGGTCTTGCTGATTGTGCTCCATATACCCTAGCGTGGCCACCACCAGCAGGCCCAGCAGATAAAATGCACCCCAGCGAAAAGCTGTGCTCCTCATACTCATACCCTCACCGCTCCGCGAAGCTTGGCACTGCGAGCCCTGGGATTTTCTTGCTGTTCTTCTTTTGAGGACAGTAGGGGGTGCTTGAATAATGGCGTAAATCTGGGATCATCCCGCATGAAGTGTTTCACGATCCGGTCTTCTAACGAGTGGAAGCTGATAACTACCAATCGTCCCTCGGGAACAAGTACTCTGGCTGTGGCTTCTAGAAAGCTGTGCAGCGCGCCCAATTCATCGTTTACAAAGATACGTAAGGCCTGAAAGGTTCGCCGGGCCGGGTGACCTACCGCCCGCCAACCCACCGCCTGTCGTATAACCTGTGCCAGCTGAGTGGTGGTGTTGATGGGTTTCTCGGTTCGGGCCCGTACAATTTCCCGTGCGATACGCGCTGCCTGGCGCTCCTCGCCGTATTCGTGCAGAATGCGGGACAACTTCTCCTGATCTTCGTGGTTTACTACGTCGGCAGCGGTACGGCCGGTTTTCGACATGCGCATGTCCAGCGGCCCCTGATGTTGGTAGCTGAATCCTCGCTCGGGGTCCTCGAAATGGAAGCTGGAGACGCCTAGGTCCGCCAACACGCCGTTAACTGGCGCCAGTCCGCGCGTACGAAGCTCCGGCTCCAAGTTACGAAAGTTAGCCTGGATCAAGGAAAGCTCGCCAAGTTCCAGCGCAGCTACCCTGGCAATAGCTTCGGGATCTTGGTCGAAGGCCACTACGCGACCACCACGTTCTAGAATGGCGCGGCTGTGCCCCCCGCCGCCTAGGGTGGCATCCACATAGAGCCCACCAGGACGGACTGCGAGTGTCTCCATTGAGGTCCTGAGCAGGACAGGTAAGTGTTTCATCCGGTCAGGCTCCTTAGTACATCGGAGGCGGGAGGATTGTTCATGGCGTCATTGACTTGATGCCACCAGCGTTCCTCATTCCAAATCTCTAAGCGGCTGGGTGCTCCGGCCACAATCACGTTGCTCTCCAACTGGGCGAACTGGCGCAGTGTGGGAGGAACCAAGATACGGCTGGCACTATCCATACGTAGCTTGGCGGCACCCGAATAAAAGAAGCGCACGAACGAGCGAGCCTCTGCGTCGGTTAAAGGCAGACCCTCAAGCTGCTCTTCAATGTGTTGCCAAGTGGCGAGTGGAAATACATATAGGCAACCCTCCATACCGCGGGTCGATACCAGACCGTCCTCAATGAACTTGCGAAAGGCTACAGGAACTACCATGCGGCCCTTGCCATCAAGGTTGTACTGATATTCACCAAATGGCATTTCCCACTATCTCCCACTTAGCATCTTAGATTGCTTTAGTTATAATCGCTGTCTCTATCCCTAATATAAGATAAATATGCCTTTAATCACTATAGCATATTATTCCCACGTTCCGCCACTATTTCCCACGTATCAATTGATCTGTGTCACTTGAAGTGATGCGTGAGCTCTGACCAGAAGCTAAGCGGGATAGACTACAGAGCGAAGTACCATTCTTAATGAGGTCTATATGAGTGTCCTGCGTATGATTGAACTGACTAAGCACTACGGAAAGCGCAGAGGAGTGGAAGGGCTATCGCTTGAGGTCGTAGAGGGCGAGATCTTCGGATTCTTGGGACCGAATGGAGCAGGGAAGACCACCACTATGCGGTTGCTGCTTGGGCTGCTTCGTCCCAGTTCGGGCGGGGCCGTGGTGCTGGGTAGGGACCCCTGGACCCAAGGGCCCGGGCTCAGGCAAGAAATCGGTTACTTGCCGGGGGAGTTGAACCTGAACGCGAGACTCAAGGTCGGTGAGCTGATTCGGCACTTCGCTCGCTTGTGCTCCGCTACAGATGTGAGTTATATAAACAGTCTGGTAGAGCATCTTGAACTGGATCCCAGCCAGCGAATCGGCGCGCTCTCCAAGGGTAATAAGCAAAAGGTCGGGCTGGTAGTGGCTTTCTTGGGCCGCCCCAGACTACTCATTCTGGATGAGCCCACCGGTGGCCTGGACCCTCTGATGCAGCATGCTTTTTATCAACTGGCGCGCCAGGCGCGGTCAGAAGGACGTTCGATCTTCCTCTCTTCACACGTGTTGAGCGAGGTGGAGCACATTGCCGACCGGGTGGGTATTATTCGCGGCGGTAAGTTAGTGGTGGTGGAGTCGGTACGCGCTCTCAAGGCTAAAGCGCTCAGGCGACTCACGTTGCGTTTCAAGGAGCCGGTATCCCCCGAGGTTTTCCGTTCTCTACCAGGCGTCGAGGCGGTGGAGGAGCAGAGTGGGGACCTGCAACTTTCGGTGGCTGGCGACATAGACGCGGTGGTTAAGACCGCCGCGCGTTTTACAGTGGAAAGCCTCTATACCAGCGAAGCTGATCTGGATGAGATCTTTCTGCGGTACTACGCCGGAGGCACGCATGTACTATGAGGTGTTTTGGCGTACGTTCCGTGATTCTAAGCGGCTGTTGATCTATTATGCGGCCGGAGTGGCTCTGCTGGCAGTCATGGAGATGGCTATCTACCCCTCCATACACGGCATCGAGGGATTGCAGCAGTTATTCGATCAGTACCCTAAGGAATTGTTGGCGGCATTTGGGATTCCTTCAGGGGGGAGCTTCCTCACTGCGGCCGGTTTTCTACAGGGTGAGCTATTCGGGTTCATGATGCCGGCGGTATTCTTGTTCTATGCGATCGGTATGGGAGGCAACCTGATCGCCGGAGAGGAGCAGCGCGGACGGCTCGAGCTGCTCCTGGCGCAGCCGGTTTCTCGTACCAGGATCCTAGCTCAGCGTGGTTTGGTGTTGGTTCTTGGTCTTGCGATCCTTGTCTCAACACTCTTTCTTTCCTTGTGGCTGTTCTCCCTGGCGTTTGGTGTACAGCTAAATACGGCGGCGTTGTTGAGCCAGAGTGCTATTACCGGCTTTTTGGCTTTGGCCTTTGGATTCCTAGCCTTGTCGCTTGGCGCGGCTTTTGGTAGCTTGGGCCTAGCGGTCGGATTGCCTGCGGTGTTTGCAGTGTTGTCCTATATGGTAAATGCTTTTGCTGCTATGGTGGAAAACTTGGATAGATTGAAGAGCCTATCGCTCTTTTACTACTATGGCAGCGCACCGCCCATTCTACACGGTCTCAATATGTCTAATATGTTGGTCCTACTCGCTTTTGGAATAGTAGTTTTTGCGCTGGGCTTTCCCCTGTTCAACCGCAGGGATACTGGCGTATAACTTTGGGTATGGCTATGACCCTCGACGACTTGGCTAGACTTCCGGGCCAAGCCTCAGAGCATGTACTCAAGGAAGAGATGGAGGAGAGCGCTAAGCCAGCCGAGGCTCTGACCTCGGTGATTAGGGAGCGTATTCAGATTATGCGGTCTTCCATTGAGCGGGGGCTGGCTTCCGACCGGCCCTCAATCGCTGGTATGGTCGGCTGGAACGCTAAGCGCTTGTGGACATCATCCGACCCTTTAGCATCTCCGCTTCTCAAGCGTGTGCAGGCCTATGCTATGGCCATAAACGAGGAGAATGCACGTATGGGGCGCATAGTTGCTGCGCCTACCGCTGGTAGCGCAGGGACTGTGCCTGGCGCGCTTCTTGGTATTGCAGACCATCTAGGTATCCAGGAGGAGGCCTTGGTGATGCCCATAGTGCTGGCGGCTGGAGTAGGCAAGATTATTTCGCGAACCATCTTCATCGCTGGCGCCTCCGGTGGTTGTCAGGCTGAGATTGGCTCCTCTGTAGCTATGGCTGCGGCAGCGGTAACGGAGCTACTGGGCGGAGAGTCAGGGGCTGCAGTGCACGCTGCGGCGCTCGCGCTCCAAAATACCCTAGGTTTGGTATGTGATCCGGTGGGTGGATTTGTTGAGGTGCCCTGTGTCATGCGCAACGGATTTTACGCGGTACATGCGGTTAGCGCGGCACAGCAGGCTCTCGCGGGTATTCGCAGTGTAATTCCCCCTGATGAAGTAGTGCTGGCTATGTCCAGTATCGGCCGCCTGTTGCCGGTCCAGCTCAAAGAAACCGGCGAAGGTGGGTTGGCCGATACTCCGACCGGGCGCCGGCTGGCCGAGGATGCTAGGAAGACTCGAGCGGGCAAGACGATCACCTAATCAAGGACGTGTATACTCGGGCTCGCGAGGGCAGCAAGCCCGGTGGGGGGAGAAAGTTGAAGCAAGGACCTGTCTACGTTACACCTGAGGGTATGAAGCGTTTAGAAAATGAGCTCAGCCAGCTCAAGAGCGTTCGTCGACAGCAGATCAGCGAACAGATGGGTGCGGCCCTGGAAGAGGGTGATCTACGCGAGAATGCAGGCTATGACGAAGCGCGGCGAGCTATGTGGGATAACGAGTCGCGCATCTCGCAATTAGAGGAGATTCTCTCGCGGGCTAAGGTTATTGAGAGGGCCACCGGCGCGCCCGCCGAGATTCAGCTTGGAGTGACACTTGAAACAGTGGTGAACGACGGGGGGGAGGGGGAGGAGCGCTTGACCTTAACTTTGGTAGGTAGCCACGAGGTGGACATTTTTAACGGGCGCATTTCAGATGAATCTCCGCTGGGGAGTCGCCTAATTGGTCGGCGCGTTGGCGATCAGGTGCGCTTTGAAGGACGGCATGGATTGGAAGTTTTTACCATCCTGGATATCCGATACGAGTAGCGGCCCTTTCGGTGGGCTGTTCGTATTGCTCGTATTGTTAGAGGCCGTGTAGGTTTGGGCCATACTCCTGGTATGAGTGTTTACTGCCTTTCTTAAATTCTAGGAAAGAGCCAGCTGGGTTTGTGCCGGGTGATGTGAAAGCCACGCTGCTACATAGTTGGTGCTTAGCCTAGGGGTGGTGTGGTATGGGGAGCTGGAGCTAAGCTCTCTTGGGGCAGAGCTGTAAGGTGTTGGGGGATAATACCTGCCAGGGTAGTCTTAGATCTTTATAGATACGGTCTGAGCAGCTGCTGCATGAGAATAGTTTCCCCCTATCTATAACAGGACCTAAAGTGCCTCGTGGGACATGGTGGAGCTGAGCGGATTCGAACCGCTGACCCCCTGCTTGCAAGGCAGGTGCTCTCCCTCTGAGCTACAGCCCCACGCCGGCAGATTTTACACTAACTGCGCCAAGAAACGCAAACTGATATTCCTGGGACTGCTGATAGTTGTTGGGTATTAGTTGCACAATCCCGCCGCTCGAACCAGTGGGACCCCTGATCGGAATGACCGGATACCCCCCTGCCCTTTCTGAGGGATGTACTGGGCATACTCAAGCAGAATTGCTTGCCAAGAGTTCCGCCAGAGACCGGGGACTCGGGGAGTTCGGTGGATCTTTTGGGGTAAGTATGGGATCTCCGGTTCCTCGGCGGCTTGAGCTTCATTCCAGCGGGACTTCCTAGCTTCCTTCGATACCCCGATCAGGCTATTTGGCCGTCCTGTTGCCTAAGGCGGCCTCTACGCTACAGTTTCTAGTAGTCCAGTGGCTTCTTTCGCTGCTTGCTAAAGGCTCTTTATAGTCGTACGCTGCGCGCGAGAATCTCCTCACTAGGGCTGGATTTTGCCTTAGGAGTCTTATAGATGCCTACTAGAGGGTAATCAAAGCTATCAGTCCATTACCTGTGGAAGTACACGAACCCAGTAGGTGTAGGAAAGATGATGGAGATAGTTTAGGGAGATGGGTTGAGGTTTTCGATCCATCTCGATGGCCATTAGGGCTTCGCCGCCCCGGTGTTTGCGGGCACTGGTCAGGGTAGCGATGTTCACCTGGTCGTCGGCGAGGATTCGCGCTACACGCGCAATGACCCCCGGGGTATCCGCGTGTCGTACCAATAGTGTGGGTGCCTGGCCGCTGACACGTGTCTCAAACCCGTCGATCGAGGTAATCCGTACTGCACCGCCTCCAAGGCTGCTGCCCAGTGTTACCACTCGTTCGCGTTCATTCTCAAGGGTAATACGAACAGTATTGGGATGGACGTCACCCAACTCGATATCCTCGAAACAGACTGCTAAGCCTTGTTCATCAGCCACCGACAGCGCCCTTGGGATGCGCTCATCGTCGGGCCTAAAGCCCAATACTCCTGCGGTTAGTGCTTGGTGGGTGCCATGGCCCAGACCGGTTTTCGCGAACGAGCCATGCAGGCCAAAGGTGATCCGAGTGGGTGGTCTACCGAGTAGATGGCGCGCCAAGAACGCAATGCGACATGCGCCAGCGGTGTGACTGGAAGATGGGCCGACCATGACCGGACCAATCATATCTAATAGACCCATGGTGGTATGTTAGGACTTGCCTGCCCGAAGATACAATGAGTTATGCGTGTATTGGGGTTATTGATTGTTCTTGGGATGGCGCTAGCTCAGTCATTGGTCGTGCCACAGGCGGTTTCCGTGGGAGAGTCGATGATTATTCGAGGCCAGGGGATTGCCCCTGGTTCCTACCGGTTGTCCGTGGAGGGACCCGGCGGCCCACTTGTGCAGATACTGGAAATCACCGGGGCACAAGACAGCTTCCGGCTGACCTACTTGCCCAGTAAGACCGGGGCCTACCTAGTTGGCCTATCGGGTGGAGCCTTGGCTCTGAAGGCCGGTTTCACCGCCGCTGTGTCAGTAGCTAAGCCGATCATAGAAAGGGGTGTACTCGCTATTGGCGATTGGCACCTACCGCTGCCCGGGAAATGGATGGGACCGGTGGAAGCTGGCGGGTATATCTATGTAGCTTGTCCGCTGGTTATCCTACAGATTGATCCAGGCACTCCACTTGTGGTGAACCACTACTATCCTTCCTCGCCAATTGCGGGCTTAAAGGGCGGGCGGCGGCTGGTGGTAGAGATGAAGAGCGGCACCCAGGCCACCCTAGCCGATCTGTTTAACAAGGTGCCGTTCCAGGGTGATTGGGCCGGGCTGCCACAGCTTGCTGCGTACCAGCAAGCTGTGGCAGCTGTAGCAGACCCGGCCAAGCTGGATACCTCTCCGCGTACTGATTGGCCGTACTGGGCCTATTTCACGCTCCCACCGGGAGAGGTCAGCGCGCAAGACCTCGAAGCTTGGGGCGTTAGCCGGTTATTAAGAGGTGGCCGGGTACTCCTGCCTTTCGGCGGTGGGGCTACACCCTGGCTTTCAGGGTGGGCCAAGCAGGCCAGCGTGGCCAGGGCCGATGGTATTGAGGCTAGTACCATATGGTCGGCTGCTTTACTAAACTATGCACCGATCTTCCCCGGTGCGCGGGTCTTTTTCCAAGGACAGGCTGATTGGCTCACCACGCAAGGCAGGCCCGATCTGGCCGTGCGCTACCGAGCGGCCCTTACGCGGCTCGAGCAAGACGGCCCCTCACCACTCCAAGGCGATTTGCTCGCTTTTCTCTACGTACTTGGTGCACTATATCTTTTGTGGGGACTGTGGCTGGTGATTCCCCATACCGGCCGTAGTATGGGCTGGTCCAGTTTCTTACCCGAAACTAGGGCTTCGCGTGTAGAGGTTGTCGTGCGGTTGCTGGTTGTGGTGTGCTTCGCAGCGGGGCTGGCGATGTTGGGACTTGGGCAGAAGACCGGGCGCTTCTTGCAACAAGATGCCTTGCTTTCCGGCGATCTGATGACTCAGGCTGCGACCCGGGCCTTTTCCAGGTTGCCCGAGACCCCCGAGTCGCGTGGCTTGCTGGGCTACAGTATGATGCGTAGCGATCCCCAACAAGCTGAGACCTTGCTCGAGCAAGCGAAGGCTAGTCCCTACGTACTAACTGACTTGGCCATGCTTAAAGGTGAACCCGCTCTCTTGGCTCGTGCTTATTACATGGATCCGAACTATGCGCCGGCAGCGCAGGCTTTAGGGCTACCGGGGGACCAATGGACGGCGGTGTACAGCTATGCCGGCGTGGTGCGCAAGGGTGTTCCTGACACCGGTGCGCAATGGGATGCGGTCTTTTCTAGCTACACCTCGGGCTTTCTCGCCAACCCGCTCACCGGCTGGGCAACGCTGCCCTTATGGCCTAACGCGCTGATAGGGTATCTGGCCTTGCTGCTCCTCTTGCTCCTGGCGCTCTACCATCTGCTGGCACTTTTTGTATCTCGATCCAGGGGCGCGTACAGACTAAGTTGGACGGCTTGGTTATTGGCCCTACTATTCCCAGGAAGTACGTTGCTGGAGTCAGGTTACGGGTTGCTGCTGTTGGCTGGACTGGCGTATGGGCTGATGGGGCTTTGGCAGGGCTATCCAGCCGCATTGTGGGTGTTGGTAGCCGCCTACGCCTTACACCTGATCCCCTGGGCCTTGTCCTTGCCAAGGAGGCGGGCATGATCGTTGCGCCACTACCCACGCCTTTTGATGGAGACCACCCCGACTGGTCAGCATTTGCGGAGCTTATTGCAGCACTCGAGCCTTACCTGGACGGGCTTCTACTGTTTGGATCGAATGGTGAGGCGGTTCATCTGAACCCCCTGGAGCAGCGTATGGGCCTTCTGGGGGTTGTGCCGGAAGTAAGTAAGCCCTTCTGGGTGGGTACCGGCGCTGAGAGTTTTCCGCAAGCTGCAATGTTGCTCGAGCAGGCTGCGGAGGCTGGTGCAATGGCCGCGTTGGTCACGCCGCCACGCTACTTTACCCGCGCAATGAGCAAGGAAGCCTACCTACGCTACTACCGGGGGCTGGCCGACCTCGATGCGCTTCCGGTGTGGCTGTATCATGTTCCCCAGTTGACTCACGCTGATCTTGGACTCGAGGTGGTGCGCGAATTAGCTATGCACGACAATATTCAAGGTCTCAAGGACTCCAGTGGCAAACTGGAGCGCATGGCCTACTACCATAGCGAGGCGCTTGCGCTGCGCCTGTTCACCGGCCACGCACCCACCTTCCTGGGTGCTCTGGCGCTGGGGGCTGAGGGTGGCATCCTAGCGGCGGCAAATCTGGCACCAATGGCCTACCGAAAACTGCTGGAGGCCTGGCGGGCCGGCAATATCACCGAGGCCCAGGCTTGGCAGGAGAAATTATTTCCCTTTGGCCGGATGCTGGCCAAAGGTGGCTTCATACTTCTCAAGCAGGCCTTGCGGTATCTGGGCCTTCCCGCGGGGTTCCCCAGACCGCCCTACGACCAAACCAGCCCACATTGGCCGGCTTTTCTACCGATACTTGAGGCCCTGCGCTCTGAAGGTCTGGTGGTGGGATAAGGAGGGGCTTATACCCGAGAATATTCGTGAGCCTGTTGGTTACTTGGCGCGAGTGTACCTACGAACTCCCATGTTTACGCTCTTGGGCCCGAATACTGCCCGCCGGGGG
>CAYODT010000001.1:1343-47490 GCA_964402875.1 uncultured bacterium | reverse complement strand
GTACCTACGAACTCCCATGTTTACGCTCTTGGGCCCGAATACTGCCCGCCGGGGGGTGTAGCTTCAACTAGGAAATGTCACCCTTCAACCCAATACCTTTGCGTTGCTGCTTGGCGCCACTACCCCAACAGCGCCGCCGGGGGAAGCGGTCTGTTCGTTGTTGCTACCGGTATTCATCTTGCCTGCTGAGAGCGATGTGCTAGTAATAAGTCCCCTGGGCGTTCCGCCCTGGTAGGATGTGAGCCATGGCGGTTCCTGTCGAGACACCTTACGGACCTATCAAGACTACTGGGACGAAAGATGCGTATGCACCTTGTTTGTGCGTTGCTGTGACTTATGCCGATCGGCAGCCTTTTTGTACAAGGTCTTCAGGCCAAGTGAAGCCTAGTCCTATAAATCGGGAATCCCAACCGCGCCGGCTTTCACCTGGAGGAGGGTTAGTTCGGACTGTATATAGGTGGAGGGGTTTTAGCCGCCTCAATGCTGAATATAGCATTACCACCTACGGGGGCCGCACGAACGGTGCTCAACTTGAGGTTGAACCTCATGGGGTTCCCCCCTATCCTAGCCACTGCCAACTGAGGGCCGGCCTGGATCTAGTGGACTATCTGCAAGAGGGTGCGCTGAGTTGGTGGGGGCAAGACCGGATGACTTCCGCGTCCAAGCTGGGTCACTAGATGGGCCTTCCTTTTGGACGGCTGGCACCGCTCTTTCACCACCTGGGCCCTAGGCTCTATCCGCAATGGGCACGAGAGGCGTTGGGGCAGGTGTTGGCCCCTCTGCCACCAGGTGGGGTAGTTCTCTGGACGTGGGCGGTGGTACAGCTGTCCTCACCCGTTTGGCGCAGGATCGACGGCGCGATCTAGTCTACCACATAGTGGAGCCTCAAAAAGGAATGCTGCGCTATGCGCGCGCCTACGGTGAAATACACCAGGCCCATGCCGAAGACTTACCTTTTGAGCATGGATCTGTGCAGATGATCATGGTGGGGGAGGCACTGCATCACTTTGTCGATCCTAAGATAGCTTTTGCCGAGTTCGCGCGAGTACTTGTACCCGGCGGCGGTCTATTTATTTTCGAATTCGACCCTAGCCGTACTATGGGCCGATTTATGGCCACGGGAGAGCGATTGTTGGGTGAGCCGGGACACTTTTTCACACCCGATATCCTGGCTGTAATGGCGCGAGAGGCAGGTTTTCTACCCAACCTAAAGACTAGGGGCTGGAAGTACGTACTGCTGGGAAGGCGTGAGCTTACGAGCTGAAGGTCAGCCGATAATACCTGCGTTTAGTCAGCTGGTAACTATCTTTCGGAATTGCTGGTAGCTGACACCTACGCTTTCGAGTGCCATGGGGGTATCTCCTGTCATGCTGGTAAGCTGCAGCAAACGTCATATGACGTTTGCTGCATATGATATTCTGAGACCGTGCTTAGCCCAGTGGATTACACCGCTGTAGATGGGCTCAAGTGAAACTCGTGAGGGAGAAGCTCACCGAGGGTGTAGCGCCGTTCTATACCTTTGGTGCTAACACAACGTATCGTGGTGGATGGCCCGGAGAACTCTGCTAGGATTTGTCGGCAGGCCCCGCAGGGCGTGGCGGGCTCCTCGCCGGTCGACAATATGAGGACTTCTGTGATTTCGCGCCCCCCACCGGTAACCATTGCGCCCACGGCAATCTGCTCCGCGCAGCGGGCCAGTGGGTAGGCGCTGTTTTCCACGTTGACCCCGGTATAAAGGTGGCTATCTCGCGTTTTAAGCGTTACGGCCACCGGAAAACCTGAATGGGGCGCATAAGCATGCTGGATTACACTGTGCGCCAGCCGTAACATCTCATCCATCATTCATCCTCTTTCCCTACAGCCTGGGCATTATCTGCTAACGTGGCACGAATCCGCTCGATGTGGCGTTCATCGCCATCGACGATGATAAAGCTGTACCCTCCGTGATCGATTCGTTCGCCCACACCAGGAATATAACCAAGTACATTATACAAGAAGCCGGATAAGGTTTCGTACTCCCCTTCGGGAAGCTCCGTGCCCAGGGCTTCGGAAACCTCATCTAAAGGGGTCTGCCCGCTGATTAGGAAGCTGCCGCCAGATTCAGGAATGATTTGGGCCTCTTCCTCCTTGTCGGTCTCATCGTAGATCTCACCTACGATCTCCTCGAAGATATCTTCGAGTGTGGCGATACCCGCTGTACCGCCGAACTCATCTACTACAATGGCCACGTGCGTTTTCCTTCTCCGCATTTCCAGAAGTAGGTTCCATAGAGGCATGGATTCGGGTACAAAATAGGCCGGATGCAACAACGAGGAGACCTTCAGCGTACTCAGCTTTACCGGATCGTTCAAATAAGCCAGTAGGTCCTTAGTGTGGACTACACCGACGATGTGATCGATATTATCCTCGTAGACCGGCATGCGCGAGAAGCGATGTTCCTGCTCGATCTTTACCAGCTCGCTCAGTGATGTTGAGGCCTCGATGGCTACCACGTCTACACGAGGCATCATAACCTCTCTAACTGGAGTACTCTCGAGCTCCAGCACACCCTCGATCATATCCTCTTCGGCTTCTTCGATGGCTCCGCTGCGTTCTGCACCCGCTAGGATCAGCCGCAATTCACCGTTAGAGACCAGAGGCTCGGTCGTAAATTCAAGCCTCACCAGTCGAAGGATAGACGTAGCCGCCCAACTGAATAATTGGCCGATAGGGTAAAGAACGATGGAAAGCAGGTAGATGGGCCGGGCGACGAGGCGTGCTAACCGGTCTGCGTTGTGTACAGCGATGGTCTTGGGAGTGATTTCGCCGAAGAAGAGTACCAGGACGGTTACGATTCCGGTAGCATAGCCCACACCGACAGAGCCGAAGGCTCGCGTAGTCATCTCGGTAACCAGGGCGGTGGCTGCCACATTAACCAGATTGTTACCCACCAAGATGGTGGTCAGAAACCGGGTGATATCCTTGTTTATTAACCAGAAGGGGCTTCGTTCACCTTCCCGCTCGGCCAGCTCGCGGACCTTCCAGGGCCACAGCGTAATTATGGCCGTTTCCGAGGCGGAAAAGAAGGCGGATAAGGCGAAAAAGACTACCAATATCACTAGGCTGACAGCATCGGGCCGTGAAGATGGGGCACCTTGTGCGGAGGCCCAAGAACCCAAGACCATTAGGGTGGGAAATAGCAGACGACTAAAACTGGGAGGTTTGTCCATAGTTACTACGGTTCGATTTTAGCACACTTGTTCAGGGCGCTAGTTTATGCAGCAAGGGCGGACCAAGAAGTAGAATACCTACGGTCAGCGCTGCAAGGCTGGCAAGCAGGACCGCCGCGCCGGCTATATCCTTAGCGGCTTTGACTCCTTCGTGGTGGTCTGGATGAAGCAGATCAAGGGTGATTTCCAAGGCCGTATTGACTAGTTCAAGCCCCAGAACCAAGCCTATCAGGACAACTACCAGGATCAGTCCGCTATCCAGCCACCAGGCTAGTAGAATAGCTACGCTGCCGAGAATCACCTCAATACGAAAGTTGAGTTCGCGGCGCCAAGCTAGGCCCAAGCCCCGGGAGGCGTACGCGAAGGCTTTCAGTAGGGGTCTATTGGGTGCACTCATGATTCAAAGTGTGAGAATACGCTGCTGCACCCGCTCGAACCCCGACCAGTCTCTCTGGTTCTGGTGGTCGTGACCCAGTAGATGCCACAAGGCGTGCGCAGCAAGAATCTGCACCTCAGTTCCCAGAGCCTGCCCGTGGAGCTTGGCCTGCTGTGCAGCAGTGTCTAGGCTGATCCAAATATCGCCCAGATGGGGGGGTACGAACGGGTCGCCGGGTTCAAAAGTGGGGAAGGAGAGCACGTCCGTAGCCTGATCTTCTCCCCAGTGCTCGAGCTTTAGCATGCGAATGGTTTTGTCCGAGCATAAAATTACCGTAACCGCGTGCGCTGGGTAGCCTAATTCGCCCATCAGGGCTTGTAAGTGACGTCTAAGTAGGGGGCGTAGTCCGACGGAGGGCCGGCGCTGCGCGATGATTTCAACCATGGCCCTGGGGTTCAGCCATCTGAGCCTGCTCATAGGCCTTGATGATGTGCGCGACTAAAGGATGCCGCACTACATCCGACTCCTGGAAGTATACGAATTCAATACCCTCAATGCCCTGCAGGATGCGCTGTGACTCCACCAGTCCGCTTTTAGTGTGGTGGGGCAGGTCGATTTGGGTAATGTCGCCGGTAACTACTACCTTAGAATTAAACCCCATACGGGTTAGAAACATCTTCATCTGCTCGGCCGTGGTATTCTGCGCCTCGTCAAGAATAATGAAGGCGTCATTCAAGGTACGGCCGCGCATGAAAGCCAAAGGGGCCACCTCGAGCATGCCCCCTGCCAGATAATGCTCGAATCGCTCCGGATCGATCATATCAAAAAGGGCGTCGTACAGGGGGCGCAGATAAGGGTCTATCTTTGCCTGAATATCTCCGGGCAAAAAGCCCAGCCGTTCACCCGCCTCAACCGCCGGCCGGATTAGGATGATACGTTTGACTTGCTTGGCTTTGAATGCAGCCACGGCCATGGCTACGGCAAGATAGGTTTTTCCGGTGCCCGCCGGGCCGATCCCCAGAACGATATCGTTTCTCGTAATGGCTTGTAGGTACCTGCGCTGTCCGGGTGTCTTTGGGTACAAGTGGCGTGGCAGGGAAAAGCCCTTCGACTCGTGCTGCGCCTCTTGAACGAGACTTCGTCCCGACCCGGCCAGCTTTACCGACTGCGCTATAGTCTGAGTGTCCAACTCGCTGCCCCCACGTACTAATGTCAACAGGCTACCCAAGGCAGTAGTCGCTATCGCTAGCTCACCCGAGGGGCCGAGTAGATGAAGCTCGGTACCTCGGGTGACAATCTGCACTTTCAAGCTCTTACGCATCTGCTTTAAGAACCGGTCACTCTCACCCAGGAAAGCCAACGCCTCTTGGGAGGAGGTGAAGTGAATCAGCGTCTCTCGTTCCGTTTCTTCCTCCCTTTAAGGGCTACCGGTGGGCTAAGGATCTGATGCCATACCACGCCGTTTATGATAGCCATTCGGTTGGTACCAAAAAGCTTATCGCCATGTTGTTCCATGTGCGACCGGTGCGGGTGCTCTCTTTCTATGGCCTCCGCTACCTTGACCTGCTGGCGCGGCGTCAGTTCTTCCACGACGAGTTCTTCCATGAAACCCTGCCCCGGGCTGTATGTAGGCTGAGGCAGGGTTTCATTATCGGTGTATCCTGCAGCCGGCTTGGACTCGGCTGATGGTTCCTGGGGCTGGCCGACGGGGGGTACAACAGGATTTTCGCGTCCCAGGCCTCGCAGAACCGGCCCCACCACGAAGATAATTAGAAAAATTAGCCCAAGTAGATCGCCAATGGACATTGTAGTCCCCCTTACTCTTCTTTCCTTTTCCGTTCGTTGCCGGTAGCATGGCTGATCGAGTCTCGCATCTCGGTATCGGCTTCGATATTCTTCATCTGGTAGTAGTCCATAACGCCTAAGTGCCCTTTACGAAAGGCATCAGCCATAGCCAGGGGTACTTCGGCCTGGGCCTCCACCAGCTTTGCCCGCATGGCCGCAACACTCGCGTTGTTCTCCTGCTCAACCGCCACCGCCATGGCCCGGCGCTCCTCGGCTTTCGCTTGGGCAATCTTCTTTTCGGCTTCGGCCTGATCGGTCATCAAAAAAGCGCCGATATTCTTGCCTACATCGACGTCAGCGATATCTACCGAGAGTATCTCGAAGGCGGTTCCGGAGTCCAGACCCTTGGCCAGCACGGTTTTGGAGATACTATCAGGGTTTTCCAAAACCATCTTGTGGGTATCTGCGGAACCGATGGTGGTTACGATACCCTCGCCTACGCGGGCGAGGACGGTCTCTTCGCCGGCTCCGCCCACTAGCCGGTCGATGTTGGCCCGCACGGTGATACGCGCGGTAGCCAAGAGCTGAATACCATCTTTGGCCACCGCGGTAATCATCGGGGTTTGAATCACCTTGGGATTGACAGACATCCGCACGGCCTCCAACACATCGCGGCCGGCTAGGTCTATGGCCGCGCCTCGGTCGAAGGTGAGGTTAATGCCCGCTTTTCCAGCGACAATCAGCGCATCCACTACGCGGTCGACATTTCCTCCGGCTAGATAGTGCGCTTCAAGCCGGTTCATGGGTACATCCAGGTCTGCCTTGGCAGCCTTGATCTTGGGCATTACGATGCGTGCCGGCGGCACCCGGCGGAGCCGCATACCCACCAAATCGCTGATTAGAGAAACCTGCACTCCTGCGGCCCAAGCGGAGACCCACAAACCAATTGGAATAACACTAAAAAAGATGAACAAGAAGATGATGATGGCACCTGCGCCTAGAATTGCTGATAGACTGATACTCTCCATTACTTATGCCTCCCTGTGGACCACTACGCGTACACCTTCGACTTGGATCACGCGCACGGTCTCGCCTTTCAAAATGTACTCGCCGTCGGTCACTACGTCTACCCGGCGCTCGCCGAGGCGGGCGATTCCCGCAGGCCGCAGGTCGGTCAACGCGGTACCGATAACTCCGACCAGAGGGGCAAGCGTTTGTGTGGGCGGCGCATGCTCTGCAATGACGGAGTTCAGCGACAGAATTCGGCCGGCGCGCGAGTAGGGAAAGAAACGGAAGAAGACCAAGAGCCCTGCTGCAACCAGGAGGATAGTGTACGAACCCACTTCCAGCGAGCGGGCTCCGAATGTGAAGTAAATCGAGGCCAGAATTGCCAATACCCCCCCTGCGCCTGCAATACCCAGACCGGGAATGATAAAGACCTCGGTCAAGATCAATAGTATACCGGCGAAGAACAATAACAGCTCGAGCGTCCCGGAAAGGCCTGCCAGATAACCGCCCAGGAAATATAGTGCCAGGGAAGCCACTCCTACGGCGCCGAAAACCCCGAAGCCGGGGGTGAAGATCTCGATCAATAATCCCAGTATGCCGATAGCCAGCAGGATCGGCGCCACATAGATACTAGTGAGAAAGCGGGCCAGCTGTACCCGGCTGCCGGGCTTGAGCTGCTTGGTATTGGCATTGTACCCAGCCTGCTGTAAGGCCTCCTGCAGATTTGCGGCTTGAAAATCGGCAATCTTGAGTTTTACGGCCTGCTTGGCGGAAAGCGTCAATGGCTCTCCCGGCCGGGTTAACCCCTTTATATCTATCTCAGGATCAACCATGGCTGCGGCCGTTTCACCTGGCCTACCATGTGCTTCGGCCACCGCGCGGAACTTACCTGCCAGTGCACTGATAACCTTGCGATCAGCGGCAGTGGGCTTGGTGCCCGGTAGGACGTTGATGGGTAACGCAGCACCGATCTCCGATCCGGGCAGCATGGCTATCTGCTGGGCCGATAATGAGATGAGTGCACCCGCCGAAAAGGCGTTCCGTACTACTGCGAGCGTGGGTAAGGGGCTAGATATAATGGCGTCAGAAATCTTGATAGCTGCGTCCACTCGGCCGCCCGGCGTATCTACCACCAACACCACTCCACTGGCACCAGCCCGTTCGGCTTGGGCCAGTGATTGCTTGACGAAGATGGCTAATGCCGGGTCGATCTCCCCGTGTATGGGAATCACAAAGGTCTGCCCAAAGCTCAGTCCTACCAGTAGAACTAGCAAGGACAGTCCTCTCCTCATACGCATATTCACCAAGCTTAGAATAACAGGATAGATGACGAGGTACGTTCTGTGCCGGAGCGATGCTAAGGGATGCCCACAGTGCGGCCGATCTGGGACTTGCATATGGTCTGGGATGAACCAGATCTTTTGCGCTGGGTAAGGGCTCCGCGATATCGAAAGGGCCGTTGCTAACACCCAGAATGAATTGGTGCCAGGTCCATGCGTCCTCTGTCGTTGCGAAGTATAGTAGACCTCCCTGGTGTTTTGGTAACACCATAGACCCATAATATAGAACTACTGGACCGCCGTATTGAGCCTGTACTCTACATGCGGCCCACTATCTGTTGGTACAGTAAATGGAGTGAGGCTTGGAATCGCAGGTTTCCCTCTTGGGCACAGCATCTCTCCCCAGATGCAGGTTGCAGCTTTGCGAGCCTATGGCTTACAGGGGAGGTACGAGTGTTTCGAGGTACCACCTAAGCGTTTTAAAGCTTGGCTGGAAGGCCGGGCGCGCGAGTTGGACGGCTTCAACCTGACTATCCCCCATAAGGAGCGTGCGCTGCCTTATCTAAACTGGCTAGACAAGGAGGCCCGGGCAATTGGGGCAGTAAACACGGTAGTGAAGCGGGGGAGGGAGCTTCTAGGATATAACACTGACGCCCCGGGCTTCTTAGTGGCGCTGGGTGTGGCGCGCTTTGAGCCCTCCGGTGCCGTAGCCGTGGTGCTCGGCACGGGCGGTGCGGCACGGGCGGTAACGTACGCCTTGCGCCAAGCGGATGTAGAGGTTTTTGTGGCGGGTCGTAACGTGGCCCATGCCCATACTCTAGCCGAGGCCTTCGGTGCGCTGGGGCTCGAGCTGGGCTCCGAGCAGATGGCTTCGGTGCTTAACCGGGCGCGTTTATTGGTGAACGCTACGCCGGTGGGCCTGAAGGGAACAGGAGAGATCCCTATAAGATCTTCACTACTGCCTAAGAGCGGTCTGGTGGTGGACCTGGTCTACCGGCCTGGTGGTACGCGTCTGTTGCGTGAGGCTGCTGCGCAGGGGCTTCGCACCCAGGATGGGATTGAGCTCTTGGTGCAACAGGGTGCTCTGGCTTTTGAGCTTTGGACGGGAAAGAAGGCCCCGCTCGAGATCATGCGAAGAGCGGCCCTGACCGCTCTCGGCGAAAAAGAGTAGAGCTTACCCCCGGCTCTTTAACGGAAGGGCCGGGTCAGGCAAGGTGTAGGGGGTGTGTGTGGGTTTGCCGTTGCCGGAGACGGCTACATCACTGCCTGAGTCGGTTGTGAGGGTTTTCTCGGTAGCGACTTTTAATTTGCCTAATCTGGTGACGGAGATGGTGGGTGGTTGTATCTTCAGTAGGCTGCTCTATACGCCCTACCCCCCTTAGAACGTTGTAGTATGCGGAACCGGGTATGACTCTATCATATGTTTGACGCCGATCTTGAAGTGTTGCCGCTTGACCGGGTGGGTCTGACGCCGTGCCCCGGGCCTCTTACCCGCCAAGGTCTGACTGAGGTTTTGTCTACGGTTACGATTGAGGATAAGGGTGGCCGAGGTGTACATATCGCTGGCCTGCCGTGCCGACTCGTTATTAAGTAAGCGGGGTCCTCCAAATGGTTATGGGCGCAACGTGCATGCCCGCGCGACCTAAGAGCTCTTAGGCGGCACTAGCTTTTGAGCAGCTTGACGTGGCTGGTGTCTTCGTACCCTTGATGGCTTCGCTCCCCGGAATGGTGGTCTTTAGACCTGCAATGGGTGAACGTTACCTTCTGTATCTGATCTGAGATACTACCGGGTTGGTGGTGATATATTTATGTGTCCCTGACACTAGTGAACAGGTGCTATGAATGGATGAAACGCCAGTCAAGCTAACCCTCGCCGGGTCCAATCAGCTCGAGCGGTTTATTAAGAAAAGTCGGTTTATGGCTCATGTAACCCCGGCCCACTCAGTGAAGGCAGCGATGATTTGGCTGGATACGGCGCGTGATGCCAAGGCTAGTCACAATGCTTGGGCCTATAAGATCGGCGATCACTACCGTTTCTCAGACGATGGCGAACCTGGTGGTACCGCCGGTAGACCGATTCTCCGGGCTATTGAGCAGCAAGGCCTAGACGGTGTGATGGCGCTGGTTACGCGTTACTTCGGAGGTATCAAGTTGGGCACGGGAGGGTTGGCTAGAGCTTATGGAGGTGTAGTAGCCGAGTGCTTGCGAACGACTAAAAAACGGATAGTGACCCCGATAGCGCGAATGACACTTCGCGTACCCTTCGAGCTGATCGGGCGGGTCTACACGGTGTTCGAGACCTTCCAAATCCTGGCTGAGCCGGCATTTGGGGCTGGTGGTGGGACCTTCGTGTTCTTGCTTCCGCTGCATCAACGGGTGGTTTTTGCTGAAGCTATACAGGACGCTACCCAAGGCCGGGCGGCGTTGGAATCCATGCCGCTAGAATAGAACGGTGAAGCAGCAAGAGCTCTTCAACCAGTCGAGTGAACCGTCCCGGCGAAGCGGGCTCGAGCGGGTGTTGCTCGTGGATGGGCACAACCTGGCTTTTCGCAGCTACTATGCGCTATCTGAGCTCACTACCTCAACCGGGCAGCCGGTGCAGGCAATCTATGGTTTCATGCGGACCCTGCTTAAACTGCTGGCCGAGGACGGTCACTGTGTGATCGTGGTTTTCGACGCACCGGCGCCTTCCTTTCGCCATGAGCAATTCGAGGACTATAAGGCCCAGCGTGCGCCTACTCCGCCGGAGTTGCGCACTCAACTGGATATTATTCGAGAGCTGGTGGTGTTGCTGGGACTGAAGGTGCTCGAGCTACCCGGCTACGAGGCCGATGACGCGATCGGCACCTTGGCTAAGCAAGCTGAATCCGCCGGCTATCAAGTGCGGATCATCAGTACCGATCGGGACAACTATCAACTTCTGGGTGAGCGGATATCAGTGCTGTTGCCCGATGGAACCGAGGTGGGCCCGGCCGAAGTACGGGCTAAGTACGGTGTGGACGTAGCGCAGTGGGTGGATTATCGAGCGCTCACTGGTGACGCTTCAGACAATATTCCCGGCGCCAAGGGCATCGGCCCTAAAACGGCTCAGAAACTGCTGGCTACCTGGAAGAGCTTGGACCGGATGTTTGCGCATCTGGACGAGGTCACCCCCGAAAGTACACGGAGGAAAATCGAAGCCAGCCTGGAATCGATAGAGCGCTCCAAGTCACTTTCACGGATTCATACCGATCTGTCTATTGGGATCGATTTCGAGCAAGCTCACCGGGGTGATATGCATGCCGAGGCTCTACGTCTGCGGCTACAGGAACTCGAGTTTGGTTCTTTGCTGCGTGAGTTAGGTCTTTTGGATCATGTCAGGGCCGAAGCCGGCCACTGGCCACCGCCTACGAAGAGCTTCTTGGGTTTCGCGCTGGACCGACCCGAGCCCATGAACGCCACGCTCATGCAGTTAGCTGCAGCTTGGGACCAGCAGGTGGCCAAGGGCCCGAACGAGGTTTCTGCATTGGCTGGTTTTGAGTGCTTATCTGCGGTGGGGGCCAAGGATTTGGCCGTGCTGGTACAGCGGGAGGGCCAACAGGGCTTATGTGGTGACGATCCGCTATTGCTGGCCTATTTATATGATCCTGTCAATACTGAGCCAGCCTCGGTGGTGCGGCGTTACACGGCGGACGAGTGGAGCGAAGACGCTGCTGAACGTGCGGTGGCTAGTTTAGATCTGTGGAATACTCTGTCCGAGCGTCTGAAAAGTGAAGAGCAACTCGGGTGGCTGTACCGCCAGGTGGAGCGACCTCTACAAGATGTGTTGGCACGTATGGAGGTACGTGGTGTGCGGCTCGACTCGTCTTACCTGCAAGTGCTCTCAGAGGAGCTGGGTACGCGGATATTGCAGGTGGAGGAGGATGTACATCGTCTGGCCGGTCACGCTTTCAACCTCGGCTCACGTGATCAACTGGAGACGGTCCTCTACGACGAGCTAGGCCTTAGACCTGCCCGCCGCACCCAGAAGACCGGTAAGCGCTCCACCGCGGCCGGTACGCTGGAAGCACTACTCGATATGCACCCCATCATCGAGCAAATTCTCCAGTACCGAGAATTGACCAAGCTCAAGGGTACCTACCTGGACCCCTTGCCGCGTATGGTCAACCCGCGCACCGGGCGTCTACATACCCGCTTCCATCAGGCCGGTACCACTACCGGCCGAATGTCGAGTTCGGATCCTAACTTGCAGAATATTCCCGTGCGCACCGACGTGGGCCGTCGTATTCGCAAGGCCTTCATCGCCAGCGAGGGTATGCAATTGGTGGTAGCCGATTATTCGCAGATCGAGCTACGGGTGCTCGCGCATCTTTCGGGTGACGAGAACCTGACCCGGGTCTTCAAAGAAGACCTCGATATTCATACTCAGACCGCCAGCTGGATGTTTGCGGTGCCCGCGGATTCGGTGGGGGTAGAGCAGCGCCGCGCGGCTAAAACGATCAATTTCGGGGTGCTCTACGGTATGAGCGCACATCGCCTGGGCCGTGAACTCGGCATCGGTTACGCTGAAGCAGAAGGGTTCATCGAGCGATATTTTTCCTCGTATCCCAAGGTTCGGACCTTCATGAATCAAACCCTGTCCACGGCCCGTGAGCGCGGCTACGTGGAGACACTCTTCGGTCGCAGGCGATACGTGCCGGAACTGCTCTCGGCTAACCGGAAGGTGCGCGAGGCGGCTGAACGTATGGCCTTTAATATGCCGGTGCAGGGGACTGCCGCTGACCTAATGAAGTTGGCTATGGTGCGCCTTGCCGAATACCTGGATACCTACGAGGGATATCTGCTTCTACAGGTGCACGATGAACTGGTATTGGAGGCTCCCCGCGCCCGGGCTGAGGAATTGGCTGCTGAGGTTGAGCGGGTAATGCGAGAGGTTTGGCCGCTGGAGGTGCCGCTGGAGGCGGAGGCGGGTCTGGGCGGAAACTGGCTGGAAGCTAAGTGATGGCCTCGTAGCTCAGAGTAGCAGTAGTAGAATAGCGGTACCACCTAATAAGCCCGCTATGGCACCACTAATAGACTGTATCCAGGAGAGACCGAAGCCGATTTGGAGGCCTAAGGCCAAAAGCCAACCGGACCAGACCGCTGGAATCAACGCACCCAGTCCCAGCAGCGTAGTTCCGCCCGGCAGATTGAGATAGAGCACGGCCGTTTCCACGAGCAGCCGCACAAAGCCGGGAAGCACCAAGAGTAGTGCGAAGGCTACCCAACTCGAAAGTTGCGGGTGCTTATTGCCCAGCATCCGGCCTAGGCCGTAGGTGATTAATCCGGACAGCACGAAGCCCCCGGCGGAGAGAAGGAAATAATGACTTAATTGTGCTAGGTGGTCTGCTCCCGTACCTTGGCCGAACAGGGTCAGGGTCAAAAGGGATTCCAATCCCACTAAACTTAGTCCAAAACCCCAAGGGGTGTTCCTTAGCAACTCGGGCAAGGCATGACTAGGCCGTGTAAGCAGTGTTATGGCTAGATGTGTGGTGCGAAATAGGCTATTTTCCGGCAAGTCACTCCTCCCTGGTTTTCTGCAATCGTATATGCTTAAAAGGTATGCAGCGACGTTTCTTCGGGACCGACGGTGTGCGCGGAATAGCTGGCGAGCCTCCTCTGACTCCCTCGTTCGTATTGCGACTGGGGCAGGCAGCTGGAGCTTTCTTCCGCCAGGAGGGCCAGCGTCCTCTCATCCTAGTGGGTAAGGATACTCGCAAATCCTGCGACATGCTTGAAGCTGCTCTAGCGGCGGGATTGATGTCGCAAGGCGTGGCCGTGGAACACCTGGGTATTCTGCCCACGCCGGGCGTGGCTTACCTTACGGAGGCGCTGGGTGCATCTGCTGGGGTGGTAATCTCAGCCAGCCATAATCCGTACCAAGACAATGGCATCAAGTTTTTTGGCCCGGGGGGGGTCAAACTCTCCGATGAGCTAGAGGCTCGGATCGAAGCTCTGCTCGAGCTGCCCCTTCCTTCTCAACCACTGGCCGCGATGCGCAGTCACCAGGAGGCCGAGCGGCTGTACCTCGACCATCTCCTACATGGCGCGCCATGTCTTGATGGTCTGCGCGTAGCCATGGATGCTGCTAATGGAGCTACCTACCGAGTAGCGGTTAGGGCTTTTCAGCGGTTGGGAGTAGAGGTATTTGCGTTGTTTGTTTCTCCGGACGGCAAAAATATCAACGCCGGTTGTGGTTCGACCCATCCCGAGGCTTTACAAAGGATAGTTATCGAGGGTGGCTTTGATCTGGGGTTGGCTTTCGATGGAGACGGAGACCGCGTGATCTTTGTGGATCGCCGCGGCCGGTTAGCCCACGGTGATCACTTGCTGTACATCAATGCTCTGGCTCGGAAGGCGTCCGGTGTGGTGGTCACGGTGATGAGTAATATGGGGCTCGAGCTGCGCCTGAAAGAACGTGGTATACCCATTATCCGCACACAGGTGGGCGACCGATATGTACACGAGGCGCTCCAGCGAGAGGGCCTTACGCTAGGTGGCGAGCAGAGTGGACATATCCTTTTCCTGGACTATGCGCGTACCGGCGACGGCATCCTCACCGCGCTGCTGACCCTCAGGGCCCTGGCGGCGAGCGGGCGTGATCTGAGTGAGTGGGTGGATGAGCTACCTATGTTTCCTCAAGTGCTGCTCAATGTGGCCGTTCGGGACAGACTCACGCTTATGGCCAACGCAGACCTCAACGAGACGTTGCAGGTAGCCAAAAGGGCTTTACCCGAGGGTCGTGTCAACGTACGACCCTCGGGTACCGAATCCCTGGTGCGAGTCATGGTGGAAGGCCCCGATCAGGCCGTCATCCAAGCTCTGGCCGAACAACTGGCCCAGACCGTGCAAGTCTTGGATCAGGGTGGGGTCGCCCGGTGAGCCATGGTCTGCTGAGACTCGAGGTTCAGGTGCGCCGCGCGCTTTCTGAAATCATTCATGAGATGAAGGATCCGCGCCTCCCGGCGGTGATTTCAGTGGAACGGGTGCGCCTCTTACCTGATTTATCCCAGGCGCGGGTGTTGATCAGTGCGCTCGAGCGCTCCCCTGAAACTGTCCTATTGCTCAACTATGCGCACCACTACGTACAAGGCGAGTTGGCACACCGTATGCCACTTCGGCGCGTGCCCAAGCTGCGGTTTTTCGATCAAGAGGGAGAGGTATTATAGAAAACCGACACGACATTGTGGTCCGCTATGCAGAAACCGACCAGATGGGTGTGGCGCACCATTCAGTCTACGCGGTCTGGATGGAGTCGGCGCGGGTGGCGTTTCTCTCTCAGGCAGGGTTGGACTATGCAGAAATCGAGCGGCTGGGCTACGCGTTTCCGGTGGTGAGCCTCGAGGTCGCCTACCGTACCGCAGTACGTTTCAGTGACATCGTGAGGGTTATTACCCGCTTAGACGAACTTAAGAGCCGTAGTTTGGGTTTCAAATACCGCATGGAACGAAACGGCGTACCGGTGTCCCTGGGCCACACTCGACACCTGGTCCAGGACCACTCGGGTCGGGCCGCGCGGATTCCCGAGGCCCTCATGGGGTTTCTGCTTGCAAGTAAGGTGGATGAGGAGCTTATGCTATAGTGGCACCAGTGCGGCCCGAGGCCGCGGGAGGCGTGATGAGCGATCCCTTTACCTTGTTTGAACGACATATTAATCCTGGGCTTGCCAGTCTACTGCGCTTCACCGGTTTGGATGTAGTCGAGGATCACGCGGAGGGTGTTTATGTCTGGGATACCGATGGCAAGCGGTACCTGGATTTCCTGAGCCTTTATGGCACCCTCAGCTTGGGACATCGGCACCCGCGAGTAGTTGAGGCGGTCTCGCGGCAGCTCGCACGACAGACTATGTCAACGCGGGTGATGATCAGCGCGCCGGCCGCCCGTCTGGCCGCCCGTCTGGCGGAGATCACTCCCGAAGGGCTTTCTATGAGCTTCTTCGGTAACTCGGGTGCCGAGGCTGTAGAGGCGGCTTTCAAGCTGACCAGGATCTATACTGGGAAGCCCGAGATCATCACCATGCGTAGGGGCTTTCATGGCAAGACCTTTGGAGCACTTTCACTTACGCCTAAGCCTGAGTACCAGGACGCCGTGCGCCCGCTGGTACCGGGGGTGAAAGTGGTTCCTTTTGGAGATGCAGAGGCGCTCGCTCAGGCCATCACTCCTAAGACCGCGGCAGTTATTCTGGAGCCGGTACAGGGGGAGGGGGGCGTGCGGGTACCGCCAGAGGGCTACCTGCAGGCGGTGCGTGCCCTGACACAAGAGCGGGGAGTGTTGATGATCGCCGATGAAGTGCAGACCGGATTGGGTCGTACCGGTGAGCTGTGGGGCGTGAACCATGCGGATGTGGCTCCCGATCTGCTCACCAGCGCTAAGGCTTTAGGTGGTGGCGTGATGCCGATCGGTGCAGTAGTGGGGCGACCTGAGCTTTTCGAGGTCTTTAAGACCAGCCCGTTGATCCATTCATCTACTTTTGGAGGTAATCCCTTGGCCGCGGCAGCGGCGCTGGCGGCGATTGAAACCACGCTCGAATTGGGTCTTCCGGCTCGTGCCCGTACGTTGGGTGAATACTTTCTTGAAGAGTTGCGGAAGCTAGTTGCGGTTTATCCCGACTTAGTACGAGAGGTACGTGGACAAGGCCTATTAATTGGTATGGAGTTTATTGATGCCGATATCGGTGCGCTGGTGATCAGTGAGATGGCTGTGCACGGCGTGCTCACCGCCTTTGGTTTGAATGATACTCGTGTAGTGCGGCTCGAGCCCCCCCTGATCGTTGAACGTAGTCATATTGACGAGGCCCTTTCCGCCCTAGCCGACTCACTCGCGGCCACTCGCGAGGTCCTGATTGGAGTGATATAGGCACACACATGACGCCGGACTTCCTATACGCGTACTTTAAACAGAACCCCCAGAAGCCCTATAGTCTGCGTGAGCTGGCTCGTCGCTTGAAGAGCCCTGCCTCTGAGGTTCATGAGGTACTCAAGGTGCTGGTAGCTGATGGGCGCCTGGTGCGTACTCGTCGCAAGACTTACGGTCTACCTGAGGAGATGAACCTATTGGTTGGGCGGGTGCAGGTAACTCTGGGCGGCTACGGTTTTGTAGTTGCTGATGAGGAAGCTGCAGCCAAGGCCGATCTGTTCGTCCCCCCGGCCCACTTGGGCGGTGCTTGGAATGGGGATAGGGTGGTGGCTAGACGGAGGCCGCCCGGTCAGGATGATCGTCCCTGGGGTGAGATTCTCCGTGTGCTGGAACGCCGACGTAGGCGCGTGGTGGGGCGGCTCGAGTACCGTAGGGGCTATGCTGTCCTGCGGCCGGACGATCCTAAGTTACCCGCTCAACTGCCGCTTGCGCAGGAAGGTTTGGCCGCCCATCCCGAGGGTGCACGCCTAGTGGTTCAGATCGTCTACCCCGAGGACAGTAATGAACGCGAAGCTTACGGCGAGCTAGTAGACGTTCTGGGCGAGGAAGACCGCCCCGAGACCGAGATCAGGGCGGTAATCCTACGCTTCGGCCTTGCCGAGAGTTTTCCTCCAGAGGTCCTCGAAGCCGCCGATCGAGCCGCTATGCCTATCGCGCCTGAGGAGGTAGCTCGGCGCGAGGATTTCCGAGATCGAACAGTCTTCACTATCGACGGTGCCGATGCTAAGGATTTCGATGACGCGATTCATATAGAGCGCCTGAAAAACGGTAGCGTCGTGGTAGGGATACATATCGCCGATGTGGCGCACTATGTGCCTGAGGGGGGAGTGATCGATCAGGAGGCCCTAGAGCACGGGACCAGCGTTTACTTGCCGGGCCGGGTACTGCCGATGTTACCCGAGCGGCTTTCTAATGGAGTCTGCTCTTTGATGCCTGGAGAGGACCGCCTCACGTTGTCGGTACTCATCACTCTGAGCCCCGAAGGACAGGTGCTGCGCTATACCTTCAAGGAAGGCCTAATCCGCTCTATGGCGCGACTGACCTACGAGACCGTACAAACTTTCTTCGAGGAAGGTGAGTTGTCTGACTCGGCGCGTTTGTTGGGGAAGGATCTCAGTCTGCTGCTCGAGCTCACCCAAAAGCTACGCCAGAAGAGAATTGAATCGGGTGCGTTGGACTTCCAAATTACTGAGGTGAAGGCTGAATTGAGTGATGACGGGGAGTTACACTTGCAGCCCGTCCGTGAAGGCTTGGCACGTAACCTGATCGAGGAACTTATGTTGCTGGCTAATCGCGTAGTAGCCCAACATCTGTCGGGCCGCGGTATTCCGGCGCTCTACCGTGTGCACGAGGATCCCATCAAAGAGCGATATGCCGAGCTGAGAAAGGCTCTGTCACGCTTAGGCTACGAGCTGCCCGGTGGGGATCCTGATTCTAAGGCTATGCAGGAGGTGCTCAAGTCGGCGTCGGGGAAGCCCGAGGCTAAGGCGGTATCAATGCTCATCCTGCGTTCGCTGCGATTGGCCCGTTATGCTGAAGACAATCTGGGACATTTTGGTTTGGCCTTTCCCGACTATCTGCACTTTACCAGTCCCATCAGGCGCTATCCTGACTTGGTGGTCCACCGCGTGCTGCACGCGGTTATTAAGCGACGTTTCAGCAAGCGCAAGCTGGCGGAGTGGGTGGAGCGCTTTCCCAATATCGCTCAGATCTCTTCGGCGCGCGAGCGCAACGCAGAGGCCGCCGAGCGCGATCTGGCTAAGTATTTCCAGTGTCTTTGGGCTAAAGATCACCTACACCAGGCCTTCAACGGCAGCATTAGCGGTGTAATCAGCTTAGGAGTATTTGTAATGCTTGAAAATGGCGTGGAGGGCTTGCTTCACGTCTCGAATCTAGGCGACGATTACTATGAATATCAGGAAGACTCTATGGTGCTGAGAGGTCGGCATACGGGGCGTCTACGGCGTCTTGGCGATACCTTGAAAGTGCGGATCGAAGCGGTGAACCCGCCTGCCAGGCAGGTTGATTTCGCCCTAATGACGGAGGCTCAGGTGGAGAAGAAATCTGAAAAGACCCGTGATAAGCGGGTATTACAAGAGCGAGAAGGCAAGGTCAAGGCCGACAAGAAGGTGCGACGGGTGGTGGGCCCGCCTGACGAGCGTTTGCGTACCGAACGGCCAGTCCGGGTCACGATACACCGCATGTACTTTGGCGAGTGGAGTTCCGAGAGTAGCCGGGCGGAGTCTCAGGAGTCCACGCCGCCGCGTCCCCAGCATCGCAGGAAGCGCAAGCAGAGTACTCATACTCAGAAATAGACCCAATAGTCCTTAGCTGGTACCTGTATGGCTAATCCCCAAATCAAGCGCCTTTAGGTAACGGGGCGGATAAATAACTTAACCGTAGTAATATGGGGCAACGAGTAAAGGGTATTACTGGGATGGATATTAGGGCCCGATAGGTATAGCTCCAGGGAACGGTGGTCCCTCTGGACTTGTCTTGGTTCCTGAAGCCTGAAGGTAGGCAGATGCTGGTTTTATCAAGTAACTCCTAGTGTAGACTGCTAATCGTAATTCTTTGTGACCGAGCGCGAACTGGCGCTCGAGGGAGGTGGAAATGAGTGAGGTACGTTTTTCAGGGATTTCGACCACCGGAGATGGCTCCGAAGCGGTGGTTTGGGTTGAAACCCATATTTCGCAGGCGGCTTCAGCATATCCGATCACGCCGGTGACCAACATGGGCTATGGCTACCAGGTAGCGGTGGCTAATGGCCGCACCAACCTATGGGGTGAAACCTTGGCTTTCATGGAGCCCGAGTCCGAACATTCCGCGGGCACGGTAGCTGAGGGTTTTGCTGTGGCCGGCGGTCGTATTGCTTCATTCACTGCCTCGCAAGGCTTGGTATTACAAAAAGAGGTGCTATATACCATTGCCGGTAAGCGTCTTCCGGCGGTTTTTCACATCGGCGCGCGTGCTATTACCAGCCAAGGATTGAATGTGCATGCTGGCCACGACGATCTCTATGCTGTAGCCGATACCGGTTGGGGGATTCTGATGGCTAACAACGCTCAGGAGGTAGCGGATCTGGCGCTTATTGTCCGACGGGCCGCCGAGGCGTCCTACACGCCGATCATGCTTGGCCAGGACGGCTTCTTGACTACGCATACGGTGGAGAACTTCAAACTGCCCGAACCTGAGCTGATGCGGATATTTGTAGGTGACCCACGTAAAAAGCTGGTTAACCTGATGAATACCTCCGAGCCTGTGATGAGCGGTGTGGTGCAGAATCAGGATTCATATATGAAAGGGCGTATCGCCCAGCGCGCCTTTATAGCCCGGCTGATACCGGCGCTCAAGGAAGCTTTTAGCACTTATGCCGAACTAACCGGTCGTCGCTACGATTTGGTAGAGGGGTATCGCCTGGAGGATGCGGAATATGCGTTGGTAGGTATGGGCTCGATGGTTGAGACCGCCAGGGCTACGGTGGACTATCTGCGTGTGCAGGGGCATAAGATCGGCGTTCTGGCGATACGCAGCTTCCGGCCCTTTCCTGCAGCTCGCATAGTGGAAATGCTCAGGCACCTCAAGGCCTTTGCGATACTCGAGCGGGCTGATGAACCTCTGGCCGAATCCAACCCACTTACGCGGGAGATCAAGGCGGCCTTCGCGGATGCCTGGGGATCTTACCCGGGTTTTCCGTCCGTAGATCGTATCCCTGCAGTGTATTCCGGTGTTGCGGGCATGGGCAGTAGAGATATCCGCCCGGCGGACTTGTTGGCGGTGCTCAAACACATGCAGGCGGATGGGCGCCGCTTCTTCACGCTGAATATAAAACATCCTCTGGCACTGATACCCGACTCGGATCCGGACATTAAGGCTAAGGGGGCTTTCCGGATGCGTGGGTATTCAGTGGGCGGCTTTGGTTCAGTAACTACTAATAAAGTGATCGCTACGGTTACCGCTGATCTATTTGATCTGTACGTACAAGCTTATCCTAAGTATGGAGGCGAGAAGAAGGGTCTACCTACCAACTATTTCCTGACTGTGGCTGAGGAGCCAATCCGAGTGCGCAGCGAGTTGCGCCATGTGGAATTTGTGGCTATCAACGATCCAAATGCGCTTGCCTATACAAACCCACTAGCCGGGTTGAGCGAGGGCGGAACGGTTTTCCTACAGTCTAAATACACTGATCCCCATGATATCTGGAGAGTGTTTCCCGCCGAGCTCCGTAAGATAATACGCGAGAAGCAGCTGCGAGTGTATGTGATCGATACCGTGCGTATCGCCTCAGAGGTATCTTCGAGAGACGACTTGGTGACGCGTATGCAAGGTATCGTGCTACTGGGTGTTTTTTTGAAGGCGGCGCCGTTTGCACACGTAGAGGGTTTGCCGGTCGAGGAACTCTGGGCACGGGTAGAGAAAGTGATTCGCAAGTACTTTGGTAAGCGTGGCGAGCAGGTGGTGGCCGATAATATGACTGCTATCCGGCGTGGCTATGAAGAGATGATTATCCTGACGCGCGAGGTGATTGGTGTTGAACCCGAGGGGGTGAGGGTGTGAAGGATCTGAAGGTTGATACCGGACAACTCGAACTGGAATTGGAGCTGCTGCCCGAGCCGGATAAGCTCAATGTAGGTGATTATATCGAGCGGTTTGAGGGTGTAGTGAAAGTGTACAACGAGGGTATGGGTGATACTGAGCTACCTGCTGACCTTGACGTGGCACGCAGTTTGATCGGCCCGGGTACGGCGGCCTTCAGAGATTTCTCCTATATTGCTTCTGAGATCCCAGAGTACAATCAGGTCAATTGCACCGGTTGTATGTCCTGCGTGACTGAATGTCCAGATACCGCTATTCTGGCTAAGGTGGTGCCGTCTACTGAGCTGGACGAACATCTGGCGACGATCAAGGACCAAGAATCTCGGGATCGTATGCGCGCCCACTTCGCTCAGACCAAGAAGTACTTCGATATCCCACAGAAGAAGGGTGCCGAGCCGGGCATGTTCTCAATATTTGTCGATCCGACAAAATGTAAGGGGTGCTCTGAGTGTGTTCAGGTCTGCCACGAGCTGGGCTATGATGCACTTGCAATGATACCCAAAGCTGAGGAGACCGTACCTGACTACAAGGATGAATTTAGCTTCTTTAAAGCTCTGCCTGATACTCCCAAGCAGTACATCAACGAGCGGGCACTCTCCGACATCATGCTGGCCGAGCGGTCGCTTTCCTATGTGGGTGGAGCAGGCTCTTGCGCCGGATGCGGAGAAGGCACCGCGCTACGTATGATGAATGCTGCTAACAGCTTCAAATACGGTACCGAGGGCTGGGGCATCGTTGCAGCAACTGGCTGCAACACTGTGTATACATCTACCTACCCCTACAATCCTTATCTAGTACCCTGGACCAACTCCCTATTCGAGAATGCCGCTGCGGACGCAATGGGCATACGTATGCGCTGGGACCAGCTGGGTTGGCAGGATAAGAAACTATGGGTAATAGGTGGCGACGGCGCAATGTTCGATATCGGCTTCCAGAGCCTTTCGCGGATGCTGGCTTCGGGCCTGAACATCAAGGTGCTGGTACTCGACACCCAGGTTTACTCAAACACCGGCGGGCAGGCTTCTACCAGCACCTATCTGGGCCAGGAGACCAAGATGTCCGCGTTCGGCAAGACACTCAGGGGTAAAACCGAGCACCGCAAGGAGATCGGTGAGATCCTAATGCTTCATAACGATGTGTTCGTGGCACAGACCACGGCAGCGCACTACAATCATTTCTACAAAGCCGTTATGGAAGCCAACGAATACGAAGGCCCGGCAGTGGTAATCGTCTATACTACTTGCCAACCGGAACACGGAGTGGGCGATGATATGTCCACACATCAGGCGCGTCTGGCGGTAGATAGCCGCACCTTCCCGTTGTTTGTCCACGACCCCCGTAAAGGAGAGCGGTTCTTCGATCGGTTAAACTTAAAAGGAAATCCAGCTATCAACAACGATTGGTATAAGAATCCCAAAACCGGCGAAGCATTGACCTTCGTGGATTTTGCGCGTACTGAGGGACGCTTCCAGAAGCACTTCGATGCCTCCGGAAATCCTGACCAGGTAATTCTCGTAGCTAATGAGGACCGGCTGAAGAACTGGCGTAGGTTGCAAGAGCTGGCCGGCATCGAAGTAAAATAGCCAAGCATCTGTAGTTGGCTTAGGCGGACCCATGGGTCCGCCTCTTCCGTCCTACGGTAAGGTGCTGCATAATGGCCGTGTACATAACCCTGTAGAATAATTGCAGCCCTTTTAGTCCTTTATGGAGCTTAGTTCTCTTAGAACAAAAGAGAGGGTGCATGAGCGATAATACCTCGGCTCTCCGGAAACTGAAGGGTGCCATCCCGAACCATAGCTGTAGCTGTAATGGGGAATCGAGGTGATGATCGGTAATGGACGAATATGCATAGGGAATGCTCTTGGGGACCAGGAACTTCTTGTTGAGTGTTTATGGCCGTCTCATAAAGAGGATGGCTGAATTACCGGATCATTGAGGATGGTTACAGCTATTCGCCACTGGACTCGGTATTGCCAGGGGCCTGCTGGTGAGTGAGGTATATCCAAATCAGCTCATGGCGTTCTCCCTGACAGCCGCGTGATAGAGCTTGAGCGGCTTGGCAAGGGAGAGACGTATATTTAACGCCTGGTAATGCCTTTTCGTGCCCTACTAACTATTAATATAGGTTCGGCAGGGCCGTTGTGAGAAACATTAGCCTGCAAGTAGCTCATGATCGCGAATCATTACATAGATGCCCGCTACGTCCTGGAGGCTATTCTTGGCTGTTATATAGGTATGTATCCCTCTCATATTTGAATAAACGGTGATGCCACGCTTCACATGCAAAGAAAGATATGCCTTAATAGTTAAGGTCTCTAATAAATCTGAACACTGCAGAGTATCTGTCAGTGGGCAAGGAGGCGCGAAATATGCACAGAACTTGGAAGAGCCATCTACTGTATGCAAGCTTAGTGAGCGGTGCCATTGCGCTGGGTGGAGCTATGGCGCAGGCTCCGACCAACATCGTCTGGGCAGCATCCCCGATTGCCAACGTGGGCCTCAGGGCCAAACTGGTTACCGAATTCAATAATACCCATCCCGATATTCATGTGACGTTGGTCTCGCAGCCCACTAACACCGATACTAACCGTGCGACTTTGGTCACCGAGATCAGCTCGGGATCATCTACCCCAGATGTGTATATGGGTGATGTGATCTGGCCGGCTCAGTTCGGACACGACGGCTTGGCGCTACCACTGAGCAAATACGTACCTAAGTCATTCTGGAGTCGCTTTGCACCGGGGTTGGTAGGCGGCGCGACCTACAAAGGAGAGATCTACGGCGCGCCCTTCTTCCTCGATGGTGGTTTTTTGTACTACCGCAAGGACCTGCTCAAGGAATACAATATGTCGGTTCCCAAGACCTGGGCAGAGTTGCAAAAAGACGCCGTTACTTTAGCCAAGAATGGTGCCGTGCGTTATGGCTTCGTGTGGCAGGCCAAGGCCTACGAGGGGCTGACTTGCGACTGGGTGGAGTATCTGGCTGATGCAGGCGGCCGGGTCTTCAATCAGGACCTGAGCAAGGTGGAATTGAGCTTCCCCCAGGCCCTAAAGGCGCTTGATGCCATGCGCGGGTTGATCACCAGCGGTGCCTCTCCGCAGGCCGTGGTCACCTACACCGAGCCCCAGACCATGAACCTCTTTGCCTCGGGGCAGGCGGCGTTCATGCGTAATTGGGACTACGCTTGGGCGGCTTCGCAGGACGCCAAGACCTCTAAGGTGGTCGGAGAGGTCGGCGTAGCTCCCCTGCCTACCTTCGACGCCACTGACTACCCGGGTCATTCCGCGGTCGGTGGGTGGAACCTGTACGTTAATCCTCACTCTAAGTATGTTAAGGCCGACCTGGCATTCATCGATTGGATGACCGGCCAACAGGCGCAGACTATCATGGCCACCTTCGCCTCGGAGATTCCCTCTAACTACGCGGTGCAGGAGAACCCAGTGGTCCGCGCAAAGAATCCGGTGCTGAACATCGTCTCCGAAGTAAAGTTCGTGTCTCGTCCTGCGCAGACGCCCAACTACCCGGAGGTCTCCGCAGCTATGTACCGTAATCTGAACTCTGCTCTCGCTGGGACGATCAGTCCTCAGCAGGCTCTGAAGAACGCGCAGTCGCAGATTAAAACTGCCATGAGCGGCGGGCTCTAACCGCTTTCCCCGTTGCCGTTGGCCCCGGTCTTCCCTAAATGGCTGGGGCCAACGCATTCTTTGTCAAGTGTGGAGGAGATGCACATGACTCCAGCGGGTAAGAGGCGCCGTAGGTCGTCAGGGGGGATTCAAGCTAGCTACGCGCGTACCGGGTACGCATTGCTGCTTCCCGCAGTGTTGGTGATCGGCCTAGTCACCCTTTTCCCTATCGCCTACTCGATATGGATCAGTTTTCACCATGTTCGTCTGAGCCTTCAAGGCACGCAATATACCTGGGCCGGATTGGCCAACTACGTGCTGATCTTTCACAGTGGTGAGTTTTGGTACTCGCTGACCTTCACAGTGCTATATGCGCTCTCCACTGTGCTTATTGAGCTGGTCCTGGGTATGGTGCTGGCTCTGGTTATGAACTACCCAATACGGGGCCGCGGAGTAGCCATGGCTGTGATGCTGATTCCTTGGTCGTTGATCACAGTGATCTCTGCTGAGATGTGGGCCTACATTTACAATGCCAGCTATGGCTTATTGAACTATTTCTTTGTCGGTATGGGCTTGGCCCATCATCCCATCGTGTGGCTGGGCACTCCTAATTTGGCCATCATGTCCATGGTTATCGCGGACGTGTGGAAGACTACGCCTTTTGTAGCTTTGATTCTCTTGGCAGGTTTACAGTTGATTCCCCCCGAGCTGTACGAGGCGGCTACTATTGACGGTGCTACAGGATGGGTGTCGTTCTGGAAGATCACCATTCCGTTACTCAGTGGGAGTCTGTTGCTTTCAGTCTTGTTCCGTATGCTTCAGGCTTTCGGCATCTTCGACCTTCCCTTTGTGCTGACCGGCGGCGGACCCGGCCACAGTACCACCTCTATTGCCATCTTCGCCTGGAAGGTGATGTTCAGGGATCTGCACTTTGGCCCCGGTAGCGGTATCGCGGTGATTACCGTATTGGTGAACCTGGTGCTTGCGCTGATCTTTATCCGGATCTTCGGGTGGGGCGCGATCGTTGCGAAGGAGGCCTCTAAATGACGCATGGCCGCAGGCTCACTAGGTCGCAGCATGAGGGTAAGCGGCGCAGTGTCTGGCTCCGATATCTAGCGGTTATCATCACCATGTTGATCATTATCTTTCCATTCTACTGGATGCTGATGACCTCATTTAAGCTTCCCATTGATATCGCTCAATGGCCCCCTTCGTTTTGGCCGCGCCATTTTACCCTTTCCAACTACGTACAAGACTTCATTCATTACACCTTCGGCCGCTATATGATCAACAGCCTGATCGTGACCGTAGTTTCCACTCTGGCGATCCTGGTTCTGGGTGGTCTGGCGGGCTACGCGCTGGCTCGGCTGCCGATTCGTGGCAAGGCGCCTTTCCTGATCACTATCCTGGTCATTTCTCTTTTTCCCGAAATCGCGGTGATAGCTCCGCTGTTTTTAATTATGCGCACCATGGGCTGGCTCAACTCCTACCAGGCCTTGATCATTCCCTACACGGCGTTTAATCTCCCTTTCGCCATCTGGATCATGAATAATTACTTCTTGGGTATCCCCAAAGATATAGAGGAATCCGCGCGGATCGACGGCGCTAGCACCGGCACTATCTTGCTGAAAATCGTGCTGCCGTTGGCGGTGCCCGGCATGTTCACGGCGGGTATCTTTTCGTTTACTGCCGCTTGGACCGAGTTTCTGATGTCGCTATCATTCAACAGCGCCAATCAGATGCGTACCGTGCCGGTGGGCATCGCCTTGTTCGGCAGCCAGTTCACGGTTCCATACGGCAATATCTTTGCGGCTTCGGTGGTGGCGGTGGTGCCAATCGCGGTGCTGGTATTAATCTTCCAGCGCTGGGTGGTCTCCGGCCTGGCGGCTGGTGCGGTCAAGGGATAGTAGTCTGTTATAGATACAGTGGCAACATGATAAATCGGCCTGTTTACGGGCCGATTCTATTGGTCTGAGTAGTAATGGCAGCTTAGCGACGCGGATAAGGGTACCGGTCCGCGGAGTCGAGCAGGATAGTTACCGGACCGTCATTGACCAAGGCAATGGACATGTGCGCACCGAATACACCGGTCTCAATCTTGGGGCCGGATTGCATCAACAGGCCTACGAACGATTCGTAGAGAGTGCGGCTCTCGAAGGGCGCGGCGGCATGTACAAAGGAAGGGCGGTTGCCCTTACGGGTATTCGCATAGAGGGTGAACTGGCTAACCACCAGGATTGCGCCGTCCACCTCGGAAAGTGATCGATTCATCTTGCCTTCCTGGTCCGGGAAGACGCGCAGATTCACGGTTTTTTTGGCTAGGTAGGTTGCGTCTTCGTATGTGTCGCTGGTACAGATACCCAGAAGTAGCAGAAAACCCTGAGCAATGCGCCCAACCGTTTTGCCACTTACCGTAACTCGAGCGTTATCTACTCGCTGGATGAGGGCTCGCATATCCGCTAGGCATGCTCTTAGAGACTATAAGCGTATATGCCGTAGGTTCCCGGACCACCATGTGTAGCCATAACCCCGCCCAACTCACCGATTTGGCCTTGCTCAAAAGGTGGGCCCAGCTCGAGCACTGCTTTGTGTAGTGGGTCGATGGCTACCGGATCCACGCAGTATAGATAGAAGATTCGCACCTGCCTGCGGCCCTGCCCCCAGTGCTTCAGTGCTCCAACCATCTCAGCTAGAGCTTTCTTCTCGCCCCGCGCGCGCCCGGCTACTTCTACGACGCCGTTCTGGATGGCCAGGATAGGCTTGATATTCAAGAGGGAACCCAAGAAAGCTTGTGCACCTCCAATACGCCCCCCCCGCTTAAGGAACTCCAGGGTAGTTACGGTGAAGCGCGATAGATGATCGTCTCGGATGCGCCGTAACTCAACCAAAACTTCGTCTAACTCCGCCCCTTTGCTAAGAAGCTCCTGTGCCCGGCTGACCATCATGCCTATGCCGGCCGAAATCGCTTGGGTATCGAAGGTGCTTACTTTCCCCGGAAAGCCCTTGGCAGCTACCTCGGCGGATTGGAAGGTGCCTGATAACCTGCTGGAGAGATGGATGGAGAGTACATGGTCGGCAGTTCCCAGTGCTTCCTGGTAGACCTCACTGAAAGCCTGCGGGGTAGGCTGGCTGGTAGAGGGTAGCTCGGCGCCTGCGCGCACACCCTCGAAGACCATGGCAGGCGTGATCTCCTCCCAATCCTTAAAGACCCGACCCTTAAAATGCACGGAAAGCGGAACCACCCGTATACCGAGAACCTGCTGTTGCTCGGGCGTAAGGTCGCTGGTTGAATCGGTAACGAGCGCAACACGCATGAGAGCTCCTTTCGAACTTGTTGGGTAAGCATAGCATGAGGCTAAGGTCTGCGTGTTGCGTACGCTCGCTTTGACTGGTAGGTTATTACACAATCATGCGACGCATCCTGGTAACCGACGATATGCGATTGGCTGAGGTTAAACACCCTGATGTAACTCTGGATTACAAGCCGGGTATGTCCCGCGAGGAATTGTTAAAGGTAATTGGTGATTACGACGCGCTGATCACGCGTAGCCGAACCAAGGTGGATCGTGCAGTGCTCGAGCAGGCCGGGCGGCTTGTGGTTATCGGGCGCGGCGGTGTAGGTGTAGACAATATTGATCTGACCGAGGCTTCGCGGCGAGGGATCCTAGTCATCAACGTACCCGGGGCTAATACCCGCAGTGCAGCTGAACTGACCTTGGCGCTGATGCTGACCGTCTCAAGGGGGCTGGCGTTATCGGACCGGCTAATTCGCGAAGGAAAATGGGACCGAAAATTCTTAGGTGCGGAGCTTATGGGCAAAACCTTGGGCATCGTGGGACTGGGCCGAGTCGGTTCACAGGTGGCGCGCTTTGCTAAGGCTATGGACATGCAGGTGCTAGCCTATGATCCCTATATACCTCGTTCGCGCGCTGAAAGCTTGGGAGTAAGCCTGCTCGACAGTTTGGAAGAGATGTTGCCGCATGTCCACTACCTGACTGTGCATACTCCGTTGACCGAGGAGACTAGAGGCATGGTGGGGCGTCGCGAGCTCTACCTACTGCCTAAAGGAGCCATAGTGGTTAATGCAGCCAGGGGCAGTGTCATTCAGGAAGAGCCCTTGCTGGCGGTGCTGGATGAGGGGCATCTGGCCGGTGCAGGCTTGGATGTGTTCGCTAGTGAGCCGCCGGAGGTTGGCTACGCCCTGGTCCAGCATCCTAAAGTAGTGCACACAGCGCACTTAGGGGCTAACACACGGGAGGCGCAAACCAGGGTTGGTGAAGGGGTGATCGAGCGGGTGACAGCCGCGCTTCACGGAGACTTTCGCTATGCGATCAACACCGGTTTTGACGCAGCCGGATTTGAGGCTTTAGACCGGTTCATAACCTTGGGGGAATCGCTGGGCAGGCTGCTTGTGCAGATCGTTAGCGGCCGGGTGCAGCAGGTCGAGGTGAGCTTCTTCGGCGAGTTCAAGGCGGATCCCGAACCCATTGCTACTGCGGTGGCTAAGGGTATATTGGATCGTTTCCTGTCGGAGAGCGTGAATCTGGTGGCGGCCTTACCGGTGCTACGTGACCGCGGTATTCGCCTGGTTACGCACAGGGACACTCATGCTGACGGTTACCCACAGGTTATCGAGGTTCGTCTAGTGACCGACGAGGAGACCCGTAGCGCTCGCGGCACGGTAGTCGGCGGCCACCTGAAACTGGTGGGTATCGACGACTTCGCGCTTGAGGTGGAGCCGAGCGGGCACTTGCTGATCTGTGTGAACTACGATAAGCCCGGTGTAGTTGGCAAGGTGGGTACCTTGTTGGGTGAACGGGGTGTAAATATTGCTGGCGTCCAGCTTGGTCGTGATGTGCCGGGGGGTAGAGCGCTGTTCGTGCTCAAGGTTGATGAGAAGCCCGATGATGCGGCGGTTGCTACGCTTCGGGGGCTCGAGCTCCTAGAACGGGTTGACCCGGCTGAGCTGTAGTGGGAGAGAAATTACCTATGATGCGTTCCAGATTATTGACGCCGGGGCCGGTATCGCTTCACCCATTGGCCATGGAGATCCTGTCCAGGCCGCAGGTTCATCACCGCAGCTCTGAGGCCAAGGTACATTTTGCCCGCACCCGCGAGCTGTTGGCTGGCGCTTTTGCCACCAAAGGGGAGGTGCTGATTCTCACCGGGAGTGGTACCGCAGCTATGGAGGCTCTGCTCCTGAATTTATTCGCACCGGGCGAGCGTGTGTTGGTGCCGGTAGCCGGCAAATTCAGCGAACGCTGGGCGGAGATCGCGAGAGCCGTGGGCCTCTCGGTAATCACACTGGACCTTTCCTGGGGCGACGTAGTTACACCGGAGACGTTGGAACCAATGCTCTTAGCAGAACCACTGGAAGGACTTTTGCTTACCCACTCGGAGACCTCTACGGGTGTTCTGCATCCGCTGCGGGCATTGGCAGAGGCCTTTAAACGTCACTACCCACAGGGTATGGTCATCGCCGATGCAATTTCCAGTCTGATGGTAAGTCCCTTCGAGCTCGAGTCATGGAGCGTTGACGCGGCAGCAAGCGGTAGCCAGAAGGGGCTGATGTGTCCTCCGGGTCTAGCCTTTGCTGCGCTTAGCCCTAGGGCACTCTCCAAGCTCGGGGGGCGCGGTTATTACCTAAATCTAGAGCGGGAGCTGCAGGCGCAGCGTAAGGGGCAGTCGGCTTACACATCGGCCATCAATTTGATACTTGCGGTGGAAGGGGTACTTGAGCGCTTATTACCACGACAAGACCAGCATATGGCTCTGAAGGTCGAGGTCAACGAACGTTTGTACGCTGCGGGGGTACGGGCAGGGCTAAAACCTCTGCCCCCTGGCGAAGCGCGAAGCCCGGCCACCACGGCCTTCTGGATTCCCGAGGGGCTGAGCTACGACCGCCTGCGCGATGCATTTGCGGTGCGTGGCGCGGTAATTGCAGGAGGCCAAGGGCCTCTGTCGGGAAAGATCTTCAGGATTTCCCTTATGGGCTATGCTGATCGCTACGATGCCGATGCGGTGGCAGGGATGCTGGACGAGATCCTCGCTGAATTGGCCGCCTAGGTTTCGCCCAGAGTTTCCACACGCCTTTTGGATTCCTCGAGGCCATAGACTGTTCGCTCGTCGCCGATCAGGGGAGCGCGGGTTGTGGTGGACAACGCCGGAGCTTCTCCGATATGAGCCAGGCCCAATTCGAGTGATACGACGACCGGTTTGAGGTGCATACCCACCATCACTCCGCCAATATCCGGTCCTGCGTGTGCTTGGGCGTTTAGAGAAGCTACTATACGCGAATTCTTGAATGGGCGTGGGGGTGGTAGCTAACTCCCTCCGGCCTCCGAGACCGGCGCCACCTACACGATTTCGAGAAGATATCGCTCTGCGACTTCGGATTCCACCACTAAAGCGCGGTCGATGTGCTCACAACCTTATACCGCCAGCCAGATTCCCCGGCTGGCTATCTACTATATGAGCTGCTTCACTAGGCCCAATCCCAACATCAAGTCATTGTCCGGGCCAATTTACGCTCCCTTGACGCGACTTGCAGAACCATCCAGTATCCACAGCAGCCCGGGCGTTAGCGACACTTTTCCCCTGAGCTCATCAAGTAGACTGGCCAGCCGGCGAAAAGCCGCTCCCATAACCGATACCCTACTGCGCGCTCTCCAAGTCGGGCCGCAGGCTTACTGCGCCCCTCAAGTAGACGTGGCGGACTTGGCTTTGGGGCGCGTTGGTATTCCATAGCGCCAAGATACGAATGGTTTGGGGTAGTGATCCGGGAACCGGTACCTCCCGTGCTGAGATCAGCGGTACAAGGTTCATGCCTAATTGCCGTGCGGCCTCGGCGGGAAAGGCCGAGGCGAGATCCTCGGTCATAGTAAAGAGGATCGCCGCGAGCTCATCGTGAGACTTAACATGATTGGCTTTCAACAGGGCTTCCAATAGCTCACGTGTAGCTGCATGAATGGACTCGGGCACATCTTGCTTGACCGTGATAGCTCCACGGATACCTCTCACCATATGGGGGCATTTTAGGCCTCACCCGTCCTGTGGGCAAGTATGCGACAGGCGTCAGCCCCCGGGGCATATGGATCATGGCGACCTTATGCTCATGTGGGATGAGCATCACCCACCAGTCAGCTGGTGGAGTTATGCGTGTACGGACCGAGAATGGTGCATATGTCACCGGGACCATCGGGGTTGAATATCGTTCCCTGCTTTTCCCCGGTATCTGATGCTACTTAGAGACTGGTTTTGAGTGAAGATAAGCAGACACGACAAAAACCGGTAGGTAGCGTGGCGGCCAAGCTGCCTGCCGAAGTGTCGTAAAAAATGAGCCGGCCAATATATACGCGCTACGTCACCAGAATTGTACCTGGCTGATAGGAACTCCACGGCTTAGATGTGGGGTGGGCATGGCAAGAGCCCTGTACCCGCCGCGCGTGGCCGCCCGCAGAACCTGTTTGGAGCTGGCGCCGGCTGCTAGGGCGGCTTCCATCTCGGTCTTGATGTCCAGGTTGGGAACGCTGGCGCGAGCGTCAGTTCCCAAGGCTACCTCCACACCCTCACGGGCATAAAGGGGCCAAGGCAAACGACCTACCTCGAGCCCTACATTGGAGCGAGGGCAGCTCACTACAATACAGCCTGATTGTGCAATAGTGCGCACATCGTTTTTGTCCACCTGCACGGCATGGACCAGTGTGGGCCGGGCCGAAAGTACTCCTAGCTCGGCCAGGTAGGATACTGGGCTTTGGCCCATGTGCTCGGGCTCACGATCCATGAGCTGTCTAAGCGGTCCGCTCCCCTCCAAGAAGTAGGTCCGCTCGGCGGGACTTTCCGCCACGTGGATCTGCATAGGATAGCCCTCTAATTTGGCCAGCTCGAAAAGCAGTTTGAATAGCGGTGCACTCACAGTATATGTAGCGTGTGGGCTGATCCCTACACGCACTTTATTCAGATGTTCGAGCTTTCTCCACCTCAGCAGTTTGCGCCGTGTTTCCCGGAACACATCTCTGGCTTTGGTCGGGTCGGGTTCGATCACTTCCCAGTAGGCCACGCCCCGCATCGGTGCTTCGTGCATCCACCAGTCCATGACCGCTTCATTGGCCACGATGTCACCTACCGCACTCACGCCGGTACTTAGCAGTTCCACCATGCCGTTTCTGGCGCCGGGGAGTCCACGTAAGCCACTACGTCCACTCTTGATCACGTAGCGGATGAAGGCTGTGTAGGAGCCCCGGAAGGTTTGGAGCTCACTTAGATCGAGGTGCGTATGTGCATTGACCGTTGGAATGCTTAGAAAACGGCCCTTGGGTTCCAATACCGCCGCCGGATAACTGCGCTGCAGCTCATTTAGCGGACCGCTGGCTACCACGTGTTCACCGACTACTGCTACGCCCCCATGCTCCATCGGCGTGCCAAAGCCGCTATACACCACATCGGCTGTCCAGAGGCGGGTAGGAAGGTCTATATGCAGCATGAGAGGCTAGAGGTGGCTTAGCTGGCCGGTAGATTCTGAGGCCGAGCCTGGCTCAATACCGCCTCCGGGTCTACGAAGCGCTCGATGTTGTAGAAGACGTCCCGTACTGCAGGTATAAAGCCTGCCTCGACGATCTCCCGCACGATCTCCCGCTCGGTGGCGTGGGTGCGCTTATGGCCGGAAGCAGCCGAGACTACCTTCTCTTCCAGCATGGTGCTGCCGAAGTCGTTGGCACCATAGTACAAAGCGGTTTGTGCCACTTTGAAACCCAGGGTAGGCCAGGAAGCCTGCTGGTTTTCTATGTTATCTAGCGCCAGCCGAGCGACTGCCACCTGCTGGAGGTACTCGTGTGCGGTGGCTCCAGGTACTTTGCCCTTCAAGCGGGTGTGCTCGGTCTGCAGGGTCCACATAGCGAAGGCGCTGAAGCCTGTATCGCCACGGGCCTTAGCCTTGTCTTGTTGGGCGCGGATACGGCTGAGATGTAAAGCGCGCTGAGCGTAGCTTTCTCCAAAGCCGATTACCATGCTGGCTAAGGTATACAAGCCTAAGCGCTGGGCCACGTCGAGGATACGGAACCAGTCCTCAGCACCAATACGGGCGGGTGAAGCGCGATGACGGACTTCGTCCACCAGGATTTCTCCGCCAGCTCCCGGCAAGCCGTCCAGGCCCGCAGCCTTGAGCTGCTCGAGCAATGCCTGGGCAGGCCTCTTAGTGAGCCGCTCGAGCCCTAGAATTTCCTCGGGCGAAAAAGCATCGATACGTACGCCGGGGTGTACTGACTTCAAGAAGCGTAGCAGGTCCAGATACCAGTCGAAGGGCAGATCGGGGTTAACCCCCCCCTGCATCAGAATCCGCCGTCCCCCTACCGATTCGAGCTCACGGACTTTTTCGGACACCTCCTCGTAACTAAGCACATAGGCGTCGTTCTGACGGCTGGTCCGGTAGAATGCGCAGAAATTACAACCGATGATGCACAGGTTGGAGTAATTGATGTTCCGGTCAATTAGATATGTCACTACGTTGGGGTTGGTCTTGACCACCCGCACTTGGTGGGCCGCGGCCGCCAAGTCGGGGAGTGGCAGATTGTAGAGTGCCTCTATCTCGCCTTGGATAAGCCGCTCGCCACGGGTGGCCTTGTCCAGAAGATCCATGCTTGTATGCTACACCTGCTGTGTGCGCCGCATCGAGCTACAGCAGCACGTAGTAATCCTCCCTGTGGAGGACTCGCGTGAACCCCCGCCGCCAACGTAGCCCGGCTCATAAATCTGGTGCAGTAAGTGGACGGTTGCCAGCCGGATTACGCTGATTGCTGTGGAGGACTCTGTACCGCCGGTCCTATCCTGGCGGCAAGGGGTGTGTAGCGAACCAAGGATACACAGGATGTCGTGCCCCCTGCTCTTGGACGGTGTGTTGCTCATCTAGCTGAGGTCGAATCCGTGTGCAGACGTGTACGGCCGACTGCGAACAACATGGGCCTTGCCGGGTTTCCTGGGGATCATTAATATTGTAGTAGCTAAGTTCGGCTGTTCTCATATCTAGGAGCATCAGTGCTGTTCCAGGTTGTTCCAGCACCCGCTCTGCCAGGATGGCCGGATCCGCTCGGACCTGGGCGGATTTACAATCGGGGCTATGGAACTGAAGTTGGTGTTGATTGAGAAACCGGAAGACCAGAATGTTATCCTAGGACAGGCGCACTTTATCAAGACAGTGGAAGATCTGTATGAGGCCATGATGAATGCGGTACCAGGCATTCGCTTTGGGCTGGCCTTCTCAGAAGCCTCACAGAAGCGATTAATACGTACCAGTGGGACAGATGAGGAACTCATCGGTCTGGCCAGAGAGGCGGCGGCGGCGGTGGCGTCCGGACACTTTTTCGTGATCATGCTGGGGGAGGGCTTCTTCCCGTTGAATGTGTTACACGCGGTCAAGACCTGCCCCGAGGTGGTGCGGATCTTTGCAGCCACGGCCAATCCACTCTCGGTAGTGGTAGCTGAAGAGGGCCGGCAACGCGGTGTTCTCGGCGTACTTGACGGTTTCTCGCCGCTAGGTGTTGAGAATTCGGAGGATGTCGCGGAGCGCAGGGCGCTCTTGCGGCAATTTGGTTATAAGTTCTGAAGGAGGTACGAATGATTAAAGCGGATCAGGGGGCATATGCGTTCGACCTACCCGACCAAACGGGTAAGCGTCACCGCTTGAGTGATTATTTGGGGCGCTGGGTGGTGCTCTACTTCTACCCCAAGGACGGTACCTCGGGATGTACCAAGGAAGCCTGCAGCTTCCGAGACGGTCTGAGCGAACTACATGCGCTGGGAGCCGTAGTGTTGGGTGTTTCCAAAGATGATATCGAAAGTCATGGACGCTTTTCCAAGAGGCATGCCCTGAATTTTTCGCTGCTTTCCGACCCCGATAGCACTGTAATTCGTGCCTACGGCGCTTGGGGCAAGAAGAATATGTACGGTAAGGTCCACGAGGGCACCCTGCGTCAAACCTTTCTGATTGGCCCCAAGGGGCGTGTGGCCGGGATATGGAAGAAGGTCAAAACGGATACTCACGCGGCGGATGTAGCCACGGCACTTAAGGGATTGGCGGGGGGAACATGAACCTGGAACGCTATAAAGAGGCTGCCGGTAGAGCGGCGGCAGCGCTGGTCGAAACGGGTATGACTATTGGCTTAGGTACCGGTTCTACCGCGCGCTATGTGACGCTCGAGGTGGGGCGCAGGTTGCGCGAGGGCGAGCTATCCGACATCAGAGCGGTACCCACTTCTGAGATAACCGCAGAGTTGGCCAGAGATGTAGGTATTCAGCTGGTCGAGTTGAATGAGGAGGCCTTAGATTTGGCTATTGACGGGGCCGACGAGGTTGCGCCGGGGCTGGATCTGATCAAGGGCTTAGGTGGCGCACTCTTACGCGAGAAGATTGTGGCTTCCTCAGCGGAGCGCTTCGTGGTGGTGGCTGATTACAGCAAGCAGGTGCGTGGCTTAGGCGAAAAGTTCCCCTTACCGCTTGAAGTCGAACCCTTCGGCTTCAAATCTACCTTGGCGGCAGTGCGGACCCTCGGCGGTGACCCAAGCTTGCGGCGGAAAGATGGCGCACTTGTATATAGCGATAACGGTCACATGATTGCTGATGTTCGCTTCGCCTTCCTTGGTGACCCGCATGCATTGGCCGTGGAGTTGAGAGCCATCCCCGGAGTCCTGGAGACGGGGTTGTTCTTAGGCATGACTGAGCGCGCTTTCTTGGCCGGACCCGGGGGGGTAGTGGCCTTGGAACGATGAAAGCATAGGGTAGGTCTGGGGTGGTGTATGACCGGTTGCGGATGAGCGGGGTAGGGGAGATCGAGTTCATGCCTAAAATGAGGCTGCGAGCCAATGCTGTGGTAGACCTTTTTGCCGGGGTGTACGTTACGGAAGAAGCCCCGAATTTATCCAAAGTGCCAAGATGGCCGCCGAGTGTTACGTCTGCAGTGTATTAAGCTGAGTTCAACTTGAGCGAATAACCACGGAGGATTTAGAGATGGAACTGAAATCCATGCGTTTTTCCGCTAGCGAGGCTACCGAAGGAGTGTCCGCGCAGGTTCGCGAGGCAGTGCAGGCCTGGGTAGCCAGCCACGAGGTGGCCGAGGTGCGTTTGGCCTTATACGGGGACTACTATGCGATTCATGTCAATGCCAATCCGAATCCAGTGCCGGGCGTGTATGTACCCGCTGCGGCTATCCATGAGCCGGGTCTTCTGATCGAGATTCTCGATGCGGCATACCAGGTATACTTCGACGAGTTAAGCTCGCACAGCAATTAGAGCCTATAGAGACTGGCACTGTTTCCCCTGAGCTGGATGTGGCCTAGCTTTAAGGGTGCGATGGTAGGAGTGAAGCTAGGTAATTAAATCCCAGACCCAATTGCCGTGAACCGGAGAGCCTAGTGAGTGATTGGACCGACGAAGCCTGGCTCCAGGAGCCGATCTGTGACTACTCTGTCGAGTTTATGTGAGCTAGTGGAGCGGAAGCCTTGATGCATAGGAGCGAGGTCGCAGGTCCCTGGTGATCTGCGGTATCAATGCCCCCCTTGCCTCGGCGAGGTTATATAGGAGCTGGCTTACGACCGGGGCTATAGGGCATGGGTAGAGCAGGTTCGCTCGTGGAGATTGCTGATAGCTCCGATTCACACCAGTGCAAAATCCAAAGAAAGCCGCCGGGTTCGTATACCTACCCAGCGGTCCTATACCTGGCGGAGAGGGCGGGATTCGAACCCGCGAGACAAGTCACCCCATCTACACGCTTTCCAGGCGTGCCCCATCAGCCACTCGGGCACCTCTCCAGGCCCACACAGCCTAGCAAAGGCATGACAGGGCGTCAAGGCTGCATTTTCGCCGTAAGGAGAGGTGGGGTCCTGGGTAGCTACACTGAGTTTCCCATACCTGTATGTGAGGATCGACCGGGTTTTGTATACGGAGCCTTGTGGATCGTTACTTCCTAGCGCTTCGTGCTAGACTGGTCGGCATGAAATTGGCCTTTATTGGGGTAGGCAAGATGGGGCGCAGCGTATTAGAAGGCATCTTGGCGGCTCGACTACTGGCCTCAGACGAGATCGGAGTACTTGCTTCGAGTGCCGAGCGAACCTGGACCTACGCCGAGCAATATGGGGTGCGAGCTCTTAAGGCCGAGGATACTTCTGAAGCCGAGCGGGTACTGATTGCCTTGCAACCTAGGGATTTTCCCGAGATGGCTCCGAGTATCGCACACCCGGGTAGCGGGTATATCTCGATCATGGCCGGTGTATCCACTGCTGTACTTGGTCAACGCCTAGGTACACGACGAGTGGTACGGGCTATGCCCAATCTGGCTGCGGTGATCAGACACAGCTCTACAGCCCTATATACGCCAAGGGAGGCCCACGAAGCTGGGGATCACGTGTTTGCCGAACGTCTATTCGAAACGGTTGGGGAAGTGTATTGGCTGCCCGAGCGGTTGTTCGACGCTTTTACCGGTATGGCCGCTTCCGCCCCTGCCTACTTTGCGGTTTTGGCTGAGGCCTTAGCGGATGGGGGAGTGCGTGTAGGCCTTCCGCGTTCGCAGTCCCTTTCTTTGGCAGCCGATCTGCTGGTAGCCACCGGCGAGTTGTTGCGCCAGAAGCACCCTGCCGTCATCAAGGACGAAGTGGCCAGCCCCGGCGGAACTACCATTTACGGTCTAGAGGCCCTGGAATCACACGGGGCCCGATCGGCGCTGATCGACGCGGTGGTTTGCGCTACCAGACGGGGCCATGAACTAGGGGAGGAGTGAGGCACAGGCTACTGTTGCTCATGTTGCTGCTGGGCGTAGCCTTGGCCCAGAGCACCGGTTATTATCCTCACGGTCTTGGCTTTCGCTGGGCCTACAGCTCTGGTGAGACGCAGGCCCTCGTCAAGGAACGTGGTGCAGGCCAGGCGAGTGGCAGTATATGGAAGCTCGAGCACCTTTATGGTCGACAGGTTCGTTTTGCTGATCTAATACGATACGGCGTGAGCGGGGTCTGGCTCTTGGGTGTGATTATCAACGGCCGCACCATCGACTATCAACCGGCTCTCAAGCTCTATCCCGCCGCCCCGCTGAGGGTGGGTGAGCAGTGGAGCAGCCAAGTGGGTTTCGAGGGTCGCCACATCGCGCATGTCAGCCAGGTATTGAAAGTTGAGGGGATAAATACCCTGGTGGGTAGGTTCAACGCCTTTGTGGTTCGCTCGTCGCTTTCCACTGATACGGGAGGTGGGAGCGTAGTGGATATGTATTTCGTGCCGGGGGTGGGAGTGGTCCGCTACGCAACACCGGGCGGGGAGATCATAAACCTGACCGCCTTGCAGCGTTGATCCAGTACCGGAGGATATGGTAGTACATATTAGCGCGGTGAGCTATACCGACCCAGAAACCACGCTTTTTTTCCTTCATGATCTGCCGTAGGCCTGTCAGGATTACATAGGCCCAGCGGATACCGGTCTGCCGAAGATGACGGGTGATTGCGGGTTCGGGCCATCGCTCCGTGGCCAAGTGTGGAACGCTCAAGAGCCATTCGCTACGGCATACTCGTTGCCCACTTAGGTGCGGGGCGGCGCGGTTACCGAAATCGGTCATAAAGCCGCCTTCCCGGAACACTCCGATACTCATTTCCAAACGGCCGGAAAGAACCGGCTCCAAGAGTGCATACAAATGTTCCTGGCTCAACCCCAGCAGATCGGCGTCAAGAAGCAGCACGTAAGGCGTATGCACCTTGGCTAAGCCGGCGAAAAGGGCTGAGCCTTTACCTTGATTCGATTGCAGTCGGATCACCTCGGCCCCTGCTGCTCTGGCCACCTCGCCGGTTAGATCAGAAGAACCGTCGTCAACTACCACAACCGGCAGATTCATATCCCGGCAGGCTTCGATCACCTTGGCGACACTCTTTTCCTCGTTGAATGCGGGGATCAGCACCGTACAAGAAGTGTAGTCCACTAACTACCCCCCAGCCTGCTGCCGATATCCTGGAAAGTGACTAGTATGAAGAGTAGAAGTACGAAGGCTAGGCCGATAAAGTTGAGTATAGCTTGGCGCTCAGGGGTTATGCGCCCACGTGATACAGTGTTGAGTAACGTGAGTAGTACCCATCCACCATCTAACCCCGGGATAGGCAGTAAGTTGAAGACGGCCAGCGAGAAATTGATGACTGTGGTCAGCATTACCAGTGCCGCCCATCCCTGCCGGCCGGCTTCTGCGGCCAGTCCGACAATACCGACCGGTCCCACGATGTTGCTGTCCTTGTGCCCGATGAGCACATCGCCGATACCTCGTAGAACCGATCTGACGTAGTTTGGGAATAAAGATACCAGGCGCTGCCCCGATACTGCTGCGGCTTCGAGTACCGGCATGCCGGTGTGAACAGGCGCGTATTCGACACCAAGTATTCGCTCTGAAGGCTCCCAATCGAAACCTAGCTGCAGGTCTTCTCCGTTCCGCTCGATGGTGAAGGTGTGTCGACCGGCATGCCGTTTGAAGAGTCCAAGGTCGGTAAAGGTTTTTAACTTGGTACCGTCGAGTCGAGAAACGATGTCGCCGGGTTTAAGCCCGAGCTTGGCTGCGGGGCTGTCCGGCACTATGCCGACAATCCGCGCACCGGGTAACAGCTTGCCTTGATGGGCAAGGTAGACCGTGAACAACCCCCAACCCAGTAAGAGGTTCATAAGAATACCCGCTAAGAGAATAACCAACTTGCCTGGCAGACGAATCCGAGCGAACCCCTGTTTTGATACGCGTGGCTCACCCTCGCTTATCTCCGGACCCATGCCCTCAATCTCGGCATAGCCCCCAAGCAGCCACGGGGTAAGTCGGAACTCGGTACCGAACAGTGAAAAGCGCAGCAGGACCGGACCGAACAGACCGATAGAGAATCGAGGTACCGAGACGCCCTGTAGGCGGGCAGCCAGGTAATGCCCGAGCTCGTGTACAAAGATGCTGACTCCAATGATCAGCAGGAACCAGATTAGACCCATATCAGCTCCGCTGCGCGAATCCGAGCCCAAGCGTCAGCTTCACGTAGCATATCCCAGGATAAGGGTTCGGAGGGGGCCTCTGCCAGGACTAGGCTTATGATTCGGGGGATCTGCGTAAAAGTAATTTGTCCGTTTAGGAAGGCTCCGACCACTACCTCGTCGGCGGCGGCCAGCACGGCCGGTGCTAAGCCGCCTAGGCGGCCGGCTTGGTAGGCCAGCTCGAGTGCCGGGAAACGCCGGATATCAGGTGGATACAAGGTCAACGCCTCAGGCAGGGGGTCCTGCGCCGGTGGTGTAGGCAAGCGTTGCGGATAGGTGAGTGCGTACTGGATGGGCAGACGCATATCGGTTGGGCCAAGCAGCGCTTTGATCTGCCCATCGGCGAAGCGGACCATGCCGTGAATATACGACTGCGGGTGAATGGCTACGTGGATGCGTGATAGGGGAAGCTCGAAGATCTGCATAGCCTCTAGGACCTCGAGCCCCTTATTCATAAGTGTGGCCGAGTCTATGGTGACCTTCTTGCCCATCCGCCAACGGGGGTGCTTGAGAGCCATCTCGGGTGTGACTTGCTCAAGGGTTTTGGGTTGTTCACGAAAGGGGCCACCCGAGGCTGTGAGGATCAATGCCTGTACCACCTCTTTGCGCTCGCCGACTAGGGCCTGAAAGAGTGCGGAATGTTCCGAGTCCACGGGCAGCAGCTCGCTGCCGTGCGCCCTGAGTTCGGCCCACAAAAGTGGTCCCGCAGCGACCATACTTTCCTTGTTAGCCAAGGCTACGCGCGTGCCTTGTCGTGCAGCCACACGCGTAGAGGTTAGTCCGGCCAGGCCCGGGATAGCGGCCATATATACCTCGGCGGGTAGCTCAGCCACCTCACCGGCTTCGGCGGATAGTTCGAGCAAAGGGAAACGATGCCTTAGTTCGGACAGAATCCCCGGGTGGGCGGAGACTCTCTTGGGTCCGAACTTGCGGATCTGCCGGCTAAGCCGTTCAAGGTTGCTACCGGCGGCTAAGCCGGTTACCGTGAGGTTCAACCGCTCACACACTTCCAGGGTCTGCGTGCCGATCGAACCCGTGGAACCCAACACTACTATGCGCGGTTTATGTATCAATTCGTCCACCGGTTCCCTATATATCAAAGCCTGAGGTCCACGAGCTGACTGATCCCTCAGGTGAAGAGTACCAGCAAGTAGTACATCAGAGGCACGCTGAACAGCAAGCTGTCCATACGGTCCAGTAGGCCTCCGTGCCCGGGCAGGAAGCTGCCGGAGTCTTTAACGCCACAGTACCGCTTGAGCATGGATTCGGTCAGGTCGCCGAGTTGTGCAGCCACCGAGAGTAATAGGCTGACCACTATCAGCTCTACGAAGCCGAAGGGAAAAACCTTGTGTACCAGCTGCGTATAGAGTAGTAGAGCCAAGAAGGAGACGAGCATCCCACCGATCGAACCCTCCACGGTCTTGTTGGGGCTGATACTTGGAGCTAGCTGATGACGTCCGAAATGCTTACCCACAAAGAACGCGCCCACATCAGTGGCAAAAGTCGCGATGAGCGGTAGCGAGAGTGTCCAGATGCCCAGAGTATCGTTGGGCGCATACCTAAGTAGAAGAAAATACCCCAGGGTCCATGGCAGATACATGAAGGCCATCATGCTGTAAGCAAAGCGCTGAATATTCGCACCACGGATCAGTTCATAGCTGAACGAGCCCACTAGCACTAATCCGGTGGAGACCTCGCGCCAGGGAATCTCAGGCCAAGCGTAGTGGAGGTGGGGTAGAGAGGAGGCCAGCATTAAAAGCCCGCCCCAGCGCAACAGACCAATATTTAAGGCAATACCGCGCTTGGATAGCATCTGCTCCAACTCGGCGGTACCAGCCCAGAGGATAAACACCAGAGTCGGCAGAATCAAAGGAAGCCCGGCCCAGAGAACCACCATAAGAATGAGCAATACGATAGCCCCAGAGACTACTCGCTTGCTCAGGGAGTCTTCTGGTGTCTGGGGCGAAGAATCTGGCTCAGTGGTCTTCACGCAGTTTCTCCAAGGCGAGTAGCAAGCCGAAGAATTAGGGCCGTCTTCGTCCTGCTCATTCGCCGAGTATTTCGTGTTGCTTGAGCTCAAGCACCACGTCGATCTTACCAACGTACACGTCGGTAATCTTCTGTACCTCGTCGTGGCTGCGTTTAGCCTCGTCTTCAGAGATATCTTTGTCCCTTTCTAGCTTTCTGATTTCGTCCAGGGCGCCGCGGCGGGCGCCGCGCACTGCCACACGTGCCTCTTCTGCGTAACTACGGGCGGTCTTGATGATATCCTTGCGCCTTTCCTCGGTGAGTACGGGAATTGCGATATAAAGCGCATCACCCCTATTGGATGGGTTGAGACCCAGACCCGAATCACGGATGGCCTTCTCAACCGCGCTCAGCATCGCGGCGTCCCAAGACTGTACTACCAGTGTGCGCGCATCGGGTACGGATATGCTGCCTATCTGATTGATAGGCAGCAGCGATCCGTAGTAGTCGACCTTTAAGTGCGACAGCAAGGCTGGGTTGGCTCGGCCGGTGCGTAGCGTGGCTAGGCTGCGCTCGAAAGCCTCCAATGATTTTTGCATTTGAGCATCAGCTTGAGCATAAACCGGTTTCAGCATCTGGCCCTCCTTCAGGCGTGAATCAGTGTACCTATACGCTCACCCTTGATAATACCGACCAAATTACCCGGCGAGAAGATGTCGAATACCACGATGGGCAGACTGCCTTCCATGCATAGGCTGACCGCAGTAGCATCTATAATCGTAAGACCTTGGTTGAGTACATCTATGTAGCTGAGCTCCGCTAAACGCCCGGCGGCCGGGTTAACACGAGGGTCATCGGTGTATACGCCATCCACGCCATTCTTAGCCATCAAGATAACTTCGGAACCCATTTCCAGACCTCTGAGTGCGGCGGCGGTATCTGTGGAGAAAAAGGGGTTGCCGGTTCCGCCCCCGAAGATGACCACGCGCCCTTTCTCCAGGTGGTGCAATGCACGCCGGCGGATGTAGGGCTCGGCAACTTGGGTGATAGTTAGAGCGGTCTGCACCCGAGTTTGGAGGCCCAAACTTTCCAGGCCGTCTTGGAGAGCCAAGGCGTTCATGGTAGTAGCCAACATACCTATGTAATCGGCGGTAGCGCGGTCCATACCCACGCCCTGTTGGGCACCCCGCCAGAGGTTACCTGCACCTACTACCACAGCGAGCTCCACACCGGTTTCCCGCGCCTTTTTGATTTCTCTTGCCAGACGTTTGGTTGCACCAGGAGAGATGCCTCGTTCCCCTGGTTCGCTTAGGAACTCACCGGATAGTTTAAGTAGGACTCTTTGGTAACCCACAACACACCGTGCTTTCGAGGCGATAGAGATTAAAGAAAACCCCCGCTTGCGGGGGCTCAGGCGCCGAGTTCGTAGCGGACAAACCGCCGGAGCACGATATTTTCACCAATTCGCCCCATGGCCTGTTCCAAGAGCTGGCCGACAATGATCTTGTCGTCCTTAACGAAGGGCTGCTCCAGCAGTACGTTTTCTTGGTAGAATTTCTGAATACGCCCACTGGCGATCTTTTCCGCAATCTGTATGGGCTTCCCCTCGTTGATCGCAGCCTGCACGAAAACCTTCCGCTCAGCCTCCAACTCTTCGGCGGAAACATCCTCGTGGGCCAGGTAGCGTGGATTGGCCATGGCGATATGCATAGCGATGTCCCTGGCTAATTGCTGGAACTGTTCAGTGCGGGCTACAAAATCGGTTTCGGAATTGAGCTCGAGCATCACACCCACTCGCTGATTATGGTGGATATAGCTGCCGATGATGCCCTCACGAGCTTCACGTTCGGCCTTCTTGGCGGCTTTGAGCGCTCCGCGCTCGCGCAACAGCTGAACCGCCTTATCATCATTCCACTCGGCGTCAACCAGAGCCCTTTTAACATCCATCATACCGGCCCCACTTTGCTGGCGGAGTTTCTTGATTTGCTCAAGCTGGCTCATGCCTGCACTTCTTCTTCACGATTTCCGGATGCCTCTTCCGGGGGCTGTGTTGCAGCCGACTCTTCCTTGGGTGGTTCATTTTCGTCGACCTGCGCGCTCTGGGCCTGTATGGCTTGTGGCGGCTGCGCTTCGGCCTGTCCGGCCTCAGGTACGGCCTCCACCCCGCCGCGGGCCTCAATGATCACGTCGGTCAGGTAGCCGGTGATCAGCTGTACCGAGCGGATGGCATCATCGTTGCCGGGAATGATGGCATCGAGCTGGTCGGGGTCGGAGTCGGTATCAGCCAGCGCCACCACCGGAATACCCAGCTTGCGAGCCTCGCGTACGGCAATAATTTCCCTGGTTGGATCAATCACGAAAAGCATGTCGGGGGGCCGCTTCAAAAGTCGGAAACCGGAGAGGTACTTCTGCAACCGCTCTAGCTCATGCTTTAGGTGGATCTGCTCTTTCTTAGGACGCTCGTTGATCTCGTCCGATTCAAAAAGTCGCTCGAGCTCCTCCAGCCGTTGCGTCCTGGCACTGATGGTCTTGAAGTTGGTCAACATACCGCCCAGCCAGCGCTGGTTCACATAGGGCATACCCACCCGTTCCGCATCGATCTGGATGATCTCCTGAGCCTGCTTCTTAGTACTGACGTAAAGAACCACACCGCCGCGCGCAGCGATATCCTGAATATAGTCGCGCGCTTTCTCCAACTCGACCATGGTCTTTTGCAGGTCGATAATGAAGATACCGTTACGTTCCGCATAGATGAACTTACGCATTTTGGGGTTCCAGCGCTTGGTCTCGTGACCGAAGTGTACCCCCGCTTCCAGAAGATCCTTGATCGAAATGGTTTGTGTCATGTGCCTCCTGATGGGGAACGTTGAGGTGTGAATACGAATTTGCGCGCCGCATAAATCCGAGCGGACGTTCCCCTGCCACTTGGACAGCCGACGCGCCTTAACGATTATAGGTGGTAACGGGCGTTTGGGGAAGCCCTGCCGCGCGGCTGCATATAATCCAAAGCTTGCCGCTGAGCTACTTAATGAACGCCCCGCTGAGCTCACAGTCCTCCAGATGAAGACAACAACTCGGTAGTCACCCAATAATAAGCAAAGTAAAGAAGCCAACCGATTTGGTACTCCATCGTAACTCGTGCGCAGCGCATTTGGTTTTAATTAGGGCTTAGCATCCTCTGAAACTGGGGGCACGCTTTTCCAGGAAGGCTTGCAGCGCTTGCCGGTGGTCTTTGGTTTTCCCGGCGATGCCTTGCAAAATAGCTTCATAGTCAAGCATCTCGTCCAGGCTGGTGCCGGAGCTTTTCTTTAGGGCCCGCTTAAGCAGGCCGTAGGCACGGGTAGGACCCGTGGC
>CAYODT010000001.1:0-1243 GCA_964402875.1 uncultured bacterium | reverse complement strand
AGCTTTTCTTTAGGGCCCGCTTAAGCAGGCCGTAGGCACGGGTAGGACCCGTGGCCAGCTGCCGGGCTAAAGCCTGGGTTTGGCTAACCAGTTCCTGGTCTGGGACCACGCGGTTGACCAGGCCCATAGCGTGAGCCTCAGCAGCACTCACTTTGGGGGAAAGCATCAGCAGCTCCATAGCTTTAGCTTCGCCCACCAAGCGCGGTAAGGTGTAGCTCATACCTGAGTCGGGTACCAGACCGATGCGCATGAAAGCAGTCACAAAGTAGGCCGAAGCCCCGGCAATCCGCAGATCTGAGGCCAAAGCCAGCGACATACCTGCACCTGCAGCCACGCCGTTTACCGAGGCCAGTACGGGTTTCTCGAGCGTACTCAGGAGGCGCACCACGCGGTTGTAGCGGCTGAGGTGAACTTGGAAATCGAGCCCTTTACCCTTGAGCTCACCTAGATCCTGACCCGAGGAGAACACCCGGCCCGCGCCGGTAAGCACCACCGCGCGCACTGTAGAATCGGTGGCCTGCTTTAACTGCTTTTCAAGCATATTCAACAGCTCTGAGTTGAGCGCATTGAGTGTTTGGGGCCGGTTGAATGTCAAGGTCAGCACGCCTTGGTCGAAATGGCTTTGTACGTCTTCCATGAGGAATCCTTTCTCCGGGGCTGGCGTTTCTTCCTAGCCCGTTGCTTACTTCTTCAGGAAAACCTGTACATCGAGAGCTTCAATGCCTAGGAACTGCGGAATTACCTTTATCCCGAACCTCGATACCCAGGGTATGTTTTCAGCACGCGTCCATCCTAGACACCAGTCTACTGACCGGGCCCTCCAAGGCCGCTCCACTACCTTCCGGAAGATAGCCGCGATCGGTAGGTGCCTACGCGGTCTCAGCATTTAGCTATCACCGGCGGCATAGCCAGGCCGCATTGCTTGAGTACCCAGATCCGGTTGCCGCTGATTGAGCCGGTGATCAGGGCGTCAGAGCCGGAGAAATCATGAGTGCTTGGGTAAGACCGGCCGCTTTGGCCTCGGTTAGCGAGTGAGATGTAATTGATAAAATATAGAGCTGGCGATCGCCACGACATGGTCTTTCTGGATCAACTATTTTGATATCCGAAAGCCGCCTGCGTCGTCTGGCTTAGGTTGTCAAGAACGGTTGGACCACACCCTCATCTTTATGTTTGAACCCCAGTCACCACCAGGTGGTGGATTAGAGAGTGAGGAGGACGGCGATGCTTTTCTTCGTGAGTT